>NZ_SIRE01000070.1 GCF_004307995.1 Paenibacillus thalictri | reverse complement strand
TTCTACGGCTGACCAATTAACTCACTGACTTTATTTTCGATGTTTTTCAGGTAACCGTGAGGGTTCTTTCGAAATCTTCGCCGCTTTGTTCCTTCCAGCAGACGTTCAGTCCATCTCTTTCTTTCTTGATTGAACGTGAGATAGTCTACTTTTTGAAGACGCTCAACTATGTTGCTTTGCTTTATCGCATCATCAACCAGCACAACAAATTCACCGCTGCGGAGAATGTAATCGTTCCAACTGCGGCGGCCTGTCATTCGGCGATGTTTGGTCTTAGTTTGACGAAAAAAGCGCTCGTGATCATTGTTTGTTCGAGGGACGTGAGGCGCGTCATAGCAGGTAAAGAGCCCTTTCCAAAATCCTCGCGTGTAAGCCTGAACGTTTTTCACAAGTTCCTCGTCGCCTGCTTGGTTGTAGTTCACTTCAAGCCACCGGAGCAAGTGCTCCATGTGAAAGCGAACGGACTCGCTTGTTTGATCAGGACTGGGCTCGAGAAGCTTCGTGATATTCGTAATAACAGCCTGCCAGCGGCATACTGCCTCGTAAGCTGGCTTGAAATCATTAATTTTACTGAAGATTCTGACTACCTTTTTCAGGAGCATGAGCCCCTTTTTTAGCCAGGCTGTTCTCGAGTGATTGCTGCACAGCCTGCGCGTTTTCAAATATTCGGATGCCTGGCAGATCAAGTGGCGGATTCCCGTCTTCGAGCAAGATGGAGCGGACCGCCGCTAAGTAGTCCTTCGCAATCTCTGCTTCTGCGGATGTCTCTTTTTCGATTTGCTTCTCAATCTCTCGAATGCCGCGAAGTGATTTCTTAATGCCGGTTTTCAGCTTGCGGTCTATATCCACCACAGGCTTTGCAATGTCCTTCAGATAATGATACTGACAGTATTGGTAGGGAGCTTCCGGCCACATGGCTTCCATAGCTAGACGAATGGAATGCTGGCCGTCGCTTACCAAGCCAATTACGGGAAAACCAAGCTCTTTTACCGGTTGAAGAAGCGTTTGAAGTTCGGGTGCCGATCCGCTTTTTAGATTTTTAGCGGATAGAATAAGCCCACTAAAAACCTCACGAACCACATAAAGCGTTTCATTTCCCTTTTCAGGCTGAACGCCATCCATAGACAGCATAATCCCTTTATTCACCTGAACAACTCGCTCCAGTTCCAATCGCACCTGTTCCGTAACGGAAGCTCGCAGCAAGGTTAGGTAACGCTCATACAGTCGCATGGAATTGCGCTCAGAAGTTGCCACGCCACGCTCGTTCAGCTCTTTTGTAATTTCACCGATGGTAAGATGATGCTTGAAACGCAATTCTCCGACCAAGGCCAAAACATCGAAGCCGTATGAAGTATGTTTCATGCAAAGAGCACCGGCCTGAGCGGAGTTGAAGTAACGTTTCGTATTTCCGCATGACTCGTCTGGACAGTGATAGGCCATGTTCCAGACCTGAATGACACCTTGAAGCGTAGCAATATTTTTCTTCCATGCGGTGTGGTGGCGTTTCAGCTTTCGTCCGCAATCCGGACAATTTTCAATTTCCGCACGATAGTAGATTTTTTTCTCAGGAACAATTCGATTTTTGGGTAAGGGCATAAGAAAACCTCCGTCAAAATGGCTGCTAACTATTTCGACAGAGGTATTGGAATTTCCTGTTAGTTGATTGGACAGCCGTAG
>NZ_SIRE01000069.1 GCF_004307995.1 Paenibacillus thalictri | reverse complement strand
CGGCGTTTGTCAAGCTAGTTGTCGTTAACTCTATAAACTATGAAATGTCAAGACAAAGATTTTTCCCCAGCCTGAATAAGCGCAACCTTTTCCGGGTTGAGCCATACTTTTTCTTCCAGGTTCCAGTCGCGAATTTCGCCCGACCATCGATTCGGATGCTTGGCTTTTGCAGCCGCGTAGACTTCCTTCCGTCTATTGAACACTTCATCGGCTAGTCCCTGGTGGCGTTGGCTTGGTGTAATGAAGTTTAAGCCGCTATGACGATGCGTGTCGTTGTACCAGCGAACAAAATTCAGCACCCATTCTCGCGCTTCAGCCAGGTCTGAGAAGCCCTTAGCTGGATAGTTAGGGCGGTACTTGCACGTACGGAAAACAGACTCCGCATACGGGTTGTCGTTGCTTACCCGCGGACGACTGCGAGAAGGCGTTATTCCCAGCACATACAGGGTTTCTAGCAGCGTTGCTCCCTTCATCGGGCTGCCATTATCCGAGTGCAAAACGAGCGGCTGATGACGGATTACGCACTGTTCTCGAAGGACCGTACGGCGAACTAACTGACTCGCATGCTCGGCAGATTCCTCTTCCCAGATTTCCCAGCCTACGATTTTACGGCTGAACAAATCTAAGATGAGATAGAGGTAGTAGAACACGCCTTTTGCTGGCCCTGGCAACCAAGTAATATCCCACATCCATACCTCGTTTGGCCCGCTAGCCGCGTGACTTGTGAGCGGCTTAGGCGTTGGTGCCTTGCTACGTCCGCGATGATGTTGCTGACCATACGTATGCATCACGCGATAGAACGTTGATTCTGAGGCGATATACACGCCTTCGTCGGCTAGCGCGGGCACGATCTGGCTCGGCGGCAAGCTTCTGTATGCCGGTTGTCGTAGGGTCTCTAGCACTTGCTGCACTTCACTGTCCGTTAGCTTGTTCACCGGTGCTGGCCGCTTAGCTATTGGCCTCCCGTCTCTTATATCCTTCTGCTTACGCCAACGTTGTAACGTGCGCTGGGTGAGGCCCAGTTCGCTACATGCGGCAGCTTCTCCTGCATCCGCGTTAACCGCTTCTTGAATGAGTAGTATGGCTTGCTTGCGATCTGAGGCACGGATCATTCGTCCCCTTGGTCCCCCCAAATCGCTTGGGCCTTTTTTCGCAGTACCAACAGGGCGGCTGTCTCAGCCAGCGCCGCTTCCTTACGCTTCAGCTCGCGACTTAATGTTTTATTCTCTTGTTCCATCACACGGAGTTCTTTCTGTAACTGGTTCGCATGGCCCGCTACACCTCCGTTGGCTTGCATGCAGGCATCGCGCCAAGCTTCCACCTGTTCCACGAACAACCCTTTTGTCCGGCAGTACTCGGCTAGTTCGATCTCGGTTAAACTTGCCGTTTCGATGACGATCGCGAACTTCTCACGCGTGTTCCAACGTTCAGGTAACGTTTCGTTTGTAGGCGTGAGCCCCTTCGCTTTCGCAGCATTCTTCCACTTGTAGAGCGTTGTTTCGGACAGACCGCTCTCCCGAGAAATTCGACTAACCGATTCATTGTTTGGGGGCATCATCCGCTGTACAATGCTCGCCTTTAATTCCCTGCTTACAGGATTCATGGGTGTCCACCTCGTTCTCGTTTTCCTCACTATACATTCATACAGTGGGTACGACAACTATTTTGACAGAGGGGG
>NZ_SIRE01000068.1 GCF_004307995.1 Paenibacillus thalictri | reverse complement strand
TGTATATTGCATACTAAAAGTGCCGAACATTGCAGCATAAAAATGCTTAACTAATTGCAAAGAAAAGAGACACTTGCCAGCATCCCATTATCCTCCTATCGTTAAGTTTGCGACAACTGACGAAGGAGACTGGAAGGAATGCTGAAAATGCCTCAACAAGAGTATATCAGATTTTTACGTGAATCAGAAGGTCATTCGGTAAGCGAGATTGCCAGACAGGTGGGCATTCACTGGAGAACGGCAAATCGATACGCCGACAAAGCAAACTGGAATGAGGACCTCGGGAAACGAAAAAGTAACAGCCCGATCATGGGGCCGGTTATGGAAGTTGTGGATGCTTGGCTAGAGGAAGATCAACTGCTTCCGAGGAAGCAACGTCATACAGGAGTGAGGATATTTCAACGATTGCAAGCTGAATATGCTTTTACCGGTGGACAACGCACTGTCCTCGCTTATGTCAAGAAACGCAAAAGCGAAATGGCTTTGGAGCGTGCAAAATCATACGAGAGATTGGAGCATCCCCCAGGAGAAGCGCAAGTTGACTTTACGACGATTCAGGTCAGTCGTGATCAGCAACTACTCTCTTACAAGCTGTTAGTGGTTTCCTTCCCCTCCAGCAATGCGGCGTTCATCTACCCTACACCGGCGGAAAACCAGGAATGTTTTCTCGAAGGAATGAAGCAATGCTTTACGCAGATGGGCGGAGTTCCTCGTCGGGTCTGGTTCGATAATCTGTCTGCCGCTGTCGTTCACATCGAGAAGCATGGCGAGCGGCAGCTAACTGAAGGGTTCCAGCGGTTTTGTGCCCACTACCGGATGGAGGCGGTGTTTTGCAATCCGTACAGCGGTCACGAAAAAGGGCATGTCGAGAGCAAGTGCGGCTACGCCAAGCGAAACTGGGCGGTGCCGATTCCAATCTATGAAAGCCACGAGCAACTGGCCGACTACTTTGCTGAACAAGCTCGGCAAGATCGGGAGCGTCCGCATTATGCCAAAGGAGAACAAATTGCGGATCTGTGGGAATTCGACCGCCGCCACCTGCTGACATTGCCTGAGAACGCCTTTGAGCCTTTCCGAATGAGCGCAGCAGTGGTCAACAAATACGGAGAAATTCGGGTGGACAGTAGTACCATCCCACTGGCCGGATTGGTTCCTCCCGGCAGTGAGGTGCTGATTCAAACCTTTTGGGATCGGCTGGTGATCCTGACACAGCAGCAGCAGATCGTACACGAAGTGCCGCGTCCGTACACCGGCAGAACGGCGGATGTTCCATGGGTACAAGTGTTCACCAACCTACTGCGAAAGCCCCGCAGCGTCAACCATTCGCAATTCGTCCGGATGCTGCCAGAAGCCGTCCGGCAGTATGTGAACATAACGGATCTAGCCGTGCGCAAGGAACGATTACAGGCGTTAGCCCACTGGTCGGGTGTTTACCCCATCGCACAAATTGGAGAGATCCTGCAGGAGGCACGTAGCGAAGCGACTGTCGCCCAGGTGACGGCTGCACTTGGATTAAAGCAACTGAAGCGAGACATTCCGGTGGCATGGACGGAGACGCTTTCTCCGCCTGGCACACAAGAAGCCGAGTCGCTTGAACGTTATGATCGCCTGATGGGGGTGAGCTGAGGTGCGGAATGATCTGATCGAATTATGCCGGCAACTTCGCCTGGCTCATGTGGTGGAGTATGTCGCGCAGCAGCAAGATGAACGCACAAATGAACTGGTGGAACAGCTGCTGCTCGCGGAACGAGAAGGACGACGGCGGGCGAAACTTGGGAAATTAGTGCAGCAGGCAGGTTTTCCCCACCTGAAAACCTTTGAGGGGTATGTGAAAGAGCATATTACGTTTCCTGCCGGTTGCACACTTGAAGTGCTGCTGGATATGACATGGCTAGCACGCCGAGAAAACTTGTTGCTGATGGGTGCGGTGGGGACAGGCAAAACCCACATGGCTACAGCTTTGGGGGTGGAGGCTTGCAGGCGAGGACACGCGGTTCAATTTTTCCGGGCCGCGGACCTGGTGGCTATATTGCAAGAGAAATTTGCTGCAGGCACACTCAGCCGTTTTCGAGAAAGGATGAGAAAGATGGAATTGATTATATTGGATGAGGTTGGCTACGTTCCTTTTAGCCAAACCGGCTCAGAGCTCTTATTTAACGTAATTGCCGATTGCTATGAACAGCAGAGCGTGATCGTGACCTCCAATCTGGAGTTCGGTCAATGGACCTCGATTTTTGGAGACACGAAGCTTACGTCAGCTTTGGTTGATCGTCTGGTGCACCATGCACACATTCTGTCCTTCACCGGCGAGAGCTTCCGACTCAAACAAGCGATGGAACGAATTCCGCAATAACTCATGTTAACTGGCAAGTGACCTCGGCATTTTTCGCAGCAAAACTCAGCATTTTTCATTTGCAAAAAACA
>NZ_SIRE01000067.1 GCF_004307995.1 Paenibacillus thalictri | reverse complement strand
TGTGAATGCTAATCTAAATTGTGACCACCCTGCAGGGGTTCGCTCATCAAAAAAATGACCACCTGAGCATCACTTTCCTGTAACCTTGGAGTTGCTGAGACAACAAGGGATACAGGAGGAAAGGGAATGCTGCAGATGGCTAATTATGAGTTTATCAAGAAACAGCATCACTTGCTAGGAAAATCGATCAGGGAAATTTCGAGAGAAACGGGCTACTCTCGTCAGG
Organism: Paenibacillus thalictri; assembly: GCF_004307995.1. GTDB lineage: Bacteria > Bacillota > Bacilli > Paenibacillales > NBRC-103111 > Paenibacillus_AF > Paenibacillus_AF thalictri. The sequence continues at coordinate 2,249 of NZ_SIRE01000067.1, read as the reverse complement.
TCATACGCAAAGCACTAACTTTCACGGAGATTCCGAAGTACCAACTCACGAAGCCAAAGTCGTGCCCGGTGAGTGATCCCGTTAAGGAGACGGTACAGCAGTGGCTGCGACATGACGGGCTTATGCCTGTGAAACAGCGCCATACGGCGAAGCGAATCTTTGACCGTCTCGTCGCTGAGTATGGGTTTCAGGGCGGCGAATCCACCGTGCGACATCTGGTGCGGACCTTGAAAGCGAAGCCGCCCGAGGCTTACGTGCCACTGGAGTTCCCTCCGGGTGCTTTCGCCCAATTCGACTGGGGAGAAGCCCACATTTCCTGCGGCGGGAAGATGATGAAGGTGCAGTTGTTCTGCATGCGGCTCGCGAACAGCCGGAAATTCTTCGTAAAAGCGTTCCCTCACCAAAAACAGGAGGCTCTGCTCCAGGGACATGTCGATGCTTTCGCCTACTTTGGGGCCGTGCCGAAAACCATTACCTATGACAATCTGAAGACGGTCGTCAAGCGGATCCTTGAGGGGAGCAGCCGGGAAGAACAAGAGTTGTTCATTCAGTTGCGCGCGCACTACCTGTTCGACAGCCGTTTTTGTGAACCGGCGAAAGGCAACCAAAAGGGGCAAGTTGAGCATCTGGTGAGATATGCACGGCAGAATTTCCTCGTCCCCATGCCGGAGGTACGCTCTTTGGATGAGCTCAATGTGCACCTGCTGGCCGCTTGCGATGCCTTCGAGCAGCATCCGGTCCCCCGTACCGGTCAAACGGTAGGGGAACGGTTTGACCAGGAACGCCCGTTTATGCTGCCGCTGCCGACACAACCGTTACCCTGTTGCCGGACCGTCAGTGTCAAAAGCAATTCCCTCTCCATGGTGCATTTCGACCGGAACGCCTACTCGGTCCCGGTTACCCACGCCGCGAACAGCCGCCTCTGGTTGAAGGCTTTCGTCAACCGCATTGAAATTTATGAAGGCACGGAGCGGCTGGCCACCCATGACCGCTGTTATGACAAAGACCAGGAAATTCTGGACTACGACCACTACCTGGATCTGCTTTTGAAGAGGCCGGGTGCCGTATTGTATGCCCGGACCTTGCATTTGCAGGAGCTTCCGCCGATCTACCAGGACCTGCTGCTCCTTTGGCAGAGAAGGGCCGGTGGACTCAAGGACTTTGTGCGCGTCCTGCTCCTGCACCGGGAATATGACCGGACTCTCGTCGAAGAGGCGCTAATTGAAGCCAGGCGACGAAACATGCTTCAGGTCGACGCGATCGTCCAGTTGCTGCACCAGCGCACCCTTCCTCAGCACCGCATCCCTCCGCTTCAGCTCCCACCGGACAGTTCTATTCCCCGCGTCACGGTAACCCAACCGAATTTAAGACAGTATAACGAGTTGACGAAAAGGAGCATGGTTCATTAATGGTGACCCACCTGCTTGTTGAAGCCTACGCGAAACGCCTCCGGCTGCCAACAATTAAACGCCAATTCCGGGAGTTGGCTAAAGATGCCGCGGAACGACAGATTCCCTATGAGGATTTCCTCGCTGCCCTGCTGGAACAAGAAGTCCTTCAACGGGATGCCAACTTCGTCGCTTCCCGCATCAAAGCGGCGCGTTTCCCCCAAGCCAAAACGCTGGACCAATTTGAGTTCCAAGCGATTCCAACGGTAAACAAGCCTAAGGTCTTGCAATTGGCTCGCTGTGAGTACTTGGAGAAAGCAGAGAACGTGATCTTCCTGGGCAATTCCGGAACGGGAAAAACGCATCTGGCCATTGCACTCGGGATGGAGGCCTGCAGGCAGGGGTACTCGGTACAGTTCTGGACCGCAGCCCGGCTGTGCAATGAATTGTTAGAAGCCCAAAGCGAAAAACGGCTGCTTGCTCTCGAAAAACAATGGCTCAAAGCGGACCTCGTCATTGTGGATGAAGTGGGCTATGTCCCCCTAACCAAAACAGGAGCAGAGCTGTTCTTTCAGCAATTCGCGGCCCGTCATGAACGCGGCAGTACGATCGTCACCAGCAACCTGGAGTTTGCTGATTGGACGCAGGTGTTTAAGGATGAACAGATGACCGCCGCTCTTGTAGACCGTCTAACCCACCGGTCTCATATTTTCGCCATGAACGGAGACAGCTACCGCTTCAAGCAGAGCATGCAAGCCTTGCGCTCATGAAAAAATTAACCACATAGCTGTGGTTTTCATTTTGCCCGGGTGGTCAACTTTTTGATTAGCGCAGTGGTCAACTTTTTCATTGACATTCACA
>NZ_SIRE01000066.1 GCF_004307995.1 Paenibacillus thalictri | reverse complement strand
CTTCGTCAGTTGTCGCAAACTTAACGATAGGAGGATAATGGGATGCTGGCAAGTGTCTCTTTTCTTTGCAATTAGTTAAGCATTTTTATGCTGCAATGTTCGGCACTTTTAGTATGCAATATACAGCCACATAGGCTTCTACGGGTGTAGTCACAGTTTTGATGTCACCCGAGCGTCGCCCCGTAACTTATCGATCTTTTAAAGTCAAATTTCTTATTTTTTGATTGTTATTTATGAATTATTCTGTATTTATAATCACAAATCGGTTAAAATGTTAATAATATATCATATCCTTTTGAAAGTGAGGTTTAGTGATGGCGAAAACACCCTTCACTCCTGAGAATTTGCCTCTAACCAGTGAACGAATTAACCAGTTAACGTTCCTTCGGGAATTAATTGAGGCTAACAAAAAAGTTGCCCAGTATCAAGTGTTACTTCAAAACACTAAGTTACCTTCCCATTTATTGCTGAACCCTGTAATGCTCAATGAAGCGGTACAGTCAACTAAAATTGAAGGTACCCAAGTTACTCTTGATGAGGTTCTAGAAGTTGAAGCACAGAGCAGAAAAAACAATAAGGACATACAAGAGGTACTTAACTACTATCATGCACTACGAGATGGAATGGATAAATTGGCTGTTCTGCCGATCTCCACACGACTTTTTAAAGCAATGCACGTCACACTAATGTCAAATGGTGTTCGCGGGAGCAATCGTTCCCCTGGTGAGTATAGGAAAATCCAAAATTTTATCGGTCCAGAAGGTTGCACGTTGGAAACAGCAACATACGTCCCTCCTCAACCCCAGCTAGTCGATACTTATATGAATAATCTAGAGGTATATATTAATAATCCTCAAGATCAACTTGATGAACTCATTCGAGCTGCTATTATACACGCACAATTTGAGACTATCCATCCATTTCTCGATGGAAATGGGCGAATTGGTCGCATTTTGATCCCATTGTACTTATTTAATAAGAAAGTCATTGATTATCCAAATTTCTTTTTAAGTGAAGCTTTGGAAAGGGATAAGCATAAATATTATCGATTTCTTAATGACACAAGATATAAAGGCGACTGGAATCAATGGATCCACTTTTTCTTAGAAGCTATAACACTCCAAGCAAACAAAAATATTCAATTAATCAATGATGTTAACCAATTGTATGAGCATGATTTAAACTTAGCTCAATCTTTAATTAACAGTAGTGGTGTAAAAAAATTAATCGATGCTATATACCAAAAGCCTATTTTCACAGTCCATACAATTTCCTCTGCCGCAGATATCTCAGAAGCCACCTGCAGAAGATATCTATCTATTTTGGAGTTGCAAAGGGTCATATTTTCCGACGGAAAACAGCGGTCAAAAACCTATTATTATTACAATCTCCTTGACAAGTTGCGTTGATAAATCACTGCCATAAATTAATATTCACTCAATATTGAGTATGGAAACGAAGCCACCGCCTTGTGTTCTCCTTCCCATAAAGAAAGAGCACCGTTTCCGGTGCTCTCACTGGTACTACTGATGGAGACGAGGGGAGTCGAACCCCGAGGTCGTTCGCTATGCTCACTCCCGCGGCTAACGCCGTGTCCGAACGCCACACGCGGAGTGAGTCACAGTTTTGATGTCACGAAAATAATTTTATTGCATCATCTGGGATACAGGGTGTCGTTTTAGCTTATCCAATCTCTGCAGTGTTGTATCACTAAGGCCCACATTTTTAATAAAGCGATATACCTGATCAACTACTGATCTATTTCTATCCACGTTGATCGAGTTAGCAAAAGTAGCAATGAATATGAAATCTTGTTCTAACTCCCTAGTCCTAAGCTCAGCTCTCTGTTCTAACTCAACACTCTTACCATTAATATCAGCCACACCGTCGTCATACTCCTGCCTAGTGATGTATCTATCTATAAACCACGCCGCCTCTTCATATCTATATCCTTCGCCTTCGTATATCCCAAATCTAGGCATAGGGCTACATTGCAAGAGTATGTATTGATGATCGTATGAATCGTCCTTCTTGATCCAGATCTCTTCTATGCTATGTTCACCATAATCGATAAGCCAGGTATTATCATGAAGATGTCTTATTGGCTGATTTATAGGGCAGTCAGCAGATCCCTGAGTCCACCAAAGCAACAGTTCCTCACACTTTGCCGCTACCAGCTCCATTATGTAGTTAATCTTTTCTTTATCTACGATACGTATTACTCCCCTCTTTCCTGGACAAGCAAGTCTAATTATCTTATCAAATTCCCTTAATACTCTAAGTACCCTATCCTCCTCTGTTTCACGGTTAACTTGAGGCTTTAGCGCACTCTTTATTAATTTCGATAGTTCAGTAGTATCTTGAGGTCTTTTTGAGGGATCTTGTTGCAACAATAGATCTACTACAGAATCTAGTGGAGCAAAGGATTCCTCTATACTGGCCAGTTGAGTCCTCCCAAGCCCTCTTACGGGGGAATCTGTTACTAGCCATTGAATTAACTGACCTAATGTGTGAATGTCAATGAAAAAGTTGACCACTGCGCTAATCAAAAAGTTGACCACCCGGGCAAAATGAAAACCACAGCTATGTGGTTAATTTTTTCATGAGCGCAAGGCTTGCATGCTCTGCTTGAAGC
>NZ_SIRE01000065.1 GCF_004307995.1 Paenibacillus thalictri | reverse complement strand
ACTAGCAGAAAGTCATCTTCACTCCCATGCGGTTGCAATTACCTGTACCAAAAAAGCGGCAACCTTTGACGAGAATTAACGTCATAGACTGCCGCCACATATTAAACATGACTAATCTTACTCAAAATGGCTTAACAATGCCAATGCCTCTTCATGATCCGGCTCGAGTTCTAATAACTTTCGCACGTATCTCAGAGCGTCTTCGTCTAACTCTAACTCGAAACAACAAATTGCCAGACAATAAATTACGGTCGATACGATTTCATCTTGTTCTTGATGTATTGAAATTTCTAAAAAATGCTTGGATTCCTCGTACATTTCCATCTCAAACAGTAGCAATCCAGCATCAAGCGCCAAGTCATAGCGCTGCTCCATGACGTAATACGATGACCACATGAGCTGTATGCCTCTCCAAATATCCTGTATTTCTTCATCGTTTGCATCCGGCAGCAGACTAGAGATCCGCTTCGCACTTTGAATGAAAAATTCCGCATCATATCCACCCAAACGCCAAAAACTCAACATTTGTTGTAGTCCCATGTTCTCTATATCGCGATCTGCCCATAGCTTCAAACTGAAAAACTCATCCGGACCAAAACGTTGAATATTTCGACGATAAGCTAATCTTGTATTGACATAGTTCATCGGCTTATCCATATGGAGAATACAGCCCACGTTTATATTTTTATAATGATGCGGCGGAAATAACGCCATGGCTCCTCTTCGTTCAAAAACATACTGAATCGCATGGTAGTTTGCCGTTAAAGAAAAACTTCCGTGCAGGATTAACTCCGGCGGTTCCGCGAATTTCCAGTTATCAAGTAAATGATCCCCTTTGTCTGCGGTTATTAATAGAAATCCTTCTTGCGACAACTGGTTCAAACGTTCTAAACAGGCTAATCCCGCGACGGGATACAAAATATGCGAATCTTCCAATTGTTCCTGATAAACGGCGATGACATCACGATAAGGAAAAGTTTCTTGCTCATACTCCGGCGCCCGCCGATGCTTATACTGCAAAGATATTTGACCAAGTAATTCTGATGGTTTAAGTGAATCCTTACGTTCAGGATATTCGATGAAAACATCGGTTTCGTAAATGTTACCTTCAGCCACGTAAAGCAGCTCTTGCGGAATACCATCAAAAAAGTAGTTAGCCACAATGACAACAGGTTGTTTTAAATCTCCCGTACTAATGGTTGCCTCTGATACAATCAAATTCAGAGCTGTGTCATGAACAGCATCAAATCGTGCAAAATCAAGTATTCCTTTGGCAATAAAAGCTTGTAGAGCTGGATGAGCCTTCCATGCCACCACATTGTTCATCGCCAAATCCGTCATGATATATCGGAACGAAGGTAACGTTATCCCTGCATAGTCAATCAACTGGCATAACTCGTGTAACACATGGAAAGCAAAACGCCCCGCTCCTGCTCCAAGCTCCACAATAAGAACAGGCTCTGAGTTATCTTCCTTATCGGCCCGGTCTTGAAGAAAGCCGAATATCATTTCTGCGTAGGCTGCAGCGATCATTGGATTGCTCGTGATGTATTGAGGAACTTGGTCGTTTTTCCAAGCCTTCAAACCTTCTTGCTCATAATATTCCCTCTGAATATTCCATATCGGTGCTTCACTGAAGCGGTAACGTTGTTTATTATGAGTTGTCATTTAATCGTTTTCCTGTCCTCTGGCAACGTCATCGGATACGGATGATCCTCGATCACCGGAATCTTCTGCTTGATCAGCTTCTCGATATCTTTCAGATAAGGAATCTCCTCGTGCTCGCAAAACGAAATCGCTATTCCGCTTAATCCCGCTCGTCCGGTACGGCCGATCCGATGCACATACGTCTCCGGGATATTCGGCAAATTGTAGTTAATGACGTGCGACAGCTCCTCGATGTCGATGCCCCGGGCCGCAATGTCTGTCGCCACCAGCAAGCGAGTCACACCTTGCTTGAAGTTATTCAGCGCAGCTTGGCGGGCGTTCTGTGACTTGTCCCCGTGAATCGCCTGCGCCGTAATCGCCGCCTTCGTCAGGCCCCTCACCAGCCGGTCCGCGCCATGTTTCGTACGGGTGAACACAAGCGCGCTCTCGATCGACTTGTCTTGCAGCAGATCGATCAACAGCGGCAGCTTGTTCGGCTTGTCCACAAAGTAGAGTGCCTGCTGTATCCGCTCCGCCGTCGAGGAAACGGGCGTAATTTCGATTTTCATTGGATTCTTCAGCAGCGAGTTTACCAGAGATGTGATCTCGGGCGGCATCGTCGCCGAAAAAAACAGCGTCTGTCGTTTGGCAGGCAGCTTGGCGATAATCCTTCTCATGTCGTGAATGAAGCCCATATCCAACATGCGGTCTGCTTCGTCCAGCACGAGAATCTGCACGTGACGCAGATCGGCGAATCCTTGGTTCATCAGGTCGATGAGTCGGCCCGGCGTCGCTATCAGAATGTCCATGCCTTGCTCGAGTTCCAGCTCCTGAGCTTTTTGCGAGACGCCGCCTACAATCACGGCACTTCGCAGATTCGAAAAACGTGCGTAAGATTTAAAGTTGTCGGATATCTGAATCGCCAGCTCACGCGTAGGCGTCAGGATCAGCGAACGAATGACACGTTTGCCGCTCGGTCGTGCCTGCTGCTCGCTCAGCAGTTGGAAATGGGTAGCAAGAACGCCGCGGTCTTGCCGGTCCCCGTCTGAGCGCAGCCGAACAAATCTCGGCCCGCCAGCACTGGCGGAATTGCCTGCTCCTGTATAGGAGTGGGCTGTCTATAATTTTCCTTGGCCAGCGCTTTAAGAATGGGGGGAATCAATTTCAATTGTTCAAATGTCATAAAATCTCCTTTGTCATGCTGCC
>NZ_SIRE01000064.1 GCF_004307995.1 Paenibacillus thalictri | reverse complement strand
TGTTCACACTGAGCAGATCTGCCTGACGTTTCACTGTGATCTCGATATAGCCGCGCTCAACCATCGCTTTCCGGACTTCCAAGGGTTCATTTGAGGCCAGATTTTTTTTTGAGCCAGTCCACCTCCACTGTGAGTTGGCCGACCAGCTTCTCTAGATGCTCTTGCTTGCTCTCATACTCCTTTTTCAGTTTGTCGGCTTCATGAGTCTTCTTCTCAAAGATGGTAGAGGCGCGCTCAAGGAACTCCGCCTTCCATCGGCTGAGCATAACAGGACTCAATTCATGTTTACCTGCAATCTCATTGAGGGTCTGCTCCTCACGGAGGGTCTTCAGCACGACCTTCGTTTTAAACTTTGAGGTATATCGGTTCCGTTTTTCCATAGCTTCATTATAACTTAATAACTTATTTTTCACTCTCCCGTGTCTCAACCTACGGGAGCATTATACCGCATGATGAGACCGGAGACTCCTTTCTTTTCGTAGGCATGAATGTAGCTGCGAATTGTTTTTTTCAGAACGAGACCTGATTGTAGCGATTTCACTTATAGCCATGTTCATCAATCGTAAACGAATCGTCTGGAGTCGCTCGTACATTCGACGGAGAGGGAGTGAATTCCTCCCTAATACTGGAATATTATTAATCCAATCTGTATAGTGAGATATTTTTTTATTTTGCAATTTTTATTTACAATTATGTATATTTATGGTGAATTTGGTGTGAGGCTAATCATTACGGAAGAACCGTCCGCGAGATGCTTAATTAAGCATCTCGCGGACGGTTCTTATTTGCTCGCGCGCCTAGCGAAGCTAGGCACAACTAGCCGGTGGAGGTCCGATCGAGGTAAGAGCCAAGTCGCCTCGTAGCTGACGGGCAACTGGTAGAGAAATCCTAAGGTTGAAGTCCCGTGACAAAGTAACTCTTTGGAGTGCGAGCAAATCGACAGGCCGTAACATGAAGTGAATCCTGCCGCATCGTCAAAAGATACCTGAAAAGGACAAGAGAGCGCCGAGCCTCGGAGTAATGGGCGAAGGTCTTGGAACGCGTGAAGGCCTTGGAAGCGCAGCGCGGAAGAGCTCTCCGGTGTATGAGGAACGGCATGCCGAGAAAGTTGTGTTTGGAACTAGGGAGACCCTCCCCCGCACGATGTTTTTTTCGTAAGGAGCAAACTTATAAGCCCGAAAGGCGAAGTGGCGAGCAGCGGGAAGGGAGCCGGAGGGGGCAATAATACCGATGAAGTGAGGACAACAAAACCTCATGGAGGGAAGGGCTCCAGCTTTGTTCATGTACTTGGAGGAGGTAAGAGTCAGTGAATGCAGCTAAACCTACTAACGACGCCAAAGAAAAAGCTCAACGACTCCAACAAGTACTAAGCCTTGCAGCCAAGGAAAATCCGCGGCGGTGATTTCATGCGTTATACGACAAGGTGTACCGCAGCGACATCCTATGGGAAGCATAGAAGAGGGTCAAAGGAAACGGCGGAAGAGGTGGCGTGGATGGGATGACCCTTGACCACATCGTGAAAGTCATAGGTGAAGAGCGATTTGCTGACGAAATCCAGAAGACGCTGAAGAACGGAGAATACCGCTCACTACCCGCGAGACGCAAGGAGATTCCGAAAGCGGACGGCAAGATGCGACCGCTGGGAATCCCGACGATTCGGGACAGAGTCGTACAGATAGCGATGAAAATGGTGTTGGAACGATCTTCGAAGCCGACTTCAGAGACTGTTCCTATGGATTCAGGCCGAAGCGAAGCCAACATGGGGCGATCCGGCATATCCGGCGAGCAATGAAGAAGGGCGTTAATTGGGTGATCGACATCGACATTCGCGGCTATTTTGACAACATCGCCCATGACAAGCAGATGCAACTGGTGGAATAGCGGATCAGCGACCGACGGATACTGAAGCTGATCCGGCAATGGCTGAAGGCGGGATTCGTGAAAGATGATCAGTTTCACGAAACCGACATAGGAAGCCCGCTCGCCAGCTAAAGAAAGTACCGCAACGCTGAAGGATGAAGAACATCGGAAAGCCGGATGAGGGAAAACCTCAAGTCCGGTTTGATGCAGGGGGAGCTGAAAAGTAAAAAAGAGGGCTTGCGCCCTCCAACGAAAATTCAATTCTATACTCTACAACCGGTAAATGGAAATATAAAGCGTTTGGAAAGGAGATGGTTATTATTTTATGAAAGGGGGCTCAGGGGCAGCGAGTTGCTATCGAATTAATCTGGTTTAACGTTCCTATAGACTAAGCGAATATGGACGCTATATTAGGTGAGACATGGGGGAGTAAAAAAAGTTATGGAACTATGAAAAAACGGAATCGATATACCTCAGAGTTTAAAACGAGGGTCGTCCTGGAGGTCCTCTGTGAGGAGCAGAACGTTACATTAATGAGAGAGCTGAGTTCTGAAATGCTCAGGGGGGGGCCTTGAACGTGTCTCTACGGTCTTCGAAGCCGACAAACTGAAATAGGAGTACGCAGCAAACAAGAACATTTAGAGAAGCTGGTTGGTCAACTTGCTGTAGAGGTGGACTGGCTCAAAAAAATCTGGCTTCATATGAACCGCTGGAAGTACGGGAAGCGATGATAGAGCGTGGTTATACCGAAACCATCGTTAAAGCGTCAGGGGGATCTGCTGAGTGTGAGCTGACCGAACGTATACCGTCGGAGCAAGGAGCAGCAGGAAAGCGAAGAAAATGTGCAGTTCATGCACCGAATCGATGAAAATTATATGAAGTACCCTCACATCGATTATCGGCGAGTTGCCCATTTTCTTCGGAACCAGAGCTTCGAAATGAAATGTAAGAGCGTACGCAGTCTCATGCAACTCAAGGTTCTGGAGACGATCTATCCGAAGCCGAAGAGTCTGTCAAGAAAATTTTAAACCAAATCTAGGACGTGTCTGAAAACTTGTCATTGAGTCAATTTGAAAATGGCAGATACGTATACAAACGCTATGAATGACTTGGCTAACTTGTCGTAACGAGTAGCCACACGGCGAAAGTGCTTGATTTTATTGAAGAAGCACTCCACCAAGTGCCGTTCTTTATAGCGATACCCATCCACTTTCCATGGAT
>NZ_SIRE01000063.1 GCF_004307995.1 Paenibacillus thalictri | reverse complement strand
CCTTCGTCAGTTGTCGCAAACTTAACGATAGGAGGATAATGGGATGCTGGCAAGTGTCTCTTTTCTTTGCAATTAGTTAAGCATTTTTATGCTGCAATGTTCGGCACTTTTAGTATGCAATATACAACCCTTCCCCGAATTATCACCTGGCGGACCAAGGCTCCATCAGGAGCCGCAGCGGGAATTGAATGTTATAAGATGTCCCCGCCTTCACTGAATTGCATTCAAAATAGCCTTATAATTATTTATATTTCATTCTCGTTTCTAGCCAATAATAGCTTTTCTATTGAATTAAAATTGCCTTCGATAAAGTACCACCGCTCCCCTTATACTCATTGGCTTCCTTATCGAAAATAATAAATTTATATCCTGAACCTATATTCTTTATCAATCTCATACTAAAACCTTCAATATGGATCCAATCAAAAATTTCATTAATTGTAAATAAACGTATTCCTTCTTTATACACTTCTTGAGGGGCAAGTAAAAACTCATTACACATAATTTGACCACCGATTGATCATTCTTCGTTCTTAAAATTATAGAATTGATATGCATAAACCTCTCCAGATTCATATGGTGGTTTAAAGCCGAGTTGATTTAGCCTTTCAACATCATTCTTCTCAAGGTATATCATAATCCTCCTTAAGAAGCTTCACCGTCTTCACAACCTTGTTTATTTTATTATTGTCTTTGTAGAATTTCGCCTAACGTTCTTGTGTTCCCGACGCCTCACCGACTTAAGCCCGAAGGGCGGCCGCGACGCGGTTAGTCGGTGCAGGTGTGTCTGCAGGATATACTTCTTCGAAACCCATCTGCAGACCAAGGATCGCTTGCGATCCGCCGCGGGAACATGGTGTTAGCTGATGGGGCCTTGAGTCACTTGCACAATGTATTTAATTCTATTATTTCAATATTCTGGTTAATTATATAAAAATAATACCCACATCAAATGTGGGTAAATTATTGACCATTCCAGTTCATTGCACCGTGTATAAAACTTAAAATAACTACTTGTTCTTCTTCAATTTTATAAATCATTCTATATCGGTGTAAAAATATTTCTCTTACATCTGGGTCATTAATCTCAGGCACGATTCTCCCTCTATTCGGAAAAAGGTTCAACGTTTTAGCTCTTTCCATTGCATCATATAAAAATGAAAGAGCGTATCCTGGAGAATCTTGACTTATATATTCTACTGCTCTTTCTAAATCATTACTTGCTGTTTCAGTCCATACTACTGATTTAGCCATTTAGACATCCGTTTCTCCATTTCCTCATGAGATAGTACGTTGCCCTTGTCTAAATCTTCAAGCCCTTGTTGAATCTTCTTTCGAACATATAATGTATACTGAATATCCTCAAGCGAACAATCATCAGGTAAATTGTCAATTATCTGTTTCACTTCGTCTTTAAGCATGAATATCACCTCAAAGGTAATTATAACATATTTTTCAATTCATCAGCTACAAGTATGCCTACATAAATATGGGTTTAATAATAATCACTTCGCCCTTTCAGCTAACGTCTCTTGTATTCACGAACCCGAGAGGCTTAAGGCGCGCAGCGCCGGGTCGAAGACTTAGCCTCGCAGTGGTTGTCTGCTTGATCCACTTCTTCGAGTTAACTTCTGGCAGACCCAGGGCCGTAAGGCCCGCCGCGTGAATACGGTGTTATATGACGTGTGACACTTCTTCGAATAACTAGCAAGTTATTTAAGTATCCCATAGTGGTACTGCGTAAACTGATATTAGACTGCTATTATTTAGCTTTCTAAGATTACAATTCTTACATAATATCTGTAAATTTGATGGATCATTACTTCCGTATTTAGATATAGGAACTATGTGATCAATCTCATAATCGCCTCCAAGATTTATTACCCCCGTTAAATCTGTTCTGCAAATAACGCAAACACCATTGTCTCTATAAAATAGTCCCTTCTTTAACCAAATGGGCCACTTAACTCGTTTGACTTTGCTTCCTTCGTTAAACATTTCTGGGTAATCATGAATCAGGTCGTTTCCCTCATGTATTAATTGTTTGGCTAGTCTTTCATGAAAATCCCTTAAAAATGATTTATTCAGCATTAACAAATGAAAAGTTGAGTTAATCACAATTGGATTTATTTCATCTTGCTTCAATATCAAATAATCCACTAATACTTTAAAACGAGTGCATTCTTCACATTCTTCACAATGACCGCATTCATTAATTAAATTAAAATCTAAGTCATTATACTCAACTTTATTACCTACTTCTTCAATGAGTTTGATAACATAATTGATAAATGTTTCATAATCACTGCTGCCATGATTCCTCAAACTAGTACTAATATCATGTTCCACAAAACCATCAACGTATTCTAAGTAGTAATGTAAAATAGTTTTCTTATGAGGTTTCGATAATCTAACAATTATTTCTTCTTTAAGTTCTTTCCAAAAATCCTCAAATGCAAATCCATAAACTTCTTCTTCATGATAGAAAATTTCTATAGCCCAATTTGCAAGTTGGATAGCTTGACTATAACTAAATTTCACATGTTTTGTTTTCATAAGACCTCTTTTAATTTACATAATTGAATATTAATTGTCACATGTCATATAACGTTCTCTGTATTCACGAATCCGAGAACCTTACTGCCGGCCGCGGCGCGGTTAGGTTCGCAGGAGTGTCCGCCTGATTCTACTTCCCCGAATTATCTCCTGGCGTACCAAGGGCCGATAGGCCCGCAGCGTGAATACGATGTTATAAGATGTCGGCGTCTTCTTGGAGCATCATTCAAATAGTCATTCTAATTTTTAAATATGATTATAACTTTATGTTCTTTAAGCACTTGTAGTATATTTTCGGTGATGTAAAATAGTTTGTGTACCAAGAATTGGACTCTAGTCAGCCAACAAAAAAGTAGGGTATTCTCGGGATTGCTGAAGTCACCAAGAAAGGAACCCTACTCATGGCAACTATACATCAAAATGAATTTCGCAATCTACTAGAAGATTCTGTTACCCAGCTGCTGAAAGAAAAACTGGAAATGCTCATGCGTGAAGAGATCAAAAACTTCTTGCAGGTCGAACAGCCAGGTGAACGCCATAACAGTCGCAATGGTTACTATGAACGTAGTTGGGAGACACGCCACGGTAAAATCGATGATCTGCAAGTCCCTCGGGATCGCCAAGGTCACTTTCAAACGCAGCTATTCGAGCCGTATCAGCGTCGAGAAGGATGGCTGGAAGAAACGGTTATTCACATGTACAAGGGCGGTATGAGCACTCGAGACATTGCGAAGTTCATTGAATCCATGTTTGGAACACATTACTCTCCAACGACGGTGAGTAACATTACGAACACCGTTCTCGAAGATATCCAGCAGTGGCAGTCGCGTCCACTGGAGAAACGCTACTCCGTTCTCTACCTGGACGGACTTTACATCAAACTCCGCCGCAACACAGTAGATAGCGAAGTCATTTATCTGGCCATGG
>NZ_SIRE01000062.1 GCF_004307995.1 Paenibacillus thalictri | reverse complement strand
AATTGACCGACAACATGCTGGTAAGAGACAACGGCGCGGGCTACAACGACAACAATATCTTGAAACTGAGCTTCTACATCTCGGATATTGAAGGAACCAACCCGAAAGCCGTAACGATCAACGCCGACACAGGCAAAATCCAATACACTGGCGCACAAGGCGATGTAACAAGCTTCAAAGTGAACGTCGTCGCACCAAGCGGAGTCATCTCCACATTTGACGTCAACGTAAAATAATGAGGCATGATGCGGGGTAAGCAGCAGCTTGAACCCGCAGCACTGCGCGGCCCCGGTCAATTCGACCGGGGCTGTTTTTTTATGCCCTGCGGGATAATCGCTGAGAATAGGACTAGCCAATAACAAAGGTTCCCTTGCGAGAAACAAACGTCAATAAAAAGGATCGGCTAAGTAGCCAAGGTTACACGCAGTATTCATTAACCTAACTAAAGCACTTGATACGATGAGAGCCGAACTGAGTAGACGTGGATTCGGCCAATTCAACGGCACGTGCTATGCCGGGGCCTTCCTACAAACACAACTGCTGGATGTCAAAGCGGTGCATTTTATGGCGATGTTTTGCTATAGGTTTTGCTACCGGGGTACGTCTGCCACGCGAGGTTGCCGGACTACGTCAGCAATTGAGACGCTAAGTTCGGCCAACCCAGCCGCGCGCAGCGCCAGTTGGGTTCATTTTTTAAGCTGGGGGCCAACTCGATAGTAGAGCCAAGGAATGAGCCTGGGGTGGAAAAGCGAAGCGGCCGCGTTTAAAATCTTGGCCCGACCCTCTTCCAATTTCAATTCAAGGGCCATGATTTTAATTGGCGGTTGGAACCCCAGGCTCATTCCCACCCAACGCGCCTGAAGTATCTTTAAGCGCCGAGTCCTATCGTTCCCACCCAACGCGCCTGAAGTATCTTGCCAATGACATTCCTTCCATGGGAGATTCTTTGCGATGACTCGGCGGATGAAATCATAGTATACTCATTCATGTAGCAAGCGAGACGCGATAGTGATAGACGAGCTGATAGATCCGATGCCCCACCGACAGGTTGACAGGTTGCATCACTCGTACAATTCGTGCTTGCTTTTTGTTTTGCCCAAATCAAAAAAATCCCACTACATGGAGGTACTTCACATATGAAAAAGAGCCTATCCACGATTTTGTCCTTGGCTGTTGCCTTTTCGATGTTTTCTTCGATGGCCCTTGCAGCGGCACCGAAATCGACCGGCGATTTCACGGACTTGAAAGACCTGGACACAGCAACGAAGGCAAAATTCGATACGATGATTTCCGCCGGCATTTTTGATGGTGTGAAAGAAGGCACGTTTGGTCTGACCGACAAAATGAACCGTGCGCAGTTTGCAAAAGTGGCCGCGTTGGTGTTCGAACTGCCAGTAGACAACACGTTAAAAACATCCAGCTTCGCTGACGTGAAAGCAACCGACCCGGCTAACGGCTACGCGCTTCCTTATATCGAAGCGATCGTCAAAGCAGGCTTGACGGACGGTGTGGCAGCGGACAAATACGATCCGGCCGGCGAAGTGACCAGAGAACAACTGGCTACCTTCCTGGTTCGCGGCTTAGGCCAAGAAGAAGCGGCGAAAAAAGCCGAAGGCGTCAAAGACGACACCGTGTCCGATTGGGCGAAAGGTTACGTAACTGTAGCGCTTCAAGATAAACTGCTGGAAAACGGCAAAGACGGCAAATTCGGCGGCACCACCGCGGCAACACGCGATCTGCTGGTGCTTTCTTCATACGAAGCCAAACAGCAATATGTTCCGCATTTTAACGGCCAATACGCGATTGCATCCTTAAAAGCAACCGACGCGAACCAAATGACCGTGAAATTAAACGGCGCAGTAGAAGATACTTCCCTTGTACACTTCGACGTTCAAAAGAACGGCGCGGCAGTAAACGGCGGTTACGAAGTGAAATGGGACGACAAAAAAATGACAGCTACCTTGGTGTTCGACAGCAAGTTTGACGACTCGAACTGGACCGTTACATTAAGCGGCCTGAAAAACATCGACGAAGCGAACAAAACAGCCAAAGTAGCAACAAACAAAGAAAAAATCGAAAAAATCGAGTTCCTGACTTCCAGCGACACACTGCCAAACAACCCTGGCAAAAAATTGCGCGTTGACTTCAAAGCTACCAACCAATACGGCGTAAAAACACAAATGCCGGCCAGCGAATTCGACGTGTTTACAAGCAACGGCACGATCACGCCAATCGGCGGCGAACAAGCTTTTTACCTGACGCTTCCAGAAGGTTTGGACCGCAACAGCGTAATCGCCTTGACGATCATCCATCAAGACAGCAACAAACAAGTGAACAAATCGTTTACGTTGGGTGACAAGAGCATCGTATCCAAAGTGGAAGTTGGCGACCTCTTGAACAGCTCCGGCAACAAAGTGGAGTCGATCGACGCGAACGGTTATGCGTACTTGGATACCAAAGTATATGACCAATACGGCCTGCGTATCGAAAACAAAGACGAGTTGAACCAAGGTGTCACTGTAACCATTCCTGACGGTGACTTGGCCAAAGGCAACGAAGGCGACACCGGCGCTTACGTGGACAACGCGATCGGCGACGACGCAGCGGACTTGAAACTGCGCTCCGTATCGGATAAAGCCAAAGAAATTACGATCAGCGTTTACGCTAACGGCACCGGCGAATCCGTAACGAAGAAAATCGCCATCGGTGCAACTCGTGTGCCTAACACACTTGAATTCGGCGCCTACAACTACAACTTGGCTAAAGGCGACGTACCGACAGGCGACGATGAAGTCGACGGCAAAATGTACGTGCCAATGGTCGTGAAAGACCAAGCGGGCAACGTGCTGACCGGTCAAGATATCTATGACAACAAAGACAAATTTACGATCTTCGCGAGCGGCGGCATCAAGCTCGCTGACCAGCCGATCTCGAACTCCGGCGTGCACAAAGGGATGATCGCGATCCAAAGCGCAGATAACAAAGGCGCCGCATCGATCACCGTGCAACTGAAGGACAACCCATCGGCAAGCACGAAGCTGGACATGAACGTATATGACGAACGCAAAGCCGACGGTATTAAGTTCTCCACAACACCGAAAAAATATATGATCGCCGGCACTGACAATGAAATGAAGCTGAAGGTGTACGACCAATTCGGCAGCGAAATGAAATACGACACCAACGGCCAATTCCTCGTCAGATATTCGCTCACAGCGAACAGCGGCGACGCAGCAAGCTTGGGAGCAACGAGCCTGGCAAGCAAGCAAAGAGTGGACCAAAACGATGCCACATCGGCCCGTAAATACGTGATGCAGCCAAGCACGATCGGCACAGCACTCACGAAAGACTTTACACTGGCGAAAAACTCGTCGGATAGCGTAGACAGCATCTTCGACAAATCGTTCAAATTCTACACGACGGATTTGGCAAAATCGGCATCCTACACGTTCAAAGCAACCTTGTACAAACAAGATGCGGCTGGAACAGCTACAATCGCCGATAAGAAATACGTCGAAGTGAACAACCTGTCGACAACGATGGAAGTTTTGGATCCAAACAACGTAAACAACAAAATTTCCTACGAAGCCTACTTGGATAAATCCAACAACACCTTGCTGGCCACCGACGATTACTTCAAAGCCGGGGACGCAGCGGGCGGAGCAGCGAAGAACGTGTACGACAACTACAAAGGATTCGCTAAAGAAGTAAAAGTTAAAGCGAAAAACAGCAGCGGCGAAGAAGTAGCGGTACCGTCAAACATCGTGTCCGTTTCTTCGAGCGATACCCAAGCGGCTGACGTAGCGGGCAACTGGGTAGTTGGCGTCAAAGACGGCACATCGAAAATTACAACAGTGTTCATGGACGGCAAACAAAACATGATCAGCAGCTCGCTGGATGTAACGTCGAAAAAAG
>NZ_SIRE01000061.1 GCF_004307995.1 Paenibacillus thalictri | reverse complement strand
TTTTCTTCGATGGCCCTTGCAGCGGCACCGAAATCGACCGGCGATTTCACGGACTTGAAAGACCTGGACACAGCAACGAAGGCAAAATTCGATACGATGATTTCCGCCGGCATTTTTGACGGTGTGAAAGAAGGCACGTTTGGCCTCACCGACAAAATGAACCGTGCGCAATTTGCGAAAGTGGCCGCGCTGGTGTTCGAACTGCCGGTGGACAACACATTAAAAACATCCAGCTTCGCTGACGTGAAAGCAACCGACCCGGCTAACGGCTACGCATTGCCTTACATCGAAGCGATCGTCAAAGCAGGCCTGACGGACGGCGTGGCAGCGGACAAATACGACCCGGCCGGCGAAGTGACCAGAGAACAACTGGCTACCTTCCTAGTTCGCGGCTTGGGCCAAGAAGAAGCGGCGAAAAAAGCCGAAGGCGTCAAAGACGACACCGTGTCCGACTGGGCGAAAGGTTACGTAACTGTAGCTTTGCAAGATAAACTGCTGGAAAACGGCAAAGACGGCAAATTCGGCGGTACTACGGCGGCAACACGCGACCTGCTGGTGCTTTCTTCTTACGAAGCTAAACAGCAATACGTGCCGCATTTTAACGGCCAATACGCGATTGCATCCTTGAAAGCAACCGACGCCAACCAAATGACCGTGAAATTAAACGGCGCGGTGGAAGATACTTCCTTGGTTCACTTCGACGTTCAAAAGAACGGCGCGGCGGTAAACGGTGGCTACGAAGTGAAATGGGACGATAAGAAAATGACAGCTACCTTGGTGTTCGACAGCAAGTTTGACGACTCGAACTGGACTGTCACATTGAGCGGCCTGAAAAACATCGACGAAGCAAACAAAACCGCTAAAGTAGCAACAAACAAAGAAAAAATCGAAAAAATCGAGTTTTTGACTTCGAGCGACACACTGCCAAACAACCCTGGCAAAAAATTGCGCGTTGACTTCAAAGCCACCAACCAATACGGCGTAAAAACACAAATGCCGGCCAGCGAATTCGACGTGTTCACAAGCAACGGCACGATCACGCCAATCGGCGGCGAACAAGCTTTTTACCTGACGCTTCCTGAAGGTTTGGACCGTAACAGCGTGATTGCTCTGACGATCATCCACCAAGACAGCAACAAACAAGTGAACAAATCGTTTACGTTGGGCGACAAGAGTATCGTGTCCAAAGTGGAAGTCGGCGACCTGTTGAACAGCTCCGGCAATAAAGTCGAGTCGATCGACGCCAACGGTTATGCGTACTTGGATACGAAAGTATATGACCAATACGGCTTGCGTATCGAAAACAAAGACGAACTCAACCAAGGTGTCACCGTTACCATTCCTGACGGTGACTTGGCCAAAGGCAACGAAGGCGACAGCGGCGCTTACGTGGACAACGCAATCGGCGACGACGCAGCGGACTTGAAACTGCGCTCCGTATCGGATAAAGCTAAAGAAATTACGATCAGCGTTTATGCCAACGGCACTGGCGAATCCGTAACGAAGAAAATTGCCATCGGCGCAACTCGCGTACCCAACACACTTGAATTCGGCGCCTACAACTACAACTTGGCTAAAGGCGACGTACCGACAGGCGACGATGAAGTCGACGGCAAAATGTACGTGCCGATGGTTGTGAAAGACCAAGCGGGCAACGTGCTGACCGGTCAAGACATCTATGACAACAAAGACAAATTTACGATTTTCGCCAGCGGCGGCATCAAGCTCGCTGACCAGCCGATCTCGAACTCCGGCGCACACAAAGGTATGATTGCGATCCAAAGCGCAGATAACAAAGGCGCCGCGTCGATCACCGTGCAACTGAAGGACAACCCATCGGCAAGCACAAAATTGGATATGAACGTCTATGACGAACGCAAAGCCGACGGTATTAAGTTCTCCACAACACCGAAAAAATATATGATCGCCGGCACTGACAATGAAATGAAGCTGAAGGTGTATGATCAATTCGGCAGCGAAATGAAATACGACACCAACGGCCAATTCCTGGTTCGTTACTCCTTGACCGCTAACAGCGGCGACGCAGCAAGCTTGGGCGCAACCAGCCTGGCGAGCAAACAAAGAGTGGACCAAAACGACGCCACATCGGCTCGTAAATACGTGATGCAGCCAAACGCGATCGGCACAGCACTCACGAAAGACTTCACATTGGCGAAAAACTCGTCGGATAGCGTAGACAGCATCTTTGACAAATCGTTCAAATTCTACACGACGGATTTGGCTAAATCGGCATCTTACACGTTTAAAGCAACCTTGTACAAACAAGATGCGGCGGGAACAGCTACAATCGCCGATAAGAAATACGTCGAAGTGAACAACCTGTCGACAACGATGGAAGTTTTGGATCCAAACAACGTGAACAACAAAATTTCCTACGAAGCGTACTTGGATAAATCCAACAACACCTTGCTGGCCACCGACGATTACTTCAAAGCCGGGGACGCAGCGGGCGGAGCGGCGAAGAACGTGTACGATAACTACAAAGGATTTGCCAAAGAAGTAAAAGTAAAAGCGAAAAACAGCAGCGGCGAAGAAGTAGCGGTACCGTCAAACATCGTGTCCGTTTCTTCGAGCGATACCCAAGCAGCTGACGTAGCGGGCAACTGGGTAGTCGGCGTCAAAGACGGCACATCGAAAATTACAACAGTGTTCATGGACGGCAAACAAAACATGATCAGCAGCTCGCTGGATGTAACGTCGAAAAAAGAAGGACCTGTTGTGAAGAGCATCGCATTGAAAAAAGCATCGAAAACCGTAGACATGAGCGTATTAAGCCAAGGCGTTTACCTGTGGGATGCGCAGCTGGCTGAGAAAATTACTGTAAAAGACCAATTTGCCGACGAATTTGTCGCAGAAAGCGCACCTGGAGCGAAAAACGAAGAAGGCAAATTGACCGACAACATGCTGGTAAGAGACAACGGCGCGGGCTACAACGACAACAATATCTTGAAACTGAGCTTCTACATCTCGGATATTGAAGGAACCAACCCGAAAGCCGTAACGATCAACGCCGACACAGGCAAAATCCAATACACTGGCGCACAAGGCGATGTAACAAGCTTCAAAGTGAACGTCGTCGCACCAAGCGGAGTCATCTCCACATTTGACGTCAACGTAAAATAATGAGGCATGATGCGGGGTAAGCAGCAGCTTGAACCCGCAGCACTGCGCGGCCCCGGTCAATTCGACCGGGGCTGTTTTTTTATGCCCTGCGGGATAATCGCTGAGAATAGGACTAGCCAATAACAAAGGTTCCCTTGCGAGAAACAAACGTCAATAAAAAGGATCGGCTAAGTAGCCAAGGTTACACGCAGTATTCATTAACCTAACTAAAGCACTTGATACGATGAGAGCCGAACTGAGTAGACGTGGATTCGGCCAATTCAACGGCACGTGCTATGCCGGGGCCTTCCTACAAACACAACTGCTGGATGTCAAAGCGGTGCATTTTATGGCGATGTTTTGCTATAGGTTTTGCTACCGGGGTACGTCTGCCACGCGAGGTTGCCGGACTACGTCAGCAATTGAGACGCTAAGTTCGGCCAACCCAGCCGCGCGCAGCGCCAGTTGGGTTCATTTTTTAAGCTGGGGGCCAACTCGATAGTAGAGCCAAGGAATGAGCCTGGGGTGGAAAAGCGAAGCGGCCGCGTTTAAAATCTTGGCCCGACCCTCTTCCAATTTCAATTCAAGGGCCATGATTTTAATTGGCGGTTGGAACCCCAGGCTCATTCCCACCCAACGCGCCTGAAGTATCTTTAAGCGCCGAGTCCTATCGTTCCCACCCAACGCGCCTGAAGTATCTTGCCAATGACATTCCTTCCATGGGAGATTCTTTGCGATGACTCGGCGGATGAAATCATAGTATACTCATTCATGTAGCAAGCGAGACGCGATAGTGATAGACGAGCTGATAGATCCGAT
>NZ_SIRE01000006.1 GCF_004307995.1 Paenibacillus thalictri | reverse complement strand
ACCTGTGGGATGCGCAGCTGGCTGAGAAAATTACCGTAAAAGACCAATTTGCCGACGAATTTGTCGCAGAAAGCGCACCTGGAGCGAAAAACGAAGAAGGCAAATTGACCGACAACATGTTGGTAAGAGACAACGGCGCGGGCTACAACGACAACAATATCTTGAAACTGAGCTTCTACATCTCGGATATTGAAGGAACCAACCCGAAAGCCGTAACGATCAACGCCGATACAGGCAAAATTCAATACACCGGCGCTCAAGGTGACGTAACCAGCTTCAAAGTGAACGTCGTCGCACCAAGCGGAGTGATCTCCACATTTGACGTCAACGTAAAATAATGAGACATGATAGCGGGCGTAAGTAGCAGCTCGAACCCGCAGCACTGCGCGGCCCCGGTCAATTCGACCGGGGCTGTTTTTTATACCCTGCAGGAAACAATCGCAAAGAAAAGGACTAGCCAATAACAAAGGTTCCCCTGCGAGAAACAAACGTCAATAAAAAGGATCGGCTAAGTAGCCAAGGTTACACACAGTATTCATTAACCTAACTAAAGCACTTGATACGATGAGAGCCGAACTGAATAGGTGTGGATTCGGCCAATTCGACGGCACGTGCTATGCCGGGGCCTTCCTGCAAACACAACTGCTGGATGTCAAAGCGGTGCATTTTATCTTAAGGTTTTGCTACAGGTTTTTTTTACTGGGGTACATCTGCCGCGCGGGTCGCTGAACTACATCAGCAATCGAGATGCAAAAGTTCGACGACCCCGGCGCACAGCGCCAGTGGGGTTCATACTTTAAGTTGCAACTGAGCACGACAGCAGAGCCAAGGAATGAGCCTGGGGTGGAAAAGCGAAGCGGCCGCGTTTAAAATCATGGCCCGACCCTCTTCCAATTTCAATTCAAGGGCCATGATTTTAATTGGCGGTTGGAACCCCAGGCTCATTCCCACCCAACGCGCCTTAAGTCCCTCGAACCGCTTTATTTCAATCGCATAAACTGATGGCGGTCGCGTGAGAACGGCTGGCCCCCTACCGTTACAATAACCGGATTAAATGCGAATATACTGCCGATAAAATGATCGGAAACGCCTGATTTTTCTCTTACATATACAGTACAATGGGATAAGAAGGCCTGTTCGAATTGGCGGTCGGTGCTGAGCTTCGCAAAAGCCATAAGTTCACCTCGACGTTAATGTGCCCTGCAAGATGTTATTATTAATCGTTAGAAAAAGCCGGGATGAGGAACACTGATAACAGCGGAAGGAGGGATCAAACAATGGTGAAGCTTTATATCACCGAATTGTGGAAGCACTTTACAAAAGATGAAGCGTTAGGCATGGCGGCGCAATGTGCCTACTATTTTTTGTTCTCGATGTTTCCTTTTCTGTTGTTTGCGGTAAGTTTGCTGGGATATATGCCGTTTACGTCCAAAGACATATTGGAGCTGATCGAAGGGTACATACCGCTGGGCGCGGCAACCGGCATCGAGGCGCTGCTGCAAAATTTGCTTGATGTAAAAAGGGGGGGAGCCTTATCGTTCGGACTTATCTTTTCTCTTATCAGCGCCAGCGCCGCGATGGATGCCATTGTGCTGGCCATTAACAAGGCATACGGCCTCCCTAAACGCAAAAGCTTTATCCATTCACGATTTTTGGCGGTCCTGCTGACGGGCAGTATGCTGATCGTGATCATTTCGGCGCTGCTGCTCAGCGTGTTCGGGCGATTTATCGGCGATTGGATGCATGGGCATATTCACTTGCCGATGTATCAGGTCGAGCTTTGGAATGCGCTGAGATGGATTATTAATTTTATTATTTTGTTTCTGGTATTCACCGGATTGTATTACATAGCGCCGAATACATGCCTAAACTGCAAGGATGTTCTGGTAGGGGCTTTAATTGCCGCTCTGGGCTGGCAGCTCGTATCGTGGGGATTCTCCTATTACGTGAACAATTGGACGAACTACAGCGCTACTTACGGCAGTCTGGGAGGGGTCATCGTGCTGCTGACGTGGTTCTACTTGTGTGCGCTGATTATTATTGTAGGCGGAGAAATCAATGCAACGACCTATTTATTCAAAAAAAAGGGCCAGTAACACCCGTGCCAGAGAAAAACATTATTAAAATTGCATGCGGCATGGTATTGTTGTAGTAGGAGGTGATCGGATGAATTATATCGTTCTCGATCTGGAATTCAACGGACGAAAGCATTACGACATTTATCCGATGGAAATTATCGAAATCGGTGCGGTGAAACTGAATGAGCGTCACGAAGTAGTCGATACTTTCCAAAGTTATATTAAACCAAATTATCCCGTCAATCATTTTGCCCTGCAATTTTGCGGCATTTCCAAGGAACAGCTGCTGAAAAGCCCGGGTTTTACCGAAGTGATCGGCAAATTTATCGCATTCTGCGGGGATTCATACAAGCTGCTCGCATGGGGCGGCAGCGACTTCTTTAATTTATTCGTCGATTGCAAGGTTAACGAAATTGATCACGAATGGCTCGTGAATCTGCTCGATGTCACCCAGTTTTTTGAGGGCGGCTTGCAAAAAGCGCTGGAAGAACACCAGCTTGAACCGATCGGCCAGCACCATTCCGCTTTGGATGATGCGCTTAACGCGGCGCAGCTGCTGAAGCTGAAGCCGGAGATTTTCTCGTCGGAGCAGTACTTCAAACGCAATGTGTTCAAAATCTGCACAGGCGGCATTAAAAAATGGATCATACTTTGTCTGGACCAGGCTTTGGCCAAAGAAACGCTGTTAACATGGGAACAGTTTGCGTCTCTCGATCGGACCAAAACGTACTTTTCGGTCATGAAGCTGACGCCGGCGGAAATCAAAATGACGGAGTCGCTTTTCTATAAATTTCAAAAAATGAAGTTTGGCAGGAAACTGAAAAAGCTGCAGCCCGCTTGAGTTTAAGGGGCTGCAGCTTTTTTTTAACTATAGAGAGCGGAGCTGTTGAGTTATTTAAAGTCCCAGAAATGAAGAGCAATTTCAAAGCTTTGTAATGTTTTTGCAAAAATTCATTGTTTTTTGGCGAAATTTAAAGGTTTTCAAGGGCGGAATTTTCTGTTATTATTTCGTTTATGAATATTTTGTATGCGAAACATTAAATCCTAAAAGATTCGGAGGGATCTGGTATCACATAACTCAGGAGGGGTGCAACCTACATTATGATGGATTTTTATTATTTTGAAAAGTTGGAGCGAATGCAGCGGCGAATTCACCGTAAATTCTTATCCGAGTGGAATGCGATAAGTCCGATGAAGTTGACCATTCATCAAGCCATCGTGCTTCAGACGCTGGCCCGCGGAGGGCTGCACACGGTGACGGAATTGGCTGATATCGTCTGTATTTCCTGTGGAGGCCTTACGATCCTGTGCGATAAGCTTGAGGAGAAAGGGCTTGTTGTCCGGGTTCGCGACGAAACAGACCGCAGGCTGGTCAATATGCAGATTACGGACCAGGGCAGAAAACTCGTTCAGTCCATTGTGGGCTTAAAAGGAGAATTGGTGGAGAGGATGCTGGACGGCCTGTCTACACAGGACATGAGCACTCTTGATTCAATTTATACAAAGGTGCTGCGAAATTTAGGAGAACAGAACGGTCAAGCTTGACCTTTTTTTATTTTCTTTGTTTCGTGTGCGAAATACTATGGGGATGAGGAGAAATCATGAAGCGTAAAGCAGTATTATATGCCATTATCGCCGTTATCGTTGTGGCTGGCATAGGAATTGGCAGTTATTTTTGGTATCAAAGCACCAGTTATGTAAGCAGCGAGGACTCTCGTCTGGCAGGCGATATATATAAGGTGATGCCGCGGATTACAGGCAAAGTGACCTCGTTGCAGGTTGCTGAAGGCGATCACGTCTTGGCGGATCAGATCGTTGGCCAACAGGACAGCAACAACTTGACCACCAGCAATCTGGATCAGGCGGCGCTCCGCTCCCCCATTGAAGGTACTGTCATCAAAACGCTGGTTCGGGAAGGCGAAGTCGCTTCTCCGGGTCAAACCGTAGCTATGGTAGTTGACAACAGTCATTTGTACGTATCGGCGAATATCGAAGAAACGGAAATTCATCGGATCAAGGTTGGACAGATAGTTGATTTTACCGTCGATACGTTCTCCGGAGCTAAGCTGACCGGCAAAGTCACGGAGGTAAGCCAAGCGACAGCTTCGACTTTCTCGCTGCTGCCTGCGACCAATACAAGCGGCAACTTTACAAAGGTGACCCAACGGATACCGATCAAAATTTCCATTGACGATCAGCAAGGTCTCAATTTATCGCCGGGAATGAGCACCGTGATCAAAATACACGTAAAAGGTTAAGGAGAGAGAGTCAATCATGTCAAACAAAAAAAGCAAGTTATGGATCCCGGCGGTATTGATGCTTTCCCTCACCTCCATCGTTTCGGGCTGCGCAAGCGGAACAAGTAATGCAACAGGAGCGGCAGATGTTCCGGTGAAAGTGATCAAGCTCGGACAAATCGCAGATTCGGGGCTTAGCGGTAAGATCAATCCCGATCAAGAGGTTAAAATTACAAGCAAAATTTCCGGCAAAGTAGCCGGTATCCAAGTTGATGAAGGCGCCAAGGTGAAAAAAGGAGACGTGCTGCTGACGCTGGAAACCGACGACTTGATTCAGCAAGCGAAGCAAGCCGAATCGGCCTTGACTTCTGCCAAAGCCAAGCTCGCCGACACGCAAGCGGGGGCGCGGCCCCAAGAGCTGCAAGCGGCGGAAAGCGCGGTAAACGCAGCGCAAGGCGCTTATGAGCAGGCTGGGGCATCGGTCGAGCAGGCGAATGCCGCCTTTAATCTGGCGACCAGCACGTATAACCGGCTTAGAAATAATTACGACAGCAATGCATCTGTATCCAAGGAAGATTTGGACCGCGGCACGCTGGATTATGAAAAAGCAAGAACGGCCGTAGGCCAAGCGGAAGCGGCGCAAAAAGCGGCGGCCGCCCAAGTGGAAGCAGCGAAATCGAAACTTGATTTAACGCGTGCAGGAGCAACGGACAACACGATTGTCGCTTTGCAAGCTGAAGTTGACCGTTTGACCGCAGCCTTGGAGCTGTCAAATAACGCATTAAACAACGCAACGATTTCTTCGCCGACCGACGGGATTGTCGTCAAACGCAGCATTCAACCGGGTGAGCTTGCGCAAGCGGGAGTCGCTTTGTTCTCTGTTGTGAATATGAATCAGGTGCAAATTGAACTCAGCGTCGCCGACAGCCAAATCGGCAGCGTGAAGACGGGAACGCCGGTTGATGTCAAAGTGCCAAACGTGCCGGGCAAATCCTTCGCCGGCAACATCACTTATGTGAGCCCGGTTTCCAATGCCAACAGCAACACGTTCCCGGTTAAAGTGACGGTGGACAATAAAGACGGCCTGCTGTTTGCCGGTATGGTAGCTCAGGTATATACGAAAGAAACGGTCCAAGGCAAACTTGAAGTGCCGCAATCGGCGCTCATTAAGAAAGACGACAAGCAATTCGTGGTCCAGGTTGACAACGGTACGGCCCACCTGATCGAAGTGAAGACAACTGAGAAAAACAAAGATTGGGTCTATGTGGAGCCTAACGCGAGTTTGAAAACCGGCCAGCAAATCGCAGTAAATCCAAACAGCGGCATTACCGACGGCACCAAGTTGAAGACGGAATAGGAGGGGACGGAATATGACCGATTCCTCCGCTTTACAAGATAAATCGAATTCCAACAGCGGCATGTGGCTGGGGCTGATCGGAATTGTGCTGGGGACATTCGTAGCGGTGCTGAACAGCAGCTTGATGAACGTTGCACTGCCGAAATTCGTTGCCGTATTCGGCTCCGATGTCACTACGATGCAGTGGGTCATCACCGGTTATTCGCTTGCGAATGCGGTGGTCATCCCGATGAGCGGATTTTTAAGCGCAAGGTTTGGCAGTAAAAACGTATTTTTGTTTTCCGTAGCCGGGTTTACTCTCGGATCCGTCATATGCGGTTTGGCATGGAGCACTTCGTCCATGATCATTTTCCGGATTTTGCAAGGACTTGCAGGCGGATTTATTATGCCCGTCGGAATGCAGATTATTTATGCGACGTTTCCGCGGGAAAAAGTCGGTACGGCTATCGGTTTATGGGGCGTTGCGGCGATGGTTGCGCCGGCGCTTGGACCGACATTCGGCGGTTACATGATTCAATACTACAGCTGGAGATGGCTGTTTTATATCAACATTCCGATCGGCATATTGGCGATTATTATCGGCAAGATATTGCTCAAGAGTTCGCCTCAGCAGGTCGGGCGGAAGTTCGATACGGCAGGCGCGATATTATCCGTATTATTCTTCGGCAGTTTGCTGCTGGCGCTCACTAAAGGGCAAGCCGAAGGCTGGACTTCGCTTTTCATCGTCAGTCTACTCTTTGTTGCCTTCGCCAGCTTGCTGCTGCTGATCTGGGTAGAGACAACGGTGCCTGAACCGATGCTGGATTTGAAAATTTTTAAAAACCCGATATTTTCTCTGAGCGTTGCAGCATCCAGCCTTGTTATGATGGGGATGATGGGCGCCACGTTTCTGACGCCGCTGTATTTGCAGAATATCCAATCGTTGACAGCGATGCAGACAGGGCTTGTCATGATGCCGCAATCGATAGTGATGGCGCTGATGATGCCGATCAGCGGCAAGCTGGCAGACCGCTTCGGCATTCCGGCGATGGGTTCCATCGGGCTCGCGATATTGGGTATCATGACGGTAGAACTCCACCATCTGACGGTGGATACGCCGCATTTATGGCTGGAAGTTGTCCTGTCCATCCGGTCTATCGGCATCGGCTTATGTATGATGCCGCTGACGACGGCCGGCATGATGGCGTTAAAACCGCAGCAAATCGGGAATGCTTCGCCGCTTTCCAACGTGTTCCGGCAGGTTGCCGGATCGCTGGGCATTGCGATTTTTACGGCGCTGATGAATGGCCGGACCACCCAGCATTATTCGCATATCAACGATAGCGTTACGGTGGATTCCGTGGCCGCTTCGAGTTTCATCTCTTCGATGACGGGAGCCGTATATTCCTGGATGGTCGATACGGCGACGTCTCAAGGAACGGCGATGTCGTATTTGGCCGGAATCATTTCGCGTGAGGCGAGTACCCGGGCGATAGCGGACACGTTTTTCATATCGGCGATTCCGGCGTTTTTATGTATTCCATTCGTATTTTTCTTTCCGCGGAAGAAAAAAGCGCCGCCTGCTGCGGCCAAAGAAGGAGCGCCGCAAGCAGCTGGAGCATCTGACGCAGAGGCTGCGGTATCCAAGGAACAAAAGATTGATAATCCGACGCTAGTAAAAGCGTAATTAACCGTTTGGATCTATAACACAACTTAAGAATCGACATCATTTGTATCGGCGTGCCGGGGGAGTTTCTCCATATAGGGCTTTACACGACCCTCTGGGAGCGGAGCTTCTCCCGCGGCGGCGCCGCCAAACAAGCTTTCCACCGGTATTGCAGCGGAATGCTGATCCAACAGGAAAGACTTAAGGAGGATTAACCCATGAAAGTTCGTTTGAATCAAGTATTGTCTTCGGTCGCCATCGCTTCGTCCTTGCTGCTTAGCGCTTCGCCGCTGGTTATGCCTGCTAGTTCCGCGCTGGCCGCAAGCGATACGAAATCCTATGCGATTACAAATATTACGCAAGCGCAAATCAAAAGCGTCTTGCAGGAAAAAACAGCGACCGGCTGGAGAATCGGCTCCGTGTTTCAACTGACGAATACATCGGGTAGCATCGTGCGGATTCCGGACTTCGAGCTGCGCGCCAAAGCGGCCGACGGCACGGTCTTTACACTCCAGCCGAGCTCGTCCAACGCCAAATCGATTTCGCCGCAAAGCAGCGTTGATTTGAGCTATATGGTCGAAGCGGATGTGAAAGCGGACATTCAGCTGACCGATCTGTTATGGGTCGATGTTGATCTTGCCGTTTACCCTAAGAAAGAAACGGTTCTGGCGGACGCTCCGGTTTCCGGCCTCGTGTGGAAAGGCGGCGACGCTGTAATTGCCGATACGGCGCTGAAAAACTGGGGCGACGCCTTTACGCTTCCGCTGCTCCATTCTTCGCTTACGTATTCGGCGGTCAGCATGACAACGCAATATGACGGGCAATCTCCGGTATATGTATTGCAGATCAAGGCCGAGAATCCGGGCGGCTACACGGAAACCGTACCGGATTTCACAATCAGCGCCAAAACGGCAACGCAAGCTTTTATCGGTAAACGGCTGGAGACGGCGGCGGTTAGCTTAAATCCCGGCGAGCAGCAATATATTCATATCGCGATTAAAACCGATCCCGGCACACAGCCTTCGGCATTTTATGTGCTGACTCCGCAGACGTTCGCCAAAGCCGGTCAAGCCCAGCCGTTGACTTATTACACCGGGGAAGTCGGCTTCCACTTGCCGGCAGCCGGTGCTGTCGCCGAAGCGCTGCCGGCTTACACATTGGGCAGCCCGATTACTTTCGACTCCATCAGCAAAGCGGTAAGCCCGCAGCTGACGTCTTCGCTGTTAGGTATCGAATGGTTCGAGAATGAAGGCCAAAGCTACAAAACGGCGATTGCCAAGCTCAAATATACGAATTCCAGCGAAAGTCCGGTACCGGTGCCTCAGCTCGGCGCTGATCTGGTATCCGCTAATGGCGTTACGTTTAACGGCGGTATCACTTCAACCGCGGTGAAGGACGTGCTTCCGGGCGTGGGCTCCGTTGTAACCTATGCGTTTGCGGTACCAAACGATGAGGTGGATACGCAGCAGTTTACGTTGCGTTTGCTGGAGCAGCAGGATCAGGCGGGATTCAAGTCGCCGATCGCCCAGCTTCCGGTCGGCGTTGCGGCAGCGGCTCAACCGGAAACAAACGATTTGTTATTGTATCCGTATGAAGTGAAGATGAGTTCTTGGTCGCTGTCGATGTTCGTGAACTCCAATGCAACGACCCAAGGATACAACTACACCTTCCGCTTGAAGACGGATCTGGATATTACAACAACCGATCAAGTGATCACCGATCCGAACAATCCGAAGCTGCTGATCGAAATCATCGACGACAACGGCGTCCGTCAAGGCTCCAAGTCGTTGGCACTGACAGGCGACGGCCGGATTGTCAGCGGTACGCAGACAATCAATTTCACCAACTTGAGCGTGGACCAGCTGCAATCGCACCTGACGCTCAAAATCTATGAAACTCAAACAACGCCACTGGGCGACGCCAAACGTCTGCTGACAGTGCTCAAACAATAATTTTTGACATAATCTGATACGCGGCCGGATTCATACTTGGCTCACAAGCTATTTTTATGATATATTTTTGACACAAGCTAACGATACTCGCTTTCACACTCGAAAGCCGCCCAGGGAGGTTAGCCGGTGAACCGGTCGCTGCAGATTAGCCAGTCAATACAAACGTTATACAGGTCATACAGTTTAATTACGGAACGGCTGTTCTTTAATGAGTACAAGCTGACCAAACCGCAAATGTCGGTCATCGGTCAAATCTATAAAGCTCCTAAAACGATCGGTCAAATATCGGAGGCGCTGCAGCTGTCCTACAGCACTGTCTCCGGTATCATCGACCGGCTGGAGCGCGATGAATGGATTAAGCGTGTCAGAGACCAGTCCGACCGTCGTGTGATTTGGATTGAGAAGACCGAGAAGCTCTCCCAAATTCGTACTACGCTATCATTTTTTCAAGAAAACTTTTTTAACTCAGTGCTGGAAGGTTTGGACGATGAGGAGCTGGATAAGATCATCCGGTCCCTGAACTTGCTTAACTCACAGCTGGAGAAAAAGGCAGGAGAACGCGTTTAATCTGCCGAATAACAGTATCGCTTAAGCGATGGGGAATGGTGATAACTTATGATCGGCCGTGTCCGATTATTTATGCAGCTCGTCAAGTTTGAACATACGATTTTTGCGCTTCCTTATGCCTATTTGGGAACGGTATTGGCCGGGTTTTCAACAACCGGTGCGGTACCGTCCTTTCGCGTTTTTCTGTGGGTAACGCTAGCGATGGTCGGCGCCCGAAGCGCGGCAATGGCGCTCAACCGGGTCATCGACCAGAAGTTCGATGCCTTAAATCCGCGAACCGCCAACAGGGAAATCCCCAAAGGCATTATCAGCAGCCGGGACGCCGTTATGTTTATTGTGTTATCGCTGCTGCTGCTGGGAGTATCCGCTTGGATGCTCAACACGCTGTGCTTGGTGCTGCTTCCGGTGGCCGTCATCTTTCTGGTCGGCTATTCGTACACCAAGCGGTATACATGGTTATGCCATTTGATCCTTGGCATCACCGATGCACTCGCTCCTCTCGGC
The DNA here is from genome assembly GCF_004307995.1 of Paenibacillus thalictri. Taxonomy (GTDB): domain Bacteria; phylum Bacillota; class Bacilli; order Paenibacillales; family NBRC-103111; genus Paenibacillus_AF; species Paenibacillus_AF thalictri. The sequence goes on along the minus strand of NZ_SIRE01000006.1, from coordinate 379,656 downwards.
GGATGGATTGCCGTAACCGGACGGTTTGACGCTGCAGGCATTATTTTAGCGGCGGCGGTTGGCTTGTGGATTGCAGGATTCGACATTATTTACGCATGCCAGGATGTTGAAATCGACCGGCGTCTTGGGCTGCATTCGGTGCCGGCAAGATTCGGCGTGAAACGTGCGCTGATGATTTCCAAAGTGCTGCACATCGTTACCGTCCTTTTATTTCTCAGTCTGCCCTTATTTGTTCATCTTGGTATTTGGTATGTGCTTGGGACGGCGATTGTAGCGGTACTGCTGATTGTGGAGCATCGTCTGATTTCGCCTCACGATATGACGCGCATTAATGTGGCATTTTTTACGGTAAACAGCTACATCGCTTCCGTCGCTTTTGTATTCACGTGCCTGGACGTTGTGCTGCAGCTTTATACACGGTAACTTTTTACCTCGCCTTCAGCTTATTTTAATCCTGCTTTCATGAACGGGGAATAAGATCGGCAATGGAGGAGGATGGAGAAATGAACCATAAATCATGGATGGGGGCTGCTGCAATCGCTCTGTTGCTCTTAAGCGGCTGCGGCGAAAAACAGGCTGCTCCCAGCAGCGCAAACGCAAGTGCCGGGAGTTCGCAAGGACAAGCTCAAACACAGCAAAACGAAGGCCAGAAGGGCTCTGCGGCTGCGGAACAAGGCAAAGGCGAGCGTCCGGTTATGAACGAGAAGGAACGTCAGCAGTTCATGACCTTCCAATCGCTGCTGATGATGGACAAGCAGCAGAACCTGGCGATTACCAAAGAGGAAGCAACGTCCATGCTGCCGATCGTGCAAGACAGCATCGCCAAAAAAGAGCTCAGCGACGATCAGTCCGCCAAGCTGACAGGACTGCTGAACGCGGATCAGAAAAAGTTTCTGGACGACAACGCGTCCCGCATGCAGAACCGCGGACGCGGAGGCAGCGGAGCAGGCGAAGGCGGATCCAACGGCAACGGCAAGCCGCCAGCCGGCCAACAAGGCGGCAGTGCGGGGGCGGACAAATCCGCCGGCCAGAATAATAACCAAACCGACCATTCTCGTGCAGACAGACCGCAACGTCCGGCCGGAGGACAGCCCGGAAGCGGACAAGGACAAGGCGGACCCGGGGGCGGCGGCTTCAAAAGCCCCGGGGATCAATTGGTTGAGCTGCTTCAGAACAAAATCAAATCCTAACATCATTAGCTGTGATGAACGCGAAAAGGCTACCCTGATCTGATCGGGGTAGCCTTTGTTGTGGAATCTGGAAGGTATGAGCTGAAGAGTCAGTCATGAAATTTTTTGTGATACCTGCTGGTGTTCCGTGATGAGAAACCGTATGTACTGGATCGTTGTGTCTTTGGCTTTCTTAGCGTCTTCATAGCTGTCGAACGCATAGACGACCTTGTGAGTGGCGCCATACTTCTGCAGTTCGTCCATGTTCATGCCAAGCGCTGAATAGTTGTAAAATAGCTCTAACCGCGATAATTCTTCCACATGGTTCACAAAGATGTCTTTGGTGAAAAAGGATCCCTGATCGAGCACCTCAAACGCTAAGCAATAGCCTCTTGGTGTGACTTTAACGGTGGCTTCGATTTCCATCGTTTTGTAGCTTTCGGCTTGTGCAGGTATGCGCTGCTTGCTAAGTATTTTTTTGATAGTGTTCAACAACATCCGCTTGTCCCCCTTTAGCTTGGCTTAAATAAAACGAAGAAATCTCGCAATCTACCGGCCCGGGTCGTCCTATTAAAAATATGCATAATTAAATAGTACCCAATATTTGGCCATAACTCAATATAAAATTTTTTTAGATTCTTTAAAAAGGAGCCTTCGGCTTATGCGGGCAGCTGTATAAATCTTTAGTTTGCCGTTAATCCCAATATAGAGTACAATAAATGAAACGTTATAGTTGGCAAACGGACATAAAATGTCGCTATAAAACCCACAATTAATTTGGGAATCGCAAAATGCTGAAGGTTAGGTGAAGACGGATGGAAATCAATTCAACGAAAAAAACGGAGTCTTTGGCCGGGAATGACCGGAAAAAAGAAATTATAAGTTTGCTGGAGGACTTGGGCGTCGTCCGCGTGGCGGATATGAGCAAACGTTTTGGGGTAACCGAAGAAACGATCCGGCGTGATTTGGAGCGTCTTGAGAACGAAGGGCTGCTGCTGAGGACGCACGGAGGCGCTGTACTGAACCGCAAGGAAGGGCCGGAGCTTCCGATACTGCAGCGGGAAATGGTTCAGCTTGACGAAAAAAGACGGATCGGCGAATATGCGGCTGCGATGATTAAAGACGGCGAAGTGATCGCCATGGATGCCAGTACGACTTGCCTGCAAATGGCCAAGCTGCTGCCAAACAAAGAAATTACCGTTATTACCTATTCGCTTGCCATTGCTTATGAGCTGGTCAAAAAAACAAACATCCAAATCTTTTTGATCGGCGGATATTTGGACCGGCATTCGTTAGGCAATACCGGCACCCCGGCTGAGAAAATGATGGAAGGGTACCATGTCGACCGGTTTTTCTTTTCCTGCCAAGGATTTGATGTGCAGCGCGGGGTTAGTGAGCCTTACGAGGCCCACGTCCAATTGAAAAAATGCATCGCGGATATTGCCGACCAGCTTGTTTTGCTCGCGGATAATAGCAAGTTTCAAAGAAAATCGCTGGTCCGGTTAATGGCAATGGAGCGGATCAATACGCTGGTAACGGACAAACTATTGCCCTCCGATGAATTGCAGGAAATGGAATCGCACGGCATACATGTTGTGATTGCCGGTTAATAGATAAAGCGAGAGAAGGGGATCAGCTCAAAGCTGGTTCTTTTTTTGTTTTTTTGTAAAACAAAAAAAATATGTTGAAAACAAATATACATGGGTGTATACTCCTAACTATAAGTCCGAAACAAATATTTATACTTTTGAATAAAACATTTATTGTTTTGATTCAAACATGAGGAGGTGGAGAATGCCATATATAGGGCCTTCATTAATGTGCGCCGATCTAGGGCGCTTGAGTGAATCCGTTCAAGTATTGGATCAGGGCGGGGTCGATTATTTCCATTTTGATATTATGGACGGCAGGTTTGTACCGAATTTTAGTATGGGATCCGATATGCTGAAATCGCTGCGTTGCTGTTCGAGCAAACCTTTTGACGTACATTTGATGGTTGAGGAACCGGAGAGGTATATCGACGTATTTGCCAGTGCCGGCGCCGACATGATTTCGATTCACGCCGAGTCCCGGGTTCATCTGCAGAGGGCGCTGCAGGCCATTCGCGAACGGAATTTGAAAGCGGGCATCGCTTTGAACCCGTCCACGCCGCTATGCCATTTGGATTATGTCATGGATACGCTTGATTATGTTTGTGTCATGACGGTAAATCCCGGATTTGCCGGGCAGAAGTTCATTCCCAGCACATTGCAGAAAATAGCGGATTTGAAAGCAAAGATCGACGCCTCAGGATTGGATATTTCCATTCAAGTGGATGGCAATATCAGTTTTGAAACGATTCCGCTTGTTGTCGGCAAAGGAGCGTCCATGCTGGTGTGCGGCACGTCAAGTTTATTTCTTCCGGAGATGAATTTGGAGCTGGCCGCCGCGAGTTTGAAAAAATACTGCGACGATCAGCTTATCTGACTGATCGTTGGAAAGGGCGTTTTAATTGACGATTGCGGTGGTAGGAAGCATCAACATGGATATCGTCGCATTTGCGGATCAATACCCGAATCGGGGAGATACGGTGTTTGGCAAGGAGCTTCTTTTTTCGCCGGGAGGCAAAGGAGCGAACCAAGCGGCCGCATGCGCCAAATTGGGCAAGGAAGCTGTTATGATCGGCTGTGTTGGCGGCGATCCGTTCGGCGATCGTGTACTGGATGCGCTAAAGCTGAGCGGGGTCGATGTTCACGCGGTCCGCAGGTCCGCATCGGCGTCCACCGGCACGGTGCTTGTCACGTTGGACGGCTCCGCAGAAAATACGATGCTGGTCGTTAAAGGGGCCAACGAAGAGTTAAGCGACGGGGATATCGACGCATGCGGCGATGTGCTGCGAAGCAGCGAAGCGCTTCTGGTGCAGATGGAAGTGCCGGCAACAGCGGTTGTGCGCGCGATGGTCATTGCGCGTGAATGTGGAATACCGGTCATACTGGACCCGGCGCCCGTTCAAGGCATTGTGCCGGAAATGCTGCGTTATGCCGACATTGTTGTGCCCAACCGCCAGGAAACCGCTCATATAACCGGAATCAGCGTCACGGACGTGCCATCCGCGCTTGCAGCGGCCAGGTGGATGGAAGAAAAGGCCGGAGTGAGCCGGTCGGTCATCAAAATGGCGGAAAACGGGTCGCTGGTGTATGCACATGGCGAGTGGGAGCATGTTGCTGCTGTCCCTGTTCAGCCGGTCGACACGGTTGCGGCAGGAGATTGTTTTGCCGGAGCGCTGGCTTGCGCGCTTGCAGATGGACAAAGCCTTCCCGGCGCTGCGCGGTTTGCAGCCATTGTAAGCGCTTTAAAGGTGACGCGGCGAGGAGCCCAGTCGGGCATTCCGACTTTGGCGGAAGTGAGACAGTTTTGCGCCATGCGCGGTTTGAGGCACGAATATGTAGAGATAAAGGGGGGACGGGGATGAATCAAGCTGCGATGAAGGCGGCAGTGTTGGAAAAACCGCTATCTATCGAGGTCAAGCAGGTGGGCATGCCGGTACTAGGGCCGTATGATGCGCTTGTCAAAGTGTACTGCATCGGCATATGCGGGTCGGACATTCATTATTACGAACATGGAAAAATCGGCAGATATGTGGTGGACAAACCGATAATTTTGGGACATGAGCTTGCAGGGGAAGTCGTTCAGATCGGCGATCAAGTCCGCAACGTCGCTGTAGGCGACCGGGTGGCGGTTGAACCCGGCGTCACATGCGGACGCTGCACATATTGCAAGTCGGGACGGTATAATCTGTGTCCTGATGTAGTGTTTATGGCTACGCCCCCGGATGACGGAGCTTGGGCGGAATACGTATCCGTCCGCAGCCACTTTTTGTTCAAACTGCCTGACGGCATGAGTTATGAGGAAGGGGCGCTGCTGGAGCCGCTGTCGGTGGGTTTTCACGCGATGAACAGAGGCAAGGTGGGACCTTCCGACCGTCTGCTGATCGTGGGTCTCGGACCGATTGGTTTAATGGCGATTCAAGCGGCCAAGCTGTTTGGCGTCACCGAGATCTACGCCTCCGACGTTGTGCCGTTCAGACGGGAGTACGGACTGAAGCTGGGAGCGACCGCGGTGCTGAATCCGCTCGAAGGCGACTTTGCCAAGCAGCTTGCCCGGCTGACAGGGGGAGCCGGCATCGACGTCATCATCGAATCGTCGGGGAACGGCCGGGCGATAGAAGATACGGTCCGCTTGGTGAACCGCGGCGGCCGCATTGTGTATATCGGGCTGCCGACCGCGGAGCGCATCCCGATGGATATGAATTTGCTGATCGATTCGGAGCTCGACGTGTACGGCGTGTTCCGGTATGCCAATACGTATCCCGCAGCTATACAAGCGTTAAAAGGCAGCGGTATTGACCTGCGACAATCGATCACACACCGGTTCTCCCTCGACGATATCAAGATGGCCGTTGAACTGGCAAGAACGCAGAAAGATACAAGCGTGAAAATGATGATTTATCCCGACCCGCAGCAGCTGAATAACGGCGGCAACAGCTAGAGCTGTTGCTGCGCATGGAGAGTGAATGTTTTGGCATCCATAGAGTTCGTACAAGTGACGAAATCGTTCGACAAACATGATGTAATTAAAAATCTCGATTTAACAATAGAAGACGGAAAGTTCACCGTGCTTGTAGGCCCGTCCGGGTGCGGCAAAACGACGCTGCTGCGGATGATTGCAGGCATCGACCCGCAAACCTCGGGTTCCGTGCTGATCGGCGGCAAGGATGTGACGCGAATTCCTCCGGGCGAACGCGGGGTTGCCATGGTATTTCAAAACTATGCCATCTATCCTACGATGTCGGTTCGCGAAAACATCGAATTCGGATTAAAAAACAACAAGGTGGACAAAGCGGAACGAACCCGGCTGGTGGAAAGCATCAGCGAAACGGTAGGCCTCGGCGGTTACTTGGACCGTAAGCCATCGACCTTGTCGGGCGGACAAAGGCAACGTGTCGCTTTGGCCCGGGCTATGGTGAAGAAACCTTCGGTATTTCTGATGGACGAACCGCTTTCCAATCTGGATGCCAAACTCAGAGCCCAGATGCGGATCGAGCTGATCGAGCTGCACAAAAAGCTGGGTACCACCTTCGTGTTTGTTACCCACGATCAGGTGGAGGCCATGTCCATGGCGGACACGATTGTACTAATGAACCAAGGGCGGATTCAGCAGGAGGCAGCTCCGGAGGTCATCTACCGCAAGCCAAGCAACATGTTTACGGCGCAGTTTATCGGCGTGCCGCCAATGAATGTGGGGGACCTCATGAAAGACGGAGCAAGATTCGGCTTCCGGCCGGAGCATGCCATATTGTCACAGGAGCCCGGCGGCTTGCATTATTCCGTCCGCGGTACAATCGCCACAAGGGAGATGCTGGGCTCCGAAACGCTGTACCAGGTGAAGACCAGCGGCGGCCAATCGTCTTATATGGTCAAAAGCGTTCAGGATCTGTTCCGTGTCGATCAGGAAGTGTACTTGGGCGTTGACGCCGCCAAGCTGATCTTTTTTGACGCGGAAGGGCGGCGCATCGATGACAATCACGAAAACGTCCGGCATTATCTGGAGGCGTTGAGAGGTCACTCGTATGGGTAAGAAAACGTTGTGGACATGGCTCCGTCCGTATCTGCTCACATTGCCTGCTACCGTCGGCATCGGTTTGTTTGTCGTATACCCTGTGGTGTATTTGGTTTACTTAAGTTTGTTTAAATACAACCTGCTGAACAAAGCAAAAAGCAAATTTGTCGGGTTTGACAACTTCATACAAATTTTTTCCCGAGGGGATTTTTACCAAGCGCTGACGAACACCGTCATTTATACAATCGGCGTTGTCGCGTTAACGATGCTGTTGTCCTTGCTGATGGCGCTTTGGCTGAGCAAGCGGACCCGGTTTAACGCGCTTGTACAGGCGGGCATCTTTACGCCCCACATCATCTCGATCGTATCGATTGCGCTTGTCTGGATGTGGCTGATGGAACCGAGCCACGGTTTGTTGAATTATTTGTTCAAAGCGGTAGGGCTCCCGCCGTCTCCATGGCTGCAAAGCTCAAAAACGGCGCTGTTATCGGTCATCATCGTATCCGTATGGCACGGTATCGGTTATTACACGCTGATTATCGTAGCCGCGCTGCAGAGCATACCGCCTACGATCTACGAAGCCGCAGCGCTTGATAATGCAAGCCGGTTCAAAGTATTCTGGAAGATTACGATTCCGCTCATATCGCCGCAGCTGTTTTTTATCCTGATTATTATGACGATCGGCTCCTTTAAGGTGTTTGATACCGTACAGGTCATGACCGGCGGCGGGCCAAACAACGCCACAACAACGCTTGTTTATTACATCTACGAGTACCGCACTTCCAACATCGGCTTTTCGGCTGCAAGCGGCGTTGTGCTGATGGCGATTATCGGGATCCTGACGTTTGTTTACTTCCGGGTGCTGTCGAAAAAGGTGCATTATCAATAAAGGCTTATAAACTCAAGGAAAGAGGAGTCCCTACTTGAAGACTTATGATGTAAGCGCTATGAAATCGGCATTGGATATGCTGCTGAAGACGGCGGTGCTGCTGATCTTTATCGTCCCGTTTCTATGGATGATTTCAACTTCGCTTCAGACATTCGAAGAAACGATGAGATTTCCGCCCACGCTTTTTCCGGCATGGCCGCAATGGTCCAATTTTGCCGACGCGATGAAATCGGGACCGTTTCTGACGTACGGGAAAAATTCCGTCATTATTACCGTCTCCATCATTATGATTCAGATGCTTGTGATGATTCCGGCGTCTTACGCTTTCGCCAAATATAAATACGCCGGAAAAAATGTGCAGTTCGGTCTGGTGCTGCTGGCATTTATGATCCCCGGTCAAATTACGTTTATCCCCGTTTATTTAATGATGGCCGACTGGGGGCTCGGCAAGACGCTGCTGCCGCAAATTATTCCTTTTATGACCAACGCCTTCGGCATCTTCCTGCTGCGGCAATATTTTATGCAAATTACGGAAGAGATTATCGAAGCGGCCCGGCTGGACAATGCAAGCGAGTTTAAAATCGTCTGGAGCATCATGCTTCCCATGTCCAAATCGGCGCTGGCGACAATTGCGCTTTTCAGCTTCGTTAGCCACTGGAACGATTATTTCTGGCCGCTTATTATGACCGATTCGGCTTCCGTAAGGCCGCTGACGATCGGGATCTCCATGCTGCGTATGACCGAAGGGATCAGCAACTGGAGCATCATTATGGCCGGCAACGTCGTGCTTGTCGTTCCTATTCTTATCGTTTATTTGTTCTGCTCCAAGCAAATCGTCAAAGCGTTTGTTTATTCGGGGATTAAATAATACAGCCGTTTGGTCCCCTCAAATAATAACAATCACAAAGGGAGGCAACACATTTATGAACAAAAAAGGATCTATCATCATGGCGGTTTCCATGATGGCGAGTTTGCTGGCAGGCTGCGGAGGTTCACAGCAGGCGGCTACCGATACGCCATCCAAATCTTCCCCGGCATCAACGCCGGCTCCGGCGGCATCGACTTCCACTGCGAAAGCCCCGGCTTCCGGCGGCAAAGTGACCATCGATTATTGGCACTCCATGGGTGGCAAAAACGGGGAATACATCGATGCGATGATCAAGCGTTTTAACGATACTCACCCGAATATTGAAGTTGTCGGCACCTTCCAAGGCGGTTACGAAGATGTGGTAACCAAGCTGCAGCAATCCATCGCCGCCGGTACGGCCCCGGACGTCAGCATGCTGGAGCGCTCCTTTGTGCAGCTGTTTGCGGACGCCGACGTTTTGGAAGACCTGACCCCTTACATGAAAAAATCCAACCTAAGCACCGACGATTTTGTTGCCGGTCTGATGGGACACTCGACATTTGATAAAAAACTGGTCACGCTGCCGTTTAACCGCTCCACCCCGATCATGCACGTCAACAAGACGCTGCTGGACGAGAAAGGGCTGAAAGTACCGACCAATTGGGATGAGCTGAAGCAAGTCGCCAATGCGCTGGTCGTTAAAGAAAACGGCGAATACAAACGCCAAGGCTTGACGATGCCGTTTGACGATTGGTACCTGATCGCGATGATGACGCAATCCAAGGGCAAGTTTTTCAACGATGAAGGTACGTCAATCGGATTTTACGACAATGGCGTAGGCGCGAAAGTGTTCAGCTTCTTGAAGGATCTGCAAAATTCCGGAGCGTTGTATTATCCTCCCGTTAAAGACTCCGGCACGATTGCCGACCAATTGTTTATCGACGGCAAGGTCGGCATTTTGTTTGAATCCACCGGCATTATCGGGAAAGTGGGTCAAAGCGTGAAGTTTAATTATGTCACCTCGTACCTGCCGAAAAACGATGTATACGCCAATCCGACCGGCGGGGCCAACGTAACGATGCTTGCTTCCTCCAAGAAGAAAGACGCGGCTTGGGAATTCATGTATTGGCTGATGACCGATCCGAAAGGCGGCCAGCAATTTATAATTGATTCCGGTTATTTGCCATTTACGAAAAAGATGGTCGATTCTCCGGAAATGAAAGAGTTGTACGCCAAAGAGCCGAACCGCAAAGTCGCATACGATCAACTGCAGTATGCTGTCGATACGAACAAACACTTGGCATGGACGCCGATTGTCCAGGAATTCCGCAAAGGCATGCAGGCGATTATGTACGATAACAAGGACATTCAGTCGACGCTGACGACCTTCAAGAAAGAAGCCGACCGTTTGATGAGCGGCAAATAATGATGAAATCTTATCAAGGAGGGAGCGCCCGATGAGCGGAAGATGGCCGCGCCGGCTTGTACTTTTCGTACTCGTGATCGTATTGCTGCCGCTGCTCGCGTCTTGCGGCGCTCCGGCGCCTGATTCGAAAGCCCAGAGGTTTGTGTTGTCCGAACCGGCGGAAGATTTGCTGTTGGGCAAGGCGCTGTATAACCGGACGATCCATCAATCGTTTGCTTTTGACAACACGCACAAACAGATTTATTTCACGCAAGTTACGGCGGGAGGGCTGCAGCTTCCGGGCGAGAAAAGCCCGGTTGACTCGGCCGACCGGGCGGCGCATGGCGATTTGACGTTAACGAAGCTGGATTCGTCGGGAAACATATTGGGGTACATGTATTTGAAAGGTTTTGGCCATGGAGTAGGGTTCGGAGTGGAGCCTGCCGGCGATGACGCTTATATGTGGACAGAGACGGACTCCAACGCCAGTTACGGCACTCAGCTCGCCCGGTTTAAGTTTGAACATGAAAAAGTATTGACGGCAAGCTCGCCAGAGCTGGAGAAACATCAACTGATCGAAGGTTCCGACCGTACGACGCTGAACATTGATTCCGCCCACAACATACTGACGATGCGTTACCGCAAGGACGGCGTGTTCCAGTTCAGCACGTTTGATCTTGAAGAAGTAAAGAAAAAGCAGTATAAACCTATAGCCACAGTGCGGCAGCCGACGATGGGTACGGTGCAAGGGTTCGCGTCCTACGGGAATACGTTGTATTTGCTGGAGGGCGATTCGTATGAGAATAAAGCATCCAAACCTCCTGTCGGAAATACGTACATTGCCGCCGTGGATTGGGGAAGCGGGAAAACGGCCGACAAGCAGCTGATTACGGCAGGGGCGGACTTGTCATTCAGGGAACCGGAGGGCCTTGGCATTCGAGTTCCCGATATCAAGCAGCCATATAAAGCCGAACTGGTTGTCGGATTCGCATCGGGTGAAACCGGGGCAAGAATGGCCAATTTATTCGCGCTGAGAAAGCTGCTGCCGGTTCACAATGAGTCGGATAAGGGAGATTAGCCATGATAGAACGTTTGAAAGACCACCGGTCGATGCTTTTGGTCGGGCATAGGGGATATAAATCCGCATATCCGGAAAACACGCTGCTCGCCTTTCAGAAGTCGCTGGAGATGGGGATCGATGTGCTGGAGTTCGATCTTCGTTTTTCCAAGGATAAAACGATTGTTGTCATCCACGACGAAACGCTGGACCGCACGACCAGCGGCACAGGCCGGGTGAGCGATTATACGCTGGAGGAGCTTAAGGGACTGGATGCCGGGGGATGGCTCGGCAAATCGTTCGAAGGCCTCAAGATCCCAACCTTGCAGGAGCTCTGCGAGCTGCTAACGGCATATCCCGGCACTTTGCTGAATGTGGAAATCAAGCCAGACGAACATGCGCGTGAGGTTGCGGATGCGGCTATCGCGATGTTGGCGGACTACGATTTTCTGGGCCGCTGTATCTTTACCAGCTTCGATGCGGATATTGTCGCTTATATTCACGATGCGTATCAGCTAAAAACACAAGGGTTCCCCGGGGAGCTGATGTCCCATTTCGTAGAAGGCGCGGGCGGCACGTATTCGAAAATGTGGTCGGTCGGAATCAGCATGAAACTGCTGACTCCCGCATTGGCAGGGCAATTTCAGGAGATGGGCCTTGTGGTCGGCTGCTATTGTACGGATGACGCCAAGACGGTCTATTATGCGCTTGGCTGCGGCGTGCACTTGCTGACCTGCAACGATCCGCTTCCGGCGATGGACATCCGGCGGCATGCGCAAACAGGTAACTAACTAGACGCTGATGTCCGCGAAATCATTCGCGGAATTTGCAGGACAGAAGGGACAGAGAAAGATGAAGGCTTGGCCGCTTTATGGAATCGGAGATATTCGTTTGGAGACAAGAGTACGGCCGCTTGCCGGTCCGGGTGAGGTGCTGCTTAAGGTTCGGGCTTGCGGCATCTGCGGCTCCGATATTCCGCGTGTTTTTACCAAGGGCACCTATACGTTTCCGACGGTGCCGGGCCATGAATTTTCCGGCGAAATTACAGCCGTGGGCCAAGGCGTCGACGAATCGCTGATTGGCAGGGGGGCGGCGGTATTTCCGCTGCTTCCGTGCCGCAATTGCACGGCGTGCGAAGTCGGCCAATATGCGCAATGCCAGCATTACAGCTATATGGGCTCGCGCTGCGACGGGGCATTTGCCGAATACATTGCGGTGCCGTTATGGAACGTGCTGCTGATGCCCGAAGGTGTAACCTACGAAGAAGCGGCGATGACGGAACCTGCGGCTGTTGCCGTACATGCGCTTCGCCAGGCCGGAGTTGGCATCGGCGATACCGTGCTGATCTATGGAGCGGGGCCGATCGGCCTAATGCTGGCGCAATGGGCCGGTATATGGGGAGCGGGCCGCGTTATGTTAGTTGATCTCGACGAGCAGAAGCTGAATTTTGCGCGCGGGCTTGGCATTGCAGAAGTTTTTAACGCAGCGGCCGGCGATGTGACTGCATGGGTGCGAGAGCGGACTGAAGGACGCGGCGCCGATGTAACGGTAGAAGGCGCGGGCAGTCCGGCTTCTTTCGAGAATGCGATGCATACGACCCGTACTTTCGGCAAAATCGTGCTGATGGGCAATCCGGCCGGCGACATGACGTTGTCGCAAAAGGGATATTGGGAAATTCTCCGCAAAAGCTTAACGATCATCGGCACATGGAATTCTTATTATGCAAATACGCCGCTGAATGAATGGCGGCTTGTGCTTGATTGTATCTCGTCCGGCAAGCTGCGGCTCATGCCGCTCATTACGCATCGCGTTTCAATAGAAGGGATTGGCGATGCGTTAAGAATGCTTCGGGACCGCAGCGAACATGTCATTAAAGCGATGTATGTAAGCAACTGATCACTTAAACATCAAGCTCTCCGGGGGTATCGGTCGTAAGAGGAGTGTTTACATGAGAGCTGTTCATTTTGGCGCAGGCAACATTGGGAGGGGATTCATCGGACTGTTGTTATCCCGTTCGGGTTACCAAATTTGTTTTGTTGACGTCAACGACAACGTAGTGTCCCTGCTTCGGCAAAGGGGAAGGTATAACGTTTCGTTGGCTATTGAGACTCACGATATATTGGAAGTTAGCGGTGTTTCGGCCGTGAGCGGTCATGATACCGAGCAGATTATTTCGATGATCGAAAAAGCGGATCTGGTCACGACAGCCGTTGGAGTCAGCTTGCTGGAACAAATCGCGGACGTGCTCGCGCAAGGTATTGCCGCCAAGGGACGCAGCGCGCCAGGCCCGCTGCAGGTGATCGCCTGCGAAAATGCGATTAACGCCAGTTCCCGCTTGAAGCGGCATGTGTATGAGCGATTAAGCGAAGAAGAACGCATGCAAGCGGATCAATTTGTGTATTTTGCCGATACGGCCGTAGACCGGATCGTACCGATACAACATCATGCCGATCCGCTGGAGGTGACTGTCGAGCCTTTTTACGAGTGGGTGATCGACCGGTCGGGCAAGCCGCCGGGGATTGCCGAAATTAAAGGCGCCGATTATGTCGACCATCTGGACCGCTATATCGAACGTAAATTGTTTACTGTCAATACGGGACATTGCAGCGCCGCCTATTTCGGTTATTTAAGCGGTTATGCCACCATTCATGAGGCGATGGCCGATCCGCTCATTGCGGCCCAAGTAAGGCAGGTGCTGAATGAAACGGGCGCGCTGCTTGTGAAAAAGTACGGCTTAAGCAGGGCGGAGCATGAGCATTACATCGAAAAAATCATGAAACGATTTCACAATCCCTACTTGTCCGATGGGATAATGAGAGTAAGCCGGTCTCCGCTGCGCAAGCTTTCCCCTGAGGATCGACTGGTTCGGCCCGCTCTCCAGGCTTTTGATTTGGGCATTAAACCCCACCATTTAGCGAAAGCGATGGCGGCGGCGCTTATGTTCGATGATCAGCACGACGCGGAAGCAATCGAGCTGCAGAAGCTGATCCAATCCAAGGGAATTCGCGAGGCTGTCGCTCAAATTACCGGAATTGCCGTCGGTCATCCTGTTCATAGTCTCATCATTAGGCATTATGAAGCAATGACAAAATCAGTTTAGGCGATTCCCTTTCTCCATGTCACTCTGCTTATCTTGGCAGTTCTTTGGCGGGGCTTATATAGCAACATTTTTAAAGAAAAAGGAGCTGGCATTGTGAAAATTAGAGGTGTTGCACACCGGGGGTATCCGGTAAAACTTCCGGAGAACACGTTATCGTCATACCAAGCCGCCTGCGACATGAACTATACGCATCTGGAATTGGACGTTCATTTAAGCAAGGACGGTATTCCGGTACTTATGCACGATTATTCGGTGGAACGGATGACGGACGGCAAAGGTATGATTCGTGATCTTACCCTTGAAGAGCTCAAGCGGCTGCGCGTCAAAGATACTGAAGAAATTCCGACTTTGGAGGAAGCGTTAAACCTGCTGAAGGGCAAAATTTCCATTCTGGTCGAGCTCAAGCAAGCAGGGGATCTTTATCCCGGGCTGGAGGAAAAAACACTGGAAGTTATCCGTAAAACGGGTACTGTGGAGCAATCGAGAATGATCGGGTTTGACCATTTTTCGGTCGCCAGAATGCGGGAGCTCGATAAAAACATTCGTCTGGGCATGATTTGCAGCGGCAGCATGCCTTATGTGTTCCCGTTTATGAAAGAAATCGACTGCGACTTTCTGGGCGTGCAACTTCGTTTCTTGACGCCGGAGTACGAAAACATGATTGAAGAGCGCGGCATTATATCCGGACCTTGGCCGGTCGACACCCTGGCGGACATGGAGCTTATCGCTGCGAAGTATCCGAATGCGTTGATTACGACCAATGAATTGGGGCGCTGGGCGGACTTTTACCACAGCCATCCCGAACTGCACACCGACTAGGAGCAAATACATGCGAAAACGCTGCTCCCCGAATACTTCCCGAGGACGTGGCCGCTGTAAAAGTTGCGGAGGGAGCGAAATCATGCTGGAGAAGCGCCAGCGTTCGCTTTTGTCCCCGAATTTCACCTGCCGCAAGCAGGTAAATTCAAAGAAATCCGGGGACAATTGGTGATCGTAAGCATGATTCGCTCATGCAGCGTTCACTTTTTCAGCGGCCACCCCGAGGACAAGACTCTTTTTTCGGTTGAAGCAGCCAAAACCGCTTGATGATGGTATCATGTGGTTAGGCGGTCGTTTTCGGATACCTGAACATGCAGCGATCAAGCGAATACACCCCGGCAGACGCTTTCCGAAGCGCCGGCTGGAACGAGAATCAGTTGGTCTTTGACCTGCCTTAAACTTGGATCGACGGGAGAGTAGCGCATGTACCAAATCGATGATTATTTAAACCAGTTGTATCCGGCAGACAAGCCGAAGCTTTCATGGAACGCAGACGGATCTTCCGATTGGCAGGAGTGGCGCCATCAGCTTAAGGCCCGCTTCATTGAAGCGCTGGGCGGATTTCCGTCCGAACGCGCAGCTTTGGAACCCGCGCTGCTGGAACGAGTCGAGCTTGACGGCTATATCAGGGAGCGGATAGAGATAACGACGTATCCCGGTTTAAGAATGCCGGCTTACGTGCTGATCCCGAGTGGTTCCCCCGGACCTTTCCCGGTTGCCGTGGCAAGTCACGGTCACGGGTACGGCAGCCGCGAGGTGGTAGGGCTGAAGCCGGATGGCAGCGATCTTGCGGGAGAGCCGAATCTTCATAAAAATATGGCAGTGGAGCTTGTTGAGCGAGGTTTTCTGGTCATTGCGCCGGAGTTGATCGGTTTTGGCGACCGCAGGCTTGCGGAGGATATCGAAAAGGGACCAAATGAAAATTCATGCTTCCGCCTTGCGGCGGCTTTGTTAATGAGAGGCCGCACATTGGGCGGGCATCGCGTGTATGAGACGATGCGGGCCATCGATTATATTCTCGGAAGGGATGAAGCGCAAGCGGGACGGCTTGGCATGATGGGGTTGTCCGGCGGCGGGCTGGTAGCCGGATTTACGGCGGCATTGGACGAACGGATCGGCGCGACGGTTGTAAGCGGATACACCAATACGTTTAAAGACAGCATTTTGGCGATGAGCCACTGTATCGACAACTATATTCCGGGGATTCTGGAATGGGCGGAAATGCCTGATCTGATCGGGCTGATCGCCCCCCGGCCGCTTCTGGTCGAAGCCGGGAGCAGCGATCCGATCTTCCCGATCCATGGCACTTTGGACGCCATTGCCCAGCTTGAGCGGATTTACCGCGGAAGCGGAGCGGAAAGCGCAGTGGAGCATGATATTTTTGAAGGCAAACATGAGGTTTCCGGCCGACGGTCGTTTGATTGGTTGAAGGAGCGCGTTTAATTCGCGCTCCCGGCCTTCTTCCATTGTTCTCTGACGAATGCGGCTGAGGTGGCGATATGTCTTTCTTCAAGCCCTTCCAGCGATACGTCGATAAACGGTTTATGTTTTTTGAGCAAACTCATGAATAATGGATAGTTTAATATGCCCTGTCCGATGACCGGGGCGTATTTTTTTTGCCCGTTTGGATCCATCACGATGTCCTTGGCATGGATGAGCGCTGTCTTGTGTCCAAGTCTGCTGAACGCATCGATCATGACTTCATCTTGCCGCTCGATGTTGTATCCTTCCAGCAAATTGACGGGGTCGATGACGACGCCGATGTTGGAGGAAGGCACCTCTGCGAGCAAGCGGACCATGCCGTCGGTATCGTGGATGACAAGTGAGGTTGCCGGTTCTATGGCAAGCATAACGCCCCATTTTTCGGCTTCCTCGGCCAGTTCTTCCACCGTCTCGCGCAGCAGGTTCCAGGCTACCTGCTGGTAGCCGTCGGGGTTTTGCTCCTGATACGTCGTCAGCTTTCCGGTTTCCGTGGCTACCATGGAAGCGCCGAAATCGCGGGCATAACGCAGATGCTCCTTGAACCTGTCGATTTCGTACCTTCTGGCGGCTTGATCGGGATTAATCGGATTGATGTAGCAGCCAAGCACTGCAATGCGCACCCCACGGCGGTCAAACGATTCGGCGACGTAGTTCGCCAGTCCCGGGCTGAGCTGGCCGAGACCGGATTCGACATCGGCGAGCGCTTTGGCCAGCGCCAGCTGAACGGAATTGAAGCCCCCCGCACCGATTTTAACGGCCAATTCTTCCAGCGGAAGTTTCCCGTAGCAATGGGCTAAGATGCCAAGATTCATCGATATATCTCCTCTTTCTCCATGAGTTGTGAAATAAGCGGTTTATTCCCAAGGGAATGTCGTTGTCAAGTAATCGGCGAATTTTTTGCTGCCTTCTCTGCGGCTGCGCCGCATTTCGGCACGATGCAGAGCGGTTTCGTTTAACCTTTTTTCCTCTTCGGTTTCGGGAATGGCGTGAGGGACCGTTACAGGTTTCTTATTTTCATCCAATGCGACAAAAGTTAAAAAGGAAGTGGCGGCGATTTTCCGTTCCCCGGTTTTCAAATCTTCCGTAATGACTTTAACGAATACCTCCATGGAGCTTTTTCCGGTCCAGGTGACAAAAGATTCGAGACAGACCGAATCGGTCGGGCGAATCGGAAACAAAAAGTCGACCGAGTCGGTCGAAGCGGTAACAACCGATCTGCGGCAATGCTTCGAGGCCGATATTGAAGCGATGTCGTCGATATACGCCATCAGCTTGCCGCCAAACAGCGTATTGTGGTTGTTGACGTCGGTTGGGAATACGCGGGCCGTTTTGTAGCAGCGGGATAGTTTAATTGGACTTTGTTCCATTGGTGTGATGCCCCTTTTCGTAAAATAATCTCTGTGTGCAGCGATGGCGGAAAGAATGGTTAACGATCCCGATCCTGATCCCGATTCACGTCGGCATCGGCGTCTTGAATTTTCCGCTTCAGCTCGAAATAAGCTTCCTTGAGCCAAGGATGAACGACCTTAAGCCGGTCGCGCTGCTCCCACATGTACTCCAGATAAGAGAAAGCCCCATGCTCAAGAGAGATGTCGAGCGCTTGCGTCAAACGGGTAATATACGGCGGTGTTCCCGCCTGGTCCCATTCGATTTTATCGGCCACAAATACGATCATGTCCAGCCGCGAAGCGGATGCCTTCAGTGTCGTATGGCAGCCGATTGCGCTTAAGACGGAGCGGCTGCTTACTCCGAACAAAACGGACGCCATCGTCTCCGAAATTTTCTGATGCACGATCAGCGGGAACGCTTCTTCTTCGGGCAGCACATCCAGCGCTAGCTCTCTGGCTACCCGGATGCGCTCCGGGATGGGTACAACGGCGCTAATGTCATGCAAATAACCGGCATCCGCCGCATCAAGCGGATCCACTCCGCCAAAACGCGAGGCCAGCTGAGCCGCAACAACGGCTACCCGGACGCTGTGCTCGGCCGTTCGCGGACAGTGATGCAGCTTGAGAAACTGCTGCACATCCTGGGCCATATTCCCGCTCGGGCGGAAACGAGCGATCATTTCGGAAAGTACCGGATGAACCATAGAGGACCTCGTTTCTTTTTTGAATTGGGAGATCCCTGCATAGGAATGTTCTATGATATAATGCCATCATACCGGAAAAAGGGGGAGTTTTCCACCTGCCACCCGTCCTGATGCAATTGCCACGCATCTCCATAAAAAGCAAGAAGGAAATACGGATGCGGGCGTTGAACATCTAAATTATCTAAAATAAAACTTCTTTAAATATAAGTTTCGGGCAACACGGCAGCAGGAACGCAATTCACGCAGGCGGTGGAAGACATGACGGATTGGACGCAACGTGTTTCACAGTGGTACAGCAATTTCAAGATCAAGCAGAAGCTGTTTTTGCTGATGGTGTTTATCATGACGGTTGGCTTCTCGATTACGTATGCGGCGCTGCAATATGCATATTCGATCTATGACAAGGAGTTGTACGAAAAATCGTCGCAAGTGCTTAACCTTTCCTCAACCGGCATTGAGAATGAGCTGAAAAAAATCGAAGGCTTGTCTTATACCATCATGACCGACACCGGCATTCAAAGCTGGCTGCCCATCGTTAATGAAGAATCTTCCAGCTACGAAAAATTGAAAGCGCGTACCGACCTCGAAAGCAGGCTTGTGCAATACGCCGGATCCGAAAAATATGTTTATAGTATCAAAATAACCGATTTAAGAGGAAATCAATACCTCGCAGGGCTAAATACTCCCATTTCCCTCGACAAGCAAACCGAATTTATGAATGCTGCGGACGAAGGGCAAGGCAGTATCCGGTGGATGTATCCGGATGCCGATGACCGTGCCTTGACCGTTGTACGGCAAATCCGTTCTTATTACAATCTCACGCTGAACAAACTCGGCACGATCACGATCCGGATAAAGCTCAACAGCATCATTGACGATGTTTCTACCGGAAACGAGCTGAAAAACGGCGAGCTGCTGATCGCGCAGGATCGCAAAATTATTTATCCGCAAGAAGGCAATATCCCCACCCTTCCAACGAAAATTACCGGAAAATACGGCTACGATATCGAGCAGCTGAACGGCAAGCAATATTTCTTTTCGCACATTTTTTCAGGTTATACCGAGTGGACCTACTACAGCCTCATTCCGTTTGACAAAATTTTTGAACAGATTATATGGATGAAGCAGGTGCTGCTGGCTGCTTTTATTTTCGGCTTATTGTTTGTTGTCGTGCTTTCCATGCGGTTCGCGCGGCGCATTACGATGCCGATTGAAGATCTGATCGGCAAGATGAAGCAGGTGCAGAAAGGCGAATTCCATCTTGCGGAGACGGATTGGGGGAGTAACGCGCCAATCTCCCTGCCGATGGATGAAGTAGGGCAGCTGCATAGAACCTTTCGCGTGATGATCCAGCGTATTGAAGAACTGATCACTGAAAATTACGCCAAGCAGCTCATAATCAAGGAGACGGAATTTAAGGCATTGCAGGCGCAAATCAACCCCCATTTTATGTACAATACGCTCGAATCGATTAACTGGCTCGCGAAAGTAAACGGCCAGCCGCAAATTTCCAATATGGTGGAGGCGCTTGGCTTTCTGCTGCGAAGTTCGGTCCGGTTTGAGGAACCTCTACTGACGGTCGGTGAAGAATTGGAAATCGCCGCTCATTATATGACCATTCAAAATTATCGTTTCGAGGAACGGCTCGAATTCCAGATGAACGTTCCAGAATGGCTCTACGATTGTAAAATTCCTAAGCTGACCGTCCAACCCATATTGGAAAATGCCATTCAGCATGCATTGGAGCAGATGATCCGCTTATGCCGCATCACCGTGTCGGCCGTCGAGCAGCAAGGGGTGCTGCTGCTGACCGTGAAGGACAACGGACCCGGCATTCAGCCGGAGCTGCTGGATAAGATCAGCCGCGGCGAAGTTGTCACGCAAGGCAGAGGTATAGGACTTAAAAATATTCAGGAACGCATCCGGCTTTCCTTTGGGGATGCCTATGGCGTTGAAATCGACAGCGCTCCGGGTCAGGGCACAACGGTGACCGTCCGGCTGCCATATGAAATGAGGGATCGACATGTTAAAAGTGCTGCTCGTGGATGATGAACGGATTATTGTTGACGGCATCTCGCGGATCGTCGACTGGGCTTCGGCGGGAACGATGCTTGCAGGCACGGCCCGCAACGGTGAAGAAGCGTATGACCGTATATTGCAGGATCCGCCGGACATCGTGCTGAGCGACATCCGGATGCCCGGAATGGATGGGCTTGCGCTTGTCGCCAAAACAAGGGAGAGCCATCCGCATATCCGTTTTATTCTGATGTCCGGATTCAGTGAATTTGAATATGCAAGATCGGCTATGCAGCATGGCGTCAAACATTATTTGCTGAAGCCGTGCAATGAGAACAAAATTGTCGAAGCGCTGCGGGAACTGGCCGAGGAGTTGGATCAGACGAAGCGAAAAGAGCAGTTCGTTAGTCATCTTCGGGACGGAATGAATAAGGTGCTGCCGCATGTCAAGGAACAGTTTCTGAAGGAGTTTGTCACGAATAAAACGTACGGCTCCACGGACTGGGAATATTACCGCAAATTGTTCTGCCTTCCTTGGGAACGGCAAAAAATCAGACTTATCCTGTTTCAATTGGAGAAAAGCTTCGAATTCGAGCATATGTTTGCCGTGAAAAATATTGCCGAAGAATTGTTAGGCAGCTCCGTGCTCAGCACAACGGTCGGCAAGCACGTATTGATCGTGCTGGAGGACTGGGAACGGCCGGAAGAGCTGCACGAGCGGATCGCCGGGATCCGCAGAACGTTTTTGGAATATTACAAGGTCGATATTACGGCTGCTTTAAGCGAAGCCGACGAGATGGTTCAAGCCAGAAGTTTATACAAGCAGACGTTGGAATGCCTGAAGCACCGGTTTTATTTGGGCGAGGGAAGCCTCATTACCCAGCGTGATTTGCCGTCCGGTTATTTGTGGGAACCCAAGGAGTTCACATTCGACGAGGAATGCCTTATTTTGCATATGAAAAGCGGCTGCTGGGAAGAAGCGGAGAAGTGGATCGGGCAATTTTTCAAGCAGCTGGCGGCATTGCGTTCGGACATTCACACCGTGAAATCGTATGTGATCCAGCTGTTTATGTCGATCGTCCGCCTCAGCGAGCCTAGCGGCATGAATCGCAATATGGGCAAACTGGTTGAGCTCACTGAAATGGAAACATTGTCGTCGATCGAGTCGTTTTTCTGTTCCGTCGCTGAGGACATTACCCGCCGCATATATGAGAACAATGTCAGTAAACATTCGGCGATCGTCCGCAAGATGGAGGCTATTGTCACGGAGCAGCTCGGCAATTCCGAGCTTTCTTTGAACTGGGTTGCGCGGCAGATGCTTTATATGAACGCGGACTATTTGGGAAAGCTGTTTCGTAAAGAAACCGGCGAGAAGTTTTCGAACTACGTGATGAGAGAACGGGTCGCCAAAGCGACCAAATTGATTTCGCAAAATAACGATGTAAAAATATTCGAGCTCGCGGAGCAGCTCGGTTTTGGCGATAACCCCCAATATTTCAGCCAGGTGTTTAAGAGATATGCAGGCTGTACGCCTTCCGAATTTATGAAATTGCCGTCGTAACTCGGTTTTTTGAACAATGATGTCGGATATTTGGATTCATTATGACAGCGGTTTCAGAGATAATGTGGAGGAAGCGCAATATCTTAACGTATAGGGGGAAGGTAAAATTTGAAAAAGACACTCACATCTATACTATCGTTGGCACTGGTTCTTACGGCCGCAGGTTGCGGCGGCAATCAGCCTGCAGCGACTCCGGCAGCGGGAGACGGCAAAGCGGCGGCACCAGCAGCGCCTGCGGCAAGCGGGGACGCAAAAAAAGAAGCAAGCAAAGATCCGGTCAAACTCCGCGTTGCATGGTGGGGCGGGCAAGCGCGTCATGACTACACATTAAAAGTCATCGATATGTACATGAAGCTGCATCCGAACGTCAAGATAGAAACCGAATATTCGAGCTTTGACGACTATTGGAAAAAGCTTGCTCCGCAAGCTGCGGCTAACCAACTGCCTGACGTTATTCAGATGGACTACGCTTATATCACACAATATGCCGACAGGAACCAGCTTGTCGACCTGAACCCCTATACGAAAAACGGCCTGCTCGACATGAGTTCGGTCAGCAAAGACATTATTGACGTCGGCTCCATCAACGGCAAATATTATGCCGTAACGCTGGGAGTTAACGCGCTTGGTTCATTTGTCGATATGGACATGATGAAGAAAGCCGGAGTCGATTACAACAAAACCGGAGCGACTTGGGACGATTTGGAGTCTTACGCGCAAAAGCTGAAAAGCACAGGGAAGCTGCTTTCCCAAGGGTACGCCTACGACGTATATTTCAACTACTTCTTGAGAACCAACGGTCAATCGCTGTTTAAAGCTGATGGCACGGCGCTTGGTTATACCGACGACAAGCTGTTTGTCGATTATTTTAAGCGCTACCAAAAATGGTATGAAGCGGGTTACGTTCTTCCGCTGGACAAAGCGGCCCAGAAGAAAGGGGTACCTGAGGACGACGAGTTAGCATTTGGCAATTCGGCGACCGTTCAAGCTTGGTCCAACCAGTTCCTGGCACACGGCATGGCAGCCAAACGTCCGCTTGAGCTTGTTCCGCCACCTGGACCAAACATCAACAAAGGGTTGTTCATGAAGCCTAGCCAATATTTCTCGGTAACTTCCAATTCCAAACTGAAAGACGAAGCGGTTAAATTCATCGACTATTTCACCAACGACATCGAAGCGAACAAAATTATCAAAGGCGAGCGTGGCGTGCCGATTTCCTCCAAAGTGAAAGAAGCGCTCAAGCCGTTGCTGTCGCCGGAAGAAGCGAAGATCTTCGATTATGTCGCATGGGCCGAAAAGAACAGCAGCCCGAACGATCCTCCCGATCCTGTCGGCGCTTCGGAAGTAAGAACCGTGCTGCTCAAAGACTTGGGCGACCAAATTTTGTACAAAAAGATTTCCATCGAAGATGCGGCGGCTAAGTTCAGAAAAGACGCCAATGCGGTATTGGCTAAAAACAAAAAGTAAAAAAGCCTAAAGACGCCGGACCAGGTATCCGTATGGAACCTGGTCCGATTTATAGCCGCATGATGCAATATATGAGTCGCAGCTTGCGACTACAAAACATGAGGAGTGGGGGCCATGAAGCTGGGAAAGCTGAGAGATAACGATAATATGGTCGGTTACATTTTCACCTCCCCATTTATCATCGGATTTCTCGTATTTACTTTATATCCAATTATTTCATCCTTTTATTATTCCTTTACTCATTACGATCTGCTCAGTTCTCCCCGCTGGATAGGGTTTGAGAACTATGAAAAGATGTTTACGAATGACGATAAATTGATGAAATCGTTCCGAGTGACGTTCACTTACGTATTTGCCAGCGTACCGCTGCGGCTAGCTTTTGCGTTAGGTGTTGCCATGCTGCTGAAGGCAGCTGTCAGCGGTATCGGCATATACCGTTCCGCTTATTATATGCCTTCTCTGATCGGCGGCAGCGTGGCGGTGTCCGTCATGTGGACGCAGGTGTTTGGCGACAAGGGACTGTTCAACTCCGTGCTTGGGCTGATCGGCATCAAAACGGACATATCGTGGATCGGCAACCCGGATTCCGCCATCTGGACCTTAGTTGCTTTGTCGGTCTGGCAGTTCGGTTCTTCGATGCTCATTTTCCTCGCCGGACTAAAAAATATCCCGCAGTCGTATTACGAGGCGGCTAGTGTGGACGGTGCCCGCGGGTACCAGCGATTTTTCAGAATTACGCTGCCGCTGCTCAGCCCAATCATCTTATTTAATCTGATCATGCAGACGATATCCGCATTTATGGCATTTACGCCTGCATATATCATCTCCAAGGGACAAGGCGGCCCGCTCGACAATACGCTGCTGTATTCGCTTTATTTGTATCAGAAGGCGTTTTTGCTTTACGATATGGGCTACGCTGCGGCGATGGCCTGGATTATGCTGATCATTATCGGGCTTTTGACGTGGCTTATTTTTAAATCTTCCACTTTATGGGTGCATTACGAAGCGAAAGGGGAATGACGCATGCGAATCGGGAATGTCAAACTTAATCAATATGTCTACCACATTGTCGTCAGCGCTTTGGCTATCGTCATGCTTTACCCTATTCTATGGCTCGCCGCCAGCTCGCTTAAACCCAATAGCGAAATATTTATTAAGGCTTACAGCTTAATCCCCGGCGAAGTGCAATGGAGTAATTACGCCACAGGCTGGAAAGGATTCGGCAGCAACACGTTTGCTACTTTTTTTGCCAACTCGCTTTTTATTGTTGTGCTTTCAACGATTGGCGCAGTCGTGTCTTCGGCGCTAGTCGCGTACGGCTTCGCGCGGATTCCGTTCAAAGGAAAAAACATCTGGTTTACTTGTGCCATGGGGACCATGATGCTGCCGCATGACGTGACCGTCATCCCTCAGTACGTTATGTTTGCCAAACTCGAATGGCTGGGATCGTTTAAACCGATTATCGTTCCGAACTACTTCGGCACTCCGTTTTTTATATTCCTCATTATGCAGTTTATCCGGACAATCCCGCAGGAATTGGACGAGGCGGCTAAAATGGACGGTTGCAGCAGATTCGGCATATTTTTCCGCGTTGTCGTGCCGTTGATTGTGCCGGCTTTGATGACTTCGGCGATTTTCTCTTTCTATTGGCGCTGGGACGACTTCATCAATCCGCTGTTATATCTGAACAGACCGGAGCTGTACCCGGTTTCGCTGGCCTTAAAGCTGTTCCTTGACGGCGAAGCGGTCAACAACTGGGGCGGGATGTTTGCGATGTCGACGCTGTCGCTTGTGCCGATTTGTGTGGTGTTTTTCATTTTCCAAAGATTCATCGTGGAAGGCATCAGCACAAGCGGGTTGAAGGGGTAGGAGTCTGTGGGGCGGAGAAAAATCGTGAATATTTATTCATGCTGCGGTTATTACGGAAAAGGGATGGCACTCCACCGCTCGTGAAAACCGTGTTTATTTTGAATTTACCTTGCGGTAAAAACACGGTTTTCAAGGCGGACGCAAGCTTTCCGTACCATTCCCTTACCCTTCATAACCGAATGAATAAATATTCACAAAATGGATCCGCCCTACAGACTAGTAAAGGAACTATAAAATAGGTAAGTGCTGTTCGTTCGGCTCCGTTCGCGTTATAATGGGGGATGAAACGGAGGAGAACCCATTGAACGGAGTACATTTTGTAGCAGGGACACCAAACGCATACATCCAAGAACCCGGCTTATTGCGGACAGCGGGGGAATGGATCGCGCGTTACGGGAAACGGATTTTTATTGTAACCGGTACGAAATCGTGGAATCAGGCAGGAGAAGCTTTGAGCCAAAGTCTGGATGAGGCGGAAGTGGCCTACGAGGTAGCTCCTTATCGTGGAGAGTGTTCTTATGCGGAAGTCGCCAGACTGCAAGAGCTTGTTGGGCCTGGAGTGGAATTGATCGTTGGCGTTGGCGCCGGCAAGGTTATCGATACCGCCAAAAAATTAAGCAACGATATGAACATTCCGCTGGTCACGATACCGACACTGGCGGCGCAATGCGCTGCGGTGACGAATTTGTCGGTGATGTACACCGACGAAGGCGTATATGTCGATTTTCCGGTGTTTTACAGAAATTCGCTGCTGACGCTGGTTGATACGGAGCTGCTCGCTGCTGCGCCGGTCCGTTATCTCGTGGCCGGGATAGGCGATACGATCGCCAAGTGGTATGAGGCGACCGCTTCGGCAACGGGCAAACCGCATAATTTACCGACCATCGGCGGATTGCAAGCAGCGAAACTTTGTTTCGACACGTTAATTGCTCACAGCAAACAAGCGGTTGCAGACGCCCGCGAAGGCAAAGCGAGCGATGCGCTGGCACAAGTCATCGACGCCGTCATTTTGTTCAGCGGTATTGTCGGCGGGCTTGGCGAAGACAACTGCCGGTCGGCGGCGGCCCATGCGGTGCATAACGGTTTAACCGCGATTCCCGATACGCATCATGCTTATCATGGCGAGAAGGTCGCATACGGGATCCTTGTCCAGCTTGCGCTGGAGAATCGTCCAACAGCCGAAATTGCCGAGCTGCTCGATTTCTATAAAGAAATCGGCCTGCCGCTCAAACTGCGGGAGCTTGGCATCGAACGGGAGTTGACTCCGCAAGATTGGGACAACATGGCCAAGGTGGCTTTGTCCCCGGATGGGACAATGGGCAATATGCCGTTTGCAGTTACCGAGGAATCGGTTATTGAAGCGATTCGGCGTGTAGAGCTGTGGTAAGGAAAGCGGGGCCTAACGAAGCTGTAAATCATAAGGAGGACATATCGGATGAATTATCGTGATCTTGGAAAATCGGGCATTCAGGTTTCAGCACTGACTTTTGGCTGCTGGGAGCTTGGCGGCGGCCCGTGGGAATTTACGAGCGATGAAAACAATAAGCAGGTGCTGCGCGCCGCTTTTGATATGGGCATAACGACGTTTGATACGGCGGAAGGGTATGGCAACGGCCATTCCGAGGAAATCGTCGGGGCTGCTCTTGAAGGGATCCGCAAAGATTGCGTGATCTCAACCAAAGTCAGCCGCGCGAATCTGGCTCCCGCCGATGTGAGAAAATCTGCGGAAGCAAGTTTGCAGCGGCTCAAAACCGATTATATCGATATTTATTACATACATTGGCCAAGCTTTGAGGTGCCGGTGGCCGATACGTTAGCCGAGTTCAACAAGTTGAAAGAGGAAGGTTTGATCCGCGCCATCGGCGTGTCGAATTTCTCGATCGAGCAGTTGCGGGAAGCATCGCAGATCGCCCAAATCGACATCATCCAGCCCGAATTCAGCCTGCTGCACCGCGGCATTGAGCAAGAAGTGCTGCCTTACTGCCGGGACAACGGCATCGGCATCATGAGTTACAGCTCGATTGCCAAAGGCATTCTGACCGGCGCCTTCCATTTTGGCGACAAGCACATTGAGGAAAACGATTTCCGCCGCACCCGCCGGTTGTTCCTGCCGGAACATATCGAAGCGGAAAAAGCGCTGCTGGAGAAACTGAAAGAAATTGCCGACGCCAAGGGAGCGGCGATTTCCCAAATCGCCATCAGCTGGCTGCTGCACCGCGAAGGCTTGACTACCGCAATTGTCGGAACGCAAAGTGTCAAACATTTGCAAGAAAACGCCGATTCGGTGGGGATCAGCTTATCCGCGGACGAGCTGCAGGCTTTAAATGAAGTCAGCGGCCAAGTGCTCGCTATTATTGATGCACAGGCGTAAAACGGATATTTATTTAACCGAACATGGATGCTGGATTTACAAGGGGTGGCCTAAAAGGCCATCCTTTTTGCATTGCCAACATGTATGGTTTGCCTGCCCCGGCATGGTATACTCTGTTCATATGTTAAAGGGAAAGGAAGGCCCTTCATGAATCGAAATCTTTTATATATCGAAGACGATCCGGACATCGGCAAATGGCTGCAAGGCGATTTGAGCGATCGCGGTTACCAAGTCGTATGGCTGACATCCGGCGATCGGGCCGGCGAACATATGCCCCATACCGACCTTGTACTGATGGATGTCATGCTGCCGGGACTCGACGGATTTACGGTTGGGCAGCGGATGAAGAAGGAATATCCGCATGTCCCGATTTTGATGTTGTCCGCAAGGGCCTCGATAGAGGACAAGCTGCACGGGCTGCATTTCGCCGACGATTACGTGACCAAGCCGTTCCATCCCGATGAGCTGGCGGCACGGATTGAAGTACTGCTGAGGCGCGCTGAAAAATCGACTTCGGCGGTTGTTCAACTGCGCCATTTGCAGGTGTTTCCGGAAGAAAACCGGATGATTGATACGCGTAACGATGAAGAAATCATTTTAACGGGCAAGCAGTTTCAAATTTTCTCGTATTTGCTGCGCCACTCGAATCAAATTTTAACGAAAGAACAGATATTCGAAGCGGTGTGGGGCGAGCCCTACATCGAAGGCGATAAAACGCTTATGGTGCATATCCGCCATCTTCGTGAAAAAATCGAAAGCGATCCGGGAAATCCGGAAATTATCGAAACGATCCGCGGTATCGGATACCGGGTGAAGCCATGATATTCGGAAGGAAAATGAAATTCCGGACAGAAATGAAATTCCGTCATTCATTGCTGGCCAAATATTTATTGATTATTGTGATTGCGGTCATGATATGGCCGATCATTATGGTCTCTTCATTGGCCGTTTATTCTGTGCCCAGGATGTTTACCGGCATCCCAACCGAAAACAACATTTACGCAAATAGCGGCACGATCCAAACCATGTGGCATAATGAAGCGGAGAAGCTAAACGGAGCCGATGCAGAAACGATCGACAAGCAGCTCAAGTCGTTAAAGCAGCGTTATCCGCTGGCGTCGATGTTTTGGGTGGATGGAACCGGCGCAACAAAGCTGATGCTCCCCGAGCAGACGGCTTTGCCGCGGCAATGGACGGCAGCAGACAGCATTCAATTTATGAAAGCCAGCACCGACGGCGACCCGTTTACGGTGGTCGCTTTTATCGGCGAAAAGCCGGAGCAAGGGTTTATGACCATTCAAGTGGCCCGTTCGCTTATGAAGCCGGTCCGCTTCGAGCAATCGGACAGCCGGATTCTGATCGCCATTATTTTAAGCATTTTGGCCTTTTTTCTTTTTGCATCTTGGATGTTTTTTTATAAAATCCGCAAGCGGCTTGTGCATTTGCAGGAAGCGATGACGGAGACGGACGATACCGGCATTCCGGAGGCGGTTTCCGTGCATAAACAAGATGAGATCGGCCAATTGGAGCGGGCTTTTAATCATATGATCGATGAATTGACAAGCGGCAGACAACGGGAGAAAGAAGAAGAACATTTGCGCAAGCAGCTGATCGCCAATTTGTCGCACGACATCCGCACGCCGCTGACTACAATCCGCGGACACGCTTATTCTTTGCATAAAGAACCGTTAACGGACAAAGGCAAAGCTTCGCTTGAATTGATCGATCTGAAAATTGACGATTTGGCGCGCCTGATCGAAAATTTGATGTCGTATACGCTTTTGTCGGCGGGGAAATATCCATTGGAGCTGAAAGAAACGGATGTCATCCGGCTGCTGCGCACTTCCGTCGCTTCATGGTATCCCGTATTTGAGAAAGAAGGCATCGCGGCGGATGTGAGCTTGCCGGATCATGCCGTATATTGGCAGGTCGATCCGCAGTGGTTCTCGCGAATATTGGATAATATTTTTCAGAATATCGTCCGGCACGCCAAAACCGGGCGTTACGTGGGTGTTCGTATAGAGCAAGCGGAGGAGGGGAGCGCTGTTGTGATTCAAGACAAAGGACCGGGTATCGAGTCGCAATCTGCCGACAAAGGAGCCGGTATCGGCTTGTCGATCGTCTCGTTAATGGCACGGGAAATGAACCTGAATTGGGAGATTGTCAGTACGGTTCACGGCACCAGCATGTATATTTCCCCGAAAATCTTAAACAAAATTTAAACAAAACGCTCCTTTCTTTTTAACCTGCGGCCGCTACGATATATAGCGGGGTGATCAAAGATGAGCGAATACGTAGTTCAAACTTATCAATTGTCCAAACATTACCGCTCCCGCATAGCGGTGGACAAAGTGAATCTGGAAATCGGCAGAGGCGATATTTACGGTTTTCTGGGGCCCAACGGCGCCGGCAAAACAACGACGATCCGCATGCTGCTCGGATTAATCAAGCCGACCAAAGGATCGATCAGCATATTCGGAAAAGATTTGCAGAAAGAAAAGCTGGCGATTTTGCGCAAGGTGGGCTCGCTGGTCGAATATCCGTCGTATTACGGCCATTTGACGGCTTATGAAAATTTGGAGGCGATCCGCTGCATTCTCGGCGTGCCGAAATCGCGGATTGACGAGGTGCTTGGCATAGTCCGTCTGAGCAAAGAAGCGAAACGTCCGGTCAAAGGGTATTCGCTTGGCATGAAGCAGCGGCTGGGCATAGCGGCCGCGCTGCTGGGCAATCCGGAGCTGCTTGTGCTGGACGAGCCGACGAACGGACTGGATCCTTCCGGAATACTGGAAATCCGTGAGCTGATTAAGGAAATGCCGAAGCAGCACGGCATTACGGTGATGGTATCCAGCCATTTGCTCAGCGAGGTGGAACAAATGGCGACCAAAGTCGGTGTCATCCGCGACGGGGCGCTGGTGTTCCAAGCGCCGATCGAAACGCTCCGGCAGCGGTCCAACAGTAAAATTCGCCTCATTGTGTCTTCGCCCGACAATGCGCTGCAAACCGTACTGTCGATGGGGTGCCGCGCGGAACTTCGCGATGCTGAGCTGCTGCTAGATCATGTTTCCGATGATATCGTCTCCGATGTCGTGGAGCAGCTGGTTTATGCCCGTCATGCCATCTATCGCGTTGAAGAGGTGAAAAAATCACTCGAGGACATTTTCATCGAAATGGTGGGAGAGGGGACAAGCTTATGATCACACGTTTGCTGTCCGCCGATTTGCTGAAAATGCGCCGGAAGGCGATATGGTTTCTGATCTTTCTTGGACCCGTCGGTATCATAACGCTGGAAGCCGTCAATTTTGGCCTGCGTTACGATTATTTGACAGGGCGGTACGCTAACGATCTATGGCGCGGTTTGACCGGCGAGATTCAATTTCTTGTTCCGATCACGCTGCTGCTCGGGATAACGATTGTAGCCTCCATGATTGCCAATATTGAGCATCAGACCCATGCGTGGAAGCAATTGCTGGCGCTGCCGATTTCTCGGGCCGACGTATTTTTTGCCAAATTTGCGCTGTGTGTCATGCTGCTCTGCGTGTCATGTTTGCTGCTTGCGGTTGGTACGATCGGATTAGGAATTGCGCTGCGGTTTGGCGCGGATTTTTCGCTGTCCGGCATTTTGCAAATGAGTTTTTATCCGTTTATAGCCGCTTTGCCTATCGTGGCGCTGCAAATTTGGTTGTCGGTCACGATGAGGAATCAAGCCGTTCCGTTAACCTTCGGTATTGTCGGCGCGGTGTTCTCTCCGTTTTCCATGATGCTGCCGGACTGGCTGTTGTGGAAATGGCCTTTGTTAGCCGGCGGAGCCCTCCAGCCGGAACATTCGGTTTATGCCGGCGCAGCTGCCGGAGCTGTGATATTGGCCGTCGGCATCGTCCATTTCACAAGAAAGGATGTGGACTAACATGCGGACCTTTGCTAATGTCGTACGCTCCGAGTGGCTCAAGATGCGCAAATCGAACATTTGGCTGCTTGTTTTTGTCAGCCCGGTGCTTTCGGCTTTGGCGGGACTTGGCCAGACGTTAAACGAAACGCATGCATGGGAGCAGTTGCTCGCGTCTATGGCCGTACTGCACGCCATATTGTTTCTGCCTTTGCTGACAGGTGTCTTCGCCGCATTTGTATGCCGGTACGAGCACGCCGGAGGCGGCTGGAAGCAGTTGTTGTCGCTGCCGATGTCCCGCACGACGCTTTATGCGGCGAAGTTTGCGGTTGTGGTTGCGATCCTGGCGCTTACGCAGTTATTATTCCTTGCTTTCTTGCTGGCGGTCGGGTATGCAAGGGGCATTCACGAGGCCGTGCCGTGGGTTGTTTTATGGAAAAGCGTGCTGGGGGGATGGATTGCATCGCTGCCTTTGGCCGCTCTGCAATTGTTCGTTTCCGTTGCTTGGGCCAGCTTTGCAGCGCCGCTTGCGTTGAATGTCGTCCTCACGGTTCCGAACATGCTGATCGTGAACTCGTCCGACTACGGGCCTTATTATCCTTGGGCCCAACCGGTGTTGTCGATGATTCCGGCGGCGTCAAAAAACTTCGGCGCGTTTAACGTCTCATTCGAAACGCTGCTGTTTATTATAACCGGCAGTTTTGTGCTTTTTGCAGCCGCCGGCTTGACCTATTTTCAGCGGAAGGAAATATAGGCAGCGATCACCCGTCCATCAGTGGTCATAAGCTGGTGGCGGGTTTCGTTTTGTGCAAAAATGACTGTTTTGCAGTAAAATGTGTCTGAAACCGCTTCAAAGTTTGACCAAATTGTTAATTTTCAGAAAATTTAATCAATTATATTGACTGGCCTATGGTTCGTGTAATAATATTCCATTAGCACCTCCATCAACCTTATAGAGAGATTATAAAAAAGGAGCGGGTAGGAATGGAAGTTACTGCGAACAGCTGCAATGAGGAGTACAACGTATTCATCAAGATGACGCCTTATGAGTTAAATGCCAAGCAAAAACAATACTACGCAGAACTGCACACCCTGCAAAAAGAATTGGATCTCTTGTTGGATGAGTTAAGAGCAGCCGCCAACTTCGGGCAAACATCCGGCTCCGCTTCATTATCCTGCGCATCGTAATCGAACGGCAATGAACATTTGTATCCCGCCCGCCGCCTTATACGTATTCACCTCATCACGTCCATTCAGATGAAATCCTCTTACCAAGCGACACGCATCCGATGTAAACAAAAGGAGCGCTTCCCCGTTACAAGCGAGGCCACTGAAAAAAGTGAACGCTGCATGAGCGAATCATGCTTCCGATCGCCAATTGTCCCCGAATTTCTTGAATGTACCTGCTTGCGGCAGGTGAAATTCGGGGACAAAAGCGAACGCTGGCGCTTCTCCAGCATGATTTCGCTCACTTAAGCTGCTTTTTCAATGGCCCCGTTACAAGCAGGGAGGGCTCCTTTGTTTCTCGATACAACTACGGTTTGCTTAGTACCTTAATACGGACCGGTTTGGATTCGGCCAATACCGTTTCTTTCTCATCGATCACTTTCACTTGTACATCCAGGCTTCCCGGTGAAGCGTACGTCTCCTTAGGCAAAACGACCGTTAATGCGGATTCGCTCTGCCACGTCGTTGGCTGCGGCTTGCCGTCGATCAATACGGTACTGCCGAGTCCAAAAGGTCCGCCTCTCACGATCAGAGTGGAACGGCCCGCATCCGTGCGAAACGAATCGCCGGCGGTAATTTCCTTCGGTTCGTAATCGTTCAAGGCAGGGTCGCCGTACCCCATGGCGATCGACCGCGGACTTTGGTCCGTCAACTCGCCGGCCAGCATCGCCTGCTGCCGCTGTTCGTATTCCTGTAGGTCGGCTTCCTGGATGTGAAACTTCTCGTAGTATTCCTTGGGCGGAATAACGGGAATTTTACGCGATAAATCGTACAAATAATTCGTATAGTCGGTCCCCTGAAGCCCGGCCAAATGGAGAACGTAAGGGCTGAGAAACGAAGGACTGATATTCAAGTCATCACGAGGTTTACCGGCAAAATTGTTCCAGACGATCACCGGTGTACGATGAATTTTGGTCAGGAAATCGGGATCGCTTTCCCCGCTGATGTATTTGGCATCGACATAAACCATGTAGTCGTCTTCGAGAAAAGGCAGATGATCGCCGAAAAAGACGATGACGGTTGGCTCCCCGGACTGGCTGTAATGGCTGACAAGCTGTTCGAGCATCCGGTCGGCGTCGCTGATTCCTTGCGCGTATGTTTCCAGCAGACCGGCGTCGACACGGGGCAGATCTCCTTTGACATCAATCGTATTGTGTTTGAATTTACCGGGCCAGAAATGATAGTGGTTTTCCATCGTATTGGCGTAAATAAAATCGGGACCGTCCGTTTTCTGAGTTTCTTCGATGATCCGTTTGGCGACAGCCCGGTCGGCCAAATAAGGTCCTTCATATTCATTCGGATTAAAAAACTCCATGCTGATAAATCGCGAGAAGCCAAACCGCTGATACGTCTCGCGGCTGTTTGCGAACCAATTGTGGAACGGGCTGATCGCTTTGGCGGTGTAGCCTTGTCCGGACAAAATGCTTGCCAGCGAATCGATATTTGTTTTGACATGCTGCTCGTATGCCACGGTATCCGTCGACAAGAAGCGGACCGAGTTGCCTGTGAGCACCTCAAATTCGACATTGGCGGTGACCCCGCCGAATTGGGGAGAAAACAGCCACCCGCTTGAATATTGCCCAGCCAGCGCATGGAAAAAAGGAATCGGGTCGCGGCTGAACTTGACATTCTCCATTACGGTAGGATCCCAGAACGCTTCGCTGAGCACAACGATAATGTTTGGCTTTTTTTGCAACTGCTCGCCGGAAAGCTGGGAAACGGGGGTGAGCACGATCTTCCGGTTACCGCTTTCATAAAACGAAGAAGTGACGGATAACAGCAGAAGGGCCACTGCAAATAGGCCGCCTAGACGGAAAACGGTTATTCTCGTTCTTGCGTTGATCTTGGAGATTAACTTGAGGCTCATGATTTTCAGGCGATTTAAAATGGACATTCAGAAGCTCCTCGACATCGGTTAGACAAGACGTCCATATTATATCATGTACATGAATGAAAGCGATATATGACGAATAGAAAAGTCGAAAACTGACGTGCGAAAGCCCTCCATCTCCGCTGTGGAAGCGAAAATGGAGGGCTTGTACATGAAATTATTTATACATATAATTACAGCGCACTGCCGCCGAACACAAACCGGTATTCCCAGTGCTTCCCGGCTATCGAATCGATTTTCACACCACCCGACTCCTTGGAGTAGGTATGCAATATTTGTCCGTTGCCCAAATAGATGCCGCAATGGGAGATCGTCTGCTTCGATTTGTTGATGCCGGTATAGTTGGATGCGGCCGTTCCTTTATAATCCATAAAAAACATGATATCGCCGGGTTTCAAGTCCCGCCAGTTTGTTGTTGTGTTGCCCTTCCCTTTTACATAATCGGCTTGGGTGCGCGAGCTGGACGGAAGGGTTATACCCAGCGCATCTTTAAATGCCTGGCGCACAAAATCCGAGCAATCGAATGTTTTGGTGTTGGAACGGTCGGATCCATACTCGTATGGAGTGCCTAAATATTTCTTGCCCGCGGCGATGACTTTGGCTGCCGCGCTGGATGTGGTGCCTGAGCCCGAATTTCCGGAAGAGCCTGATCCGCCGGAGGAGCTGCCTCCTACGGTTATGTATTGCGACTGAGAGCTGACGTAACCGACGGTTCCGTCCGAAGCCTTCACTTTATACCAATAATTGTTGACTTTCTCGAGAATCTGTACTTTTTCCCCGCCTTTTAGATAGCGTATGACAGAGGAGCCGGTATCTGGTTGTGTGCGGAAACTGACGCTGTTGACGATGGTGCCGGTTGACCCGCTGGAAGAGCTTGATCCGCCGGAAGAAGAGCTGCCGCTGACGCTTATGTATTGCGCCTGGGAACTAACGTAGCCGGAAGCTCCGTCGGAAGCTTTTACTTTATACCAATAGCTGTTGACTTGTTCGAGAATTTGCACGGTTTCGCCGGCTTTCAAATAACGCATGACCGAAGAACCGGTATTTGGCTGGGTACGGAAGCTGACGCTGCTGACGATTTTGCCGGTTGAAGCAGCGTTCGCCGTTTGCGCTCCTCCTTGCAGAATTCCAAACGCTAGAGCAGGCAATAAAAGCATAGCTGTCCACTTTTTGTTCATTCTGGTACCTCCATGGGTGTATTGGATTTTTTGTTACTAGTTAACAATAACATGCAACTATGTAAACTTTAAAGTGTAATTATTACCAAATAGACTAGCGTATCTTTCCACCACATACACTTCGCAGGAAATTGGTGAAATTAATGGGGTCAAGTTTCCGGTAAATGTATCCAACTGGGGAGACGGCCCGCATGAAAAAAATGGTTGCCGATCCAATCGGCATATAATATAGTTAAATGTATAAAGATGCTATATTATCAAATAGAGTTTTATAGTATAGAACAAATTTCAGGAGTTTTTTATGCCGATCATTCAATCCGTGGAACGGGCTTTGCAAATACTCGATTTGTTTGACGAACAAAACAGCGAGCTGAAAATAACCGATATCAGCAAAAGAATGAATTTGCACAAAAGCACGGTTCATTCTTTGTTGAAAACGCTGCAGGTTCAGCGTTATATCGAACAGGATGGCGCGTCCGGCAAATACAGGCTGGGCATGAAGTTGTTTGAACGCGGCAATTTGCTGCTCCAGTCGATGGACATTCGCGGTATCGCCCGCAAATATTTGCTCGATTTGGCGGCAAATACCGG
Organism: Paenibacillus thalictri; assembly: GCF_004307995.1. GTDB lineage: Bacteria > Bacillota > Bacilli > Paenibacillales > NBRC-103111 > Paenibacillus_AF > Paenibacillus_AF thalictri. Next base: position 343,141 of record NZ_SIRE01000006.1, on the reverse strand, counting down.
GCAAACGGCCAACTTGGTCCTGCTGGACGGTCAAGCCGGGGTTTACATCGATAAAGTGGAAGGACCGCGGGCGGCTATTCGTTATTCCCGCATAGGCCGGCGCATTCCGCTTCATTGCAGTGCCGTCGGCAAAGCGATGGCGGCTTTCATGGGGGAGGCCGAGTTGAAGGAGCTGCTGGCAGGTTACATCTATGAAAAGCAGACCGCCAAAACGATCGGCAGCGAGGTTGAATTCGTGCAGGAGCTTGCAGCCGTCCGGGCTGCCGGCGTAGCGATCGATCATGAGGAGAATGAACCCGGCGTGCGTTGCGCCGCCGTACCGCTGTACAATTATGAAGGGCGGGTTACCGCTGCGCTTAGCATTTCCACATTAACCTCCAGCGTAGATGAAGCGGAGCTGGATTCGTGCATTGCGCTGCTCAGGCAGGCGGCTGCCGACATATCCGCTCAGATGGGCTACAGGGCAAGGTAGCCGAACCCCTGCATCTGCTATACGAGTGCGATTCCCGTGTTTGAAATCGTTTTTAAAGAGCTTCTTACCGCATCGTTGTCACTTCTTCATGGAATCGAAGCTCTTCAACATATTAAGGAGGAATCATCGATGAGAATTATTCGTTTCGCAGGAGAAAGCGGACAGGCGACACTTGCCGCCGTTACGGATGAAGGCGTGGTGTATGCGCTTCCGCAGCAGCATTTTATGGAGTTGGTCACATTGGCCGACGAGCAGGGAACAGAACCGCTGGCGCTCGTGAGACAAACCATAGAGCAATCAAGTCCGCTCGCGGCAAAACTGGAGGAACTGGAGCTGCTTGTGCCGATTGAGGCCCCTGAAGTATGGGCGGCGGGAGTGACTTACGAGCGCAGCCGCGAAGCGCGCAATTATGAAGCCACCGGCGGCAAGCTCGATATCACGACGTTTTACGATAAAGTGTACGACGCCGAACGTCCGGAAATCTTCTTCAAGTCGACAGCGGCGCGTACCGTCGGACCTGAACAGCCGGTGCAGCTGCGCAGCGATTCGCAGTGGCAAATCCCCGAGCCGGAGCTGGGGCTTGTGCTGACAAGATCGGGCCGCATCGTCGGATACACGATTGGCAACGACATGAGCTGCCGCGACATTGAAGGCGAGAACCCGCTTTATTTGCCGCAAGCCAAAATGTGGCGCAATTCCTGTGCGATCGGCCCGGCGATCCGGCTTGCGGAAACTGTCGAAGATCCGTATCAGTTTCAGCTGGCATGCCGTATATTCCGCGGCGGCGTACTTGCTGTGGAGGGCACGGCTTCGACAGGACAACTCAAGCGCAGATTCGATGAGCTGGTATCGTTCTTGTGCCGCGATAATGTTTTGTTTGACGGCACCGTTTTGCTAACGGGAACGTGTATCGTGCCGCCTAACGAGTTCACATTGGCGGATGGGGACCGGATCGAAATCTCCATCTCCGATATCGGGGTTCTGGTGAATCCGGTGCGCGGGGGAGCGACGGCGGAGCATTCGGCTTAAAGCTTCGCGAGCGCTATAATGGGCTTAATGCCGTATGCCGCGGCAAAGATTATAATGGTGTTTCGGCAAGTATTTTTATGCGGAGATCAACAAATTTAAGCGGTATCATTTATTTTGAGGGAGGCCCGATTACATATGAGTACAACGGCAGAACCGAAGTTATGTTTAAACTATATCAACGGCGAATGGAGCGCATCGGCCACCGGACGCACTGAACCAAGCTTGAATCCGGCTAACCGCGGGGATATCGTCGGTTATGTGCAGCTATCGGACATCTCCGACTTGAATAGTGCCGTTGCTGCGGCGAAAGCGGCGGCTCCGGCCTGGAGAAAGCTGTCGGGTGCGGCAAGAGGCGATATTTTATTCAAAATCGCCAACGCAATCGAAGCGCGGCTTGACGATATCGCCAGCACAATGACCCGCGAGATGGGCAAGACATTCCCCGAAGCGAAGGGGGAGACAGCCCGCGGCGTCGCCATTCTGCGTTATTACGCGGGAGAAGGCATGCGCAAAATCGGCGATGTCATTCCGTCGAGCGACAGCGAAGCGCTGATGTTTTCGACCCGCGTTCCGCTGGGTGTGGTCGGCGTCATTACGCCGTGGAATTTTCCTGTAGCGATTCCGATTTGGAAAATGGCTCCCGCGCTTATTTATGGCAATACGGTTGTGTTTAAATCAGCTCAAGAAACGGCCGTCACCGCAGCCAAAATCGTGGAATGCATGCACGAGGCCGGTTTGCCGCGCGGCGTGGTCAATTACGTGATGGGCCGCGGTTCCGTGATTGGACAGGGGATCATCGATCATCCGGACACTAATGGCATCACATTTACCGGTTCGGATACGGTCGGCAAGCAGGTAGGACTTGGCGCGCTGCAGCGCGGGGCCAAATACCAGCTGGAAATGGGCGGCAAAAATCCTGTAATCGTTGCCGACGACGCCGATCTCGATTTGGCGGTGGAAGCGACGATCAGCGGCGCGTTCCGCTCGACCGGACAGAAATGCACGGCCACCAGCCGGGTCATTGTTCAGGCGGGGGTTTACGAAGCTTTTAAAGAAAAGCTGGTCGCCAAAACAAAGGCGATTTCGGTCGGAGACGGCCTTGCGGCCGGTATCTGGATGGGACCGTGCGCCAGCGAATCGCAGCTGAACACGGTGTTGTCGTATATTGATAAAGGCGTTGAAGAAGGGGCTAGCCTGCTGCTTGGAGGCAAACGGCTAACCGAAGGCGGTTTGGAAGCCGGATTTTACGTGGAGCCGACGATTTTTGAAGGCGTCAGCCGGGAAATGACGATTGCGCAAGAGGAAATTTTCGGTCCTGTCATTGGGCTGATGAAGGTGGATACGGTCGAGGAAGCACTGGATGTCGCTAACGATGTGAAGTTTGGTCTAAGCGCCTCAATTTTCACCCGCAACATCGGGCGCATGCTCGAGTTTATCCGCGAAATGGATGCGGGTCTCGTCAGAATTAATGCGGAATCGGCCGGAGTGGAGCTGCAGGCTCCGTTTGGCGGGATGAAAATGTCCAGCTCGCATTCGCGGGAGCAAGGGCAGGCTGCGATCGAATTTTTCACGTCGATTAAAACCGTGTTTGTGAAGCCCTGAGAGGTAAAAAGAGGAAATTCACGTTTCCGATTGCATGGTGCGGTTTGGAAAGTGTGACAATAAACGCCGGAAGAAAGATTACGGCAAGCAAAGCAGATGAGGGACGTGACTCGAGCGCGATCCTGTAAGAAAATATGAAAGAACGTATCACGCAAAAGAAGAGGGCGGCAACCGCTCTCTTCTTTTGTCGGTGGCAAGCGGCCGATAGACGGCGGCAAGCAGGAAACGATACGGATATGCCGAAATGTAATGATGACGGTCTGCCGAATGGCCTGAACCAGCGGATTGCTACTGGAACTACTACGAGAGCAAGGGACGCGGCGGCTATAGGCGGCATACGATAACTCCTGAGGGAGTGATGCTTATGCACCGCATTATCGTAGATCTGACGGACCGGAAACTGCACCTGCTTAACGACAATACCGTCATCCACACGTTTCCCGTGGCCATCGGGCGAATCGCGCTGCAGACCCCGCACGGGGAATTTGTTATTATGAACAAGGTGCCGAATCCGGGCGGCCCGTTCGGAGCTTATTGGATGGGTTTGTCAAAGCCTCATTACGGCATTCATGGGACAAACGACCCTTCTTCAATCGGGAAAATGGTGTCTCACGGGTGTATCCGGATGTTCAACGAACAGGTCGTTTATTTGGCCAGCCAGGTGTCCATCGGCACGAGGGTTACAATTAGATCGTAATCGACCAGAGTAAAAATCATAATCAACCAGTGACAAGTTAACCCATATCACCATCTTACGCACAAGCCGATGCTTCCGATGCCAGTTTTTGCTGGCGCAAAAACTTTTAGGAGTGACAGCAATGAACGCAATCGACAAAAAAATCAAGGAATGGACGGAATACCGGCCTGATTTGACGGCGCAGCCGGATCTAGGCGTATTTTGGGAAGAGAAGCTGCAGCATTTTAAACAAAAACCGCTGAACGTGGTCCGAGAACGGGTGGAGACGCCGTTTCCGCTGATGGAAACTTATCGTCTGACTTACGAAGGTTTTGACGATACGCCCATTCATGGTTGGTATTTGCTTCCCCCCGGCAAACGGGAACAAGTGCCGTGCGTAGTGTTGTTTCACGGCTATACGGGCGGCAAAGGGTTCCCTGAGAAATATGCCCAATGGCTGCTGGCGGGTATCGCCGTGCTTGCTGTCGATGTGAGGGGACAGAGCGGAGAAACGGGAAACCGGCTTGCCCAGTCGCATGGCATGTCGAAAGGCTGGATGACGCAAAATATTTTGGACAAACACAGCTGTTATTATATGGCGATCACGGTGGACGCGTTAAAGGCGGTTGAAGCCGCAGCGGCCCAACCGGAGGTGGACCAAGCCAAAATCGCCGTCGTCGGCGCAAGCCAAGGCGGCGGGTTGTCTTTGATCGCATCGGCGCTTGGCGGGACTCATTCGCTTGCGGTGGCCGATATTCCGAACATGTGCCATATGGATTTGGGCATATTTAATTCGGTCAGCTCGCTGAAAGAAGCTGCCGATTACGTGAGGCAGTTCCCCGAGCACCTGGAGCCGGTGCTGGAGACGCTGAGCTATTTTGATATGCTGAATTTGGCTGATCGCATCCGCATCCCCGTGCTTGTATCGGTAGGTCTAAAAGATCCTGTCTGCATGCCGGAAACGGTGTTTGCCGCTTACAACCGGATCGAATCCGAGAAACTGCTGTATACATACCCGTTCCATGGCCATGAAACGGGCGGCAGACAAAACCGCAGAATGTTCGAATTTATCCGCGGGCATTGGGCGTTGTAAAAAGGAGCTACAGCAGCTGGCGCAGCACGGAATCGACCTTGTCGATGTGCTGGGCCATCAGCTGCGCGGCCTGCGCTTCATCCTGCCGTTTAATCGCGGCGAAAATCGCCGTATGTTCTGCCAGCAGCCGCTGCGCAGAAGCCCGCTCGCCAAAAAACCACAGCCGCCGCGATTCCTTCATGCTGTCCTGCAGCCTTTGATGCAGCGATTCCATCGTCTGCAGCAGCAAGGAGTTACGGGCGCAGCGGGCGATTTGCAGGTGGAAGGCGATATCCGCCTGTTCCCCCAATGCTTCGTCTCCGATAGTTTCGGACATCGTACGCAGTATTCGCTCCAGCTCCTCCACGTCATCATCCGTTCTTCTTGCGGCGGCCAGCGATGCGCAGCCGGTTTCGATAAACTTCCGCATTTCCAGCACTTCACGGAAAGGTTCGCTTTGGTATAAATCCGCCGCGGACGATCTCTCTTTCGGCAGCTCCTTGCTGACGTAGGTTCCGCCGCCTTGCTGAATATCAAGCCATCCCATCGCTTTAAGCCCGCTTAACGCTTCGCGGATCGTCGATCTGCCCACGCCGAAACTGGCGGCAAGGTCTACCACGGAAGACAGCTTTGTTCCCGGCGGCAGCTCGCCGCTTTCTATTCTTGACTTGATTTGCTCCAAAACGATCTCCGACCCTTTCTTCGGCCGGACTTGCTCAAAATTCATGCCGTCAACCCCCTATACAATAATTTAATGATAACGTATAATCGGTGTAAAGTCATCAGATGACCTGATGAAATTTTGAAAAAGTTTTACATATCATGGAGGTGCGGTATGTTAACGGAAGTTACTGTGGGGCAGCTTCGCAAAATTGTAGGCGAAGCGAATTTTCGCAACGATCCGGAGTCGCTTATAGCGCATTCATATGATGCTACGCCGATGGTGCAAGCGCTGCCGGACGGTGTGATCTATCCGTCGTCGGCCGAGCAGGTGTCGGCAATTTTACGCTTATGCAACGAGCAGCGCATTCCGGTGATCGGCCGGGGGGCGGGCAGCAATTTGTGCGGCGGCACGGTGGCCGTTGAAGGCGGCATCATCATGGTGATGAACCGGATGAACAAGCTGATCGAGATCGATCAGAGCAATTTGACGGCCACCGTTCAGCCCGGCTTAAATACGAAAGAGCTGCATATGGCAGTGGAGGCGCTGGGCCTTTTTTATCCCCCTGATCCGGGTTCGATGGTGGTATCTACGATCGGCGGCAATATTATGGAAAATGCCGGTGGCCTGCGCGGCTTGAAATACGGCACAACCAAAGATTATGTCATCGGGCTGGAAGCGGTGCTGCCTTCAGGCGAGATCATCCGCACCGGCGGCAAGCTGTATAAAGACGTGGCGGGTTACGATCTAACAAAGCTGCTTGTCGGTTCGGAAGGTACGCTGGCTATCGTGACGGAAGCGATTCTGAAGCTGCTGCCTGCGCCTAAGTACAAAAAGACGATGCTGGCGATGTACAAAGACATCAATCAAGCGGCGCGCACCGTGTCGCAAATCGTGGGCAACCGGATCATTCCGTCCACGCTGGAGTTTTTGGACAACCCGACGATTCGGGTCGTGGAGGATTTTAACAAAATCGGGCTGCCGCTCGACATGGACGCGATTTTGCTGATCGAACAGGACGGCGGCGATGAAACAGTCGTTGCGAACGACATCGAGCAAATTATCCGCATTTGTTATGAAGAAGGGGCAGCCGAAGTGAAGGTGGCGCAGAACGCGCAAGAGGCCGATAAGCTGATGTTGGCCCGCCGCAGCGCCTTGTCGACACTCGCGCGGATCCGTCCGACAACGATTCTGGAGGATGCCACCGTGCCGCGTTCGCGGATTGCCGACATGGTCACGGAAATTAACCGGATCGCAAAAAAATACAATCTCGAAATCTGTACGTTTGGTCATGCTGGAGACGGCAATTTGCATCCGACATGTCCGACGGACGCCCGTAACGAAGATGAGATCCATCGCGTCGAAGAAGCGTTTGCGGAAATATTCGATGCTGCGATTCAACTGGGCGGGACGATTACCGGCGAACACGGAGTGGGCTTAGTCAAAGCGCCGTATTTGGAATGGAAGGTCGGTACTGCGGGTATTGAGCTGATGAAATCGGTGAAAAGGGCATTTGACCCTAATGGCATCATGAATCCCGGCAAAATGTTTGCCAAGCAATCCCGGAAAAGAGTGGTGGTACAGCGATGAGTTCACAACAGCAAACGATGCCAAAACAGGAGGTGTCCGGCGATTCCCGGCTGCTTGCCGAGCGGATGAAGCTGACGCTGAATTACGACGAGTTGACCAACTGCATGCGTTGCGGCTTTTGTCAGCCGGCCTGCCCCACGTTTAAGGAAACCGGACTGGAAGCGGCTTCGCCGCGCGGGCGGATTGCTTTGATGAAGGCGGTTGTTGACGGTTATATGGCGCCGGATCAGAAGTTCAAAGATCAGATGGATCTTTGTCTCGGCTGTCGCGCTTGCGAGCCGGTATGTCCGTCCGACGTCAAATACGGCCATCTGCTGGAGCAGACGCGGGACGCGATCGAAGAGCATACGGAGCATAGAGCGTGGATCAATGCATCGCGTTCGCTTGCTTTTAAACACTTGTTCCCGCACCCGAAACGGATGCGGATGCTCGGACTTGGCTTGAAGGTATACCAAAAAAGCGGCTTGCGTGCCGCAGTCCGCGGCTTAGGTGTGATGAAGCTGTTTCCGAAACATATGGAGCAGATGGAGCGCATCTTGCCTGATGCTTCGTCGCAAGGCGTCGTGCAGCAGCTTGGCCGCACGATCGTTCCAGCGGTCGGCGAGAAGATTGCCCGTGTCGGCATGTTCCGCGGCTGCATCATGGACGTGTTGTTTACGGAAACAAATGTGAATACGGTGAAGCTGCTGTCCGAATGCGGATTTGAAGTGGTCATTCCGGACAATCAGACGTGCTGCGGAGCGCTTCATGCGCACAGTGGCGAGACCGGACAAGCGAAAGAGCTGGCTAAAGCGAACATTCGCGCATTCCGCGAAGCGGGAGTCGATTACATCATCTCCAATGCAGGGGGCTGCGGCGCGCTGCTGGTCGAATACGACCATCTGCTGCACGACGATGAAACATGGGCTCAGGATGCGGCATGGTTTGCGCAGCGGGTGAAGGATATTAGCCAGATCATTTTGGAAAAAGGGCGCATACCGAAATTCGACGCGTCGGCGGAGCGGAGTCAGGGCACGGCTTTCGCGGAAGGCAGCGGATCAGCCGGAATGAATGGTGTTTCTCAAACGGCCGACAGCTCCGAACTCGTATTCACCTACCAGGATTCGTGCCATTTGCGCAACGTCATGCGTTCAGCGAACGCGCCGCGCAATTTGATGAGCCGGGTTGAACATGCGAAGTTTGTCGAGCTGAAGCAGTCCGACCGCTGCTGCGGATCGGCCGGCATTTATAATTTGATTCAAGCGGAGATGTCGGGGCAAATATTGGACCACAAGATGGAGCATGTGAAAGATACGCAAGCTTCGTATTTGCTGACCAGCAATCCAGGCTGCCTGCTGCAAATGAAGCTTGGCATCGAAAAAGAGCAAATGTCGGGACAGATGCAGGCCGTACACATTGTCGACTTCTTATATGAGCGGATCGCCAAGAAATAATACCAGGCGCCTTTTTTCAGGAATGCCTTACAGCTAATCTCTCCCAAAAATACTGCATCTCCATTTGTCGGCTAACGTCTGACAAGGGGATGCAGTTTTGTTTTTGTATAGTGGCTTTGCCGGATAGCCGCCGCCTATTGGCTTTGTATTTATGCCTGCTTCAAGCTTTGAAAATAAGTGCGATTGTGTAGAATCCGGCTGTCGCTTGGGATAAAAGCCGCTGCCAGTTCGTTGTAACGATTTGCCGTTTCGTTGTCGCCAATTCGGCTGTAGCAGACACAGAGCTGAATAAGGGGCAGCCACGTCCAGCAGGCATGCTGGATCAAAGCTTGGGGATTATCCGGCTTGCTTAGCGAGACGGCTGTTTTATACCAATATATGGCTCCCGGATAATCGTTTTCCATCATATGATAATATCCCAATCTGCAACAATTTTCCGCACGGGGCAGCGTGTAAGCGAAGGATTGCAGCGCTTTGGTTTTGGCCTCGAATATTCTCCCGAGCTTCTCCAAACAATCGCCTGCACGACCGCAGGCATTAATTCTGTCTTCGATCCACCCGTCTGCCCGATTCAGAAACTCCTCGTATTTATGCAATGACCGCTCCCAGAGCTCATGGTCGAACAGCTCGTTTGCATAATAGTACAAATCTCTTGTGGAAAAGTGCAGGTTCTCCTTTTCTTTTTGCTCGTAAACATGGAGATTTCGCGAAGATTGCGTATGTTTCCGGTCATGCGTAACGGCAATATCGGCGTATTCGATTTTTCCGTAAACCTGCAAATATTCATGAATAAAGCCGATCCAGCGAAATCCGTTGGATCGCTTCACCAGCCTGTTTCTGCGCAAGCTGGAGCTTACGTTGCCCGCTTCGTCGAAGGACAAATTGTAATGCATCGAAACGGCGTCGGTATCCCATACCAAAGCTTGCTTTAGAGCACGAAGTTTGACGGCATCCTGTTCCAATAATACGTCGTCGGCATCAAGCCATAAAATATACTCCTGTGTTGCCTGTGCAAAAGCATAATTGCGTGCGGCGGAAAAATCGTCGATCCATATGAAATCGTAGATGCAGTCGGTAAAACGGCTGGCAATTTCTTTGGTGCGGTCTGTAGAGCCGGTATCCACGATGACAATTTCATCGGCGATTCCTTGGACGCTTGAAAGGCAGCGCTCCAACGTATTTTCTTCGTTTTTAACGATCATGCAGAGACTTATCGTAATCGGTTTTTTCCAGGAGCTGAGCTCCCCGGATAAATCTAAACCCCATTTCTCAAAAGCTATCGCCCGGTTCCTAGTAAGCTGCTGACCATACGATGACAGATTGTCGGCATATTCGCCGAATTTCCGTTCGTAACGAACAAAGCAGTTTTCAGCCGCATAAAGCTCGAGACCTTCTTGTAATGCACGGTAGCACAAATCATCGTCTTCGTAAGTTTCCTTCTCAAATCTTTCGTCAAAGCCGCCCAAACGGTCAAAAGCTTCCTTCCGGATCATAATGAGATGGCTTAAGAGCCGCGGCACGCGCTTAAAACGGCCTTTGGTCATGCTCAAGCTGCTGGTGTAATAATGCACAACCTTCGGATTTTCCGTCATTAACGGATAATTTTGCGCGCCGCTGACGGAGTTGCTGACCGGCCCTACCATAGCCGCCTGCTTGTGCTGCTCAAAGCATTCGTTTAATTTGCTGAGCCAACCTTCGCTCACATACATATATTCGCGCATCAGTACAATGTGAGATGAGACGGCGGCAGCTGCCCCGAGATTGTATGCGGCAGCAACACCGGCTCCTTTTTTGGAGTGAACAATGCTGACATCCTTTTGCTGAGCCAACCATTGTTCGATTAACGGGGAAGATTCCTCAAACACTACAATAAGCCGGTATGGATCCTGGGTAGAAAGTCTTATATTTACGATGCATTCCTGAAGCGCTTCAATGTGCTGCGCAAATAATACGATATCCGTCATCGGAACAATCTCCATTCTGTATTGTAAAATCGAGAAGTTTGCAAGTAATCCGCAATTTCCCCCAAAGTATCAGTCGATTGATAATCCTATTGAACTAATCTTATCAAATATTTTGGGAAACTAATAGAACATCATTATGTGAATTATTATACAAAACGTCAAATTTAATCATTTTTTATATTTCATGCGACTAAATTTGTGATATTATTTTACACTGTAGTAAAGTTGCTGGTTCTTAAGGGGGATGAAGAGGGCTCTGAACAATGTGGACATGGAGCCGCTGCTTGGGAGGAATTAGGTCTTAAGTCTTATGATTCATGGCGATGTTATCTTTCTCTATCAATAATTTTTAGGAGGCATGAAATGCGATATCAAATCAAAAAATCGTCAGCAGCCATGGCACTGCTCGTCTCATTATCCCCGGCAACGCAAATCGCCTCGGCGGCGACACCCGACTTCAAAGATACCGATACAGCCCCTTGGGCTACGAAGTACATAACCAAATTGGCGCTGCTTGATATTATCGCCGGCGACAATGCGGGCATGTTTAATCCGCAAAGCGACGTGACTAAGCAAGAAACGGTGCTTATGCTTATCCGCCTATTGGGACTGGAAAAAGAAGCGGCTCAAGAAACTTCGGCAAATCCGGCATTAACAGCCGATGATTGGGCCAAATCCGCCGTTTCCTTGGCGATGAAAAAAGGTCTGCTTACCGTTCAAGATGAGTCGTCATCTTCCGGTATTTGGGGACAGCAGCCTGCCAGCAGAGAGTGGGCAACTAAGGTTATTATCCGTGCAATTGGTCGTCAGGCCGATGCGGAACGACTCGCAGGTAACACCGGGGTATTTAAAGATACTTCGGATATTACGCCTTCTCTGCGGGGATATGTCAATGCAGCGGCAAGCTTGAAGATCGTTGAAGGTTTTGCGGATAACAATTTTAAACCGAAGGATTTAATTACCCGGGCTCAGATGGCCGCGGTTTTAAGCAACGCGTTGCCTTACATTAGCAGCGGAAATACGGACACTTCCGTAAAGCTGTCCAATACGGTTATGAACGGCATTTTGTCCGCATTTGACAAGAATAGCGTGACTGTAACCGCAGGCGCCGATTCTCAAAAATTTGTACTTATTGCAAGCACTCAATATTACGATAAAAATTCGGCCCAACCTCAGAACTTCGACGCGCTTAAAGTAGGTCAACTTGTTTCCGTGGTGCATAAAGATGGCTTTGCTTACTTGATCGAACTGCCGGGCACTGCTGCAACCCAACCGCAAACCCAACCGCCTGCCGGGGTACAAGGCGAATCGACGTCAGTCGGACCAGCAGGTCCGCAAGGCCCGGCGGGACCAGCCGGAGCTCAAGGCGAAAAGGGCGAGAAGGGTGAAAAAGGAGACAAAGGGGATACCGGGCCGTCAGGACCGTCGGGATCCGGCGGTTCCATGGGGATTCAAGGTCCGGTCGGTCCGCAGGGTGAACCGGGAGTGACAGGTGCAACCGGAGCGACAGGAGCTGCGGGGGCCAATGGAGCAGTAGGTGCCACAGGAGCACAGGGTCTGCAAGGGATACAAGGTGTAACTGGAGCGACAGGTGTAGCTGGCCCGACTGGGGCAACGGGTATCACGGGAGCCACTGGTGCAACAGGAGCGGCAGGTGTCACCGGCCCTACGGGAGCCACTGGTGCCACCGGAGCGGACGGAGTAACTGGCCCAACCGGAGCGACAGGTGCCACCGGCCCTACTGGCGCAACCGGAGCCACGGGAGATATCGGTCCGACAGGCCCAACAGGTGCCACCGGAGCGACAGGGGATATCGGTCCAACTGGCCCAACAGGTGCCACCGGAGCGACAGGTGCAACCGGAGCCACGGGAGCTACTGGTGCCACCGGAGCCGGAGCGATTATTCCGTTTGCTTCCGGTTCTCCCATAACTATTTCAACAATAGCTGGCGGTTTGACTGGCAGTGTGGGCTTAATTGGATTCGGCAATAATAATGGCACCGATTCTGTCACCATATCGGGCGGGACTATTGACCTAAACAATGCATCCGGTAAACCGATATATTATGCTTTTACTGTTCCACGCAGTGGGACGATCACATCAGTTGCAGCATTCTTTAGCAATACTACTGCGTTGTCATTGGTAGGATCCACGATCACATTGACGGCACAATTATTTAGTGTTAGTTCAGGGGTTAGTAATAATAGTTTTACTGCGATTCCTGGCGCAATTGTAACGTTAGCTCCTCCATTTACAGGCGTACTGAGTATTGGTACGGTAACCAGCGGTTTAACTACAGGCTTGAGCATTCCCGTTACTGCAGGAGATCGCCTGCTTATGGTGTTTTCCGCAACTGCTACTGGATTATCTTTGGTCAATTCGCTAGCAGGTAATGCAAGCGCAGGTGTCAGTATCGACTAAATATTGTCTAGCGGAAAGGAGGATTGGCGCAATTGCGTAGACAAAATAAAGCGCTGTGGCTTTGCAGTACTGTAATGCTGCTGATGAACTCGTCTTTCGGTTACGGTGCGGATAGCTTGACCAGCAGTGAAAGTCAAGGCGGGATATCTACATACAATGCCCATATTTCGCATCTTTCGACCTCTTACGCTGCCAATGTGACTTCTTCGGTTTACGGAACGTCGCAATCGTACGATTCAATTTCTTCCGCTACCTACGGAACTGCGAATGAAGTGCCGGCAGTTTTCTTCGCGCCGCCTGTTCAACCGCAGATAAATCCTGCGGCGGTAACGACGGTAACGTATTCTACGTATAGCGGCCGCATCAGCATGGGGACGGATCGCAGCCTGTTTATTGACGGAGCAGGCGCTGTATGGTCCTGGGGCGGCAAAGCGGGTGACAAAGAAGCTTCCGTTCCGAAGCAGGTATATAGCCTTGAAACGGCATCTGCCATCGTGACCGGCAGCCATAACTTATTGCTTAGCCAAAGCGGAAACGTATGGGCTTGGGGAAGCAATCATTACGGGCAGCTTGGCGACGGCACGTCAGAAAATCGCAAGGAGCCCGTTCAAGTTCCCGCTTTGAGCGGCATTGCCGCCATTGCGGCAGGAGCGTCACATTCACTAGCATTAAAGCAAGACGGAACGGTCTGGTCCTGGGGGTTCAGCGCGTTCGGAGATAAGAGTTTCCGCGGAGACAAACGACCGTCCAAGCCAGGTCAGATTGCAGGTTTGCAAAACATTGCGGCGATTACTGCGGCGGCAAAACATAACTTGGCTCTTAGCAAAGACGGAAGTGTATGGTCTTGGGGGGAAAACGACAAAGGACAGCTTGGGGACGGGACCAAGACGCCGAGCGCAGCTCCGGTTAAGTTGAGCACCATTCATGGTGCCAAAGCGATATCTGCCGGGACTGACCACAGCCTGGCACTGCTGAACGATGGAACGGTCTGGTCTTGGGGACAGAACAGCATGGGGCAACTCGGCGACGGAACCAATGTGGAACGTCTTGCACCCGTTCAGGTTAAGGGACTTGCTGATGTGGTTGCCATCTCGGCAGGTGCTTATTACAGTTTGGCACTTAAGAGCGACGGGACCGTCTGGTCTTGGGGCTCCGACAGCTACGGACAGCTTGGAAACGAGCTTAAGCAGCACCGGAACGAGCCGGTACAGGTCACCGGTCTGAAAGCAAGCCAGATTGCCGCTGGAACTTATGCCAGCATCGCGCTGGGCATGGATGGAACCATCTATGCATGGGGGACCAACATGTATGGCCAATTGGGAAGCGAAGGTCAAGCGATCGAGCTGACTCCCAAGCCGGTGAAGGGAATTTCTGCTTCTCAGAAGTAAAAAAGGATTCATTATTATGTACAAACAGCCTCATTTGCCCTTAAAGCAAGTGAGGCTGCTTTTTATGAAAATTAGATTATGACGCAACTGGTTCAAATGGGTCAGCGGCACGTATAACATGACAACTTGCCATTTGTTTTTGGGGATGTATTTTTACTTCATTGCCTGCTACAATAAGCATGTCGCATTGGGCCAAGCAATTTAAAACATACGTAAATAGTTTCAACTAATCAACCGGAGGCATCATGTCCATCATAGCTATCTTTATTTTTATCGTAACCTTAACCTTCGTCATTTGGCAGCCGAAAGGACTTGGGATCGGCTGGTCCGCTTGTGGCGGCGCGGTTTTGGCGCTTACTTTTGGCGTGGTCAGCTTGGCCGATGTCGGTGCGGTAACCGGCATTGTCTGGAACGCAACGCTCGCGTTTGTCGGCATCATTCTCATATCGCTGATGCTGGATGAAATCGGCATGTTCGAATGGGCCGCGCTGCACGTGGCAAGGTTTGCCAAAGGAAACGGCAGGCTGATGTTTATTTATGCGGTCGTGCTTGGGGCGGTCGTTTCGGGGTTGTTTGCGAACGACGGGGCGGCGCTCATATTGACGCCGATTGTGCTTGCTATGGTGAGGGCGCTAAAGTTCGAGCAAAAAATGATCATGCCGTTTATTATGGCCGGCGGCTTTATTGCGGATACGACTTCGCTGCCGTTTGTCATCAGCAATCTGGTTAATATCGTCTCGGCGGACTATTTCGGCATCGGTTTTGCACAATATGCCAGCCGGATGATCATCCCCAACTTGTTTTCTTTGGCGGCGAGCCTGCTTGTATTGTATTGGTTTTATCGAAAAAGCATCCCGCGGTTGTACGAAATCGGCGATGTCAAAAAGCCGTCCGAGGCGATCAAGGACTGGAAGCTCTTTAAACTATCGTGGGTGATTTTGGCGATATTGATGATCGCTTATTTTACGAGTCCGCTTATTCATATTCCCGTATCGGTTGTAGCCGGAGCCGCGGCGATTATGCTTATTGCCGCCGCCCGGCGCAGTAAAAGTGTCGAGACAAACCGCGTGATCCAGGAAGCCCCTTGGTCGATTGTCATTTTTTCCATTGGGATGTACGTAGTGGTGTACGGGCTGAGGAACGCCGGATTGACCGATCTGTTGGGGCGAGTCATTCAAGCGGTGGCGGATCAAGGTTTGTTCGCTGCGTCCGTTGGCATGGGCTTTATCGCAGCAATCCTCTCTTCGGTAATGAACAATTTGCCGACCGTGATGATTGGTGCGCTGGCGGTTCAGGGAACCGATACGCAAGGCGTTATTCGGGAAGCTTTAATTTACGCCAATGTGATCGGGTGCGATTTGGGACCGAAAATTACGCCGATCGGTTCGCTGGCCACGCTGCTTTGGCTGCACGTACTTTCACGCAAAGGAGTGAAAATTACGTGGGGCGGCTACTTCAAAGCGGGAATTATGTTGACCGTGCCGACTTTATTTATTACCCTTGCCGGGTTGTATATTTGGCTTGAGTGGATCCGCACATCGGGGATGAATGTGTGGTTGTCGATGGGCATCATCACTGTCATTGTTGCTTGTGGGGGATGCCTATACAAACTGCTTCGCTATTCAATCGGCAATAAACGGAAACGGCAGGAGAGCATAGGAAGATATTCCCGTTAATAGCATTCCAAAGCTTATCCGCAGCACGCCGCATAAATGAAAAAACAGCCTCGCTTGCAGACCCAAGTCGTGCCTTTATGGCAGCGATTTGTTGAACCGCAAGTCGAGGCTTTTTTATACAAGGTGAGGATAGTTCTTTCCCGGCAGCTACTTCAGATTTTCCGGATTCAGCGCTTCCAGCTCGGGTATGACAAACCGCCCGTCCTTGCGGATCAGCCGGTCGTCAAAATAAATTTCGCCGCCGCCGTATTCCGGACGCTGAATGAGCACCATATCCCAGTGAATGCCGGAGACGTTGCCGTTGTACGCTTCGTCGTAGGCTTGGCCCGGCGTGAAGTGAATGGAGCCGTCGATTTTCTCGTCGAACAAAATATCCTTCATCGGTTCGCGGATAAAAGGATTAACCCCGATGGCGAATTCGCCGATATGTCTCGCGCCTTCGTCGGTGTCGAAAATTTTGTTAATGCGTTCCGTGTCGTTGGAGGTCGCTTCAATGATTTTGCCCTGTTCAAAACGCAACATCACATTTTCGAATACAAATCCGTTATAAGGGCTTGGCGTATTGTAGGAGATCACGCCGTTAACGCTGTCGCGCACAGGGGCGGTGTATACTTCCCCGTCCGGCAAATTCATTTCGCCGGCGCATTTGATGGCGGGAATGTCTTTGATCGAAAAGCTGAGATCCGTTCCCGGCGCAATCAAGCGCACTTTA
Organism: Paenibacillus thalictri; assembly: GCF_004307995.1. Lineage (GTDB taxonomy): Bacteria > Bacillota > Bacilli > Paenibacillales > NBRC-103111 > Paenibacillus_AF > Paenibacillus_AF thalictri. The sequence goes on along the minus strand of NZ_SIRE01000006.1, from coordinate 326,445 downwards.
TCGGTTTTATTCATCAATTCGACCAGCGCATCCATGGCGCTGCTCATTTTCGAATAGTCCATTGTGCAGACGTCAAAATATAGTTTCTCAAATGCGTCCGTGCTCATGGACGCAAGCTGGGACATCGAAGGGCTAGGGTAACGCAGCACGACCCATTTGGTCTTTTTGACGCGGATGGAAGAGTGCACCTTATGATTGTACATCGTATTGTACATCCGCTGCTTCTCGTCCGGCACATCGGACAGCTCGTATATGTTATTGCCGCCGCGCACGCCGATATACGCCTGCATGTTCGTCATTTGGACCGCGTCAAACTCGGCCCATGTTTTGATTTGCTCTTCGGTGGAGTTCATCAGCAGCTCGCGGGTCACCTGATGGTCCCGCAGGTTGACGTAAGGCCGTCCACCGGCGTTATGTACTTTTTGCACGATGGCGCGAACTAACGCATTATCGATGCCAAATGCTTCGATAAGCACGTTTTCGCCCGGCTGCACCCTCGTTGAGTAATTCACCAATACATCGGCCAGACGTTCAAGTCGTGGATCTAACATAAGCAATCACCCTTTGTCGTTTATTCTCTTCTATTATATTCAACTTTTCCAAAGAATCCTAATTTGTTATTTCACCGAAATGGCTTCGATCAGAAGTTTTTGTTTAAATCTCAGAATTTATAAGTTTTGAGCGGAGCTCAAGAATTCTGAGATTGCAACAAAAACTTCCGCTAAGACACGAATGTACTTCATCGAAATGGCTTCGATCAGAAGTTTTTGTTATAATCAATCAAATTGCGGCCGTTTGTATAGGGTTAGGGGGAACATGCATTGGAATTGGAGTCTTTGTACCGGGATTACCGGAAGCCGCTGTTTGCCGTCGCGTATCGCATGCTTGGTTCGGCCAGCGATGCGGAGGATATTGTCCAGGATGTATTTGCCGGGTTGCCCGCCAAACCGGATTCCCAAGCGGTGGAAAGCTGGAGAGCGTACCTCATGAAAGCGGTGACGAACCGCTGCATTAATGTATTGCATTCATCGGCGAAAAAAAGAACGGAATATATCGGCCCATGGCTGCCGGAACCGTTGTACGACGGCGCTGACGCAGATCCGGCAAACTCGGCGATCCGTCACGAGTCCGTATCTTATGCATTTCTTGTCATGCTGGAAAAGCTGACACCGCCGGAACGCGCCGTGTTTGTGCTGCGGGAAGCGCTGTCGTATGAATATGCGGATATCGCCGATATTTTAGATAAAACGGAAACAAGCTGCCGCCAATTATTCAGCCGGGCTAAACGGAAGCTGCCTATGGGCGAATCGGACACGCTTCCGGAGTCAACCGTGTCATCGCAGCTTGCGGATACGTTTATGTCGGCGGTGAAGACCGGCCGGTTTGACGCATTCGTCAAATTGCTGGCCGAAGACGCAACGCTGGTATCCGATGGCGGGGGCAAAGTGCGCGCTGCGTTCCGGCCTATCTTGGGCAGCGAGCGGATCGCTGCTTTCTTCCAAGGCATCGAAGGCAAAGGAGCGCTTCAAGGCACGCTGCATAAACTTGTCGTGAACGGACAAATGGGGCTGCTCCTCCTGCGCGATGGCGAGCCGGTTAAGCTGATGTTGTTTGCATTTAACAGCGAGCATCATATTTCCGATGTATATATCATTTTGAATCCTGAAAAATTAATCAAGTTCACGTCACAAATCGGGGCACTCGATTGTCTTGATTAGTGAAAGATAAATTTTCAGGAGGAGAGATCCATATGAAAGTAAGAATCAATCATCAGAAAGCGAATCCCGAAGTATACCGCACAATGCTAAAGCTTGAACAATTTATCAAAAGCAGCGGATTGGATCCGGTTTTATACGAGCTGATTAAAATTCGCGCTTCACAAATCAACGGTTGCGCTTTTTGCTTGGATATGCATACGACCGATCTGCGGAAAATGGGGGAATCGGAACGGAGAATCAATCTGATATCCGTTTGGAGAGAAACGACATTTTTCACCGACAAGGAAAAAGCGGCGCTGGAGTTGACCGAAGCGGTGACGCTGATTTCGCAAGGCGGCGTTACCGACGCTCTGTACGATAAAGTGCGCAGCCATTATGACGAATCCGAATATGCCACGCTGATTATGGCGATCAACACGATCAACAACTGGAACCGGATTGCGATTTCAACCGGGATGTTCCCGGGCTGCTTCGACCAGGAATAAGCCGGCTGAAGCGGGGCTGAGTTTGGCCGGCGGTAGTGGTGCGGCGGCTCGGCGGTTAGCAAACAAGATCATATTATAGCAAAACAGGGCTGACCATTAGCTAATATGCTCAACCAAACAGTAACAGGTTTTTATAATCACCTGTCTACCGTAAGGGGAGCAGATCAAGCTATGGGCAGCCCTTTGTTTATGCGGGTTTATCCAAGCACAACGCGGTCGTCGGCCAATTTGCCGCCGCTGATTTTTTCGAATTCGCCAAGCAGCTCGGCAATCGTCAGGTCTTGTTTACGTTCTTCATTGACGTCTAGAATGATACGGCCTTTATCCATCATAATCAGGCGGTTGCCCAGCCGGATCGCTTGTTCCATGTTATGCGTCACCATCAAGGTAGTTAGCTTCATCTCGCGAACAATTTCCTCGGTAAGCCGGGTAATCAGCTCCGCCCGGGCAGGGTCAAGCGCTGCCGTATGCTCATCGAGCAGCAAGATTTGCGGTTTCGTAAACGTAGCCATAAGCAAGCTCAAAGCTTGCCGTTCACCCCCGGACAGAAAGCCGACCTTGGCCCGCAACCTATTCTCCAGGCCGATGCCCAGCCGCTGCAGCTGTTGATGAAAAAAGGAACGTTTGCCCACTGTCACTCCGAACCCTAAGCCGCGCCGTTTGCCGCGGGAGAACGCCATCGCCAAGTTTTCCTCGATTGTCATGCGGGGAGCGGTGCCGGCCATCGGGTCTTGAAATACCCGTCCGACCCAGCGGCTTCGCGTATGTTCGGACAGATGTTGAATCGGCTGCCCGTCAATTTTCACTTCGCCGGCATCCGGTGTCATAACCCCGGAGATGATGTTCATCAGCGTCGATTTGCCGGCGCCGTTGCTGCCGATCACGGTAATAAAGTCCCCGGGATTCAGCTTCAGATCGATGTTCACCAAAGCGATTTTCTCATCCGAGGTACCGGGATTAAACAGCTTGGATACTTTGGATAACTCCAGCATCAGCGCTCACCTCCGGTTTTTGGTTGCTTGATGAGGCCGATCAGCTCGGCGGAACGTTTCTTGGCCTGCGCTTTTTGTTTCCAATTGCGCCTCAACGACGGCAGCACCAAAGCGATGATGACGATGACGGCGGTAATCAATTTTAAGTCCGAGGTTTTCAGCCATTCCACTTGCAGCGCCAAAGCAACAACGATACGGTATACGATGGAACCCAGAACGGCGGCTAATGTGGCCCAAAATACGGTCCTTGCCCCGAATATCGCTTCGCCGATGATGACCGAGGCGAGGCCGATCACAATCATTCCGATGCCCATGGAAATATCGGCAAAGCCGGACTGCTGGGCGATAAGCCCGCCGGATAAAGCAACAAGCCCGTTGGACAAGCTGACGCCGAGAATCGTTGTTGTGTCCGTGTTGGCGCCAAGGCTGCGGATCATTCGCGCGTTATCGCCCGTAGCCCGCAGAGCAAGCCCCAGCTCGGTATGAAAAAACGCGTCAAGCAGCAGCTTAACGACAATCACAACAACAAACATAAGGGCAAACGGCGGAACGGTAGAAAAAACGGTGTCCGTGCCAAGCAGTGAAATGTTCGGTTTGCCCATGATCCGCATATTGATCGAATAAAGCGCGATCATCATCAAGATGCCGGATAACAAGCCGTTAATCCGGCCTTTTGTATGCAGCAGTCCGGTGCACGCTCCCGCAGCGAGACCGCCGAGAAAAGAGCAGAGGCAGGCAAGCAGCGGAGAATAGCCGTTTGAGATCAAAATCGCGGAGATGGCGCCGCCGGTTGTAAAGCTGCCGTCCACCGTCAGATCGGGAAAATCGAGAATCCGGAACGTAATATAAACGCCTAACGCCATTAGGGCATACAACAAGCCCAGCTCAACAGCGCCGTATAATGAATCAAGCATAATAGGTCCTCCTCAGAAAAAAAGAGTGAACGAAAGTGGCGTTCACTCTTTAAAGTAAGTGTTCCAAAAGCCGGCTTTTCAGCACCGAGAAGGTTACTGGATGATGTTCTTTTCTTTATCTTTGACGATTGCTTTCATCGCTTCCGTCACTTCAATGCCTTGATCTTTAGCGGCCTTCATATTAAGAATGAGATCCAGCTTGTCGGGAACGGTCACTTTCATATCCGCAGGTTTTTTGCCGTTTTTCAAAATATCTACAGCCATTTGACCGACTTGATAGCCGTGATCGTAATATTTGAACCCGAAAGTGGCAAATGCGCCTTTTTCAACGGTATCCCGGTCGCTTGAAAAGAAAGGAATATGCTTATCTTTTGCAATTTGCAGCAAAGTATCCACGCCGCTGACGACGGTGTTGTCTAGCGTGATGTACAATGCATCGACACGGCCGATCAACGATTGTCCGGCCTGCTTAACTTCCGAGGTGTTAGTTACCGGAGCTTTAATCAGCTTGATCCCGTGCTTAGCGAGCGCATCTTCGGCAATTTTGCCCATCACGACGGCATTCGGTTCGCCTTCGTTGATCACAAGCCCGACATTTTTCACTTTTGGGAAATTACTGGATATAAAATCCATCAGCTTGGTGATCGCTTCAGGGTTCGTATCGGAAGCGCCGGACACATTGCCGCCGGGCTTGTCCAAATTGCTTACGACTTTGGCGGAGAGCGGGTCGGTTACAGCTGCGAACAAAACGGGCGTTTTTTTCACTTGCTGCACAACCGCTTGAGCCGATGGGGTAGCGATCGCATAAATCAAATCGTTATCCGAAGATGCGAACTTCTGGGCAATCGATAAGTTGTTCGTTTGATCGCCTTGGGCGTTGTTGTAGTCGATTTTCAGATTTGTGCCTTCCGTGATCCCCGCGTCTTTCAGAGCGGCGATGAATCCTTGGCGGGTTGCGTCCAGCGATGGGTGCTCAACGATCTGCGAGATCCCGATTTTGTACATTTTTTGTTCCGTTTTTGCGGGCTGTGATGCGTCTGCGCCTTGCTTATCCGTGCTGTCAGCGCTGTTTTTTTGTCCGCAGCCGACAGCGGTAAGCAGAATTGCCGCCAATACAAACGATGTAATTGCTTTCCGTTTCAAGATGATGACCCCTCTCAGATGTTAGGTTTTGCCGCGCCGGCATGTCTCCGCTTTAAACAGTAAAAGTGTTAAAGCCGGAGGGCATACGGAAGGCAGCGCCAAAATGAATTAACCATAGTTTAATATTAAGCCGGCTTGACGTCAACATGTTCGATTTGCAGAAAAATTTGGAAATCTCATATTTACAGTTTTATTTCCGGTAACGGTACACCCGCTCAGGCCGCCCGACAACCCCGTAAGACAAGTCCGCAAACACGCTGCCGAGGCTGACTAAGTGCTCCAAATAGCGGCGCCCTGTCGAACGGCTTACCCCGATCAGCTTGGCTGCCTGTTCGGCGGTCATTCCGGCCGGGGTTGTGGAGATAGCTTGCACGACTTTGTCGAGCGTTAATTTATCGATGCCCTTTGGTAGGTAATTAGTGGAAAATGATTCCTTTTTTTCGCTTCCCGAAAGAAGGCGGTCGATGTCATCTTGACTGATATGGCCGCTTTCCCGTTCCAACCGATGAAGCTCGCGATGAAAATCGACGTAACGCAGCAGCGTTTCCTGCAGACGGTTGAAAACAAGCGGTTTGATAATATAATCAAACGCCCCGCCTCTCACGGCAGCCCGCACGACATCGATTTCTTTGGCCGCCGTAATCATGATGACATCGATTTTACGGTATTGACGGCGGATATATTGCAGCAGCTCCAAACCGCTAGTGTCCGGAAAGTAGACGTCGAGCAGCACAAGATCCGGTTCGAGCAGCTCCAGCTGTTCCTTCGCTTGGCTTTCATCGGTGGCGATGCCGACTACTTTAAATCCATCGACTTTCTCCACAAAACGCCGGTTGATTTCGGCGATTTTCGGGTCGTCTTCCACGATGAACACTTCAATTGTCTCCGTGTGCTGAACCGCGTTCACTCTAATACCTCCTATCAGACCGAGTTTTTCTTTGGAATCGCCGCGGTGAAGATCGTTCCGCCGCCGGGATTTTTCTGGAACGTAATGTAACCTCCAAGCTTGCGGGCCGCATGCTGAACAAGGGAAAGCCCGATGCCGCGCCGTTCGCCTTCTTTTGTGGAGAAACCCTTCTCAAAGACGATGCCGCCGATTTCTTCGGGAATGCCAATCCCGTTATCTTCGCATTCGATAATCAAATCTTCACCAAGGTCAGTCAAAAAAAGTTTGACATGGCGGTTTGTTTTATCGGCTACGGCGAGATTCGCTTCCAGCGCATTATCGATGAAATTGCCGATGATGGTAACCAGCAGGTTGCGGTCAATATGCTCCGGTATGTCGCGAAACGAGCTTTCGCGATCGATTTCAAGCCCGATTTTCAGCTCCTGGGAGCGATTGTATTTGCCGATCAGCAAACCGCCGATCATCGGATCGGGCACTTCGCGCATCAGAAAATGAATCAGATTCTGATGTACGTCCGACTCGCGTGAGATTAAATCGACCGCTTCCTGATACGATTCCAATTGGATCAGGCCGGAGATCACATACAGCTTGTTGGAGTATTCATGGGTTTGGGCACGCAACGCGTCGGCAAACCGCTTCACTTGCGACAATTCCTCAGCCAGCCGGTACAGCTCGGATTTGCTGCGGAAACTGGACACCGCCCCCGTTACCTGACCGTCCCAATTCATCATCGGCACACGGTTCACAATCACTTCATGATCGCCAATAAGCATTTCGCGGTCGAATTCGGCATTGCCTGTGCGCACGACTTCGTGCATCCGGGTATTGGGGATGACATCTTCGATGGGCTTGCCGGCAATATCCGCATGCTCCGGCAGTCCCAACAGCTGCAATGCGTAGCGATTGGCCTGCGTAACGGTACCGCTGCGGTCAACGGCGATGATCCCTTCGCGTATGGATTCGAGAATAGCTTGTTTCTCGGTGTATAACGATCCGATTTCCTGCGGCTCAAGCCCGTGCAAGGATTTGCGCACATTGCGGGCGATCAGAATGGCGCCGCCGACGCCGACGGCCAGCACCGCAAAGGTGATCAGTTCAATCTCCGCTTGATAGTTGTCGGTAAAATTGTCGATGTCCTCCGTCAGAAAGCCGACGGATACGATGCCGATGACCGAGCCGTTATCGTCAAAAACAGGAGCTTTGCCGCGCAATGACGGCCCTAAAGAGCCGATGGCGCTGGAGATGATCGATTTTCCTTCAAGCACGGGGCCGTTATCCCCGCCGACCATCTCTTTACCGATGCGGTCGGGCAGTGGATGGGAATAACGAATGCCTTCCCTGTTGCCGACAACGATATATTCGGCGTCGATTTTTTCGCGGACCGTTTCGGCGATCGGCTGAATCGCCGCTGAAGGGTCGGCGTCGTGAAACGCTTTCCTGATCTCCGGCATGGAGGCCACCGTTTCGGCCACTTTTAGCGCGCGTGTACCGATCTGCTCCTCCAGCGCGGAAGTGACCACATAATAGAAAATGCCCCCTAGGCTGACAATAACAAGCGCCAACAGCGAACAGATGATGAGAATCAGCTTGGTCTGCAATCGCATAACCTTGATCGGTCCCTCGCTTTTTTTTCTAGTATTGTATCACAGGAAATTATTATGCGGGCATGAAATGAAGCGTTTGCGCCGTAAACAAAATGAACAAAATGTCCGCAATGGTTTTAATACGACTAATTTCGTTAAACTTCCTCTAAACAAGGCGGCGGTGATATATTGAAAACGCTTCAAAGAAAGCGCAAACAAATATAGCTTCGTTCGCTTAAGCGGATTGTAAACATTTAGGGGAGGGTTCACATTGATTAAACAAATGTTGGAAAAATCGTGGAAAGTAGCTTCCATCATCGTACTTGCGGCAAGCCTTGCGGCATGCGGCAGCGGAGGAGGCGCCAAGCAAGCGGCAACCGGTGCGGATAAAGGCAAGGATACGGCGGCGCCAGCGGCAAGCAGCTCCAAATATCCGGAGAAACCGCTTGGCATCGTGGCTCCGTCCGGAGCAGGCGGCGGCTGGGACATGACGGCCAGAACGATCGCTAAAGTGCTGGGCGAAACGAAAATCTATGAAAAGCCGGTCAGCGTGGAAAATAAACCGGGCGGCGGCGGCACGGTGTTTATGGCCGAATACGCAACGAAGGATGTAAAAGACAATTATAAGTTGTTCGTCAGCTCGCCGCCGATCCTGATTAACAATATCAAAAAAGAAGGCAACACGCCTTACGGCTTCAAGGATACGACACCGCTGGCCCAATTGACTAAAGACTACGGCGCGATTGCAGTGGCCGCGAATTCCAAATATAACGATTTGAAATCGCTGCTCGCCGATATGAAAGCGGATCCAACCAAACTGACCGTAGCCGGCGGCTCCGCACCGGGCTCGATGGACCACGTGGTGGCGATTTTACCCGCCTTTAAGTACGGCATCGACCCGAAAAAAATCAAATACGTCTCCTACGACGGCGGCGGAGAAGCCGTTACAGCGTTGCTCGGAGGCAACGCGGATGTGCTTGGTACGGATGCATCTTCGCTTGACCAATATGTAAAAGCCGGCAAAATTAAAATTTTGGCCGTTGCCGCTCCGCAGCGCCTCGGCGGCAGTCTGAAGGATGTGCCAACGATGAAAGAGCAGGGCGTGGATGCCGAATTCCTGATCTGGCGCGGAATTTTCGGACCCAAAGAGATGAGTGCTGACGCCAAGAAATATTGGGACGATGCGCTGAAGAAGATGGTCGAATCCGATCAATGGAAGAAGGAAGTCCAAGCGAACAACTGGGAAACCGACTATAAGAAGTCGGACGATTTCAAGACCTATTTGACGCAGCAGGAAACGCAAATCAAAGATATTATGACCGCGCTTGGCATGCAGAAGTAAACAGGAACGAATCCAGGGGAGAAGAGAACATCTTCTCCCCGGTGCTTTAAAAGGAGAAGAGACATATGAACAGAACGTTTGACCGTTACGCCGGTATCGTCTTCCTTGCCGTAGGCACCGCGTTTATGATCGGCAGCCGGACGATATCGACAAGCGCTTACGGCAGCAATGTCGGAGCTAACATCTTCCCGATGATTTTGGGCGGTTTGCTTGCATTGCTCAGCCTACGCCTGATTTATGAAACGTTTCGTGCTCAAAAGACGGAAACAAAAAAGCAAAATCTCGATTATAAGCGGTTTGGGATCATTTTCGCCGCGGCTGTGCTTTACGCTTATTTTTTGGAGGAAATCGGCTTTGTCATTTCGACCTTTTTGTTTTTGCTGATCGGCTTTCAGACGATGCAAAAAGGCAAGCTGCTTACATCTATCGTCATTTCAGGCGCTTTTTCATACGGGGTGTATTATCTTTACGTCAATGTGCTGGACGGTTCGCTTCCCGGCTTTCCGGCTTGGCTTGGTTTAGGAGGTTAATACGATGAGCACAATTGATTATTTGCTTCACGGTTTATCTACGGCTATGCAGTGGCACAATGTGCTGTTCGTTTTTTTCGGCGTGCTGATCGGCACGGTTGTCGGCGTATTGCCGGGCATCGGGCCGATGAGCGGCGTGGCGCTGCTGATCCCGATCACGGCGACGATGACGGCGGGGCTTGGTCCGGAGGAAGCGGCGACAAGCTCGATCATTTTGCTTGCAGGCGTGTACTATGGTGCAATGTACGGAGGTTCCACGACTTCCATATTATTAAATACGCCGGGGGAATCTTCCTCCGTAGTTACCACGTTGGACGGCTATCAGATGGCCAAGCAGGGGCGTGCGGGAGCGGCGCTGGCGATTTCGGCGATTGGTTCGTTTGCGGCGGGTATCGTCGCTTTGCTCGGATTGATCTTTTTGGCCCAGCCTTTGTCCGCAGTGGCGATTAAATTCGGCCCGGCCGAATATTTTTCGTTAATGGTGCTTGGCCTGCTTGCGATCAGCGGTCTTGCGGGTAAATCGATGATCAAAGCGCTGATGATGACCGCGTTTGGCCTGCTGCTCGCTACGATTGGCATCGATAATGTATCCGGCGTATCGCGATTTACGTTCGACATTCCTGAGCTGTATCAAGGATTGGAATTTCTGACCGTCGCAGTAGGCACATTTGCCGTCGGCGAAGTGTTCAAGACGATACTGGAGCGGGAAGGTAACGACGGAGAGCTGGCGAAAATCAACCGCATTATGCCGACCAAAAAAGATTTGAAAGACAGCGCGGCGCCGATCGCCCGCGGTTCGGTTCTCGGTTTTTTCATCGGTCTGCTGCCCGGCGCGGGGGCCATCCTGGCTTCATTTTTCGCCTATATCGTGGAGAAAAAGCTAAGCAAAAATCCCGATAAATTCGGCAAAGGCGCGATCGAAGGCGTCGCTTCTCCGGAGTCGGCCAACAATGCCGCTGCCGGCGGCGCGATGATTCCGCTGCTGACGCTGGGCATCCCGTCTTCGGGTACAACGGCGATTATGATGGGCGCATTTATTATGTACAACGTGCAGCCGGGTCCTTTGCTGTTCTCGGATCATCCGCAGCTGGCTTGGGGTGTAATCGCCAGTATGTTTGTCGGCAACCTGATGCTGCTCATCCTGAACATGCCGCTGGTTAAAGTGTTTGCTAAAGTGATTGAAACGCCGACCAAATATTTGATTCCGCTCATTATCGTATTTTCCGTATTTGGCGTGTATGCGGTGCAGTACTCTACATTTGATCTGCTGCTTATTATGGGCTGCGGTTTGGCCGGCTATTTCCTGTCCAAAAACGACTTCCCGCTGGCGCCGCTGGTGCTGGGTCTGATCCTCGGACCGATGATGGAAAACAACATGCGCCGCGCACTGACGATCTCCAACGGCGACTTTGCGATTTTTGTACAGAAACCGGTTTCGTTAGTATTTCTCATTATCGGCTTGCTTTGGATTGTAATTCCGCTTATCTTAAAACTGAAAGGCAAAAAAGTGCTGGTAAACGAAGAAGGTTGACCGGATCAGCCCTGTGCAGCGCATGACCGTTGAGCGGTGCGTGCGTGCCGGGGCATTTTGCGTTTTTATCGTCTGGTTTCTATTTAGATAGCACGATTAGTAGCACGATTCGGAGGGACATCCGTCACCATGAATGTATTTATCCTCATTGTCGTTAATGTGATTGTGCCCGTCTTCACATTGATCGGAGCAGGCATTTTTCTGCAAAGAAAGTTCAAGCTCGACATGAATACGTTGTCCAAGCTGAACGCTTTTTTTCTGATGCCGGCTGTCAGTTTCCTCAATATATATGACAGCAAAATCGGCGGCATGCTGCTGTACATCCTCGGTTTTTTACTGCTGCAAAGCTCGGCGTTGATCGCCTTCAGCACGGTCGCCTCCAAGCTGGCCAAATTGGACAAGTCCACTTCATCGACGTTTAAAAACAGCGTTGTGCTGATTAATTCGGGAAACTTCGGATTGCCGGTCAGCCAGCTTGTCTTTCCGAACAATCCGCTTGGCGCTTCGGTTCAGGTGGTCGTCATGATCTACCAGAACCTGCTGACCAATACGTACGGACTGATCAATGCGGTGGCGGGCGGTAGCAGCGGGCTGAAGGAAGCGGTCCGCGAGCTGCTGAAAAATCCGGTGTTTTATGCCTTTCTTGCCGGACTGCTGCTTAATTTGCTGAAGGTACCGATGCCGGCTTTCTTAAGAAACCCTATCGAAAACACGTCAAACGCCTTCTTGGCGATCGCACTGCTTACCTTGGGAGCTCAAAGTGCCTATTTAAAAATCCGCGCCGTCTCGGCGCCGCTTCTGCTCAGCCTCGCCGGACGGCTGATCGTCTCGCCTGTGCTCGCTTATGCGGTCATTACGGTTATGGGTCTGGAAGGCACGGTTGCCCAAGCATTGTTTATCGCCAGCTCGTTCCCGACTTCACGCAACAGCGCGATATTTGCGCTGGAATACGGCAATCAGCCGGAATATGCGGCGCAAGCCGTGCTGCTCTCCACCTTGCTCAGCAGCGCGACGGTAGCTGCCGTCGTCTATTTGTCGAACATCTTATTTTGAGGGAATATGGGATACATTTCAGAGAAAATCGTCATTGATTCCTCCCTGACGCTGAAGTACACTTATGACAAGTGTGAAGCCTGCGGTTTTTGCCGCTGTTGCAAGTACTTTGCTTAAGGATAAACGCTTGGCGCTACTAACGGATGAACTGCAAATTGTGCGAATGTACAGGACGGGAGGCAACATATGAAAGCGTATATCGTCGCATTGGACCAAGGCACGACCAGCTGCCGGGCCATTGTGTTCGACAAGACCGGCAATATTGTGAAGATGGCGCAGAGGGAGTTTACGCAATTTTTCCCTCAGCCGGGATGGGTGGAGCACGACGCGGAAGAGATTTGGACCGTTCAGCTGGAGGTGCTCCGGCAGGCAACCGAAGGTATTGCCGCAGAAGCAATTGCAGCCATCGGTATCACGAATCAGCGGGAGACGACGGTTGTATGGGACCGCACTACGGGCAAACCGCTGCACCGCGCTATCGTTTGGCAATGCCGCAGATCCAGCTCGATCTGCGAGGAACTAAAGACCGGAGGTTTCGAGGAAACCGTGCGCAGCAAAACGGGACTTGTGCTTGATCCTTATTTCTCCGGCACCAAGCTGAAGTGGCTGCTATGCGAGCATCCGTCGATCCGCGAAAAGGCGGAGCGGGGCGAAGCGTTGTTTGGCACGATCGACAGCTGGCTGATTTGGAATTTAACCGGCGGGGCCGTTCACGCAACGGATATATCCAATGCGTCGCGGACGATGCTGTACAACATACATACGCTGGACTGGGACGACGACATTTTGGCCGAATTCGGCATTCCGCGCGCCATGCTGCCTGAAGTGAAGCCGTGCAGCGGCATTTTTGGTCATACGTCGCTGCTTGGCGGAGACGAAGCGGGCATTCCGATCGCCGGCAGCGCCGGAGACCAGCAGGCCGCTTTATTCGGCCAAGGCTGCTTCCGCGAAGGGATGGCCAAAAACACGTACGGCACCGGCTGTTTTATTTTGAAAAATACGGGCGGCAAACCGGTAGCTTCGCAAAAAGGCCTGCTCACCACGATCGCCTGGCAGGTGGGGGACGAGGTTACTTATGCGCTGGAAGGCAGCGTGTTTATCGCCGGTGCGGTCATTCAGTGGCTGCGCGACGGGCTTGGCTTGATCTCGCATGCGGGGGAGACCGAAGCGATCGCTTCGTCGGTGGAAGATACCGGCGGCGTCTACTTTGTCCCGGCATTCAGCGGACTGGGCACCCCGTATTGGGATCCGAACGCGCGTGGCCTCATCTCAGGTTTGACGCGGGCGACAAGAAAAGAGCACATCGTGCGCGCGGCGCTGGAAGCGATTGCTTACCAAAGCCAGGAGGTGCTGCAGGTGATGGAAGAAGAGTCGGGCATTCATCTGCCGGAACTTCGCGTCGACGGAGGCGCCGTCAAAAACGGCTTCCTGATGCAGTTCCAGGCCGACTTGCTGGGCGTTAACGTGACAAGGCCAAAAGTCAACGAAACGACGGCGCTGGGCGCGGCGTTTCTTGCCGGGTTGTCGGTCGGCTTTTGGAGCGGGCAAGAAGAAATTGAGCGGCTGTGGGAGCTTGATCAAACATTCGTACCTGAGCAAGACGAGCAGTTCCGGGAGCAAAAGTACGCGGGGTGGCAAAAAGCGGTTCATTTGCAGCTGTAACCCGTAAGCAGGGAAGAAGGTCCGTGCTGTGAAGCTGAAAACGTATGCGCTGCTGTTGACGTGTGTCCTGTTTTGGGGCAGCAATTTCGTCTTTGGCACGATACTGGTACAACAATTTTCGCCGATGGCCTTATCTGCGGTCAGATTATCGTTTACCGCCTTATTTTTTATCGTTGTTATGTTGTTCACCCGCAGATGGCCGACGCTGAAAATGCGCGACCTGCTGCTGTTTTTGCCGCTTGGCTTGATTGGTACGGTCGTCAACCAAACCGCCTTTTTTAACGGTATGCAGACGACCGACGCGACAACGGCGGCGCTTGTAATGTCGCTGGCTCCGATTACGACGGCGTATTTGGCCCGCTGGCTGCTGAAGGAGCCGCTGTCGAAGCCGATGATTACCGGTTCGGTCGCCGCGCTGGCCGGCGTTTTCCTGGTCGTGGGGCGCGGAGGAGGGTTCAGCCTCAGCTTAAGCTTAGGTGAGATCATGATTTTTATCGCCATGCTGTCGTTTGCGGTGTCGGTCATCCTTGTCCGCAAGCTGACGGAACGAATGGAGCCGCTGGCCATTACGATACACGCCTCCTGGATCGGAGCCGTGCTGCAGGTCCCTTGCGCGCTGCTGCTCGAACCGTCCATCCGGCTGAGCCATTCCGTCTGGATGTGGCTGCTTGCGGTGGGCAGCGCGCTAGGCAGCCAAGTGATCGCCACGCTCATTTGGAACCGCCAGCTCAAAGAGATCGGCGCCGGCAAATCGGCGGTGTTTCTCAACCTGCAGCCGTTTGTTGCGATGCTGGTCGGCTTCATATTGCTTGGTACCAAGGTGACCTTGGGCCAGCTTGGCGGTTCGCTGCTTATTATCGGCGGCGTGCTGATCGCTTCCGAGGTGCTGGTGAAAAAAGAACCGCCGCTGCCTGTTCCGAAACGGGGCAGCGATTTAAACGCATAACTTTAGGCGCATTAACGTCAACAGCCTGCCGTTCCATGTGAACGGCGGGTTTTTTGTCGTTAACGGACATGCTGTACAGCCGCTTTCTTTGCAATTCGCCACTTTGTTTATAATTTGCCGCAGCCTGCCGCTAATAATCGCCATAAGCTTTCGTACTTGCTGTTTACCCTTTGCCGGAAAAGGGTGAGAATGAGCCTCAACACCAATAGAAAGGATGTGAAGGCTCGTGAAAGCTTCTTCTCAAGCGGCCCGGCCCGCTGCGGCATCAAAGCCCGGAGGATTGTACAGAAGCATCGCCGCCATGCGCCGAAACGGCTGGCTGCTGTCCATGACGCTGCCCGGGGTATTGATATTGTTTTGCTTTGCTTATTTGCCGATGTTCGGCATCATCATCGCTTTCAAAGATTACAAGTTTGACAAAGGGATTGTCGGAAGCGAATGGGTCGGACTAAAAAATTTCAAGTATTTGTTCTCCTCGGAGGATGCCTGGCGAATTACGTTTAACACATTGTTTCTTAATGCGATGTTTATCGTGTTTGGTTTGATCGCCGCAGTAGGTATCGCTTTGCTGATGAACGAGGTAAAAGTCCGCTGGCTGAACAAGCTGTTTCAATCGGCGCTGTTTTTTCCGTATTTGCTGTCATGGGTCGTTATGGGCTATCTCGTATTTGCGCTGCTGAAAATGGAAAACGGGCTTGTCAACAGCGCGCTTGCCGCAGTCGGATTAGAGCCGGTACAGTGGTATGTGGACGCCGCCAAATGGCCTGCGCTGCTTGTGCTTATCATGTTGTGGAAGACGGCGGGGTATTACTCCGTCATCTATTTGGCGGGTATGCTGGGAATCAGCCAGGAGTATTACGAGGCGGCCAAAATCGACGGCGCCTCCAAATGGCAGCAAATCATCCATATTACGCTTCCGCTGCTTGTTCCGATTATGACGATCATGACGCTGCTGCAAATCGGCCGGATCTTTTATGCCGATTTCGGCTTGTTTTTTAACGTCACCCGTGATACGGGACTGCTGTACAGCACAACGGACGTAATCGATACGTACGTATTCCGTATGCTGCGAACGGTCGGCGATGTCGGAATGGCGTCCGCAGCCGGGTTTTATCAGGCGGTTGTCGGCTTTATTCTTGTGCTGCTCGCAAATTTAATCGTCCGCAAAATCGATAAAAACAATGCGTTGTTTTAAAACAGGAAAGGAGAGGCACCATGCACAACGGAAGATTAGATGTCCGGCGCCGCAGCAGCGGCGCAATGCTGTATGCCGTATTAACCTTGCTTTGTCTTGTCGTTTTGCTGCCGATTGCGGTGCTGGTATCGGCATCATTTTCCAGCGAAAATGCGCTTGTCCAACATGGCTATTCGTTACTTCCGCAGCAGTTTACAACGGCCGCTTACGGCTACATCCTGAGCAATCCGCGGCAAATTCTGGCTTCGTACGGAGTGACCGTTTTTGTGACGATGGTCGGTACGCCGGCCAGTCTGCTGATTACGGCGCTGCTCGCTTATCCGCTGTCGCGCAAAGATTTCTTTTATAACCGCCAACTGAGCTTTTACGTTTTTTTTACGATGCTGTTCAATGGGGGGCTTGTGCCATGGTATATTGTAGTTACCCAAATATTCCATTTGAAGGATACGTTATGGGTGCTGATCGTGCTGCACTTGGTGACTCCATGGTATGTGCTGCTGATGCGCACTTTTTTCTCCGCGCTGCCGCATGAAATCGTCGAATCCGCCAAAATCGACGGGGTGGGCGAATACCGACTGTTTCTGCAAATTATACTGCCGCTTTCGGCTCCCGTATTGGCGACCGTAGGTTTGTTCAGCGCTTTGATGTTTTGGAACGATTGGTGGCTGGGCCTGCTGTATATCGAAGACCGGGATCTGATCCCGCTGCAGTATTTGCTGTACACGACCGTAAAAAATATCGAGGTGCTTGACTCGCTGCCAACCTCAACCGGAACGGCCATTCCGTCCGAATCCGCCAGAATGGCGATGGCCGTCATCGCGATCGGACCGATCGCTTTGCTGTATGCTTTTTTCCAAAAATATTTTGTAAGGGGCCTTACTGTTGGAGCGATTAAAGGTTAGGGTGGCGAAAATGAGCCTGATTCCATTCATTTCCGTACCAAGGAGCATGCTTGCCAGGATGGTGTTGTCTTTTACGATCGTCCTGGTCGTGCTTTTATTTGCGTTGTCTTCCATCTTGTATGTGAGCTTCGAGAATATCCAGACCAAGACGGTTACGGAAAACAATGCGAAGATTTTATCTCAGATCAGCTACAGTGCGAATTATTTAAACGATAACGCGAGAAATTTTACGTTTTCCGTGTTCGGCGATGCGGTGACGACCCAGTTGATGTATCAAAATCGGATCGATTATATGGACTTGATCGCTCAAGCGGGACGCCTTCGGGATTTGGCGCAAAAAAACGCCTCCGTTCACACTTTATACGTATACAACAAACGATTGGGGCAATATTTCTCCACGACGGATGCGCCGCTAAATGACGAAAGCAGCTTTTTCGATCAGGAAATGAACGCGATTATTGTGCAGGCATCCGGAGAACCGCGAAGTTTTTCGCCGATTCCGCGCTTGATCAAGCTGAATCCAAACGACCCGAATTCGGCCTCTACAAAGGTATATACATACAGTTTATACGATTTTTCTTCGGAAAAAGGCGGTGTCGAAGGCGCCGTCATCGTGAATATGAAGATCGAATATTTGCAGAACATCATCAACTCCCTCAAGCTTAAAAATAACATGTTTGAAGGCGAAATTGTCATCATCGACCGGGATGGAAAGGTGATGAACGATTCCGAATCGCATCCGTTTCTTTCTAATCTAAGCGATCAGCCTTTTGTAAACCGGGTGCTGCGGGCGCAAGGCGATTCGGGGTATTTTCTGGATACGGACACGGGCCGGGACATGCTCGTTTCGTACGTCTATTCGGATATATTAGGCTGGAAGTTTATTCAGGTGCTGCCTTATGAATTAATTACAAACCAGTTTCAACAAATGAAACAAATCACGATTGGGGTCTGCACTGCTGTGCTGCTGCTGGGTTTGCTTATTTCTTTGCTGGTGTCCCGCCGTCTGTATTCTCCGATTCGCAGCTTGGTCAGAAGGGTCGCCATAATGACGGATGCTCCGGCATCCCGCGAACGGCGCATCGACGAAGTCCGTTTGCTGACGCAAGCGTTTGACGAGACGTTCGATAAAGCGAAGCTGCTGGACCAGACGAAACGCGACATGCTGAGAATCCGCAAAAACGATGCGCTCGCGGGTCTGCTTTCCAGCGAATTTAACGGGTTCGAGCCGCTTTGTGCGCTATTTGGCAAATACGATATTCCTCTCAACCCGCGCCGCAGCGTTGTACTTATCACCTTGCTGATCGACCGCCGGGCCCGTTTCGCCGCTGCTTATTCGGTACAGGATCAGGCGTTGTTCACCTATGCCGTCATCAACGCGGCTCGAGAGCTTTTCGCAGAAATTGGCGATAGCGATGCCGTTGAATTGGAAAACAACCGGATCGTATTTCTTGTGCAGTTGAAGGACCAAGCGCTGGACGAGTTTAAGCACAACATTGTTTCCGTGATCGAACATATTCAGATGTGGTCGCAAATGCACCTTAGTCTTTCATTATCCGCTTCCTTTGGTTATATAGCTCAAGATTTTTCCGAGCTGAAGCAGCTTTACCGGGAGTCGGTCAACTTGTCCAAATACCGGCTTATTTATGGCCATAATTCCGTGGTTACCCCCGATATGTTGAAAGATCAGTCAACGGATCCGTTTAAGCTGTCCAAGCAGTTTGAGAAAAACTTGCATGATGCGTTGTTTAACGGAAAGCTGGAGGATGCCCGCACGGTGTATGAAGAGACGCTGTCGGGCATTGCCGGTTATTCTTATGATTCGGTCATGTCGGCGATGCTGTACGTGACTTCCAGCATGTATAACATGCTGAACATCGTGGAAGGAAACAGCTTGAACAAATTTAACGTTGACTTCAATTCGTTTATGCAGCATGTGACAAACGCGGAGACGATCGATGAAATCAACGAGCTTTTTTACGATTTGTTCACCCGCATTGCGGGCGTCGTTCACGACCGCAAGCATAAACGGACCAACGTGGTCACCGGCACCATCGTCAAATTGATCGAAGCCAATTACCGGGACAGTTCGCTTTGTCTGGAAAGCATCGCAAGTACGATCAATATGTCGAAGGTATATGCAGGCAAGTTGTTCCGGGAGGAGTTCGGGAAGTCTGTGGCCGATTACATCACGGAGCTGCGCATTGCCAAGGCGATCGAGCTGCTTGACGAGGGATCCAAGCATTTCAGCGACATTGTGGACGAGATTGGCATCGAGAATAAAAATTACTTCTACAAGCAATTTAAAGCCAAGGTTGGCGTTTCTTTAAGCGAATATAAGCTGAAATACGTCAATGACAGTGCCGAACCGCAAAGCAAATAAGGACAATCAACTACTTTTTATGAAAATCGTTCAATTTTACCGTGCAGCAACTTATATTATTGGCCACTTTTCATCGTATTTGCTGTTTTTCTCCTCCGAAATCGGGTGCCATACTTGATTTGCTGCGGGAGACCTGCAGACGAATCTGATTGAGCCAGGGAGGTTACTTATCATGAAGGCTGCAAAACGGAAGCTGCCCGTTTGGTTTGGCATTCCGCTGTTATTGGCGGTTGCCGCCAGCGGATGTACCGGGGGCAATACGGGTGATGGGAGCAAAGCTGTGGAAAAACCGCAGGATAAACCGAAGGAAACGGCGGCTAAGGCGCCGGAGGCCGGATCCGGAGCGGGTGGCACCGATGCGTCAAAGCTGCCGCCGGTGGAGCTGACTTATTATTATCAGGGGGCGCCGCAGAAAGATCTTAAGCTTGTGGAAGAAGCGATGAACAAAATCTTGAAAGCCAAAATCAATACGACAATCAAGCTGAACCAAATCGACCTCGGCAGCTTTGAGCAGAAAATGAACGTGATGACGGCGGCCGGAGATCCGTACGATCTGGTATTCACTTCTACATGGAGCAACAATTATTTTCAGAACGTAGCAAAGGGCGCTTACCTGCCATTGGACGAATTGCTCGACAAATATGCGCCGACGCTGAAAAAGACGGTACCTGCCAAAATGTGGGATGCGGCACGAGTCAACGGCAAAATCTACGGAGCGCTCAATTACCAGATCGTAGCTATGCCGTATGGCGTGAACATCCGCAAAGATTTGGCTGAAAAATATCATTTTGACGTTGATAAAACAACGAAATATGAAGATTTGGAACCATTATTGGATCAGGTCGTTAAAAACGAAAAGGGGATATATCCGGTCAAATTTTATACGAAGTGGGACCATTTTAATGTAGCCGCTCCTTATTTCGGTATGGATACGATCGGAGAAGACTCCTCGCCGGGCTGGTATTATTTAAACGATCCGAAAATCAAGGTCGTCAACCAGTATGAAACCCCGGAGTATAAGCAATTCAGCGAGCTGATGCGCAAATGGTATCTCAAAGGTTATTTCCGCAAAGACGCTGCCTCGGTGACAGATGTCACGGCGGAAATCAAAGCAGGCAAATATGCTGCGCAAATCGCCAAGCCGACAGGGCCTGGATCGGATACGGTGGATATTCTCCGTTTCGGCTTTGACGGAATTCTCAAATCGTACAGCAAACCGCTGGTTACGACGTCACGCACGCTGGCTACGCTGACCGCGATCAGTAAAACGTCCAAAAATCCGGAGCGGGCCATGATGTTCCTGGAGCTGATCAACACGGACAAAGAGCTGTACAATTTGATCGCCCATGGCATTGAAGGCAAACATTACGTATTTACGGATAAAGAAAAAGGTGTCATCGGTTTGCCGCCGGGAGCAACGCCGGAATCGATCGGTTATGCGCCGGGCACGGATTGGATGTACGGCAATCAGTTCAACAGCTATTACATTGATAAGCGAGACGTCGGCAACTGGGAGAAAACGATCAAACTTAATAACGAAGCGGATACGGCACCACTGCTTGGATTCAGCTTTAACCCCGAAACGGTTAAAACCGAACTCGCACAAACCGGTTCGGTCATTCAACAGTATCATTTTGCGCTGATTTCGGGTACGATCGACCCTGCGACAGGGCTGCCGGAGTTTCTCGATAAACTGAAGAAGGCGGGAGTAGATAAAATTATCGCCGAGAAGCAAAAGCAGGTTGACGAGTGGGTAAAAACGAAGAAATAGCAGAGGGCAGGAAATTGGCTTCACCCAAGCCAAAGTAATACGAGCCTTGCGAAAATGTAATGTGATGGCAAATCGTCTGTTCCAAATAGAAAAATGAAGCTGCTGCAAAGAGTTGTTCCCCCGTTGTTATCATGTAACCATCATGGGGGCTTCTTCTTCGGAGCAGCTTCTTTAGTTGTTTTCCGGCAAACGTACATCTGCATATGGAGATAAGGCGCAACCCGTTCACACTCCGCTACGACTTCAGCTTCCCGAAGAAATTCCCGGCAGCAAGCGTGGATGCGCCAAGCACGGTCGAACGGCTGTCCAGCGCCGAAAACTGCACCTCCAGCGGTTTGCGCGGATAAGGGAGCAGCCGCTGCTCCATCGTTTGCCGGATCGGCTCGTCCAGCCATTCGGCTGCAGCCGTAAGCCGTCCGCCGATGATGATCAGCTCGGGATTAAAGCTGTTGACGATGTTGACGAGCCCGATGCCGAGATGACGGCCAAGCTGCGCGAACAAGCCGGATATTTCGGCGCTGCCGATCTGAGCCGCTTCCTGCAGCAGGCTGTCCACATCGGCAGCGCTCCGGCCCAGACTGCTTTTCGCCGACTCAAGCAGCGCTTGCTCCGAGGCGTACAACTCCCAACAGCCGTAATTGCCGCAGCGGCATTGCGGCCCGTTCAGATCAATCGATTGATGGCCGATTTCACCGGAGAAGCCGGTTGCGCCCCGGTACAACTCGTCTTTTATAATGATCCCGGTGCCGATCCCGCTGCCCAAGCTGACATAGATCAGGTGGGCGGCGTCTTGGCCCGCTCCGTAACGTTTCTCGCCAACCGCACCGGCGTTTGCTTCGTTTTCAATGACGACAGGGATGCCGAACTCTTTCTCGATCTCCTGCTGGAGCGGCACATTTTCCCAGCCCAGATTCGGCGCAAACAACACGTTGCCGTGGTCGTCGCTGATGCCGGGAATGCCGATCCCGATGCCAACGACGCCGTACGGGCTTGCCGGCGCCTGCCGGAGCAGCTCGCGGATACAAGCTTTGACGTCCTCCAGGACGGAGGCGACGGAAGCATTGGCATGCGTCATGTTGTGCTCGCAGGCGGCTTCGCCATCCAGATCGGTAAGCAAGGCGTGAATGTAATTCACACCGAGATCGATTCCGATCACAAATCCCGCTTTGGCATGAAACAGCAGCATTACCGGCTTGCGGCCGCCGCTGGATTCCCCCGTGCCAATCTCGTATACCATGTGGCTGTCGATCCATTCGCTGACCAGGGTGGACACTGTCGCTTTAGTCAGGCCGGTCTTGCTTGCGATGGTCGCACGCGAGACGGGCGCATGCTGCTGGATATATTCAAGAACAATCGCTTTGTTCATTCGTTTAACAAGATTCAAATCGCCGGTTTTCTTCATAAAGGCCCCCATGTAAACACTATTTCATGATTGTATCATGAACGAATTTATTTTTGCACATTTAGTTAGTTTAATCAATTTACAAAGTCGTTAGTTGATGTTATGATAAATTTGGAAACGCTGCAATCGATACACAGCAAGGATTCATTTATTATTTTCGGAGGGGATTTATTATGGCATATTTTGGTCAAGTTTCGAAAATCGCGTATGAGGGCAGACAGTCCGACAATCCGCTGGCCTACAAATTTTACAATCCGGAGCAAGTGATCTTGGGCAAAACGATGAGGGAGCATCTGCGGTTTGCCGTCGCTTATTGGCACTCCTTTACCGGCAACGGCTCCGACCCGTTCGGCAGCGGTACGGCGGTACGCGGCTGGGATCGTTTCTCCGGCATGGATTTGGCTAAAGCCCGCGTGGAAGCATGTTTTGAGCTGCTGAACGTGCTGGATGTAGATTATTTCTGTTTCCATGACCGGGATATCGCTCCGGAAGGAGACACACTTCAAGAAACAAATAAAAACTTGGACGTCATCGTTGCGGAAATTAAAGAAAACATGAAATCGAGCGGGAAAAAGCTGCTTTGGAATACGGCCAACATGTTTACGAACCCAAGGTTTGTGCATGGCGCGGCTACGACCAGCAATGCGGACGTGTTCGCTTATGCGGCGGCTCAAGTGAAGAAGGCGCTAGAACACGGCAAGGAGCTTGGCGCGGAAAACTACGTGTTCTGGGGCGGCCGCGAAGGTTACGAGACGCTGCTGAATACCGACCTGGGGCTGGAGCTCGACAATCTGGCCAGATTTATGCACTTGGCGGTTGCTTATGCCAAAGAAATCGGCTTTGACGCCCAGTTCCTGATTGAACCGAAGCCTAAGGAGCCTTCCAAGCATCAATACGACTTCGATGCGGCGACAACGCTGTCGTTCCTGCGCCAATATGATCTGCTGCCGCATTTTAAGCTGAACTTGGAAGCGAACCATGCTACGCTGGCGGGACATACGTTCGAGCATGAACTGCGTGTGGCGCGTGTCAGCGGCGCTCTGGGTTCGATTGACGCCAACCAGGGAGATTTGCTGCTTGGCTGGGATACCGATGAATTCCCGACCGACTTGTACTCGACAACTTTGGCGATGTACGAAATTTTGCTTAACGAAGGTGGTATCGGACGGGGCGGTGTCAATTTTGATGCTAAAGTGCGCCGCGGTTCGTTTGAACCGATCGACGTAGTGTATTCGCATATCGCCGGGATCGACAGCTTTGCCCGCGGACTTCAAGTGGCAGCCAAGCTGATCGAAGACCGCGTATTGGAAAACGTCGTAGCCGACCGTTACGCTTCCTTCCAATCCGGCATCGGCGCGGATATCGTTTCCGGCAAAGCGGATTTCCGCTCGCTTGAGGCTTATGCGCTGCAAAACAACCCGATTCAGAACAAATCGGGACGTCTTGAACTGATCAAAAGCACGATCAATCAATATTTGCTTAACGCATAATCCGCTTGAAAAAGCAAAAAGACGGTGTCCATTCGCGGCACCGTTTTTTTGTTTGGCAAACAAAATATTTTTCAGCGTGGCATTCGCCGCAGGAAAATCCGGGAAAACAGAGAATAACTGTAATTGTACGCACCCTAATATAAAGAAGGATTGCCTTTATGAGTTTAAAAACAAAGTTATATCTCGGATCAGGCGTTGTGATTCTTCTTATGTCCGTGTTGTGCTGGTTTGTGCTGCAAATCCAATCCGTGCTGCAGCATAATATGAATGGGATCGTGGACAGATACGAGAAAGCCAGGCTTGCGGATACCAGCCGCTTTGAAATTAGCGAGATGGAGCGCAGGCTCTCATTAATGCTGCTGAACAAAGACAGCACGCAAATGCAAAAAGCGTTGGGGAAAATTCAAACGAACAAGGATAATGCCGTCGATGCGCTGAAAACGCTGGAAAACAAACAGTTGGACCCGATCGTAAAGGATCGCCTGCAGCAAGTTTATTTGGCTTTGGAAACCCATGACGAAATGGAGAGCCAGATTACGGCCGCGTTTGCGGCAAACAAGATGCCTGAAGCGACAAAGCTGCTGGAGCAGGATGTCAAACATATTAACGAATTGTTGTATCCGGCGATTGAACAAATGAGCAAATATCAGGACGATGAAATCGCTACGGCATCGGAAGAATCGACCAGGTTGAAACGGATCGCTTTGTGGACCGGTGTATTGCTTACTTTGTTTACCGTTCTGATGAGCATCAGTATTACATTTTGGATGACTCGCACCATCACACGCCGGTTAGGCCGCATGGTGCGCGTGATGAACGATATTTCCGACGGCCCTTATCAAGATTTGCCGCGTGTGGAGACGGAGGCTAGCGATGAATTGGGGCTTATGGCGGCATCGCTTAACCATATGTCGACGGCTTTGGAGGAACATGCCCTGCGGGAGCAGCAGTATCAGAAAGAGATGGAGGATGAAAGCTGGCTGCAGAGCAACTCGGCCGAGATTATGAATTTGCTGAGGGGCATACACGATGTCTCTGAGCTTGCCCAAGTTTTTATCTCGCATACGGCCAAAGCGATCGGATCTCCGTATGCCGTCTTTTATATTAAACAAAGTGAAAAGGACAGCGCGATCTTCGAAAGAGCCGGAGCTTATGCTTACGCCGGGTCTGCACTCGGCAAAAAAGCGTTCCGTGTAGGCGAAGGGCTTGTCGGCCAATGCGCTATGTCCGGCGAAGCCATCTCGTTGTCGCACGTACCTGAGAAATATGCCCCCGTTCAATCGGGACTGGGCCAAGCTCCGCCCTCTTATGTGCTGTTAATTCCGGTTTTGTATCACGGAACGGTCACCGCAGTGCTCGAATTTGCCGGTTTCACGGAAATTGGAGAGCTGGAGCGGAAATTGATCTCCGAGGTAACCGAACTGCTTGGGGTTGTCATCGACAGCGTGCAAAGCCATGTGCGAATTGAGCGCCTCTTATTTGAAGCGCATCAGCATCAGTCGGAACTTCAGTCGCAGGCGGAGGAACTGCAGAGCCAAGCCGAGGAATTGCTGCTTCAGCAGGAGGAATTACGCACCTCCAACGAGCAGTTGGAGAAGCAGCATAAGCAGTCCCAGCTCAGAGCCGACGAGCTGGAGCTGATTCGGGCGGAGCTGGAGCAGAAAGCACGCGAAGTGGAGATGGCCTCCGGCTATAAATCCGAATTTTTGGCCAATATGTCCCATGAGCTGCGGACACCGCTGAACAGCCTGCTTATTTTGGCCCAACTGCTGCTGGAAAATAAAGAGGGCACGCTGCTGCCCAAACAGCTTGAATTCGTCCGCACGATCCACCAGTCGGGCCATGAGCTGCTCCACTTAATTAACGATATTTTGGATATTTCCAAGGTTGAATCGGGCAAGATGGCGGTGGTGCCCGAGGAGTGTGTGTTAGAGGAACTAGTGGAAGGGCTGGAGAAGCGATTCCGGCCTATCGTGCAAAAGAAAGGGCTTGAATTTAACCTCAGTATCGATTCCGATGTGCCCAGAACGCTGTTTACGGACGGGCAGCGGCTGCAGCAAATTGTAACGAATTTGCTGTCCAACGCCGCCAAGTTCACGGAATACGGCGAAGTCAGGCTTGATATTTACATGCCCGGGGAAGAAGAGCGGAAGCGTGTCCGCAATGCCGGACAGGCCTCTTCCGTGGCAGCTTTTGCCGTTTCCGACACGGGGATCGGGATTTCAACGGAAAAACATCGGCTTATTTTCGAAGCGTTTCAGCAAGCTGACGGCTCCACCAGCCGCAGTTACGGCGGCACGGGACTGGGGCTTTCCATCAGCCGTCAGCTCGCCCAATTGCTGGGCGGCTCGATTTATGTGGACAGCGAACAGGGCAAAGGAAGCCGCTTTACATTATTCGTACCTGTAGCTCTCGAATCAAGCGGCAAGGAGAAAGATGGCGTGGTGCCGCTCGCGGCGCCGGCGGCAGCTGCGCCTAACGTTGCGAACGAAGCCGGACCTGTTGCGGCTCTGGCGGAGGCGGTGTCCGGATCGCGGGAAGCGGCTCCGGGACTTGAGCAGGCGCCAAGCGCAATGCCCGTTTCGGCGATAGGCGAATCTCTTCTGGACGGCAAACGCGTGCTGATTGTCGATGATGATATGAGAAATGTATTCGCCCTGACGACTGCGCTGGAAAGCCATGGAATGAAAGTCGCGTTTGCCGAGAACGGCGGAGATGCGATTGAACTGCTATGCAAAGGAGAGCCTGTTGACATTGTGTTGATGGATATTATGATGCCTAAGATCGACGGTTATGAGGCGATGCGGGCGATCCGGCGGATGCCGGAGCGGGCCGAGCTGCCGATTATTGCGCTGACCGCTAAAGCGATGAAGCAGGACCGCGAACGCTGCCTCGAAGCCGGGGCGTCCGACTATATCGGCAAACCTGTACAATTAAACCAATTGCTTTCACTTATCCGTGTTTGGCTCTATAGGTAGGTGACCACATGAGCCCTGATGTATTTGAACGTTCCGTCAAGGAGACTGCTCGCGAAGATGTTGAAGATATTGAGATCAAGCTGCTTCTGGAAGGCATATATCGAGCGTATGGATACGATTTCCGTGATTACTCCATGTCCACGATTCGCAGGCGTATTTGGCATAGGGTGAGGCTCGAGGGCATGTCCAGCATCACGGCATTGCTGGAGCGGGTGCTTCATCAGCCGTTGATGATGGAACGATTGTTTAGAGATTTCACGATTCATGTGACCGAGATGTTTCGTGATCCTTCATTTTTTTTGTCGCTGCGTCAAAATGTCATCCCTTGGCTGAAAACGCTGCCTTTTATTCGAATTTGGCACGCCGGCTGCTCGACCGGCGAAGAACCTTTCTCTATGGCCATCTTGCTGCATGAGGAAGGATTGCTTGATAAAGCGCGCATATATGCCACCGATCTCAACGACGCGTTGCTGAAACAAGCAATGACCGGGACCTATCCGCTCAACCGGATGAAGATGTATACACGAAATTATTTGCATGCCGGCGGCAATCGGCCGTTTTCGGAATATTACGCGGCGGAAGATAACAAGGCGCGATTCCATTCTTTTTTATCCGAGCATATCGTCTTCGCCCAACATAACCTTGCGACCGATCATTCTTTTAACGAATTTCACGTCATTATTTGCAGAAATGTACTGATCTATTTTAATAGGGACCTGCAGACCCGCGTCCATAAGCTGTTTTATGAAAGCCTGGGGCAGGGCGGCATATTGGGTCTTGGCAACAGGGAGACGATCTCATTTACTGTTTGCGAAAGCAGCTACAGCGGAATGGATGCTGCCGAAAGGCTGTACCGTAAAGTAAAATAATCCCGCTAGCATCCTATTCAGGTAAGGAATGAACATTTTATGGATGAAGCTCATGTACGTATTTTATTAGTGGATGACCGGCCGGAAAATATTATGGCGATGTCTTCGCTGCTCGAATCTCCCGATTATCTCGTCGTTACCGCAAGTTCAGGGAAAGAAGCGCTGCGCTGCGTTCTGAAGGATGACTTTGCATTGATTTTGCTTGATGTGCAAATGCCTGAGATGAACGGGTTTGAAACCGCCCGTTTAATTAAATCCAGGGACAAATCGAAGCATATCCCGATTATCTTTATTACAGCGCTCAGCCAAGCGAAGGAAAACGTCATTCAAGGTTATGAAACCGGTGCCATCGATTTTATTTTTAAGCCGTTTCATGCGGAAGCATTAAGGCATAAGGTCGAGGCGTTCGTCAATTTCTACCGTCATCAAAGAACATTAAACGAACAAAACGAGCTAATCAAAATAAGGAGCGCCGAACTGGAGGAAATGAACCTCAAGTTACTGCGGACTGCGGAAGAGTTGCATCAAACGGAGGCGCTGGCTAGGGTCATCGGTGAAACCTCCTCCGATACGATATTAACTCTGGATGCCGAAGGCAGGATCATTGCCGCCAATCCCGCCTTAAAGGCGATGTTTGGCATCTCCGAAGAAGACGCTTTTGGCTGCTTGGTGACGAAACTGCTGCCGAAGTGTAAGGAAACGCCCGAGGCTTATTTTACGACAGCCGAGAACGGGCAGCACATCGTTGAAACCATGGCGCGCCATATGGGAGGTCACGACTTTCCCGTTGAAGTGCACAGAGGAAAAGCTTCGCTCGGAGGACGGAGCATCTATGTGTATTCCATCCGCGACATCACCGTCCGCAGGCAGCTTGAGCTGGAGCGGGACATGCGGTTCCATGAACTGGAGCATCAAGTGGCTGAAAGAACGGAGGAGCTCCAGGAATCCAACGATTCGCTGAGAGACATTCTGGAGAGCATCACGGACGGTTTTTTCACCGTAGACAACTCATGGCGGTTTTTATATGTCAACCGCGAGGCTGAAAAAATGCTGCGCATCCGCCAAGACGATGTCATTGGGCACAGCATGTGGGATGTTCTGCTCGAATCCGACAGCATGACATTCCGTCAGCTGCATCAGGCGGCGTTACAAGGTACACCAACTCATTACGAGGTGTATTCGCAGCTTACCGGCTGTTGGCTGGAGGTTCGCGTTTATCCGAAAAAGCAAGGGCTTTCCGTCTATTTCACCGATACCTCTGTAAAAAAACGGATGGAAGAGGACCTGCGGAATTCCCAAGCCAGGTTTCATAAAATATTTCAGGCGAGTCCCAGCCTGATTTCCATTCATTCTACCAAAGACGGCCGCATTCTGGATGTGAACGACAGCTGGACGAGTTATACCGGCTATACTCACGAAGAAGCTGTCATGAAAAGCGTCGATTTAAACATAAAAACCGGAGCCGACGATGAGGCGGAGTTGTGGACAGCAAGTTCGGACAAGGTTGTGCATGGGATCAAAATTTCTTACTCTACGCGTTCTGGCGTTGTCCGCACCGGATTGCTGTCGACGGAACGGATTGAAATTCAAGGGGAGCATTGTGTGCTCACCGTGATTACCGATATTACGGAACGAGTAGAGCTAGAACTGGAGATGTCCAGATTGGACCGCTTGCATCTGGTAGGTGAGATGGCCGCCGGTCTGGCGCATGAGATCCGCAATCCGATGACAACGGTTCGCGGTTTTTTGCAGATCGCAAAAACAAGCACACAAAGAACATCAGGGGAAATTATCAATCTGATGGTGGAGGAATTGGACCGCGCCAATACGATTATTACCGAATTTCTTTCATTGGCCAAAAACAAAACGGCCGACCGCAAAGCGCAATCTCTAAACAGTATCGTGGAGGCGATGTTTCCGCTTATCCAAGCGGAGGCCATGCTGACGGGAAAAGCGGTTCAACTGCAGCTCGGCAAGGCGATGCCGCTTTATTTGGACGAGAAGGAAATTCGCCAGATGCTGCTCAATTTAGCCTTAAACGGCCTTGAAGCGATGCAGCCCGGCGGACAGCTCATTATTCGCACGAACACCAACGGCACGGAAAGCCATCCTGTCATCCTGGAGGTGGAGGATCAAGGCACCGGCATCCAAAAGGAAGTGCTGGATAAGCTGGGCACTCCGTTTTTTACGACCAAGGAGAAAGGGACCGGCCTGGGCCTTGCCGTCTGTTACACGATTGCCGCCCGTCATAACGCCAAGCTGGAGGTCACAACAGGACCGGCGGGAACCGTGTTTTCGATCCGCTTTGCGCTCCATCCGCTGATTGAAAATTTCGCCTGATAACACCGGGGGCTGCCTTTCATCCGGCTGCCGCCCGTTCTTATTGCTTATGCAGCTTGCGGTACTGCAGCGGGGCGACGCCGGTAATCGTTTTGAACACACGTCCGAAGTGGGTGCTGTTCTCGAAGCCGACTTTCTCCGTAATGGCCGTAATATTAAACTTGGTCGATTTCAACAGTTTTTGCGATTCTTTAATGCGCACTTGATTGACGTAATCGACAAAGGTAAATCCGGTTACTTCCTTGTAGATGCGGCTCAAATAAAATTGGCTCATATGAAAGCGGTCGGCGAGCAGCTTAAGGCTGATCGGCTCGTGATAATGCTCATTAATAAATTTGGCGATATCCGACACGCGTTGATGAAGCGTATTCGGGTATTCGGGCTGTTTGACCGTCGTTAGCCGCGCATACCGGCGTGTGACCAGCAGCAGCTCGGCCAACATGATGCGGATGTACTGCGGGGAGTCCTCGTCGTCGAGTTTGTACTCAAGCAGCATTTTATCAAGCATGGCTGCAATTTGCATTTGTTCCTTGCTGCCAAGCCGCAGCAGCGGATAAGAACCGAACAGCTCGGTCAGTTCCCCGTGTCTGTCCTGAATGAAGTTTTCCGCGAATTCCGTTTTGAAGTTAATCAAAATACGTTCGTGATTGGAAGAATAAGCCTCCGTTGTGCGGTGCAGCACATTGGGTTCAATCAGCACAAGGTCGCCCGGGCGCACATGATACGTTCTGTCTTTAATAAAATAAAACCGTTCACCCGAGCACATATAGTAAATTTCGTATGAGTCGTGAGCGTGATTGTTGGTCATGCTGTAGGTGCCGGTTCGTTTGACATGGTCAATTAAAAACGGACCCAGCCGGGGTTTCGAAAATTCCACGATGGTTCACAACCTTTCCTTCTGTCCATTATAACAAAAATTGTTGAAAAAAACTTATGAAAGCAAAAATCGTAATGTTTTCATATTTTTTTTGCATTACAATAAGGGCAAGTTAACCACTTATTACTCAGGAGGAATCATACTATGTCTCGCACAAGATATGCGCAAGTCGGAGCCGGGGGCCGCGCTCAATTTTTTTACGTAGCCGTTGCCCGTGACTTTAAAGATTCGGCGGAGATGGTCGCTTTTTGCGATGTAAACCAAACCCGGATGGATTATGCCAACAGACGGCTGCAGGAGCATGGGGCGGAAGCGGTTCCGACCTATAAATCCGAGCAGTTCGACCAAATGATCGCCGACACGAAACCGGATGTTGTCATTGTTACTTCGATCGACCGCACGCATCACAAATATATTATCCGCGCTATGGAGCTGGGCTGCGACGTATTGTCGGAGAAACCGATGACCGTGGACGAAACGAAATGCCAGGAAATTCTCGATGCGATCAAGCGGACCGGACGTAATCTGCGTGTTGCGTTTAACTACCGCTATTCGCCGCACAATACCAAAATTCGCGAGTTGATCAGCGACGGCGTGATTGGCGATGTGACGTCGGTGCACTTCGAATGGCTGCTCAATACCAAACACGGCGCCGATTACTTCCGCCGCTGGCACCGCAACAAGCGCAACAGCGGGGGGCTTCTCGTACACAAGTCCACTCACCATTTCGATTTGGTGAATTTCTGGATCGCCTCGCAGCCTAAGCTTGTTTTTGCGCAGGGGGATCTGATGTTCTACGGACGCGAAAATGCCGAAAAACGCGGGGTCACGGAGTTCTACTCGCGCGCCCGCGGCAGCGAAGCGGCTAAGGACGACCACTACGCTTTGCACCTGGAAGAAAATCCACAACTTAAGGCGCTGTACGCCGATGCCGAACATGAGGACGGATATTACCGCGATCAGAGCGTATTTGGCGACGGAATCGATATCGAAGATACGATGAGCGTGCTTGTCCGCTACAAAAACAACGTGATGCTGACATACTCCTTGTACGCGTATTCCCCTTGGGAAGGCTTCCGCGTTGCCTTTAACGGCACAAAGGGCCGGATCGAGATGGAAATTGTGGAACAATCGTATGTGAACTCCGGCGGCGACCAAGGTCTTGAAGGCGCGGTAGTCGGCAAGAAAATTTTGGTTCATCCGATTTTCGAGAAGCCGTACGAAGTCAAAGTCGAAGAGAAAAAAGGCGGCCACGGAGGCGGCGATCCTGTGCTGCTTAACGATCTGTTTGCCGCGGAGAAGACGCCGGACCGCTTTAATCGGGCTGCGTCCCATATCGATGGCGCAATGTCGATATTGACCGGCATCGCCGGAAATATTTCGATTCGCACCGGGATGCCCGTCAAGGTGGACGACCTGGTTAAATTTTAATAAATATCTAACTGACAGCTGCCTGAACAGGCGGCTGTTTTTCGTTGAATTTAAGCAAATTTTATCTTTTGGGGATTAGCGGAAAGCTGGCATAAGGGATGAGTAGCGAGCGGATAAGTGAAAGCGGCCGTTTTTAACATCGTGGTCTAACCACAACATTTAATCCTGAGGGCACGATGTTAACGAGCGGGCGGACAATGTTGTCAGGTTAGCGATAATGGCTGATAATCGGATCTCGATCGTATTGGCTGCATTAGCGCAATCTACCGGGTTCATGGAGTAAACCGGAATCATAAAATGCTTGAATATGCTTGAATACAGCAAATGGAAAGATTTCGATTCGTTCGACCTTGATTAAAGCTGATTGTTGCTGGCTGTCAGTAGCGGACATCTTCGTCTCCATGGTTGGCGTTGCCTTATGCCTGCGAACGTCATGCCCAACGCTTACGGACAGGAGCGCGCTTATTTGGCAAAAAAATCGGAGTTTGTTTTTTTACGGACACCGGCGCCTTTATTTGTCCAAAAAAGTCAAGGAAACCGTGATAGAAGGCAAAATAAGAGCGGCGGTGTCCGTTACATGTAGTAAACCTCAAATTTGGTTTACATTGCAGCGCTCACGTCCGTTGGAGCGGAGGCTTCTCTAACTTCGGGGGATGCACGATGAATCGACAGTTTCACTCTACTCAGTTCGCTATCCACATCGTCAAGTTGTCCGGCCGCGGCGACAAGGAGGTCGAGCAACTGTTCCATCCCATTGGGTTCTATGTCCAGAACGAGTCGCGACGCATAAAAGAAGCTTGATCATCCGCGTGACGACATTGGTCCGTCGACTTCTTATCCTAGCAACATTGCATACTCATCCCTGCCCCAACGCGCTAAACGTAACTCATCGCATCAAAATAGAGCGTCCAGAGATTTTTACCGGACGTTTTTATTCTTATGAGCAAGCGCTCCACTCAATTTTTCGTGAGGATTGTATAGGCAGCACCTGTCGAATGAGATACAATGGACATGTCGAATTGGCAGGAGTTGGATCGATTTGTGCGCTCGCCCGGGAAATAAAACAAGCTTTGCCTGCGCAAAACTCAGCAGCGCTTACGAAACAACTTGTTTACACAAAGCTTAGGCAGCGCTTACGAAGTGAGCTTTACTTCGCAAAGCTTTTAGGAGATGATAACATGCGGCTGTTGGAAACCGTGCTGGTCACGTGCGCGGGAGGCGTATTGTTTACGCTGCTGCACATTCCGCTGGGCTGGATGTTAGGTCCGCTTGCTGCGGCGATGTTCTGGATTGCGTATATGAAACGCCCTCTGGTCTGGACCGTGAAAGCGCGGGACGCAGGCCTTGTGATCCTCGGTTATATGATGGGGATTACGTTTACGAAAGACACGGGCAGGCAGATTGCGATGCAGCTGCCGTCGATGATAACCGCCACGCTGCTTACGGTTGCATTTAGCTTGCTCACGGCGTATTGGGTCGCCAAAAAAACAAAAATTACGATGGCTAGCAGCGTAATCGGCAGCATCCCCGGCGGGCTGTCACAGATGGTCGTGCTGGCAGAGGAAGTCAAAGGCGCGGATGAAACCCAGGTCGCTTTTATGCAGACGCTCCGGGTGCTTGCGGTTATCTTTATCGTGCCGTTTATGGCGGTTCACGGCTTGGCCGAGCAAGCGGACGGGATTGCGGCCGCCGCCCCGCAAGGAAGTTATGCCGATTGGTTCTCGCAGCCTTATAGCTCGCCGCTCATTATCGCCGCCGTGCTGGCCAGCTGCTGGTTCGCCGTCAAGCTGCGTTTTCCGACACCGTATATGGTTGGCCCGATTATCGCCGGAGCGGTGCTGGCCGTGGCCGGGGCGCATACGCCACAACTGCCGCAGCTGCCCATTATCATCGCGCAATGGATGATCGGCACTTACATGGGAGTGACGACACAACTCAGCAGCCTGACGAATTGGAAAAAGCTGCTTCCTTACACCATACTCAGCGGGATTGGTGTCGTGTTGTTTTCGCTTGCTTTTGCTTATGGGCTTAGCTGCCTGTATCCGGTCACGCTGCTTTCGGCGTTCTTAAGCACGGCGCCCGGCGGCATGACCGAAATGGGTGTCACCGCGGCGATTACCCATGCCGACATCACGATGATCGTCGCTTATCAAATGTTCCGCATTTTATTTATTTTGTTTGTGGTGCCGCCGCTGCTCAAGTGGGGCCTGCGCAGGTTTGAGCGGGCATGATTGCAAGCTGCACCTAACAATTCGTATGTTTGGGCATCCGCTTTCGCTAGAACGACAACCGCAATAGACGAGATTTCTCCGGGGCACCGGGAACACGCGATGCACGGGCCGGATGGCCGCCGCCGGCGCGGCGGCATTGTCCCGTATTGCATCCGGATGATGGCCAATCCGATCCTCATCTTTATGTATTACAAGAACCAATTTTTAATATAATCGATCCCCATTTCTATATAATACAATAGTCCGCCCAGCTTTTTACCCCACTTAATCAATTCAATGAGCCATTGCCAATTGCTTAAAAATTTAACAACAGTGACTACCAGTATAACCACCGACAAGAAAAGACCTGCTATTTGCAATGTTTGCATTCGGAAATACTGTAACAGTTTCAGGTTCATTTGCAATAATGAAGCGTCATCCGGGCGATCAGGCATCTCATTTATTTGCTTGGCAAGACGAATCAATACGGCGAAAATGATAATTTGGACGATACCTACGACGGTCCCAAAGCCAAATTGGACAAAACCTATAAATACTTGAAATACACCAAAAGCCAAATAAAGGAATGCTGTGATTTTCATCCAAAACGCCAGTTTTATCCAAACCTCATTTATACCTAATGGCCGGCTTGATGAAATGCTTTTTGAAACGCCTGTCTCGTTAAAGTTCTTTGTTTGACTGAGGTCCGTTTGTGTTTGACTTTCCATTCAAGTCACCCCCTGACATTTTTTTATAAACAAACTACAGCTTCAGCTTGCGGTATTCGAGCGGGGCCAGCTTCGTCTGCTTTTTAAACACACGTCCGAAATGGGCGATATTCTCAAAGCCGACCTGCTGGGCGACCTCGATAATCTTATCGTTGGTTTCCCGGAGCAGCTTCTGAGCTTCCTTAATCCGCGTGAAGTTCAAATATTCGATAAACGAAAAGCTCGTAATGTCTTTAAACGCGCGGCTCAAATAATAGGGACTTATAAAAAACTGCTCCGACAATGTAGTCAGCGTCATCTGCTCGGCGTAATGCCGGTTGATATGCTGCACGATGTCGGATATTTTTTTGTGCAGCGGGCTGGCGTGCTCAAACGGCGCGGTTTCGTGTTTCTCCAAATAACGGGCGGAGAAGAGCAGCAGCTCCACGAGCAAATGTTTGGTATACATGTGAAATCCCCGCGACTGCTCCTTAAGTTCTTTCTCCAGCTTGCCGAAAATGGCCTGTACCGCAATTTGATCCTGAAGTTTCAAGCTGATGACGCTGCTGTTATGGTGGAACGGCGTAAACAAAAACGGATCGTGCAAATAATGATCGGGACCGATGAACTGGTCGCTGAAATTAATGACAATCCGCTCATGAAGCGGGTCGCCGGTACCGGATGTTTTGTGCACGTCGTTTTTATTAATAAACACCAGATCTCCGGCGGATATGGCATAGGAACGGTCCTTGATAAAATACATTCGGTGCCCGGAAAACAAATAATAGATTTCATAATTGCTGTGAAAATGGTTATTTCGTTCGAAAGGTTCGGTCCGTTTGATATGATCGATATAAAATTCGTCGTCTTCGGCGCCATAACTGAACGAAGTTGTGTCTTTCATGAGAGCACCCCCACCTTATTGTAGCAAATTGTTGTCACCGTAACAGCAAAATATGCATGGTTTCTTCTATATTCAGCAAAAATAGCAGAGAACCTGATATATGTTTGCGATATGATGGTGGCATGTAGTGATTACAATGCGTTTAAGGAGGCTTATTTTTAAAAATGAGCAAATACGAATCGATTGTACAGGCTATTCAATCAGGCAGCGTAAGCGCATCCGCAGGGGGCGAAGTTAAAGTATACCCGCAATCGCTTGACGAAGCGGGCGGCACCAAGCTGCTCATGATTAAAGACGGATATACAAAGCTGCTGCTTGCCGTAGGCGCAGGCGACTTGTTCAACGAACTTCAAGGGGAAGCGGAGGATGGCTACAAAGTATGCCCGCTGACGCATGCCAACCGGCTTGTTTTGAATAAATATTTTGACTATACGGCGCCGCGCGCATTCGGTACACAAATCGCCACGATTGGACTCGGCGACCGCTTGGGCGTAGCTTCTCCGGGACACATTCGCACGGTGAATGGCAAAAACGTCCGTCCGATTTTGGCTCAGCAAAGCATCCGCGAGTTGAACCTGACGGGACGCAATTATAAAGAAGTGGTGGACGCGGCGGCATATGCCGTATTCCAAGAAGGCTACAAAGACGGCTGGGGCGCCGACGGCGACCACTTGAAAGTGGAATCCGACATTCAGATGTCGCTGGATCTGGGATTCACGATGCTGACGCTCGACTGCTCGGAGAAAATCGACAATACCGTGGACGGTTCGTCCGCTGAAGCCAAAGCGGATAAATACGCCCAGCTTCCTGAAGCGGTGCGCAGCCACTACGAAAACCGTTACCTCGATAAAACGTTTGAGGCGGCCGGCACGACATTTACGTTCGACAAGGCCACGCTCATCGATAATGTGCTGATTTACGGCGCTGCGATCGACTTTATGGAGCATGTATACGTCACTTACATTAAACCTGCGCCGCGCGCTGTCGATTTTGAAATCTCCATTGACGAGACGGCAACACCGACCGCTCCAGAATCCCATTTCTTCGTAGCCAAAGAGCTGTACAGCAGAGGCCTGGAGATTTACAGTATGGCGCCAAGATTTTGCGGCGAGTTCCAAAAAGGCATCGATTACATCGGCGATATCGCGCAATTCGAAGCGGAACTCAAAATCCACGCCGGCCTTGCCGACGATTTCGGCTACAAGCTGAGCATCCATTCGGGCAGCGACAAGTTCAGCGTGTTCCAACTGATCGGCGAATACACCAAAGGCCGTTTCCATGTCAAAACAGCCGGCACAAACTGGCTGGAAGCCGTTCGCACGGTTGCCAAAGTCAACCCGTCCTTATACCGCCGTATGCATCAATACGCGATGGATCATTATGTGGAAGCGACGGCTTATTATCATGTCAACGGCACACCGGACAAAGTGAAGCCGCTGGACCAAGTGTCCGACGCCGATCTGCCAAGTTACATGGATGAAGAGAATGCGCGCCAGGTTGTCCATATCACCTACGGTATTCTGCTGCAGGCCAAAGACGCTGCAGGAAACTCGCTGTTCAAGGATGAATTCTTCAAGACGCTGAGCGATCAGGAAGACGCCTACGCCGATTCGCTGATTGCACACATCGGCAAACATTTGCAGCTGCTTGGCAAATAAGGAGAATGCAGGAGTCTGTAGGGCGAAATAAGGTGACTATTTATTCATTTGATATTCAATTCCGGAAAAGAGATGGCATTCCACCGCCAATGAAAACCGTATTTTCTGAATTTATTTTTGCGGATAAAACACGGTTTTCAAAGCGGACGTAAACTTTACATGCCATTCCCTTTACCTCCATTCATCAAATGAATAAATATCCACACCAACCAAGCGCCCTACAGACTCTGGCGCAAAAAATAATTTTTTGGGGAAAGCCATCGGTTTTCCCTTTCCTTGTAGTATAATGTTAACGTGAACAATTAAAAAAATTAAAAGGTGGATGCTGCAATGGCCAAAAAGTTTTTGGATGAAAATTTTCTGCTTAACAACAAAACGGCGGAAACGTTGTATCACGATTACGCAAAGGCGATGCCAATCATCGACTATCACTGTCATTTAAGCCCGCAAGAAATTTACGAGAATAAGACGTTCAAAAATTTGACCGAAGCTTGGCTGTACGGCGACCATTACAAGTGGAGATTGATGAGAGCCAACGGCGCGGAAGAGAAATACGTGACCGGCGGCGAAGGCGCTACCGATTACGACCGTTTCCTCGCTTGGGCGAAAACGGTGCCGCAAACGATCGGCAACCCGCTGTACCATTGGTCCCATCTGGAACTGCAGCGCTTTTTTGGCGTGTACGATCTGATTAACGAGAAAAACGCTCCGGCGATCTGGGAGAAAGTTAACGCTCAACTGACAAGCCCGGGTTATGGCGCCCGAGATTTGATCACCAAATCCAATGTTACCGTTGTGTGCACAACGGACGATCCGATCGATTCGCTGGAATATCATATTAAGCTAAAGGAAGACACTTCGTTTGACGTGAAGGTGCTCCCGGCTTGGCGTCCGGATAAAGGGCTTGAAATCAGCAGAGCTACGTTTGTGCCGTGGGTGAACAAGCTGTCGGAAGCCGCAGGCCAAGCGATCGACAACTATGACCAGTACTTGTCCGCGCTGGACAACAGACTGCGGTTTTTCCATTCGGTGGACTGCCGTGTATCCGACCATGCGCTTGATTATGTCGCGTATGCGGACACAACTAAAGAAGAGGCTGCTGCGGTTTTTGCCAAAGGGCTGAACGGAGAGTCCATTTCGCTTGAAGAAGAGAAGCAGTTCAAAACCTACACGCTCATTTATATGTGCAAAATTTACGCCGAGCTTGGCTGGGTTATGCAATTCCACATCAACGCAGCCCGCAACAACAACAGCCGGATGTTCGCCAAGCTCGGTCCGGATACCGGTTATGACGCGATCAACGACAGCCCTGTCGTTTACGGCTTGGCCCGCTTGCTCGACTCGCTGGAGAAAGAAGACGCGCTCGCCAAGACGATTTTGTATTCGCTGAACCCGAACGACAACATCTTGCTTGCGGTATTGATGGGCAACTTCCAAGGCGGGGGGGTTCCGGGGAAAATCCAATTCGGCTCCGCATGGTGGTTTAACGATACGAAAGACGGCATGCTCGACCAAATGAAGATTTTGGCCAATACGGGCCTGCTCAGCCGTTTTGTGGGCATGCTGACGGACTCCAGAAGTTTCTTGTCTTATACGCGTCATGAATATTTCCGCAGACTGCTGTGCAACCTGCTTGGCGAATGGGTGGAGAACGGCGAAGCTCCTGACGACATGGAACTGCTCGGCAACATCGTGCAAAATATTAGCTACAATAACGCCAAACAATATTTCGATTTCGGACTGTAAGTCGGCAATAAAAATGGCCGGTCCGCCAATAAGAGGGACCGGCCTTCTATTTAATTACATTAATTAATAAAGAAATCACAGATGGAATCGATCGCTTCCTTCTCATCCGAACCTTTGGTCACAATGGTGATGTGTGTTCCTTCTTCAATGGGCATCAGCAGCATGCCAAGCAAACTTTTGACATCGACTTCGACTTGATGCGAATTCTCCTGATCGTACCTAATCGTTACGTTCGAACTGAACTTGCTTGCGTGCCGGGATAATTCCTGCAGGTCCAGCGAATTCAAATGTTTCGGAACCGTTATGTCGTGAACTCTCATTATGGTTATTCCTCCGCCCTTGCTATCCGCATTCATGTAATCGCTTTATATTAGTATATTATAGCAGATTTGAAAAGAGGATCGATATAGTTAACCGTCTTATCGGTAAAAGACATAAGAAAAAGTCATTGACTGATGAACAGGTCTGTGATTACCTTAAGGTATCTTGAGTAGAGAAGAGAGTGATGGTTGTGGCACCCCGTTTTTGTATGGAATGCGGTCATCCACTGGAGCTGCGTGAGATTGGCGGAGAGGAGAGACATGCTTGTACGGCATGCAGTTTCGTGCACTGGGGCAATTACAGTATCGGCGTAGGCGCATTGGTGCTGCGTGAGGAAAAAGTACTGCTCGTCCGCAGGGCGATTCAGCCCGGCAAGGGCAACTGGACGAATCCGGGCGGATACATCGAGCAGCATGAGCCGATCGAAAAGACGATCGTTCGCGAGGTCATGGAAGAGACCGGAGTGACGGCAACCGTTCGGGGGATTGTGGCGCTGCGCGACCAGCCGCGGGACATTCACAACGTATATGTCGCATTTGCGATGGATTATGTGGATGGCGAGCCTGTTCCCGATGGCGTTGAAGTGGATGCGGCAGGTTTTTTCAGTTTGGAGGAAATGAAGCAAATGCAGGTGGCGGGCTTTACGCAGTGGCTTGTCGATATTGCCAT
Organism: Paenibacillus thalictri; assembly: GCF_004307995.1. Taxonomy (GTDB): domain Bacteria; phylum Bacillota; class Bacilli; order Paenibacillales; family NBRC-103111; genus Paenibacillus_AF; species Paenibacillus_AF thalictri. The sequence continues at coordinate 285,786 of NZ_SIRE01000006.1, read as the reverse complement.
TCATGGCGATATGCAAGGACTGCTTCCGGATAAGGAGCCTAATGCTCCGTTCCAAGGCTCCGGTTTTTCCAACCTGAGGAGATGAGCCAACATGACCATCACACAGCCCATTAAACGGGTGCTTCTTATGAATGCGGCTTCAATGATTATTTTTAACTATATTGGCATTTTTGTAAATTTGTACATATGGGAGCAGGGCAAGAGAATCATGGATGTCACATGGTTCAATCTTGTCCTGTTTGTTGTGTGGAGTTTGGCGTTTGCGCTTGGGGCCAGGCTGTTGTCGGTGTTTACGACGCGTTTTCTGATTCGTACGGTCGCGATCAGCGGCTGCTTAACGTTTCTTCTGCTTTCGTTCTTGCATTTGGACAGCAGGATGTTATGGATCGCGATCATTGCTGTGCCGGTTGGGCTGATGTGGGGATTTTACGCGTCCACGCAAAATATTACGCTTTGCATTTTCGGCAAAGGCAAAGATTTTGAAGGTTATTTTTCCGTAGCGACCATTATCGGTCAGGTTGTGTCCATCGTTAATCCCGTTGCCTTCGCTTTTGTCATTAAGTGGATCGGTTATTCAGGCTCATTTCTGCTGATGTTTGTGTTTGTCATCGGCCTGCTTATCGTATCGTTTACGATACCGCCGATTACATTGGCCAAGGAACCGGAACCGCTGTTTAACCAAAAAATGAAGTTCTCGCACGTGTTCTCCTACCCGGGGCTGCGCTGGATGGTGCCGTCCTGCCTTTCGGCCGGAGTGTTTTTGCAGTTTCAGGGGTTGTTTGCCATTATCTTTACGTTTTCCGTATCCGGGGATAAGCTTGTTATCGCGCTGCTGAACGTGCTGTATGCGCTCTCGTCGATCGGGAGCATGATCTTGTACCGCAAGCTGCAGCAAGTGCGCAGCGGCGTCTGGCTTGCCGTCGGGATGACGGCGATTTGCGGCGGATTTTTGTTTGCGCTGCTGCAATACCCGCTGTTCCTGGTTGTGTCCAACATTTTGACGACCATCGGGTTGTTTTATTTCGGCACAGTCTGGAATACCGGACAATTCCGCGTCATGAGCAAACATACGGCGATGGAGCAGACCCGCATCCTGCTGTGGCGGGAATGGTTTCTGAACATTCCCAGAATTGTTGTGCTCATTTTGGCCATGTTTGTTGAGGATTTCCACACCTTTCCGTTTTATGCCCTGATGGGATTTGCCATTCTATGCGCTTTAGCCGTCCCGCTGTTTTCGGCAAGAAATGTCGATGCACCCGAGAAAATGACGGAAAGCGCTTGAACCTAAGTTACCTGGAGTTAAGCTAGGCACCTCATTTTCAGTCATGTTCAAACCGTCTGCAGACGATTATACTGAATTACGGGTTCAGCTTGCGAGATTCGGCATTCTGCGCAAAGCTTAAGAGGAGGCGTTCAATTATTATGGTATACGAAGCAAATGCTCAGCGTTACGGCTCAATGAAATACAACCGGTGCGGCCGTTCGGGTTTGCTGCTGCCGGCGATTTCGCTTGGCTTGTGGCATAATTTCGGAGGGGTGGACACTTACGAGAACGGCAGGGCGATGGTGTTAAAATCATTTGACCTTGGCATCACGCATTTTGATTTGGCGAATAATTACGGACCGCCGCCAGGGTCGGCCGAGGAAATGTTCGGACGTATGCTGAAAACCGACCTTGCTCCTTATCGGGATGAACTGGTCATCTCCAGCAAAGCGGGTTACAGAATGTGGCCTGGTCCTTACGGCGAATGGGGCTCCAAAAAATATATTACGGCCAGCCTTGATCAAAGCTTGAAGCGAATGGGATTGGAGTATGTGGACATCTTTTATTCCCATCGTCCGGATCCAAATACGCCGCTGGAGGAAACGATGGCCGCTTTGGACCTGATCGTACGCCAAGGCAAAGCTTTGTACGTTGGCATATCCAGCTACAGCGCAGAGCAGACCGCTCAAGCGGCAGCGATATTGCAAAGGCTCGGAACGCCTGCGCTGATCCATCAGCCATCTTATTCGATGCTGAACCGTTGGATCGAAGACGGTTTGCAGGATGTGCTCGATGAGAACGGCATCGGCAGCATTGCTTTTTGCCCGCTGGCGCAAGGATTGTTGACCAATAAGTATGTAAAAGGCATTCCGACGGACTCGCGTGCCGCCAGCACAACCGGCTCGTTGAAGGAAAAAGACGTGACTCCGGAGAAAATAGACAAAATCATCCGTTTGAACCATATTGCTGCAGAACGCGGCCAATCGCTTGCGCAAATGGCGCTGGCATGGGTGCTGCGCGGCGGTCGTGTCACTTCGGCGCTGATTGGCGCAAGCCGCGTCAGCCAGGTCGAGGAGAACGTCGCCGCCCTGAACCGGCTCGATTTCTCAAACGAAGAGCTGACCGCGATCGAATCCGTGCTGCGGGGCTAACGAATTGAAAAACTCTCCGACCGGAGAGTTTTTTCAGCCGCATATTGTTCACGTGAAACTTCTTGCCCGGTAAGGCTTCTTCTTGTGCTACAATGAGATGGCGGCGGCGATGTTGCCGCTCCAGTCAACCAACAAAAGAGAGGTACGCTTATATGTATATAGCGCTCAGCAAGCTGAACAAGAAGCTGGAAAAAGTAATGCCTGTGCTCACACCGATCGGCGTTGTGTTAGGAGTGCTGTTGGCGACCTGGCTGAAGCCGTACGCCTTTTTGGTGCCGTGGATTTTTGCGGGAATGACGTTTGCCGGCAGCCTTGGCTCCAGCTTCAAAGATTTGGCTCGCGTTATTCTTCATCCTTATCCGCTACTTGTCTGCCTGACGGTGCTTCACGTGGTGATGCCGATCGTTGCGCTCACCGCCGGAAACATCATTTTTCCCGGCGATGCGTACACCATTACGGGAGTTCTGCTTGCTTTTACGATTCCGACCGGCGTTATCAGTCTGATGTGGGTGTCGATCTATAAAGGCAATGTGGCGTTAACGATATCGCTCATATTGATCGATACGTTCCTGTCGCCGTTCCTCGTTCCTTATACGCTTCATTTGCTGGTTGGGGCGGAAGTGGTGTTCAATACCTTCGATTTAATGAAGGGGTTGTTCTGGATGGTGGTATTGCCTTCGATAGCCGGGATGGTGCTTAATAAGTGGAGCGGCGGTACGGCCAAAGAAAAGCTGGGTGCGCCGCTGGCGCCTTTTTCCAAACTTGCGCTTGGTGTTGTTGTTGCGATCAACAGCTCGGTAGTTGCTCCATATTTAAAGCAGTTTGACCGTAAACTTCTCGTTATTTTCATCGCCGTTTTATGTATGGCCGCTTCCGCATACGCCATTGGCTGGTTGGTTGCGAGGCTGATGAAATGGGACCGCGGGATTATCGTCGCCCTTACGTTTAATAGCGGCATGCGCAACATCAGTGCGGGAGCTGTGCTGGCAACGACGTATTTTCCCGCTCCGGTGGCGATGCCCGTCATTATCGGCATGTTGTTCCAGCAAATATTAGCTTCGTTTTACGCCTTTTTGCTGCGTTCCAGGTACGGCAGCGGCAGTGACGCTCAGGCGGCCAAACCTGCGGCTGCAGGCGAACGGAACATCACGGCGTAATGCCGTCGTAATCCAGTCAACACGCGAAAAGCCCCCGCAAGGCCTCAAAGAAGGCCACACGGGGGCTTGTTTTCTGTTATACGTGATCCTGATAACCGGGCGTTGCCAGTGCTTTAACGACCGCAGCTTCGGCTTTTGTTTTTAAATCCGCAGCTTGTTCATCTGAGATCGTTTCGTTATTGACCGCACTTTGGATGTTTTGGGTGGCGTAATCAAGCAATTGGCTTTTGAGGAAGGAGTCGCTTTTCCCGGCGGATTGAGCGATATCGTCCAAACTTTTCCCGTCTTTCAGAGCGTCCTCCACATCGATATACTCCATGTTCAAATAAATCGTCGACAAAGCTACGATTTTGTCCAGACCCAGATCGACCGACTGGGCTGGATCAACGACCGGTGCCTGGGGGACGGAGGGAACCGGGTCCTGGTAGCCGGCCTGATTGATGGCGCTGCTGATCCGTTGCCGCACCTCGCTGATTAATTGCGCGGATTGATCGCCGCTCAGAAGCCCGTTGTTTATTGCGTTGTCAATCCCTTGCAAGGATATGGATATTATCGAACTCTCAAAATCTTGTTGATTGCTCTCCGAATATTGGGCAATCTCCATCAGGCTTTTGCCGGAAGCCAGCAAATCTTTCAAATCCGCGTAGTCCATGTCGAGAATCGTGGCGCTGTTGTCGACAATATGATCGAGGTCCAGCTGAATTCCGGCCTGGTTGGCTGCATCGATCGGGTCCTGGGTGCTTGCTTGCGAAGCGGCTGCGGAAACTGCGGCGTCTTCTGCAAATGCTTTGGGGATCAATGCGCCCGACCAAGCCCCGCCAAATAAGAATGCAGCGGTTACGGTCGTGATGAAAAATTTGTTTGATTGGGTCATGATTCTCTCCACCTTTCCCGAATAAAGGGTTAACTGCTCTTTTCGTTCCTTATCGTATTGCACAGTTATGAAGAGAACGTGACGGTAAACTTAGGCCAGCATAAAAAGCAGCTTAAATTGAGCTTAATGCCTAATCTTTTTCTCCTTCGCAAATCTTAACAAAAACGTCATAATTATATGATATGATGAAAACAATAGCTGACGGAATAATTTGTCAGATGTACATAGGCGGTCGGAGGGATTTTTACATGTTCAAGCAAAAATGGATGATTGCCGGATTAGCCGGCGTTTTGTTATTAGCCGGCGCTGGTATCGCAACTGCAGCGAACACGGCCACAACGGCCAATACGGGGACCGGAGCGGCTCACGTCAAAAAAACACTCACCCCTGAGGAAAAGGCGGCAAAGCTGAAAGCGGAAGCGGAAAAGCTGGGCATCAGCACGGCGGGGAAATCCGATAAACAGCTGGAAAGCGAAGTGCTTGCCAAACGCAAAGTGCTGGCCGAACAAAAAAAGCAAGAAGTTATGAAGCAGCTGCAGGCAGAAGCAGCCAAGCTGGGCATCGATACCAACGGCAAGTCGGCCAAGGAGTTGTCTGCGGCAATTCATGAGAAACGCAAAGCGGTCATCGCCCAGAAGAAAACCGAGCAGCTTCAGAAGCTGCAGGCGCAGGCGGCAAACCTGGGTATTGACACTGCCGGCAAAACAAGCAAGCAGCTGAGTCAGGAGATCCACGCAAAACAGAAAAAACATAAGAACTAACCGGATGGTTGGCGGCGGCGCGTATTTGACTTCGCCGGGGAACTATTTTATAGTGGGGCTAGGAGCCGGTTTCGTGCAATCGGCTCAGCCGATTACGGCGAAGAGGAGTCCCGCATATGAAAAAACTTCTGTCCGGTTCCGTCCGGTTTTACCGGAAGTTCATATCGCCGCTGAAGCCGCCGACCTGCCGTTTTTATCCGACCTGTTCGGCTTATGCGCTTGAGGCTTTGGAGCTTCACGGCGCGACTAAAGGTTCGTGGCTTGCTGTGAAACGTATTTGCAAATGCCATCCGTTTCATCCCGGAGGTTTCGATCCGGTGCCTCGTGCGGGGAATGGACAAGCTGAGGATGCGCATCCAGGCCCAAAAGCAGCCCGTTAACTTGACAATCGTTTGCAATCTAGCTATATTGCTAGTTATAAACATTTTTTCCCATGAACGGATGAGTACCTTGCAATAACCTATAACAGAGAGCCGGGACAGGTGAAAGCCGGTATAGGGGAGACAGGGGAATATGGTCCGGGAGGAAGCCGCCGCGAGCCGGATGCTTTGATCACATGAGCATCGATGGTTAGCCGCAGCCGCGTTCCAGCGTTAACGGAAAGTCGCAAGACTGAACAAGAGCCTCTGCCGGCGCAAGCCGCATTGGAAATTGGGTGGTACCGCGGAGCTGCCAGCTTCCGTCCCAAAGGGATGGGGCTTTTTTGCATTTTCAGCCAAAATGAAGAAAGGGTGTCGATTTCGTATGTCCAATGAAAAAACGTTTTATATCACTACACCGATTTATTACCCGAGCGATAAGCTGCACATCGGCCATGCATATTCCACGGTGGCCGGAGATGTGACCGCCCGCTACAAGCGCTTGCGCGGCTTCGATGTCATGTATTTGACCGGTACCGACGAGCATGGGCAAAAAATTGAGCGCAAAGCGCAAGAGAAAGGCAAATCGCCACAGCAATTCGTCGACGATATTGTCAGCGGCATCAAGGAGCTGTGGAACAAACTCGATATTTCCTATGACGACTTTATCCGCACAACCGAAGACCGCCACAAGCGGGTCGTCGAAAGCATTTTTAAGCAGTTGATGGACCAAGGCGATATTTATTTGGGCGAATATAAAGGCTGGTATTGTACGCCATGCGAGTCGTTTTTCCTGGAAAGCAAGCTGGTGGATGGCAAATGTCCCGATTGCGGCCGGCCGGTCGAATGGCTGACGGAGGAAATTTATTACTTCCGGATGAGCCAGTATGCCGACCGTTTGCTGCAGTATTACGAGGAAAACCCGGGTTTTATCCAGCCGGAATCACGTAAAAACGAAATGATCAACAACTTCATTAAGCCGGGTTTGGAGGATTTGGCGGTTTCCCGGACGACGTTTGACTGGGGCGTCAAAGTTCCCGGCAATCCCAAACATGTCATTTACGTCTGGATCGATGCGTTGTCCAACTACATTACCGCGCTTGGTTATGGAAGCGACGACGACAGCAAATTCAAGAAATATTGGCCTGCCGACGTGCACCTGATGTCCAAAGAGATCGTCCGCTTCCATACGATTTATTGGCCGATTATGCTGATGGCGCTTGGGCTGCCGCTGCCGAAGAAAGTGTTTGCCCACGGCTGGTTGCTGATGAAGGACGGTAAAATGTCCAAATCCAAGGGCAACGTAGTGGATCCGCTGACGCTGATCGACCGCTACGGACTGGACGCGCTGCGTTATTATTTAATGAGGGAAGTGCCGTTTGGCTCGGATGGCACGTTTACGCCGGAAAGCTTTGTGGAGCGGGTGAATTTCGACTTGGCCAACGACCTCGGCAATTTGCTCAGCAGAACCGTGGTCATGATCGACAAATATTTCAACGGCGTCATTCCGCGTTATATTCCGGACGCAACGGAGTTTGACCGCGTTCTGATCGAAACGATTCAGTCTTCCGTCGCGCAAGCGGAGGCAGCTATGGATCAGATGGAGTTCTCCACAGCACTTGCGGCGATTTGGCAGGGAATTAGCCGCACCAATAAATACATCGACGAAACGCAGCCATGGGCAATGGTTAAAGACGAGTCCAAGCGGGATACTTTAGGTTCGGTTATGTATTGTTTGGCCGAAAGCCTGCGTATTGCCGCGGTTGCGCTGCAGCCGTTCATGACCGGAACGCCGGGGAAAATATGGCAGCAGTTGGGCATAACGTCCGAACAGCTTAGCGAATTGGCTTCATGGGACAGCATCCGTACATTCGGGCAGCTGCCTTCCGGCATTCGTGTACAGAAGGGCGAGAACCTGTTCCCGCGGCTTGATGTGGAGAAAGAAGTGGCTTATATCGTCAGCGAAATGGGCGGCGGACAGCCGGCCGCTGCCGAACCGGCGAAACCGGCTGCAGAAAAAGCTGCGGCCGCTCCGGCTGCCGATCCGAAGGAAGAAATCGCTATCGACGATTTTGCCAAGGTGGAATTGCGTGTTGCGCAAGTCATTTCCGCCGAACGGATAGAGAAGGCAGATAAGCTGCTGAAGCTGCAGCTGGACCTGGGAACGGAGCAACGTCAAGTTGTATCCGGCATTGCCAAATATTATACGCCCGAGCAAATGGTTGGACGCAAAGTGATCCTGGTTGCCAACCTGAAACCGGTCAAACTGCGCGGCGAGCTGTCCCAAGGCATGATTTTGGCAGCTTCTCATGGAGATCAATTAACTTTAGCAACGGTTGCTGATGACATCCCGGTAGGATCAGTGGTAAAATAGATATTGTTAACGTGAACAATAATCGATTTTCCATTCATGGGAGGCCTTTAGAACATGGTGCAAAAAAGTGACGGTATGAACTATGCCCCGCAGGGCAAGCCGAATCCGGTCGTATCGCAAGGAGAGTTTGCTTTCGCCGCTGTAGCTCTCGATCATGGGCATATTTACGGCATGTGCAACGGCTTGGTTGAAGCCGGAGCCGATCTTGTCAAGGTGTACGATCCGGATCCCGAGAAAGTCGCGGCATTTGTGGCGAAGTTTCCGCAAGCTCAAGCTGCCGCCTCGCTGGACGAAATCTTAAACGATCCATCCATCAAGCTGGTCGCAGCCGCAGCCGTTCCAAGCGAACGGGGGCCGCTTGGCGTTCAGGTGATGAAGGCGGGCAAGGACTACTTTACCGACAAGACGCCGTTTACCAAGCTGGAGCAGCTCGAGGAAGCCCGTGCTGTCGTAAATGAGACGGGACGCAAGTACATGGTGTATTACAGCGAAAGACTTCACGTGGAAAGCGCGGTATTCGCGGGTCAGCTCATCCAGGACGGAGCGATCGGCAGGGTCGTGCAAGTAATCGGAACCGGACCGCACCGTTTAAACGCGCCTTCCCGCCCGGAATGGTTTTTCCAGCATGATAAATACGGCGGTATCCTTTGCGATATCGGGAGCCACCAGATCGAACAATTTTTGTTCTTCACGGGAGCCAAAGACGCAAAGGTAACTTCCAGCCGAATCGCCAATTACAACAACAAAGATTATCCGGAGCTTGAGGACTTTGGCGACGCATCGCTAACCGCGGACAACGGCGCGACCAGCTATTTCCGTGTCGACTGGCTGACGCCAAAAGGCCTAGGCACATGGGGAGACGGCAGGACGATTATTTTGGGTACGGACGGTTATATCGAGCTGCGCAAATATATCGATGTTGCCCGGGATCCGAAAGGCGACCAGCTGTACCTCGTTAACCACGAAGGCGAGAAGCATTATACCCTCGGTGGACAAGTCGGCTTCCCGTTCTTTGGCCAGCTGATTCTCGATTGCATCAACCGTACTGAAAATGCAATGACTCAAGAGCATGCGTTTAAAGCGGCTGAGCTTTGTCTGATCGCCCAGCAGCAAGCGGTTCGCGTCGAGTAACATAACATCTCACCATAACCGGCAGGAAAGAAGCGTTCTGACACTGGAGACAGCGTTGGGACGCTTTTTTGTGCATGAAAAAGCGGAGAAATCGCCTTGACAACCGGACAGCAGCCCTTTATAATTCCAATGTACAATTAATAAAAAAAATTACGATTAAGAGTTAACCAAAGGAGTGCTAGTATGATTCGAAAACCGGTCCTAATTCTTCTTATATTGCTGCTGACGGGGGCTTTGACATTAACGGCTTGCGGGGCGCCAAAGCAAGGAATCGTAGCGGGCAAGGTGAATGTCATTGTCAGCTTTTATCCTTTATATGACTTTACGCAAAAAATCGGCGGCGATCACGTCAATGTGATGAATTTGGTGCCTGCCGGTGTGGAACCGCACGATTGGTCACCGAAAAGCAGAGATATGAAAAATTTGACCCAAGCGGACCTGTTTGTATATCTTGGAGCTGGTTTTGAAGGTTGGGTTAACGATTTCTTGGGCAGCTTGAAGCCGGATGCGAAGGTGAAGCCGGTAGAAACAAGCAAAGGCCTGAATTTGATCCGCGCGGCGGAAGAAGATCATGAGCATGGCCATAAGGACGATGCGCATGAAGGCGAATGGGATCCCCATGCATGGTTAAGTCCCGTTAACGCGCAAAAGATGGCGCTTGTCATTAAAGATGCGCTGGTGAAGGCCGATCCGGCGAATCAGGCCGATTACGAGAAAAATTATGCCGCATATGCCGAGCAGCTTGCCAAGCTGCATGAAGAATACAAGCAGGCGCTTGCGCCGCTGCCAAAAAAAGAAATCGTCGTATCGCACAGTGCATTCGGGTATTTGTGCAAAGAATACGGATTAACGCAGCGGGCGATTATGGGACTTTCTCCGGATGCGGAGCCGACGTCCAAAGATATTCAGCAAATTAATGCATTCATTAAAGAACACGGCGTTAAATATATATTTTTTGAGGAGCTTGTATCCGATAAGCTGGCCAAAACGCTGGCCAAAGATGCGGGAATCGAGACGCTTGTGCTTAATCCGCTGGAAGGTTTAAACGAAGATCAGCTGAAATCCGGTGAAGATTATGTGTCAGTTATGAAAACCAATTTGAAATATTTAATAAAAGCGCTACAATAGGAATATATTTTTGAGAAAAGGGCCGGGAGCGATATATGAACGGTAAAAATGCAGGCTGTCATCAGAGCGTCGTCTCCATCGATGGCGTCTTTTTTTTCTACGAGCAAAAAAAAGTCATAGACGACTTATGTTTTGACATTTTGGAGCGGGATTTTGTGGGGCTTGTCGGCTCCAACGGGGCCGGCAAAACGACCCTGCTGCGAATGATGGTCGGCCTGTTGAAGCCGTCCCAAGGACAGATCAAGTTGTTTGGAGAGCCGGTCGGCGGATTCCGCGACTGGGACCTCGTCGGTTATGTGCCGCAAAAAAATTCGCTCAACCCGTTGTTTCCCGCAACCGTGAAGGAAGTTGTCTTATCCGGGTTGTACGGGAAGAAGAAAATGTTCCGCAGATTGACCAAAGCCGACTATCAGAAATGCGAAGACGCGATGCGTTCGATGAGCATCGAGGATTTAGCCGACCGGCGGATCGGACAGCTGTCGGGCGGGCAGCAGCAGCGCGTATTTTTGGCGCGGGCGCTGATCAATAACCCGCGGCTGCTCATATTGGATGAGCCGACGGTGGGCATCGATGCGAGAACGCAAGCAGATTTTTTTCAGCTGATACGTCATATGCACCAGCATCATCATATTACGTTTGTTATGGTCACCCATGATTTGGACATGCTCCAAAGCTATTTAGGGAATGAGCCTGTACAAGCGTGCGGCGGCTTGAAATTTTTCGTCAAGCATACACATGAGCCAGAGGATTGTCTGGAGACAAATCTGACTCATTCGCTGCAGCTGTAAGGAGAGAGCGGATTGGATATTTTTCAGGAGTACTTTTTTCAACGGGCGCTGCTGGGCGGGGCGCTGATCGGTTTAACCGCGCCGCTAATGGGCGTATTTCTTGTGCTGCGCAGACTTTCGATGATTGGCGACACGCTGGCTCACGTATCGATTGCGGGGGTAGCTCTTGGCTTTCTGCTGGGTGTATATCCGGTTGCCGTCGGTCTGCTGTTTGCGCTGCTTGCTTCGTTTGCCATTGAAAGGCTTCGCAAAGCCTACCGCACTTACGCGGAGTTATCCATAGCCATCATCATGTCGGGGGGAGTAGCCCTGGCGACACTGCTTTTCACGTTTGGCAAAGGATTTAATATGAACGTGATGAGTTATTTCTTCGGCAGCGTGTATACGCTGGATTCTACCGATTTGTGGGTCGTAGCGGGCGTCGCTTGTCTTGTGTTAGTTGTCGTGCTGACCAATTTCAAAGAGATGTTCCTGCTTTTTTTCGATGAAGACGCCGCAGGCGTAAGCGGGCTGCCGCTGCGCGGCTACAACATTTTGATTACGATGCTGACGGCTCTGGTCATCAGCGTATCGATTAAAATCGTTGGCGCGCTCCTTGTTTCTTCGCTGCTTACAATTCCGGTCGCCTGCAGCCTTATCGTATCCAGAAGCTTCAAAAATACGGTGGTTCTTGCCGTTATTTTCTCGGAGCTATGCGTGCTCGGCGGCTTGATCGCCGCAGGCGTATGGAACTGGGCTCCCGGCGCGACGGTTGTGCTGCTGTTGATCGCTGTGCTGATTTGTACGCTTGTCGGCAAATGGGCGCTCAGACGCTGACGTTTACGTGAATGCTTACGTAGTGAACTTTGCTTACAGCAAAGTTCTTAGGAGGGCCTAACCAGTGGAACACATGAACATATGGATTGCTTTATGGGCAGGGGTGGCGTCGTTTATTTCGCCATGCTGCCTGCCTTTGTACCCTTCTTATTTATCTTACATAACGGGAATTTCCGTCAGTCAACTGAAAGAAGGCAACAGCAGCCAAGTACGGGTGCGGACGATCACGCACACGTTATGTTTTATCGCCGGGTTCTCGATTATTTTTTATAGTCTTGGCTGGGGTGCGGGGCTGCTGGCGAATTTATTCATCGACTATAAAGATTTGATCAGACAGATTGCCGCTATATTGATCTTGGTCATGGGGTTGTTCCTGCTGGGCATCTTCCAGCCGCAATGGCTGCTGAAAGAACGCAAGCTGCAGTGGAAGCTGCGCCCCGCGGGTTATGTCGGCTCCGTGCTGATCGGCATGGGTTTTGCAGCCGGCTGGTCGCCTTGCGTAGGCCCTATTTTATCGGCGATTTTGGCGCTGGCGACGACGGAGCCGGGTTCTTGGTTTAAACTGATCACGGCGTATTCGTTAGGTTTTGCCATTCCGTTTTTTGTGCTGGCTTTTTTCATCGGCTCCACCAAATGGATTTTGCGTTATTCCTCCAGGCTGATGAAAATCGGGGGAGTGCTGATGATTATTGTGGCAATCCTGCTGTACACGGACCGTATGACACGAATCACCATTTGGCTCAATCAAATCACTCCCGATTGGCTGAAGTTTTAAAAGCAGCTATAACGAATCTGTTAGCGTGTCAGGTGAAGTAGTCGATCGTTGCATTCGGGAAGTTTTCGAAGATCCGTTCCGTAATGAATTCGCGAAGCGCGTCCGCCTGATCGTCGGGGTACACGTATTTGCCTTGTCCCCACCGGCCCCACTTGTACTTGCGTTTTGTTTCGTCCAGCTCCAGCTTTGTTTTCGGATAACGCTGCTCGATTACCCGTTTGGCCGTTTTCGTGAACCTGTGCTGGATCAGCTCAAATGTCAGATCGGACGTCGCTTCCTCGGGAACGGCGTCTTTTAATTTGCGCAGCAGCTCGGCATAGCCGTTCTCCCAGCCTTCGTGCCAGATGATAGGGGCAATGATGAAACCAAGCGGATAACCGCTGCGGGCTACCTTTCCGGCGGCCTCAATGCGTTCAGCGAAGCTGGATGTGGACGGCTCGAAGTTTTTGATCACATAATCGGCATTGACACTAAAGCGAAACCGCGTATGTTTGTTGTGCTTTGCGTCAAGCAGCGGTTCGACATGATGGAACTTGGTCACAAACCGCAGCCTGCCCAGCGGCTGTTTGCCCATAAATTCAATCAGATCTTTCAGCGAACCGCCGATATGCTCCAAGCCGACGGGGTCGGAGGTGCAAGCCGCTTCGAAACGGGTAATTTCCGGCGCACGTTCCACGATATACTTCTCGGCCGCATGCAAAATATCGTCCATGTTGACGTAAATCCGAATATAAGGTTTGGCGCCCAGCGTAGTCTGCAGGTAACAATAATGGCAGTGGCCCATACAGCCTGTGGCGATCGGAATGGCGTATTCCGCGGAGGGCTTGGACTGATCGAAAGTCAGCGTTTTGCGCAGCCCGACCACCAGCGTTCGTTTGGCAATTTTATATTTCTCCAAGTCGCTGTCGCCGGGGAGATTCATAATCCGGTTGTGAGAAGGGGTAATATGCACCGGCAACCCTTGTTGTTTGGCCCATTCCCATATTCTTTGCCCTTTCGGGTAATCCAGCGCTTGCGGCTCAAAATATACAAGTTCAGGAACAAAAATCGGCGTGGAACGCACCTTGGGTTGAAGCTCGACAGTCACATGAGCACCTCGATCCTTGGATATTATTTTTGAATTATGGTAAAATAGGTTTTCGTACGCGTTTGATTATTTTTTGATACGGTCATCGGTGTTACTCTTGGGAAAATCTAGGAGCGCGGTTACTTGCGTTTTTAAGCAAAAACAAGTTATCATTACATATGTGTAGTGTGCCAAAAGATCAGGGGGAACAAGAATGGCAACGCCCAGCATGGAGGATTATCTCGAAAAAATATACAAGCTCATCGACGAGAAAGGATACGCCCGCGTATCCGACATCGCGGAAGGACTTGAGGTCCATCCTTCTTCCGTTACGAAGATGATTCAGAAGCTGGACAAGGACAAATATCTCGTTTACGAGAAATACCGCGGTCTTGTGCTTACTTCCAAAGGGAAAAAGATGGGCAAGCGGCTTGTCGACCGTCACCAGCTGCTTGAGGAATTTCTTGTGCTGATCGGTGTTTCGGACGACACCGTATACAAGGATGTGGAAGGTATTGAGCATCACTTAAGCTGGGATTCCATCACATGTATCGAAACGTTGATCGAATATTTTCGGCGCGATCCTTCGCGGGCGACCGAATTGCACAAGCTTAAAGCGGAACTTGACGCCGAATAATTCGATAAGAAAAATAGAAGCTGCCGGACATGCCGGCAGCTTTTCGTCGTTCTAGGACAATTTTCGCCGCGCATACATACAACTAGAATCTGTGTGCGAAGAGGTGGCGGCGAAGATGAAGGTAAATGCCGTATTTGAAGGCGGGGGAGTGAAAGGGATTGCACTGGCGGGGGCCGTGTCGGCGGCGGAAAAGCAAGGAATCGAGTTTCATCAGGTCGCCGGCACCTCATCCGGGTCGATTATCGCCTCTTTGATCGCGGCGGGATATTCGGGAGAGGAAACAAGGAAGCTGGTGGAGCAAACGCCTTTTTCCTCTTTTCTGAAGCGGTCGTGGATATTTGAAAGGCCGAAAATTATCGGTCCGGCGGCGCGATTGTTTATCAAGAAAGGGCTTTATTCGGGAGAAGCGCTTGAATATTGGATATACCAGCTGCTGGAGCAGAAAGGGATCCGCACCTTCGGCGATTTAAAGCCAAACCAGCTGCGTATTATCGCATCGGACATCACGTTGGGCCGGCTGCTGGTGCTTCCCGACGATATCGCCAATTATGGCATTGATCCGCAAAAATTTCTTGTAGCCAGAGCGATCCGGATGAGCACAAGCATCCCTTATTTTTTCGACCCTGTCATTATTCGCAAGCCGGTCTCGATGCGTAAAAAAAACGAAACGTTCCAAAGCATGTCCATCTATATCGTTGACGGCGCGCTGCTCAGCAACTTTCCGCTGTGGCTGTTCGACAAGCAATATGAAAATAACATGGAGAAAATGATTCCAACCCTCGGCTTCCAACTGGTCGGGAAAACGCAGGCAATGCCCAATGAAATATACGGGCCGCTCAGCATGTTTCGGGCGATGTTCTCGACGATGCTAGAAGCCCACGATGAAAGATATATCGAAGAGCATAACCGGTTCAGAACGATCAAAATCCCTACGCTTGGCGTGCGTGCGACCCAGTTTGAAATAACCCCGGAAGAAAGCGGCAAGTTGTATCAATCCGGCTACACCTCGGCTGAAGTGTTCTTTAATAAATGGAAGCTGTCCGATTACGAAAATAACTTCAAGCAGTACATGTCCCGCAAAAAATAATTGCCAACAAAAAAACAGCGGGTTTCTCCGCTGTTTCGCTGTTTTCATCAGTGGTATTTCGGCATATCGTCATCGTCCGGTTTGTTGCCGTTGATAACTTTGAACGGAACTTGCTTGCGTTTCTCCTTGGCTTTCGCATAACGCGGCGTCGGTTTCTGCTGGCGCCGCCATCTGCTGGGAGGGAACTTGTAAAGGAAAAATACGATGCCGAATACGGCGACCGGAATAATCATGCCGGCCGGATCCGAGACGAACCGCGAAAGGATGCCGATCGCGATTAACGCCAAAATAATATAAGCGAAAACGGGCAACCGTCTGTACATGTGCGTCCCCCTTTACTTGTTTCTCAAATCGGCTTCTCTCATCCGATTAAAAGAAGCGATCGAAACTTCCACCATGTCATCGCTCGGCTGTTTTGTGGTCAGTTTTTGCAGCCACAGCCCGGGATATCCTAAATAACGCAATACCGGCACTTCCCGCAAATTATTCGTAAACCGCAGCACTTCATAGGATACGCCGATCACAACAGGCAGCAGCACGATACGCTGTACAATTCGCTCTACAAACGAATCATATGTGAAGAAGGAGTATAAAATGACGCCGACGAGCACGGTAAAAACGATAAAGCTGCTGCCGCAGCGGTAATGGAGCGTGCTGAATTTCTGCACGTTCTCGACGGTCAAGTCGACGCCGGCTTCATAAGCGCTAATGACTTTGTGTTCGGCGCCATGGTATTGAAACAGCCGCTTAATCATCGGGGTGAGAGAGATGAAATAAATGTAGCCGATCAGCAGGATGATTTTGATCAAGCCTTCAAGCAAATTGTGTCCGATCTGATTTTTAAACATGCCGCTAAAAATTAACTGCTCGATCGCCGGCGGAACCAGCGTAAAAACAAACTTGCCAAACAAGAAAGATATTACGCCGATAACGGCTACGCCCAAAATCATCGTCAGCGAAAAACCGGATTCTTTCTTTTCTTCTTTCTTCGTGTCGTCTTCTCCTTCGGCAAACGTTTCGGCCGAAAAGTTGAGGTGCTGCGCCCCTTTGGCACTGGCCTCGACAATGCCGACAATGCCGCGGATAAAGGGGATCTTTTTCAAAGCCTGAACCCAAGGAATTTCAGTTTTCGGCACTTCCAAATATTCGATCGATTCGTCTTTCCGGCGTACCGCCGTAACATGAACCGTTTGGCCTGCGAACATCACACCTTCAATAACGGCCTGTCCTCCATAAATAGCGGGTTGATTTTGCGACAACTTCTTCACCTTCTCCTAACTGGTTGTATGGGCTATGGCCCTTGTCTCTTTTGAAAAATGGCCTCAATAAGATGAAGCTTATTTTATTTTAACGAATTCGGGATGCAAATGCTACCGTTTATTGAATCCGGTTTTGCATATACTATACATATCCCAGCTTTACACCTTAATAACGAAAGGATGCTTTCACACCATGAAAACCCAGAAGGAGACGGTGAAGCCGACAAATAAGTGGTGGTTTGCTATTTATATCGGTTTCTATGCCGGGTTAATATGGGGAGCGCTGAAAATTGTCGAGCATTATTTTCAATTTACCGAGCTGACTCCCGGATTCCTGATCGAACCCTTTTTCAAGCATGCATTTTTGCTTACATGGCAAGGTTTGCTGGTCGGATGGCTGTTTTTTATTATATTTTCAATCATAGCGTCTTTGATTTATGCCGTGGCGATGGCGAAAGCCAAAGGTCCTTGGCCGGGAGCGGTTTACGGGATCGCTTGGTGGGCGCTGCTTTATTTGATCCTGGGTCCGGCTTCGGGTATGATGAGCTCAATTGGGCGGATTGAGTGGAATACGCTGATCACCGACGGCTGTTTGTTTGTGCTGTGGGGGCTGTTTATCGGTTATTCCATCACGTTGGAATTCACGGATGAGCGTGTTCGCGAACCCGGCAAAAAAGGCATTAGGTCGAGGCCGGTTCGGTAAGGATGCCATGCACTATCCCGATATTTGTAACAAATACGCTTAACAAATAGGGGAAGGTTATGGTAAAATGGCTACGGTGTAAATCTTGCTGTCGCAGCCGGAGGAAGTTATGAAACGCATTTTGGTATTAAACGGCCCGAATTTGAACTTTTTGGGCATCCGGGAACCGGGAGTATACGGTACAGTTACGCTTGATGTCATCGAGCAAAATATCAGGCGGCTTGCAGAAGAATTGTCCGTCAGCGTCGAGTTTTTTCAATCGAACCATGAAGGCGCGCTGATTGACCGGATTCAACAAGCCTATGGTACGACGGACGGCATACTGATTAACCCAGGTGCATTTACTCATTACAGCTACGCGTTGCGCGATGCCTTCGGTGGAATCCATATTCCTACCGTCGAGGTGCACTTGTCTAATATACATAAGCGCGAGGCGTTCCGTCATGTGTCCGTCATCGCTCCTGTAGCGGTCGGGCAAATCGCGGGCTTCGGCGCAATGAGCTATGAATTGGGATTGCGTGCCTTGGTAAACTATTTACAAGATCAAGCGGGGTGAGCCGAATGCAGCAACCAAGAATTGCGAAATTAAGAGCGCTTATGCAAGCTCGTGAACTGGAAGCGCTGCTTGTAACGAACAGTTTTAACCGTCAATATATGACCGGCTTTACAGGTTCGGCAGGATATGTGCTGATTACGCAAAACCGTGCCTTGCTGCTGACGGATTTCCGCTATATGACCCAAGCGCCTCAGCAAGCCGTTCACTACGAAGTGGTGGAGCACACGGCCAAACCAATGGATACGGTCAGAGAACTGCTTGCGGGTTTTGGCATCGCCAAGCTTGGATTCGAGCAGCGCGACGTGACCTACGGCAGCTATTTGAGCATCAAGGACCAATTAAGCGGTGTTGAGCTTGTTGCAACCGACGGGCTTATTGAACAGCTGCGCATCGTTAAAGACGAGCATGAGATTGCGGTTATCCAGGAAGCGGCCGATCTGGCCGACCGGACCTTCTCCCATATTCAGTCTTTTATTAAGTCCGGCGTCTCCGAGGTGGAGCTTGCCGCAGAGCTGGAGATGTTCATGCGGCGCGGCGGCGCAACCGCTCCTTCCTTCGAAACGATTGTCGCATCGGGCGAACGTTCTGCGCTGCCGCATGGCAAAGCCAGCGAGCGTATCCTGCAAAACAACGAATTTGTCAAGTTTGATTTTGGCGCCTACTACAAAGGTTACTGTTCCGACATTACGCGGACGGTCGTATTAGGCAAACCTACCGACAAACATAAAGAAATTTACGGCATCGTGCGTGAAGCGCAGGCTTTTGCTCTGGAGCACATCAAGCCGGGCATGAAGGGTACCGAAGCGCATGAGCTTGCCCGGGGCATTATCGCTAAATACGGGTATGCCGATTATTTCGGCCATGGCTTAGGGCACGGCTTAGGGTTGGAAATTCATGAGGAGCCACGGTTATCCAAAACGGGCGATACGGTGCTGGAACCCGGCATGGTCGTTACAGTGGAGCCGGGCATTTATTTGCCGGGTTTTGGCGGGGTACGGATTGAAGACGACATCGTCATTACCGAAACCGGCATTCGTATTTTGACGCACTCAAGCAAAGACTTGATTGTGATAGATTAATTCATTTTGTTATAGTTGCCAAATTATAGGAGGCCAAAACAGTGATCTCAGTAAACGATTTTAAAACAGGACTTACCATCGAAGTAGAAGGCGACATTTTTACAGTCCTGGACTTCCAACACGTTAAACCAGGTAAAGGCGCAGCGTTTGTTCGTTCCAAGCTGAAAAATATCCGCAACGGCAATACCGTGGAGCGCACTTTCCGTGCAGGTGAAAACGTAGGCCGCGCACATATCGAAAACCGTCAAATGCAATATTTGTACGCTTCGGGCACCGAACATACATTTATGGATACGGAAACTTACGATCAAGTCAGCCTCACATCCAAACAACTGGAGTGGGAACTGAATTTCCTCAAGGAAAACATGAACATCAACATCATGAGTTACCAAGGTGAAATTACCGGTATCAGCTTGCCAAACAGCGTTGAGCTGAAGGTTGTTGAAACCGAACCGGGCATTAAAGGAAATACCGCTACGGGCGCAACGAAAAGCGCCAAAGTGGAAACCGGCCTTAACGTTCAAGTTCCATTGTTTATCAATGAAGGCGACGTGCTGCTGATCGATACACGCGAAGGCAAATACATCTCCCGCGCGTAAGTTAGGAACAAGCTGCATCTTAAGTTATAACATCAGGTGGAAAATCCTGTTCCCGCTTTGGCGGGAGCGGGATTTTTTTAAATTTCCGCTTGGGTAGCGGTCGCTCATCTTTGAAGGGCTTTGATCATTCGATCAGAAGTTTTTCTTATAATTGATAGAGAGTGTGGAGTGATTTCGATTGGACATTAAACTCGATGATTTAACCGGGTCGGAAATAGCTGCATTAATCGGGGAACATCTTCAGGGAATGGCGCTTCATTCCCCGCCGGAAAGTGTACATGCCTTGAATCTGGAAGGTTTAAGAAAACCGGAAATTTCATTCTGGAGCGCTTGGGAACAAGGGGAATTAGTCGGCTGCGGGGCGCTCAAACAGCTTGACGGACAGCACGGAGAGATCAAATCGATGAGAACGGCCTCAGCACATGTAAGGAAAGGTATCGCCCGGAGGATGCTTGCCCACATTATGGAAGAAGCCAAGCGGCGCGGCTACAAGCGGCTAAGCCTGGAAACAGGCTCCATGGAAGCTTTTGTCCCCGCCAAAAAGCTGTATGAAAGTTTCGGGTTTCAATATTGCCAGCCGTTTGCGGATTATAAGGAAGACCCGAACAGTGTATTTATGACGAAGGAATTATAAGTTCAGGCTGCTGAAACTCAGACGCTAACTCGATGACTTTTACCGAACAGGAAGGCAAGACAACAATCATTAGCCGCGCTGAATACGTATCGGCCGAGGCTCATAAAACCGTCCTTGATATGGGGCTGGTTCAGGGAATATCCGAAACTTTGGATAACTTGGGACGCCGTTTGAATGACGTCCAAAAGGGATAATAAGAGAAAGTTCGCTTGGCTTTAAAGCCGGCTAATGAAAAATCCGATAGGTGCAAAAAAGCATGTTGACCCCAACCCAACGACTATCGGAAAGCTTGTTGTTAGGAAAACGTTAGCTTAATTCTATGAATTTGTTAGCTCGCCGTGTTATAATTGCATGCGATAACTTCAACGGAAGCTGGCTGGTGGCGCGATGTCTAAGAAAGTAACAATGCAGCAAATTGCCGAATATTTGGGCGTATCTAAGTTTGTCGTCTCCAAGGCGCTGTCGGGCCAAGGCGGCGTTAGCGAAACGACGCGGGAGAAAGTAATGCAGGCCGCTTCGCAGCTCGGTTATTTCTCTCAAGCCAAAGCGTTTGCGAACAAACAAAATGTTTCCGCGGGGCGCAAGGAGCCGGACAAACAAGCCGTGCTGGTGTTGATGCCCAATATCCGGTTTCAAACAAAAGAGTCGTTATATTGGGGCAGAATTTTGAATGGAATTTCGCTCAAACTTGAAGAGCTCGGGCACGGCATGATACTCGTATCGGAGCAAAGCAATGAGCGCTTCTTGCAATCGCTGAATCCGAAGGCGATCATGGGGATGATCGGCGTGGGGGAAATTTCCAGCCCGATCCTGCTGGAAGTGCATCGGGCAGGCATGCCGTTTGTGTTAGTGGATCACGAGGACCTGCTCATTCCTTCCGATACGGTATTCGCAAGCAATTACGACAGCATGCTGCGGCTTACGAGGCATCTGATCGGCTTGGGGCATAAACGCCTGATGTTTGTCGGCGATATTCGTTATTCCCGCAGCTTTTACGACCGCTGGCTCGGGTTCCGCAGCGCATTGGAGGAATACGGGCTCGACTTTGCAACAAAGGAATCGATGCTGCTGCATTTGCACGGTGCGGAAGCGAAGAAGGAACAGATGAAAGCGGATGTGGCCCGCTGTATGCAGGGGAAGGAACCGCCGACGGCTTTTGTATGCGCCAACGATGTCATTGCAATCGATCTGCTGGACTCGCTTGGCGCGCTTGGCATCCGGGTGCCCGAAGACGTATCCGTGAGCGGTTTTGACAATATCGAGAATTCGTACCGTTCGCTTCCGACGTTAACTACGGTTCACGTGCCCAAGGAGATTTTAGGCCAAAGAGCGGTGGAGCGGCTAAACGAACGGATCGGGCAAATGAAAGAACCTGCGGAAAAGCTGCTGATTGCGGGCGAAGTTATCTATAGGGATTCAACGGGACGACCGCCGGATAGCAAACAGGACGTTCCTCTCTGAAGTTGAAATGGAGAGAGCGTTCTTTTTTTGTTTTAATATGACGTCTTTGTTGGTTTTGAATATTTGTTATTGAAAAATGATATATTTGATGATAATTTTATGCTAACAAATATAAAATGTTAGTTATGCGAGAGGATGATAGCGATGAGCCGTATTGTCGTATTTTATGATCCAAGTTTCCCTTATGCCGGCGAGCGGCCCAACGACAGCGTGCTGGAAGCGTTAAGCAAGCGCTGCGCGTTGGCGAACGCCGATGAGCTTGCAGGCGCGCTCGAGAAAGCGGATGTGTTGGTTCATCTGCATGGCTCCTATTTTCCGAAAACGGCATGGCCTGCCGTCCTTTCCCATTTGCGCAGCGGCAAGGGATTGGTGACGTTAGGCGGAGCGCCCTTCAAAACACCTGTCTATTCGGATAACGGGAGTTGGGTGTGCGAGCCCGATCAAACCGGCTATCACCAGCAGCTGCACATTCACGAAGCGCTGCCCGTAGACCCGGCGCCAATCCGTACGCTTGAATGCAATCGGGACATTCCTTTGTTCCGAGGCCGGGAAGCGCTGTTTACGATAAAGCCGACCTGCGGCCTCGTGTTGCATGTCACCCGGGCGGACGATCAGCCGGGCCAGCTCGGTTCGGCCGGACCGATGGACGCTCACATCTATCCGCTGCTTAAAGGCATCGGCAGCGGGCCGCTGAAACGCGAGCTTGCTGCACCGGCCGTCCTGCTGGAAAACACCAAGGGGGATTACGCAGGAGGCCGCTGGATTTTCATCAACCAGCAGATCGAAGCGCTTTTCTGGCAGGGCGGCGGAGCCGAGGCGCTGGTGCAATGGGCGGTATTTGCAAGCCGTGGCGTAACGGAGCTGTGGTTTAAACCGAACTACGCTTCTTACGAGCCCGGAGATAAAGCGTCTCTGACGGTGCAAGCACAACGTATATGCGGCGACAGCAAGCTAAACGCCGAATGGACGTTTCGCCTTCGCGTGCTGAAAGCGAAAGCGCCGGTTTGCGGCGAGCCGCAGCCAACGTTTGTTTATGACGGCGAAGCTTTTGAACAGGTCTATGCAGCCGAGCTGAATCTGGCAGTTGGCAGAGAGTTGAAATTTACCAAAATACAAATGGCTGCTGCCGTAGAAGCCGGGTTTTACGCCGCTGAATGTGAAGCCGTCTCGGCTGAAGGGGAAATCCGTATTTTGCGCCAAGGCTTCTGGGGATTTGACGGCGGACTGCTGCGGGAAGGCGAACTGCTCACCTGCGACCGCGATTATTTCCGCAAAGAAGGCAAGCCGTTCCCGATTGTCGGCATGACATATATGACAAGCGACGTGGCACGCAAATATTTGTTTTTGCCGAATGCGGCCGTCTGGGACCGGGATATGGCCCAGATGAAACGGGCCGGCATTAATTTGATCCGCACCGGCATTTGGACCGGATGGCGTCATGTGATGTTTGTCGACGGGCATGCCTACGAGGAAGTGCTGCGCGCGGTCGATGCGTTTATTTTGACGGCGAAACGGCACGGTCTTGAAGTCACTTTCAATTTTTTCGCTTTTACGCCGGAGGCATGGGAAGGGACAAATCCTTATTTGGACCCGCGCAGCGTGGAGGCGCAGAAGCGTTTTATCGCGGCCGTCGTTTCGCGTCATGCGGAAACGACCAATGTGCATTGGGACCTGATTAACGAACCTTCGATGTTTGATCCGCAGCGTATTTTCAAAAAAGGACCGCGTTCGAGCCATGACCACTTTGAACGTGAGGCGTTTATTGAATTTTTGCGGCAGCGACACCGCTCCATTCGCGTATTGCAGGAGCGTTGGAACATGACGCCGGATGAACTGCCGGGTTTCGCGGCGGCAAAGCTGCCCGAACCGGAAGACATCGGGTTTAATACGACCGAATCGCTCGCCAAGAAAAGCGGCATGTGGCTGGACTACACGTTGTTTTCCATGGAGATGCACAACCGGTGGGCCTCGCAGCTGATCGAGACGATCCGCGATATTCAACCCGCGCAGCTCGTAACCGTCGGTCAAGACGAAGGGCTCGGCGCGCAGCGTCCGTCGCCGTTTTTTTACGCCGAAGCGGTGGATTATACAACGGTGCATTCATGGTGGAAAATGGACGACCTCGTATGGGACGGCGTATTCGCCAAAACCCCGGACAAACCAAATGTGATTCAGGAAACGGGCATCATGTATGTGGAAACGCCGGACGGCCGGGCGAAGCGGAGCGAGCATGAGCTGCGCAATATTTTGGAGCGCAAATACGCTTATGCTTTCTCGACCGGCGGAGCGGGAGCTGTACAGTGGATTTGGAACACCAACTTTTACATGAACAATGTCAACGAATCCAATATCGGCGCGCTTCGCGCTGACGGTACCGAGAAACCGGAAGCGGATGTATCGTACGACTTCGGGATGTTTATGGAGAGTATCCGCGATTTGTTTACAGGCAGGCGGCTGGAAGAGACGGTTGTTATATTCCCGTATTCAAACGATTTTTCCAGCCGTCCGCTAGCCTGGGATGGGACCACCCGCGCCGTTCGGACGCTGGCGTACGAGATGAACGCGCATCCGAGAGGGCTCGGCGAATACCATCTGGATTCGCTGGCCACCGACAAGCCACGGCTTATGATCGTGCCAAGCGCCCACAACTTTAGCGAAGCTGCGCTGCAGCGGCTGCTGGAGCACCTTAAAGAGCACGGCGGAACCTTGCTGTTTACCGGTCCGGTCGGCCTGGACGAGTATTGGCGCCCGGCGGGCAGGCTCTCACGGGAACTGCAGGCCGGGCCGGTAACGAATCTGCTGCGCGAGGAACTACTCGAAGTGTCCGGCAAGCTGCTGCCCTTATCGTTTGGCGGCTCCCGGATTGCCGATGCGTGCAAGCAGCTTGTCCTTGGCAGCGATGCCGCCCTCCCGGACCGACTGGCAGAGGCGCAAATCGGCCAAGGCAAGCTGATCTGGTGCCCTCTGCCCGTAGAGCTGAACGGCAGGACGGAAACGATCCGCGCCGTTTACGAGTATGCCTTGCAAGCGGCGGGTGCTGCCGGCGAGCTGGAATGGCTGCAAGGCGGCGAGCTGGCCGGCGTTTACGGCCGAAAGTTGGCGTTCGCTCACGGCTCGCTGTTTGTTTTTGTTTCGGAAGCCGGATATCCGGCGGCCATCTCAGTGCGCGATCCGCAAACCGGGAGGACGTATTTGTTCCAGTTGGAAAGCGAACGTTCGGTTTTGTTTGCGACGGAAGCGGACGGCGCCATCCGAGCTGTATATCGCCCGCATGAAGTGGAGATCAGGATAGAGAAATAGCCCGGGGAAATAGTCTGGAGGAATTACCGGCGGAGTCGCTTCACAGCAAGCGCCTTGGGTTTGTTTGGAGTGTTCCATATCATTTCGGCCCTGTTGCCTGAACCGGCATCGGGGCCGATTTGTTTTGCCGCCGCCGTGTATCGAGCGGTTATTATAGATGCAGCCAACGGATTTTATTGCCGGCTCCGCTTGATTTCGAATGAGACTTTTATTGTCCTCATCGTCTGATTATGTATAATGATGAAGAGAAGAAGCCGCCATTAGCGGAGGGGAGCTTATAAGGACATGAGATATCTCAGCAGGATTCCGTTCAAATCGATCCGGGTTAAACTTGTTATCGGATTTCTCGTTATTATCGTGCCTCTGATCGGTCTATTAATCTATAACAACTATTATGCAATCAAAGTAGTCCGCAATCAGGTAGCTCACTCCTACAAAAGTCTGGTCACCTTATACATGGATCAGATCGACCGGAATTTGGAGGAAGTCGATAAATATTTGTATAATTTGGCGGCGCTGGAAAGCGATTTGCTCAGTCTAGAGCTTTCCGAAAACGATAACTACGACCAGTATTTTTTTGCGAAAATACGGTTGGCCAACAAACTGGAAACGGACATGAACAATTACAAGTCCATCGACATGTTTTTCTTTTATTCAGCCGTTAATGACGAGTTTGTGTCGACCAGAATACCGGGTGAAACTTACGATCAGCGGAGAAGCATCCAAGACGGCATCGTGAGGCTGCTGCGCGACACGCCGGATATGCATTTTGACGACAACTGGTTTGTATATAAGCTGAACGGCGATTATTACTTGTGCCATATTATGAAGACCGGGAATGTGTATATCGGCGGTTGGGTTCGGCCGTCGAAACTAATGATCCCGCTGAATTTAATCGAGTTGGGCCAAGCGGGGAAATCGGTGCTTGTCACGGACCAGGCCGAGCCGATGGATAAGTTGGACATTCTCAACCCGACAGAGAAAACAAACGAATATTTGCACGTCAGCGAAAAATCTCGCAAGGGCGATTTTTCACTGCTCGTTCTTGTTCCGGACAGCACCATTTTGGAGCGGCTTCCGGATCTTCAAAGGGTGACGACGCTCATTATTATCGGAGCTTTTCTCGTATTGCCTGCTTTCTACACTTTTTTAAGAAAGGTGATCCTGCTTCCGATCAATCGTATTGTCGTGGTGATGAGAAGAATTCGCGACGGTTATTTAGAGGACAGGATAACGCAGTACCCGACCTCATACGAATTTGAGCTGATGAACGATACGTTCAACAACATGGTCGCACAAATCAGGCAGTTGAAAATAAGCGTTTACGAGGAGCAATTAACGAGCCAGAAGGCGGAGCTCAAGCATTTGCAGCTGCAGATCAATCCCCACTTCTTTTTAAATTCGTTGAACATTATATACAGCCTCGCCCAGCTGAAAAATTTCGAGCTGATTCAGGAAATGTCGCTAAGTCTGGTTCAATACATCCGGTTCATGTTTCAAAGCAATCTTAAATTCGTTACGTTAAAAGATGAATACGCGCACACCCGCAATTATTTACGCATTCAGGCGATGAGGTTTCCGCAGAACTTCACCTTCGAATTGAATGCGGCCGAGCCGCTGCTGGACGTTTTGGTACCGCCGTTGATGATCCAAACCTTTGTGGAAAATACGATCAAACATGCGGTCAGCATGGAGGAGCAAATTGAGCTTAAAGTGGATATGCAGCTGATGGAGACCGACCCGGAGACGGTAAGGATCGTCATTTCGGACACGGGGGAAGGATTTCCCGAGCACGTGCTGCAAGCCCTGCAGCGTGAGAACGGGATGCTCGGCGAAAGCGGAGAACATATCGGCATTTGGAATGCCAGACACAGATTGCGATTGTTGTATCAGGATAAAGCGAAGCTGTTGATTTCCAACGGCCCGGCTGGAGGAGCCACGGTGGAAATTCAGTTGCCTTTATGTTATGAAGAAAGTGAGCAGGGGGAGAATGCGCCATGTATCGATTACTGATTGTCGACGACGAAATTCATGCGGTCAGCGCAGTTCAATCCGGTGTCGATTGGGCGAAGCTGTCCATTTCCGAGGTTTATGTGGCTTACAGCGCCAAGCAGGCGAAAGAAGTGTTCGCCAATCACGAGATCGATTTGATGATATGCGATATTGAGATGCCCCAGGGGAACGGGCTGGATTTGTTAACTTGGGTGAGGGAGCAATTTCGCTCGACGGAAACCGTATTTTTAACTTGTCATTCCGATTTTTCCTATGCCAAGAAAGCGCTCCAGTTAGGCAGCGTGGATTACATGTTAAAACCCGTAAGGTACAGCGAGTTGGAGGACGTGCTGCAAAAAGCGATCGACCGAATCCGGGAAAAACGGGAGCAGCTTGCGTTTAACGAAACGTACAGCCATTATTTCAAGTTATGGTCGATGCACCAGCCGATCCTGATCGAGCGGTTTTGGCAGGACCTGCTGAACCAAACGATCCCTTCCAAGATGCAGCAAATCCGTGAAGCTTTGCTGCAGCAAAACATTCCTTACCGGGAGGACGATCCGTTTTTGCCGATTTTGATCAACGTGCAGCGCTGGCACAAAGAGTTCACCTTACGCGATGAGAAAATTATGGAATACGCCCTGCGGAACGCCGCCGAAGATCTAATTTTAAAACATTACCCGCATGGTCAGATTGTGCAGACGAGAAAAGGCGCTCTGATCGTTCAACTGGCAGCCGGCGGCCCAAATGCCATTGACATAGAGCAATTGCAGCGGCACTGCGAATCGTATATCGCCTCATGCCACCGATATTTTTATTGCGATCTTTCCTGTTATATCGGCACTCCGGGATTTTTGTGGGAAATGGTTGACCGGTATGAAGCTTTGCTTGGGATGGAAAAAAATAACGTCACGCAAAACAACAAGGTGTTATTCTTAAAAGCGAATGCCCGCAGTTACGGGCATATCGATCTGATCCAAATGAACGGATGGTTGGAGTTGTTAAAGCAAGGCGCCGAACAAGCGATTTTTACCGAAACGGAAAACTATTTGAACTCCTGGAAGCAGCTGGAGGGATTGGACGCCCGAATGCTGCAGGAATTTTGCCAGAGCTTTTTGCAAATTTTGTATCATTTTATCCAAATCAAAGGTTTGCAGGCCCATCAAGTTTTAGCCGAGAACATGTCCCCTGAACGCATCGCTGCCGCGATCCGGTCCGTTACCGAGCTGCAAGGCTGGGTACAGGATTCGCTGCAAAAAACGTTCGCCCATACCCGCTCGGCGGAAGAAACGCAATCAGTGGTCGATAAAGTCAAGTTGTATATCAAACAGAACCTGGATCAAAATGTGTCGCGGGACGATATCGTCAAGCATATCCATCTGCACCCGGACTACTTGTCCCGAATGTTTAAGAAGGAAACGGGAAAGTCGATCGTCGATTATATTTTCGAAGAAAGAATCGAAATCGCCAAACAACTGCTGGCCAAAACAAACATGTCGGTGAGCGAAGTGGCGGTCAGCGTAGGATACACGAACTTTTCCTATTTCGCGAAAATGTTTAAAAAAGCGACCCAAAAAAGCCCGCAGGCGTTCCGGGAAACGCCCCAATAACCCGCTTCACCTGTAAACGTTCCGTTTTGTCACGGAACGTTTTTTTGTTTGCGTAAACGCAAAGATACGGTGAAGTAAGAGCCTGAGGTACAAGGTCCGCTGTACGGCATCTACGGCATCACGCCGTAGTAAAGCGTGCCGCGCTGAGCTTAAGCGAAGCGAAAAGCAGGCGGGACAAACGTGAGTTCGAGGCACTTAAGGCTGCACTCCAATATTGCCAGGTTACCATTAATGATGAAAATGGCTCGGGTATGGCGGCTTAATAGGAATTAGTTGCTGGAACGCAATTAATTCGGGCAGATGGAGCGATTGGAGCCATTTAAGTGCGTGAAAGCAACTAATAGCGCGATTTTACCGGATTTCCTGAGAAACAGCTCATTTAGTTGCTTGAGCGCAATTAATTCCAGAAAAACAAGCTGGAAACCGAGTTTAGTTGCGGAAATGCAATTAAATGTTGCTTCCGAGCCTATCCGGCTTTTCTCGCAAGGTCATACCCGCTTAACTTGACAATATTGGGCCGCCCCCCGCGTCCTCGCGCCGCAGTAAGCCGCAGCACGCCAAAGCCAAGCGCAGCGATGGCAAGGCGTGCAGTGCGCGAGCCTGAGGCAAGCAGTCGCTCCCCGCGTCTCCGCGCCGCAGTAAGCCCGCAGCATGCCAAAGCCAAGCGCAGCGATGGCAAGGCGTGCAATGCGCGAGCCCGAGGCAAGCAGTCGCCCCCCGCGTCATCGCGCCGCAGTAAGCCGCAGCACGCCAAAGCCAAGCGCAGCGATGGCAAGGCGTGCAATGCGCGGGCCCGAGGCAAGCAGTCGCTCCCCGCGTCCCCGCGCCGCAGTAAGCCGCAGCACGCCAAAGCCAAGCGCAGCGATGGCGGGGCGTGCAATGCGCGAGCCCGAGGCACAAAGCCGCTCCGAAGCTGGCGGGGTCCCGGGGTGCCAACGCCCGGGGGTCCCCCGGTGGGGGATTGAGGGGGCGATTTATGTCAGAATAGTATCATCAAGAGGTCAGAATTATAGTGGGTGCGGCGATGCGGATCCTTTACACTAGGGTTAACACATACGGAAAGGAGAAACGCCATGGCATCACAGATCAACAGGACAAGCTGGCATAAGCTGAAAAGATACAAAACACTGTATCTTATGGTATTGCCCGGCGTCATCTATTTGCTTATCAACAATTACTTGCCAATGCTGGGTTTGGTCATTGCTTTCAAGGACATCAATTTTTCCAAGGGGATTATCGCCAGCGATTGGATCGGGCTGAAAAACTTCGAATATTTGTTTAAAACCGATGATGCCTATATCATCACAAGAAATACAATCCTGTATAATATCGCTTTTATCGCGCTGAATTTGGTGATTGCCGTAGCGCTCGCCATTTTGCTCAATGAGCTGAAAAGCAGATTATATTCCAGATTTTATCAAAGCGTCATATTGCTGCCGTATTTGATCTCCTCGGTTATTGTCGGTTACCTGGTGTTTTCGCTGCTCAGCATGGAACACGGTTTCATTAACAAAAGCATTCTGCCTTTGCTTGGTTTGGACGAAATGATGTGGTACAACGAGCCGAAGTATTGGCCTTATATCCTGACAGTGGTGCAAATCTGGAAGCATGTCGGATATTTATGCGTCATCTATTTGGCCGCCGTTCTCGGCATCGATCACGAATATTATGAGGCAGCCACAATTGACGGGGCCGGCAAAATACAGCAGATTTTCAGCGTGACGATTCCGCTTATCACTCCCGTTATTGTCATTATGACTTTGCTGCAGATCGGCCGCATTTTTCATTCGGACTTCGGTTTGTTTTATCAGGTGCCGCTTGATTCGGGGATGCTGCAGCCTACGACCAATGTCATCGATACGTACGTGTACCGCGCGTTGCTGAAAAACGGCGATATCGGCATGTCCTCCGCAGCAGGGCTTTATCAATCCGTCGTTGGTTTTATTCTGGTGCTCCTGTCCAATTTTGTGGTAAGAAAAATAAATCGGGATAACGCTTTGTTTTAAGGAGAGAAGACAATGAAAACAAATCGTTCGGCGCAGCTGTTCATTCATCTGATTTTCGTGCTTATTACGTGTTTATGTCTGATCCCGTTCCTGATTTTGTTTACATCTTCCATTACG
The DNA here is from genome assembly GCF_004307995.1 of Paenibacillus thalictri. Lineage (GTDB taxonomy): Bacteria > Bacillota > Bacilli > Paenibacillales > NBRC-103111 > Paenibacillus_AF > Paenibacillus_AF thalictri. Next base: position 255,102 of record NZ_SIRE01000006.1, on the reverse strand, counting down.
GACGAACAATCGATTATACAGCACGGATATTCGTTATTTCCGAGCAAAATCAGCATGGAAGCGTATCAATATTTGTTCAGGGATTCGATGAAAATCGTTCACGCTTATGGCGTATCCGTTCTGGTTACGATTATAGGGACCCTGGTCAGCCTGACGATCATTTCGTTGCTGGCTTATCCGATTTCAAGAAAAGATATGCCGCTTCGCAACCTGTTATCGTTTTTCGTTTTTTTCACCATGCTGTTTAACGGGGGGTTGGTGCCGACCTACTTGGTGTACACGCATATTTTCGATATTAAAAATTCATTGTTTGCGCTTATTATACCGAGCTTGCTGTTAAATGCATTTTACGTCATCTTGATGCGAACGTTTTTTGCCACCTCGATCCCGGTTCCTGTCATTGAATCGGCTTATATGGACGGGGCCGGAGAATTCCGGATTTTTTATCAGATCGTGCTGCCTTTATCGCTGCCCGTGCTGGCGACCGTCGGTTTGTTTCAAACGATCGCTTATTGGAACGATTGGTTTAACGGTTTGATTTATATTACCGATAGCAAATATTACAGCATTCAAAACTTGCTGAACCGGATTTTGCTGGACATTCAATATTTGAAAAACAACGCCAACGATTCGAACCAGATGGAGCAGGCCGCTGCGCTTCCGAGCGAAGGAGTCCGCATGGCCATTGCGGTAATGGGTGTTGTGCCGATCCTGCTCACCTATCCGTTTTTTCAGAAATATTTTGTCAAGGGTCTTACGGTTGGAGCCGTTAAAGGGTAAGCTATGTTCAGTCCCCCTACTGATTTAGCATAAAAAAATATGCAGGAGGTCCTATCATGAACTACAAAAGGAACTTGAAAATGGCGCTGGCGCCCGTACTGGCAGCAAGTCTGCTGCTGGCAGGCTGCGGTAAGACAGCGGACAATGCACCGGTCAAGCAAAATAGCGCTGAAAAAAGCGGCAGCGAGCTGCAGCCATATGAAATTTCGTGGGTATTTAGAGGAGCAAGCCAAAAGGATTTAAACTTGATCGCTGAAGAAATGAGCAAAATTACGAAGCAAAAAATCAATGCAACCGTCAAACTGACGGCGATTGATTCGGCGGCGTGGGATCAGCAAGCGACCCTTCTGCTGTCGGGCAATGAAAAAGTGGACCTGATTTACACCAAAGCGGCCACCTACAGCTCGCAGGTCGCCAAAGGGCAGGTGTTGCCGCTTGACGATTTATTAAAAAAATACGGACAAGACATTCTCAAGTCCATTGAACCGGATATTCTTTCCGCCACCAAAATCAAAGGGCAAACTTACGGCGTGCCGACGGTCAGGGATTTCGCTTCGTTTGCCGGCATCGTGCTGCGCACGGACCTGCTTGAGAAATACAAAATCGACGTCAGCAAAATCAAGACGTTAAACGATCTCGATCCCGTATTCAAAACCATTAAGGAAAACGAGCCCAATCTGACATTGGTCGGCCCGCAAGTGGCGGGAACTTCAACATTGGACTTGCAAGTCAATGCATCTGTCGATTCATTGGGCGAAGGATTAGGCGTGCTTGTCGACGTTGACGACTTAAAGGTTGTCAATTTGTATGAAACACCGCTGTATGCCGATTATTTAAAAACGGTAAGAAGATGGTATCAAGCCGGATACATCTCCAAGGATGCCGCAACCAGCAAAGAAGGCGGATACGATTTAATCAAGGCGAACAAAGGATTTGCGGCGATGATCAAAGGCAAGCCGGGCAACGACGTCATTATCAGCCAACTGACAGGCAAACCGATGACCCTGATTCAGCTGTCGCCTACTTTATCCAACACGTACAGCATTACGAATACGATGTTCTCCATTCCGAAAAATTCGAAAAATCCCGAGCGCGCCATGATGCTGATGAACTTGATGTATTCGGATAAGCAGCTCATCAACTTGATCGATTGGGGTATTGAAGGCAAGCATTATGTGAAGAAATCGGAAAATACGATTGACTTCCCGTCGGGAGTGGATGCCGCCAGCAGCGGGTACAACTTGCGGCAGGGCTGGATGCTCGGAAATCAGTCGTTATCTTATCTGTGGGCCAACGAAGATCCGGAAACTTGGACAAAAATGACCAAATTTAATAAGGAAGCCAAAAAGTCGAAAGCATTAGGTTTCACTTTCAACACAGATCCGGTAAAAACGGAAATTGCCGCTTTAACAAATGTCGTCAACCAATATAAGATGGGACTCGAAACAGGCACGGTGGACCCTGACGTCAATTTGCCTAAATTTATTGCAGCGTTGAAGTCTGCGGGCATCGATAAGGTTGTTGGCGAGAAGCAAAAACAGCTGGATGAATGGGCGAAAAGCGCCAAATAAAAACGGGGAGACAATGTTATGAAAATCGTTGATGTCAAAACGGAAAATTACGCTTGGCCCCGGCCAAGACCGATTACGAACGGCAAGCACACATATTCCAATGTCAGGCTGGCTATGGTTAAAATAGAAACGGATGAGGGCATCACAGGTATAGGACTTGGCGAAGCGATTGGCAACGACCACGATATTTTCAAGGCCATCGCCGAATATTTGAAGCCGCAGCTGATTGGGGAGGACCCGATCAATGTGGAACGGCTGTGGCATAAAATGTGGGTGCCCAAGCTGGTCGGCCGCAGGGGGCTGACGACCCGTGTCATCAGCGCTATCGATATCGGTTTATGGGATTTGAAAGGCAAAGTAACGGGAATACCGCTGTATAAGCTGCTTGGCGGTTACCGCGACAGCGTGCCGGCCTACATTGCGGGCGGATATTATGAAGAAGGCAAAGGGCTTAAGGAGCTGCAGGACGAAATGCTGCAGTATGTTTCCTGGGGAGCGAGAGCCGTCAAGATGAAAGTCGGCGCTTTGTCGCTCCATGAAGACGCGAAGCGGGTGAAAGCGGTCCGTGAAGCGGTCGGACCGGAAATCAAAATTTTACTGGATGCCAATTGCGCTTACCGTTATTATGATGCCGTCCGTTTTGCCAGGCTGGTCGAGGAATATGATCCGTTCTGGTTTGAAGAGCCAGTGGCCGCAGAAGATTACGAAGGTCTGGCCAAACTGGCTGCGAAAACCTCCATACCGCTTGCAACGGGAGAAAATGAATACACCCGCTACGGCTTCAGAGACTTGATTGCTCAGAAGGCGGTGCCGATTCTGAATGCGGACCCGAAAATATTGGGCGGTTTTACCGAATTCATGAAGGTGGCGGCGCTCGCCCAAGCGCATGATCTGGATATCGCGCCTCATGGGCTTCAAGATGTGAACATTCACGTGGTGCCCGCTATTGCCAACGGGCTGCTGCTGGAATATTATCCGGTACAACTCGACCCGATGTGGGAGAAAGTGTACAACTACACGTTAAAGCTGAGCAGCGACGGGACGGTGAGCCCTCCCGATTTGCCGGGTCTTGGCGTGGAGCCGAATTACGAGGAGCTTGCCAAATACAGAATAGGTTAGAATAGGAACGGCCAGAAGGGCGTTAGAAGGGTGGGCTATGCCCGCCCTTTGCGTATTCGCGGTTATTATCATATTTTCATTCGCAAGGAGATGACCAGTTATGGGGAATATTAAAGTCGGTTTAATCGGATACGGGCTTTCCGGTTCCGTATTTCATGCGCCTATTATCCGTTCGCTGAAAGGTTTTGAACTCGTTAAGGTGGTTTCCTCCGACCCTGACAAAGTTCATAAAGACTTGGCCCACGTTGAAGTTGTTGCCAACGAGGAACAATTGCTGAATGACGCCGGCATCGAGTTGGTCGTTATTGCAGCGCCGAATCTGCAGCATTATGATTTGGCTAAACGCTCCCTGGAAGCCGGTAAACATACGATTGTCGAAAAGCCGTTTGTCATTGAAAGCGCGGAAGGCGAAGAGCTCATCCGGCTTGCCAAGCAAAAAAACAAAATCATTAGCGTCTACCATAACAGGCGATGGGACAACGATTTTTTGACGATAAGGAGCTTGATCGAGCATGGTAAGCTCGGTGACATTTATACATATGAAGCGCATTATGACCGGTACCGTCCGGAAGTGAGAGATCGCTGGCGGGAACAAAGCTTGCAAGGATCGGGCGTGCTTTACGATCTGGGTTCCCATTTGATCGATCAGGCGCTTTGTTTGTTCGGTTTCCCGGAATTTGTGACCGCCGATGTGTTGTCCCAACGGCATGAGGCCAGCATTGACGATTATTTTCATATCGTGCTGGGCTACGGACGGATGCGGGTTATTTTGCATTCCGGCTCGATTGTGAAAAATCCCGGTCCGCATTTTCAAATACACGGCAGCAAAGGAAGCTTCGTCAAATACGGATTGGACTCGCAGGAGGATGCGTTAAAGAGCGGCTTGAAGCCTGGCGCCCCGCTTTGGGGAATGGACCGTGAAGAATGGTACGGCGAGCTGACGTTTGGCGAAGGCGACACCGCCGTAAAAACAAAAGTGGAGACGATTCCGGGTTCTTATGAAGCGTATTACACCGGTATGTATGAAGCCATCCGCAATCGGCAGCCGGCCCCGGTGACGGCGGAAGAAGCGCTGCATGTCATACGGGTCATTGAAGCGGCCATGAAAAGCAGCAAAGAACATAACACGGTTTATTTTTGAAAAACGTCAGAAGAGAGACTTACCTCATTGTTACTAACACAACTTTTTTTCATTTCTTGTTGGGATGGGCATGGTCTTCTATAATTAAATAGATACGTAAATGTGATAAAGAGGAGTTGTTGGCCATGAAATATCGCAGACTCGGAAAAACGGAATTGAAAGTGTCTGTCGTTGGCGTCGGAACGTGGCAATTAGGCGGGGCGTGGGGCAAAGATTACACTCAGGACGAAGTGGATGCCATCCTCGACAAAGCGCATGAGCTGGGCATCAATTTGCTGGATACGGCCGAATGTTATGGGCACCATCTATCGGAGAGCTTTATAGGCAGCTACGTCGAGCGCAGAAAAAACAGGGCGGATTGGGTCATCGCCACCAAGTTCGGCCACAATCACGACGACCGCCAAAATCCTTCGAAAAACTATTGGTCGGCGGAAGAAGTGCTGAAACAGCTGGACTCGTCGCTAAAGTCTTTGCGAACGGATTACGTCGACTTGTATCAATTCCATTCGGGGCCGGATGAGGTATTCGATAACGACGATTTATGGACGGCTTTGGATAAGCAGGTTCAAGCCGGCAAGGTGAGAAATCTCGGGATCTCCATCGGCAGCAACGATAACGTGCATCAGACGGACGCTTCCACCAAGATTAACGCCAAGGCGATTCAGGTCATCTACAACCGGCTGGATCAAACTCCGGAGACACGGGTATTTCCTTCTTGTCAAAAGCAGGATCTCGGCGTGCTGGCGCGTGTCCCGCTGGCCAGCGGTTTCTTGAGCGGCAAATATAAACCGGGAGCGGTATTCCCGGACAACGACGTCCGGTCGTCCCGCGATAAAGAGCAATCCGAGCAAAGATTGCGGGCTGTGCAGGACATCATGCAAAACGAGGTGCCGGCCGGCGTCGGCATGGCGGAATGGGCATTGGCCTGGTGCTTGAAGCATCCTGCGGTGACCTGCGTCATTCCCGGCTGCAAAAGTCCGGAGCAGGTGGAGATGAACGCCAAGGCGATTGAGCTTGATCTTGTGAGCGACGATCACCCGCAGGCCTGGAAGCAATAAAGGGATTGCAGCAACGGCGGCTGCCGTTCATGGATTGCTTGGAGATAAGGAGGATTGCGGATGAATACCATATCCAAGTTAGGCTTGGGAGGCCATTCATTTATCGAGCAGTTGGGAAACGACCCGAAGGCTTCGTTCGAGGAGCAATGCGCGATCGTGTCCGCTTGCCTTGACCGGGGGATCAGTCTAATCGACACAACCTATTATCAGGAGCGCGTTGCATTGGGAAACGTGTTGCGGCAGCTGAACCGGCGGGGCGAAGCGCGGATTGTCGCCTGGAATTTTTTTAAGCAGCCCGGGAAAGAACGCGACTTGGTGGAACCAACCCGTTACGAACCGCATCATATTGATACGATGCTGGCCGAATTGCAGACGGATTATATCGATATATTGGTCGTTCACACGCATGAAGATGCGGACAAACTGCGATACGAGCTGGGGCTGGCAAAGCAATGGATGGCGGAAGGAAAAGTAAAGCAAGCCGCGCTGGGAATGGTTAAGCCGGAGCATTTGCAGCTGCTTCCCGAGGGACATCCGGTTTCTTGCATATTGGCGCCCTATAATGCTTTTAACCAGGCCGCTATGGAAACGTTCGAGCAGGCGCGGAGCATGAATATGGAAGTTATTGCGCTGTCGCCTTTTATACGCGGATACAAGCTGGATGAAATCGGCGAAAATACGGCGGAGGTTTCCGAAATTTTGCTCAGGTGGGTTGCTTCACAGGAACTGGTCGGACATGTCATCGTTTCGATGCGTAAAAAGGACTGGGTTCTGGCCAACTTGGAAGCGGAACGTCACGGCGCGCTTTCCGAAGAAGATCAGCGCAGATTAAACAGTTGGATCGATCGTTTGGCTTGAGAGCAGGTTGCCCGGATAAATTGCGGGTCATGTTTATAGTGGAGGATGATAGGATGCCAAAAATGCCGCAAATACGCAAAATCATAGATTTATCTCAGCCTGTATATCATAATTGTCCGGGTTGGCCGACTTATGAGATGGTTCATGTGCGGTATGAAGCGATTTATCCGAATGACGGGTATACGGCGGAACGGCTCCAGATGAACGTTCATACGGCTACTCATCTGGATGCTCCATTTCACTTTTATCCGGATGGCAAAACCATTGAGCAAATTCCGGTTGAACGGTTTCAGGGAGAGGCGGTGCCGATCGACCTGTTTGGCATCGCTGCCGATTCTCCGATTGGCGTGGAGCACCTGGAGCCTTACAAAGACAAAATTCGTCCCGACGATATCGTCTTGCTCTGCACGGGATGGGGCAAAATAAGAGGTTATTCCAAGCAATATTACAACCAGTGGCCTTACTTGTCCGGCGAAGGAGCGCAATGGCTTGTCGACCGCAAGGTCAAGGGAGTCGGAATTGACGGATTAAGCATAGGGGGCTGGGGCGCGCCGGAAAAGGCGGTCCCGCCTCATGAAATTTTGCTGTCCAATGAAATTTGGCCTTTGGAAGAGCTGTATTTGACCGAAGAGCTGCTTTCCGAGCCAAGGTGGTATTTGTGCGCATTCCCGTTAAAATTGCAGGGCTTCGGCGGTGCGCCGGTAAGAGCCGTTGCGATGGCGTTTGACTGATATGGACTGATAGGCATAAGGAAGGGGCTGTCGCGGGAGCAGAGACATTTGCTCCCGCGACAGCCCCGGTTTATTTTTAGGACAATGATTGGATGACGCGGTTGCTTAAGGAACCGATTCCCGCAATCGAGCATTCGATTGTATCGCCCGCCCGCATCTCGCCTGCCCCTTCCGGCGTTCCGGTCAAAATCACATCGCCCGGCTGCAGCGTCAACAATTGGGATAAATAAGAGATAATACCGGCAATAGGGTATATGATCCGTTCCGTCGGACTGTTCTGCTTTAATTCGGAGTTAAGCTTCGATTGAATCGTCAGCCTGTACGGATCCAGCTCCGTTTCGATATAAGGTCCCAGCGGAGTGAACGTATCCCCGGATTTGACCAGCATCCAGTGGCCGCCGGGATGAGTCAGCTGAACGGCGGACACATCGTTGGCGATCGTGTACCCGAATATATGTTCCTGCGCTTTTTCCACCGGGATATATTTCCCTTGTTTGCCGATCACGACGGCCAGCTCGCATTCGAAATTGAGCTTGTCCAAACCGCGGGGAATCAGAATCTCGTCATTCGGGCCGTTCAGGGAAGATATCGGCTTATGAAAGAACAGCGGGATTTCGGGCAGCCGCGCGGGCCTCGTTTGTCCGGCGGCAATATAATTGGCCCCGATGCCGATAATGCTGTTCGGCCGCAGCGGAGGCAGCAGCGTTACTTCCGAAAAGGGAAATATGGCTCCGGCTTCCGTCCAACTGCCGAATATATCGCCTTGAATGACATGCAGTCCTTCTTCTGTCACGAAGGCGGCTGCTTCAGTTCCCGTTAAGTTATGTTTGAATCTTGCGAATTTCATCATATGCCTCCTCGTACAAACGCAATAAGTTTAATCCATTTCCGGGAAATCGAGCTAACGGTTGGCAGCCCGGTAATCGCTAGGCGACATTTTCAAGATACGCTGAAAAATCCGGTTAAAGTTACGGTGCGTATAACCTACCGTGTAAGCGATATCGTTAATGTTGCGGTCGGTTTCAATCAGCAATATTTTAGCTTCGTTAATTTTGCATTCGGTTACAAAATCCAAAAAGGTCATGCCGACTTCTTTTTTAAACAAACGGCTTAAATAAGATGGGGTTGTTTGAAACATTTCTGCACATTCCGACAGCGAGATGTCTTTGGAAACATGATTTTGAATATAAGCCTGCACCTCCTTAATAATCAGTTTTCCTCTGGTATTGTAGTTTTCGTCGATGATTTTCTCGTAAAGCGGGAACATCGATTGTGCAAACCATTCGTACATCTCCTCGGCCGTTTCCTTTCCTCTCAACTGCTCAAACAGATCGTATTCGAGAATTTCCGGGATGCCTTCGCCTTTGCGGTCGACGGACGAAATAATGGAGGACAGCAGTACAAAATGTCCCTGAAACATAATATTGTAAGAGTCAGAGGATTTTAACGATTGGTTGAACTCGTGTAACGCCTCGCAGGCCAACCGGCTGTCGCGTTTTTTCAGCGCCTCCAAGATGTGCAGCTCCGTCTGCCGCGGATAGGTGAAGGCATCGGGTTTCTGGCGTCCTTCCAGATCGGCGATATAAAATATCGTCGCTTTATCTTTGTACAATCGATACTGCAGCGCTTGCCTGGACTCCCGGTAAGAAATGCGAATATCGGCGATATGGGTATACGGCCGGCCAATGCCGATCGATACGCGCAGCTTCAAGTAGGTCAACAACGAATGGCTTACCGTTTCCGCGTAACGTGTCGTGTCGGCAATCGCTTTTTCCGGGGGCACGCTGCGGTCGAAATGAAAGATAGCGACGCCATGGCCGTCCGCGTCATGAAGCACGTATCCTTCCAAGGCGTGCCGTTCCCGAAGCAGCTCGGTCATCACATTGGTGATCACAAACGTAATGACCGACTTGTCTTCACTGCGGAAACGCTGGTCCTTCAACCGGTTTTCCGCCCTGACGAGTATCACCGCGTAGTTGCGGTCCAGCGGGATGCCGTACTTGGCAAACTCATCGTACAATGCACTGCTTTGGATGAAATTGCCGCCCAGCCATTGCTGCAAAAAACGTTCCATAAGCGGAGGAATCGATTGCGCCAGCTCCGCGCTTAACGTTTCGGCCCGGATGCTCAGACTTCTCGCTTTGGCATCCAGACTGTCCATCAGTTTGACAATCGGATTGTAGGCCCATTTCAAGTTAACTATCGTTAGCAGCACGCCGACGCCGATGAAAATGAGCACCGCCGCCACGGAAACCCAGCGGATCCAGCTTAATTCGCCGATAATGGCCTGATAAGGAACGGTAAACACATAAATGTTGCCGGACATCGATTTGAGGTAAGAGTAATAATTGTTTTGTTGATCCGGGCCTTCGATCTGAAAATAGTTGTTTCGGCTTTCTTCGGACATGATGCGGCTGACGACGCTTTCGCTGATACCCGCAGACTCATGGCCGTCCGGCTTGCGCGATTGCAGCAGCAGCCGCTTTTGGTCGTCGATCACATAGATCGACTGGTTTTTGGTTAGCGATAGCAGACTGTCGTAATATTTGGTCAGTTGGCCAGCTTCCAGCTGAATCATCAATAGGCCCTGACTTGCTTCCGTCGTCAGAGAAGGCATTTTTAGAGCAAACGACAGGTATCCGCTTTTTTGCGATTCCGGCAAATACACCCATTGGCCTTCGAGGTGTAATTTGCGCAGCGCTTCGATATCGCTTTTATATTTGAAGGTGTCGAATTTTTGAAAGCCCATGGAATGGGATAAAATGATGTTGGCGTTTTCACTATAATAGTAGATATCGCCGATCAGGCTGTTTTTTGATTTCTGGATCGCCATTTTATTCAGCACGTCCGCTTGAGATATATAATTTTTACCGTAATTCGGCATGGCGAACGTGTCGAGGATGACCGGTTCGAGAGCCAACTGCAGCAGATCATCTTCGACCTCGTGCATCGATTTTTCGGTAAATTGCTCGATCATATTTAACGAAACGAGACTGTTTTCCTGAAACCGAGAAATACCTTGCTGCATGGCATAATGATAATAAACGACCCCACCTAAAATGATGGGCAAACATACGGAAAGACAGCCGAACCAGATTAGACGATAGAAATAGTTGCTGTTCATTCGCAGGCAACCCCCGACATGCGCAGTATAACTAACAGATAGAGACAACACCATCTTAACAAATTATCCGAAAGCAGCACAGTGGCGTGTCATGGTCAATTTTAAACCTGCCGGAAAAGCGCTGTCGGGACAACGCGTACAGGCCCGTCGGATGGTGTGGCTGTTTATCATCCGCCGGTTCGCGGCAGGTTAAGATCGGACTAATTAGTCCGGAGTCGGTATGTTTCAGGGGAACGCGGGTGGAACGCCGCCGGGATAATTATTGCCTATTGAGTGCCTGTGTTCCGCCATTTAAGCTTGGAGCAAGCAAGACCAATCCGTTAAAAAGGGGATGTTGGATGATGATGAAGTTATCGACGCGCATCAAGCGTAAACCGCTTCAAGCGACCGCATGTGTGAGCGCTGCGGCCGTTCTGCTGGCTGCATGCGGAGGAGGCGCTCCGGCGGCCAATTCGGGCGGAGCCGCTGCAGGCGGTTCGGGCAAACCGCTGGAAATTCAAATGACGGTCCGCTTGTTCGATCAAGTGCCGGACATGAACAACGCTTATTGGAAGGAATATCAGAAGCGAACCAACACCAAGCTGAACGTAGAATGGATTCCCGACGGCGACTACACGACCAAGCTGAACTTGATTCTCGCTTCGGGAAATATTCCGGAAGTGCTGGTGGCTAACAACTTAAAAAGCCCGGCACTTGTCAATGCGATCAAAAACGGCGCATTTTGGGATTTGACGCCGCTGCTCGGCGATTTCAGCAAATACCCGAACTTGAAAAACAACTCGGCTCCGGGCGCCTGGGAAACAAGCCGGATTCTCGGCAAAATTTACGGCATACCGCAAAATGTCGCCCAAGTGTCCAACGGGCCGAAAATCCGCAAAGACTGGCTGACCAAATTAGGGCTGCCGATGCCCAAAACCGTCGACGAATTCCGCGACGCGCTGAAAAAAATCGTCGCCGCCGATCTGAGCGGAGGCGGGAAACACGACACGCTGGGCATTATCGCCAAAACCGATCTGCTCAGCACGAGCACGGGCGGTTTCTCCAGCGCTTTCGGTGCGGATAAACCTACGTACAATGAAGAAGGCGGGCTGATCTACAACAAGCTGACGCCGCAGTTTACCGATACGGTCAACTATTTCCGGCAGCTTTACGCCGACGGCAGCCTCGCTCAAGAGTTTTCCGTCATGAAATCAACTCAGGCCCAAGAGCTGTTCCAAACCGGCAAAGCGGCCGCTTATTTAAACGAAAGCATGCGTTGGGACTATCCGTTTACCCAATCGGTCAAAAAAGTGCAGCCTGACGCGGAAGTGGAAACGATTATGCTGCAGGGGCCGGGCGGCTACACGATCAGCAGGGGAACCGGCGTGGTTGACATCATGCTGATCTCGAAAAAGGTGCCGGAAGAAAAAGTGAAACAAATTTTGGACTATATGGAAAAAACGACAACCAAGGAATATTACGATCTGACGGTGTACGGGGTGGAGGGCATCCATTACAACAAAGTCGACGGTAAGATTCAGCTGACGGAACAACGCGACAAAGATCTTGGCTCCAGCGCTCCTTGGCAGGTGCTCGCCTTGTATTACGACAAGTACATGAAGACGGTCAGCTGGGCGGCTCCGCAGGAATATAACGATGCCAAAATCAACTATTTGGACTCCATCGGTTATTTTGAAAAAGGCACGTTGGATCCGTTCTCCGTCATCAACTCGGACACGTTCCTGAACGTATGGCCGAAGGTGCAGCAGGAATGGCAGTCGATGGGAGTTAAAGCGATTGTCGGCCAAATTTCGATGGATGAATACAAAGCTTATGTCGACAAGCTGAACAGCAACCCCGACTTCAAAAAAGCTTATAAAGAGTTTGCTGATAGCTACAAGGAATTTTTTGGAAAATAAAAGCGGGGACTCTAGTATTCAAGCCGAAAGGAGGCTTACAAGTGCTGCAATCCAAGGAACAGCTTGAGCTCGGAGTCCCGGCTGCCCCTTATGCGGATAAACATCGGCTGCTGAAACAAATTGTTGCAGGCCGGTACATTTACTTGCTAATTTTGCCGGGTTTCCTTTACTTCTGCGTGTTTAAAATTTTTCCGATGTGGATGCTCGTCATCGCCTTTCAGAAGTACAGCCCGTTTGCCGGGATCACAGGCAGCGAGTGGGTGGGACTGGCCAATTTCGCCGGTTTACTGAAAGACCCCCACTTTTATGTGTTGCTGCGGAATACGCTGGCGATCAATTTGATCAATCTCGTCTTTTTCTTTCCGATCCCGATCGTGCTGGCGCTGATGCTTAACGAGGTCAGGCATGAACTGTTTAAGAAGCTCAACCAGTCGATCATATATATGCCGCATTTTTTGTCTTGGGTCGTAATCGCAAGTATGACGTTTTTTGTGTTGTCCGTTGATGTGGGGCTGCTCAACAAGCTGCTTGTGAAGCTGGGATTTAAAGCCGTCTCGTTTTTGTCTGCGCCGCATTATTTCTGGGGCATATTGACCGTACAAAATGTTTGGAAGGAAGCGGGCTGGGGCACGATCATATTTCTCGCTTCCATCGCCGGGGTCGATCCGCAGCGTTACGAAGCGGCCGTTGTGGATGGAGCGACGCGTTTTCAGCAAATATGGAACATCACGCTTCCCGCGATTCGTCCGACGATTGTCATTTTGCTGATTTTGAGGCTTGGCAACATGGCCGACGTCGGCTTCGAGCAGGTGCTGCTGATGATGAATCCGCTGGTTAATAACGTCGCCGACGTATTTGACACGTATTCGTATACGTTGGGGATTTTGCAAGGAGATGTCAGCGTCGGCACCGCGGTTGGTCTGTTTAAAGGCATCATCGGTCTTGTGCTTGTGTGGAGCTCCAATTACGTAGTCAAAAAACTGGGGCATGAGGGGATTTATTGACTTTGCGTAAAGTCATTGTAAAGGAGGACACCCATGAGTTTCGTGCATACGAAAAAAATGACCGCGGGTGACTATGTAAACTACAGCTTGCTCGGAATCATCGCTTTATTCAGCTTGTTTCCGTTTTTTTACGTGCTCAGCATTTCGTTTACCGATCCGAGCTCGTACGTGCCGTTTAAGTTTTATATTTTTCCCGACAAATGGTCGCTGTACTCTTACCGTTACATTTTATCGACAAACAGCTTTATCAACTCGTTTAACAGCACGGTATTCGTTACCGTGGTGGGTACTGTGCTCAACGTGTTGTTTACGTTTACAATGGCTTACGGCTTAACGAAGAAAAAGATTCCGGGCCGCAACCTGTTCCTGGGTGTCGTCATTGTCACGTTGTTTTTTAACGCCGGAGTCATTCCCAATTATTTGGTCGTCAAAAACGTCGGGCTGCTCAATTCCTACTGGTCGTTAATATGGCCAAGTCTGACGAATGCCTGGAGTCTGGTCGTCGTCAAAAGTTTTATGGACTCCATTCACCCGGAATTGGAAGAGGCGGCGAAAATCGACGGCTGCTCCGACCTAGCGGTATTTTGGCGGATCGTTGTTCCGCTGTCGCTGCCCGCCATTGCCGCTTTTACATTGTTTTTTGCGGTGGGGCATTGGAATACGTATTTCAGCGCGCTGATCTATATTTCCGATACGAAAAAATGGACGCTGCAGCTGCTCATTAAACAGCTGGTCATTGAAGGCGACGCCTCCGGCGTGGCCCAGACGCTGGATAACGATGCCGCTCCTCCGGTCGAAACGATCCGGATGGCTTCGATTGTGCTGGCGATGCTGCCGATTTTGATCGTCTACCCGTTCCTGCAAAAGTATTTTGCCAAAGGCGTCATGTTGGGTTCCATTAAAGGTTAGCATTTTTCATCATACATCATATATGAAACGAGGAGATAGGAATATGAGCAACGCAAACACCATTCGTACGGTGCTAGCTACGGTGCCGTATACGGGCTGGCATTTGGAGAAGCTGAGGAACGCATTTGGACCCGAGGTCCATTTCATTCACCTCAGCAAAGACGACACGGCCGGCATCGCCGAGGCGCTGGAGGAAGCAGACGTCGCTATTTTGCAAAGCGATCTGGATGAGCGGTACCTTGCTGCGCCTAAGCTGCGCTGGATTCATTGCGATCACTCCGGGCTGAACAAGTCGGCCCGCCCCGAAGTGTTCGAGAGAGGGCTGCAAGTGACGGGATCGGCGGGACGTTCCGGCCCCGTGTTGGCCGAGCATATTTTCTTTCTGACGTTATCGCTCATTTACGACGCGCATGGGCTGCATGACGCGCAAAAGGAACACCGCTGGAGAGGCATCCCGGGTTATGAAGAGCGCAGAGGGCTGTACGGCAAAACGATGGGCATTATCGGCATGGGTTTTACCGGCAAAGAGCTGGCCGTCCGCGCCAAAGCGTTTGGCATGCGTGTGCTGGGTTACCGCAGAAGCGTTACGGAGCCGCCGGCCGGGGTTGACAAGCTGTTTTGCGCCGACCGCGGAGAGACGATCGACGAACTGCTGCGTGAAAGCGACGTCGTTGTACTCGCGGTGCGCTTGTCCGACGAGACCCATCATCTGATCGGCGAAGCCGAACTTCAAGCGATGAAAAATACCGCCTACTTGATCAATATGGCACGCGGCCTCGTAATCGACGAACAAGCGCTTATTCACGCGCTGCATCAAGGCATCATCGGCGGCGCGGGGCTGGACACATTTGCGCAGGAGCCGCTGCCCGCGGACAATCCGCTGTGGGACGCGCCGAATCTGGTCATCACGCCGCACTGCACGCCGGAGATGCCCGACCTTACAGCCCGTTCGCTGGATATCATTTGCGACAATATCGTGCGGTACCGGGAAGGCAGGCCGCTGCTCAACGAGCTGGTGCCAAACGACGTATACACGAAATAACGTATGAACCGATATCGGATACACCATTTAACGGGGAGGATGAAATCAACGTGAAAACAGAAGCGATTGTCGATTTAACCGGAAGCTGGCGATTGGCGAAAGTTCAAGGGGCTGATTTAAGCGAAGGCGGAAGTGCGCCCGCTGCGGAAGGTCTGGAATGGATGGATGCAGCGGTGCCCGGTGCGGTACATTACGAGTTGGTGAAACACGGCAAGCTGACGAATCCGTTTGAGAGTACGGAAGCGGCGTTTGCGGCGGAATGGGTTGCGCAGTCGGATTGGGTGTATGTCAAAACGTTTTCTTTTCACGCCGGCGACTCCGCGGATCAATATTTGTATGCGCTGAAGTTTGACGGGATCGATACGTTCTCGGACATTTGGCTGAACGGGCAGCGGATCGGCCAGACCGCTAACGCCTACCGTTCCTACCAGTTTGAAGTGCCGTCCGCCATGCTGAAACCGGAAGGCAATGAGTTGCTCGTCCATGTGAAAAGCCACTACCGGATGATTGAAGGCAAAATTCCGGCTGCGGAGCAGATGGCCCGCACGGGTTCGCCGAGCGGTCTGCTCGGCAAGTCCTTGATCCGCCGTTACCAGCGCAGCTTTTTTACCAATTCCAGCCTGCTTAATTTGGGCACCGGGGTGCTTGGTATCGGCGTGCATAAACCGGTAAGCTTGCTGCGTTATCCAAAGACGCGGATTGCTGAAAGTTATTTTGCCGCAGAAACGATGACGGAGCAGGAAGCGTCCGCATTTGTGGAGATTAAGCTGGTTAAAGAGGCGGGCGCATCTCAAGCCTTAAAAGTAGAGGCGACGCTGTGGGAAGCGGAAGCCGGAGCCGGTAAACCGGCAGCCTCTGCGGTAGAGACGGTCTACGGCGACTCCGTTACTTTGCCGCTGCGCATCGGGCAGCCGAAGTTGTGGTGGCCGCGGGGATACGGCAGGCAAAATCTGTACCGCCTGATGATTCGCGTCTACGACGGCGATACGCTGCTGCACGAAACGGAGAAAAAAGTCGGCCTGAAGCGGGTCGAAGTCGTCCGCGAGCTGCCGAATGGCCGCAAAACGTTTTTTATCCGGGTGAATGGCCGGAAAATCCACGCCCGCGGTTCAAATCTTATTCCCGTCGATTATTTGAAGGTGCACGATACTTGGGACGCATACGAGCGGTTGTTCTGGATTATGCACAACAGCAATCACAACATGCTTCGGATTTGGGGCGGGGGCGCGGTGGAAACCGATGCGTTCTACGACCGCTGCGACGAGCTGGGGATTATGATCTGGCAGGACTTCTTCCTGCACAGCAACGTGTACCCCGACTATGATCCGGAATTTGTCGAGGAGTTCCGGCTGGAGTCGGTGGAACTCGTGAAACGGATTCGCGACCGCGCCAGTCTGGGCATTTTGTGCGGCGGCAACGAGCAGATGGAAGGCTGGGACGAATGGAACTGGAAAGCCGAGATGGACCGCTTTTACGGCGAGCCGTTGATTGCCGGGCTGCTGCCGGACATTGCGCAGAAGCTTTGCCCCGAAATTCCTTATGTGATCAATTCGCCGCATGGAGGCAAAATGGCGCAATCCGCGGTGGAAGGGGATATGCACAATTGGGGCAACTTTTACAATGCGACCAAAGATCCGCAGTTTGTCACGGAAACGTGCTGGAACCTGGAAAGCTATTCTCGGCCAGAAACGCTGAAAGCAAGCATGGGGCTTGATGTCGAGGAGTTTACCGAGCGGGGATGGCACAAGCAATGGAAGGAACGCACCTCGATTGCGCTGCTGACCAAATTTCCGTACAGCGCTTACCATAACGTGGCGACGCTGAGAGACTATTTGCGCGCTTTGGAAATCGAGCAATCGCAGGCCGATTACCATGCGCTGTCGATGCTGCGGCTGCGCAGCAGCTCCTGCAGCGGCATCTTGTATTGGTCGCTCAACAAAGGCGGCCCGCTGTTCGGCTTCGGCTGCGTCGATTATAAGGGATATCCGTTAATGAGCTATTATGCGGTGAAAAAAGTGTTTTCGGACACGCTCATCGGCGTTTACCGCGATGTCGACGACATTCGGATCGTCGCTTCCAATCTGACGGCGGAGCCGCTGCACGGGGAAATCCGTATTACCCACATGAATGCGGACGGAGCTGATCTGAAGCGGTGGCAGATCCCGGTTTCCGTGCAGCCGGACTTCACCGGCAACGTATTCGACATTGCCTCGTATTACAGCGAAATCGCCGATAGAACCCGGGAAATCGTTCACGTGGAGTGGCTTGTCGACGGCAGCGTCATTTCCGACGATACGTTATATTTCTGCACGATTGCGGAATTTGCGGCTGCTTCGGAACCGGTTTCGGCAACCGCCGCTCCTTCCGGGCCCGCTTCGTGGACGCTGGAGCTGGAAACGGCTTCGGTCAGCAAGATGGTGCTGCTGGAAAGCAATCAGAAGCTGCTATTCAGCGACAACTATTTCACGCTTGTACCCGGCGTGAAAAAGCGGATTGACGTGACGTTGCTGGAACAAACCGGCGGCGACGAGGTGCTGCTGACGGCCGCTTCGCTGGACGCTGAGCAGTATAGTCAACGGCTTGTTCTTCAAATGTAACATGGCCGATATATATGTATTTGAAGCGGGTTGGACTCACAACCCGCTTTTTAATACGTATTCACTTTAACGAGTTAATTCTCGAAAGCGACAATCGTTCGACACAATCATTTGCCCGGCGTGAGTTTCGTATAACTTTCTAGTTCCTAAGATAAGGGCGTTATGGTATAATAATTTATTGTATTAGAATCTGAAAATGCTTCCAATGAGAAGCTTTTCTTATGTAAATGTGACGGTTAGGAGTGAACCAGCTTTGTCTCTGATTGTGATGAAATTTGGCGGCAGCTCCGTTGGCGACCCGGAGAGAATGAAGCGTGTAGCGAAGCGGATCTCAGAAAGAAAACAGGAAGGCCATCAGTGCGTTGTCGTCGTATCTGCGATGGGCGACACCACCGATGATTTGATCGATTTAACCAAACAAATATGTACGACTACGCCGCCGGCACGTGAAATGGATATGCTGCTTTCCACTGGCGAGCAGGTATCGGTCGCATTGCTGTCTATGGCGATACATAGCTTGGGATGTTCGGCCGTATCCTTCACCGGCTGGCAAGCGGGAATGTACACGGAAGACGTTCATGGCAAGGCGCGTATTACCGACATTCAGCCGGAACGTATTTTGAAAGCGCTGGATAACGACAAGATCGTAATTGTTGCAGGTTTCCAGGGCATGACCGGCGAAGGCGAGATTACGACGCTTGGCCGCGGCGGTTCCGATACGACTGCGGTCGCGCTCGCTGCGGCAATTAAAGCCGACGTGTGCGAAATTTTTACCGATGTCGACGGCGTTTACTCGACGGACCCGCGGATTGTCCGCGTGGCTCGCAAGCTGAACGAAATCTCGTACGACGAGATGCTGGAGCTTGCCAACTTGGGCGCAGCCGTGCTGCATCCAAGAGCGGTGGAGTATGCGAAAAATTACAACGTACCGCTCGTCGTCAGATCCAGCTTTAATCATAATGAGGGTACGAAAGTGAAGGAGGAAGCAGTCATGGAACAAGGCCTCGCGGTGCGCGGCATTGCTTATGATAAGAACGTGGCAAGAATCAGCATCTTGGGCGTTGAAGAAAAGGTCGGCCAATTGGCCAAAGTATTTACCGCTCTGGCAAAGGAGCAAATCGATGTGGACATTATCGTGCAAAGCGGCGTGATGAACGGCGCTGCCGATTTCTCCTTCACCGTATCGCTCAGCGATAAAGACAAGGCTCTGCAAGTGATTGAGGGCATTCGTTCCACAGTTGGTTTCCGGGAAGTGACTTCCCAGGAAAATCTTGTGAAAGTATCGATCGTTGGTGCCGGTATGGTCAGCACGCCGGGCGTTGCGGCTAAGATGTTCGAAGTGATCTCCGAGCTTGGCCTCAGCATCAACATGGTCAGCACCTCCGAAATCAAGACGTCCTGTGTCATTGACGGCTCGCGTTTGATTGAGGTTATTCAAGCGCTGCATACCGCATACGGCCTGGATACCGATTCGCAAGTGTTTGTCGGCGGCCCGTCGGAAAGACGTTAATCACGCGTATTTTTTCGTCGCTGCTTCCGGGTTTTCCTGGTTTTTTGCTGGTTTGCGCCGGAATAACCGGGCGATCTGCAAGCGCGGCTTCAGCCTTTGCCAAACAGCATCCTGAACACGGCCAGCAGGAACGCGGTGATTCCCGCAGCCATCAGCGGCCCTACAGGTATGCCTCGCAAAAAAATAATGCCGAATATGGAACCAATGACTAGACCCACAATTAATTGTGGGTCTAGTTTGAGTAGTTCCAATCCTTTTCCGTTCATATAGGTAGCGATAGCTCCGCCGATCAGCGCCAATATGCCGGGCCACGACGTAAATACCGAGACGACGTCCTTGTAATTAATCCGCTCGCTGGCAAAAGGCACTAACACGCCCATGGTCAGAAAGAGCAGCCCTAGCTCCAGCCCCCTCCGTTCAATTGTAGGCAGAAACCTCTCCAGACTGATCAGTTTGACCACCAGCAGCACGCAAGCCGCGGTTGTGATGATCGGGGAGCGCCCAATCAACCCGATAATAATGAGTAAAACGAGCAAAATGTCTCCGTTCATCATCGGTAAAGACTCCTTGTCTCATAGTTTCGTGAAGAGAAAACCCCGTCTTCAGGCTTGGCCCGGAAGTTGATTCTACATCATTCTATGAGAGGACAACCGTTTTAGAACGAACCTGTGTTAGTGTTGCTTCATAACACCCATACAAAACTCGGGTACGACTGCAAGCCGGTTGACCTGGGAACAGTAGACGATATCTTGGGAGAAGCCAAGGCGGGACAACCGTTTCCCGTTCGAACAGCCGAATATCGCTTCCGTCAGATTATCCCGAATCCGCTCAAACGTGTACATCATGGCCAAACCTACGTCGTTGAAATCAGGAGGGACGGAGGCCAGACGCGACAATTCCGCCGCCAGCAAACCTGCGCAAAGCCCATCCTCCAGACTAAACACATCGTTTGTGCCTGAACATAAAATAACGATATCACGCTCCGATTCCAGCGCTTTGGCCGCACAAGCGGCTCCGTTCAGCAAGGAGCCTGCCAGAATGGTCTCGGCTTGCAGCGATGTTTGAATCGCCCGGGTTCCGTTGGTTGTTGTCATGACAACGATTTTATCGCCTACAATATCGCGGCGGTATTCCAATGGGGAGTTGCCGAGATCAAATCCCGGTATTTTCTGGCAAAATCTTTCGCCGCCAAGTAGATCGCCCGGAGCTTGGGCTTTTTTGGCCTGCTCAATCGTTTCTACCGGAACAATGCCTTTGCATCCTGCGGCCAGAGCGGCAACCATTGTGCTGGTCGCCCTCAGCACGTCGATCACGATGGCCGTTTTGCCGGCAAATTGGTCAGCCACAGCTTCATGAATGCTTGGAATCACTTCAACTTTCATGCTTCTGCCTCCTTGATTCAGCAGGTAGAACTTAAGGCTTCAAGCGGTTACAACTGTTTGGCGGCGACCTGCTGCTCCGTACGGCCCAGTTTTAACGTATCCGAACGCAGCCCGCGGCGCAGCGCTTCCAGCGAAATGATGTCCTGGGGGGCGATATTGCCCAGATTGATTTGTGTGCCAAGCAGCGTCAGCAGATGCACCTGCTGATCTTTGTGCGGCGCTTCCCAAAGCAGTCTGCCGCTGTCTGCAACGCCTTGCAGGACAAGCGAAATCTCCTCATCTTTGCAGTCGCCGTTTTCGTCGTAAATCCCGACGCCTTTGCCCGATTCTCTTCCCTCAATGGTGACAAGACTGGCTCCCTTGCTGCAATCGATAGCCACCGTTTCGATCAACTCTCCTATTTCAATGGACGAACCCCAGCACTTTTTGCCATATTCGGTTATGACCGTTAATCCTGCGTCGACGCCGCGTTCGATCAACTCGCTTCTAAGTTCGCGGCTTAGCTCGATGGTGCCGTCCGACACTTCCAGACCGTTGAAACCTAAAAAAGCGACCATATCGAAAAAAGCGTCGATATTATTTTGCCTGATAGCCACCTCCAGAAAAGTGCCGCCAGGGTAAACGATAATATCGTTTGCTTTGGCATGGTCGATTTTGTTTTTTAATAGTTTGATCTTATACAGAGGGGAGGTGCCGAAGCCGATTTTCAAAAAATCAATATGATCTGCTGCCGTTTCCATCAGATCAAGCATTGCGTTCAGTCCTAAGCCTTTGTCGATGACCATTGTTTTCCCCAAGGCACGTGGCTTGGCGGTGCGGCTTGCGGTCGGATCGCTTAGCAGCGGATGCCAATCCAGACGGGACGAAACTTCCATTGCGTAAATCTCCTCTTCTCGTGTGTAGAGTAGTTTTTTTTCTGTGTCATCATATGCATTTTTATTTAGGGGTGTGCCCACGATGCCTAAAAAGAGACAAGCACGCATAGAGTAAATAGTAGCGCTTCAATACGGGAAAGGGGGAGACAAAGCGTGTGGGATATGTTCAATAAGGTGGTTCTAAGTATGGCGGCCCTTCGCATCTTTTCGGGCAGCGTCGAAATTGCCGCGGCTGTGCTGATGCTCAGGTTCAATCAGATCGATAAGGCGCTGATCGTCAATTCGGGTCTAGCTTTGGTGGGACCGTTTGTCCTGCTTACGACAACGACGATCGGTTTTGTCGGACTGGCGGACAAACTATCATTTAGCAAATTGGCCTTTGTATTGTGCGGCGTTTCTTTCATTTTAATCGGAATCTTAAAAAAGTAAGTTGTCATATTCGGTTCAAATAGGCATACATATGTTGTAAAGATGGACAGCTTGGGGGTGCATTTCGTGCTGGATACCATTCTATCGATTCTACCAACGTCGCTCAAAGCCATCATGCAAAATCTACCAAATGCTACCAAGGATATTTTGGAAGAAATCCGCATCCGCGAAAAACGTCCGCTGGAGATCATTTTCCGGGGAGGTTACGCATTCGTCGGGGCCAAATCGCAGCTATATCGGGAGCCGGGTTCCGCCTACGTGACAAGCCGCGAAGAATGCGCCGCTGTGCTGGAATTGGCTACGCATCATTCGGTGTACACCTTTGACGAGGAGCTGCGCCGGGGGTATATCACGATTAGCGGCGGCCATCGCGTCGGACTAGCCGGCCGCACGGTGCTTGAGCAGGGGAAGGTTAAGCAGATTAAAGAAGTCAGCGGTTTTAATATCCGCATCGCCCGCGAAGCTGCCGGATCGGGCTCGAAGGTGCTGCCGCTGATTACAGATCACGAAGCGCATTCGGTGTTGCCGACATTAATCATTTCGCCTCCACAGCAGGGGAAAACAACGCTGCTTCGCGATTTGACGCGGCTGATCAGCAGTGGAATATGGCCGAGCCCGTTATGGGCAGGTTTGGGGCTAAAAGTCGGCATTGTCGATGAACGTTCGGAGCTGGCCGCCTGTTCGCATGGGGTTCCGACGTTTGATGTCGGCCCGAGAACGGACGTGCTGGACGGCTGTCCGAAAGCGGAAGGGATGATGATGATGATCCGTTCCATGTCACCGGATATTATCGCTGTCGATGAAATCGGCAGGCCGGAGGATGCGGAAGCGATCCATGAGGCGGTAAGGGCCGGCATTCGCGTGATGGCTACGGCGCACGGGCGCGATCTAGCCGATGTGAGCCGGCGTCCGATATTAAAGCAGCTGATCCAAGACGGCGTGTTTCAAAGATACGTGGTGCTAAGCCGCAGAGCAGGGCCGGGAACAGTGGAGTTCGTGTGCGGCGGGAATGGAGAGCCGATCCAGCAACGCGGCGGAGCCGCCGTCCGGATCGGGGGGACGGATCGATGCTGAAGCTGATCGGTGCGGTACTGATTCTTTTTGCCGGGGCGATGTTTGGCTTCTATCAAGCGTCGCAGCTGTCCCGCAGGCCAAAGCAGATCAGGCATATCATTCAGGCGCTGGGGCGGCTGGAAACGGAAATTGTTTACGGGCTAACCCCGCTGGCGTCGGCGTTCAGCAAAATGGCGGCGCAATTGCCTGAGCCGGCTGCCGGTTTATTCCGCAGAGCGGGAGAAGGGTTAGCGGCGTCAACGGACAGATCGGCCGCGGAGATATGGCAAGAAGCTGCAGAGGAGCAGTGGAAGTATACGGCGATGAAAAGCGGCGAAAAGCAGATCGTGCTGCAGCTCGGAAATTCGCTGGGGCGCTCCGACCGCGAGGATCAGATCAAGCATCTGCGGCTTGCCGCAAGCCAGCTGCAAGCGGAAGAAACGCATGCGCTGGAAGAGCAGAAACGTTACGAAAGCATGTGGAAAAGCTTGGGGGTGCTGATGGGGGCGCTCGTGGTTATTTTAATGTATTAGGAAATTAGGAAGGTGCCGCCGATGAACGTGGATGTGAACGCGATATTTCAAATAGCCGGCATTGGGATCATCGTCGCCATGATACATACGGTGCTCAAGCAGATGGGCAAAGAGGACATGGCGCATTGGGTAACGGTCATCGGATTTGTGGTCGTGCTCTTTATGGTCGTCAGCTTACTTGACAGCTTGTTTAAAGAAATTAAAACGATTTTTTTATTTCAGTAAGGTGAATCGCGATGGAAATCATTCAGGTTGTAGGTGTCGGTCTAATTGCTGCGATCCTGATCCTCATTGTCCGGGAACAGAAGCCGATGTTTGCTTTTCTGCTCACGGCTTTTACAGGCATTGCGTTGTTTCTGATGCTGATCGGCAAAATCTCTTCGGTCATCCAGGTTCTGGAGGATTTGGCCGTAAAATCGGGCATCAACATGATTTTTCTTAAGACGATTTTGAAAATTATCGGAATCGCCTATATCGCTGAATTCGGCGCGCAAATCGTGCGTGACGCGGGTCAGGAATCGATCGCCTCGAAAATCGAACTCTCCGGCAAAATATTGATTATGGTGATGGCGATACCGATCGTTTCGGTCATTATCGAGACGGTTGTCAAAATGATTCCGGCTTAATGTGCGCAAAAAGGAGAGGGATTTCAGGTGGTGCGGCATTGGATCAAGCGAATACGGCTGCCCGGGCTTGTTCTCGCACTGCTGATGCAGATTGGCGGACGCGCGGCGGCGTCACCGGTCGAGCAAGTGATCAAAGAACAAGCGGAGCATCTTCCGACAGATCAAGTCGAGCAGTTCTGGAGCAAGCTGGTGCAGGATTATGGCGGTTTTTTTCCGGAAGGCCGGACTCCGGGGTTTATGGAACTGCTGACGGGGGCCAAGCAGTTCAGCATCAAAGCGGCGATGCAGGGCGGACTAAACTATTTCTTTCACGAGATTTTGTACAACGGCAAGCTGCTGGCGGCGATCGTTATTCTGACCATCTTCAGTATGCTGCTGGAAACGGTGCAAAGTTCTTTCGAAAAAAATGCCGTCAGTAAAATTGCCTACTCGATCTGTTTTCTCGTACTGATGATTATAGCGATCAACAGCTTCAGCGTAGCGATTCAATATGCGAAGGACGCGATCACCCAGATGATTCAGTTTATGATCGCGGTTGTACCGCTGCTGCTGATTCTGCTGGCTTCGATGGGGAATGTCGTCACGGTCTCGGTGCTGCATCCGCTGATCATCTTTATGATCCACTCGATCGGTACAGCCATTTACGTTGTGGTGTTCCCGCTATTGTTTTTCTCGGCGATCCTGCATATCGTCAGCTCGCTCAGCGATAAATACAAAGTGACGCAGCTGGCCGACTTGCTGCGAAATATCAGCGTTGGCAGCCTCGGCGTATTCATCACCGTATTTCTCGGCGTCATCTCCGTTCAGGGGGCGGGCAGCGCGATCACGGACGGGGTAACCATCCGGACTGCCAAGTACATCACCGGCAACTTCGTACCGGTGGTCGGCCGCCTGTTCGCAGATGCTTCCGAGACGGTCATCGGAGCATCGCTGCTGGTTAAAAATGCAGTAGGCCTCGCCGGTGTAGTTATCATCATCATGATTTGCGCGTTCCCGGCCATTAAGATTATGACCTTGGCTTTGATTTACAACATTTGCGCCGCGGTTATGCAGCCGCTGGGAGACAATCCGATGATATCCTGCCTGCAGACCATCGGCAAAAGCATGATTTATGTATTTGCCGCTTTGGCGGTTGTCGGTCTGATGTTTTTTCTAGCCATTACGATCCTCATTGCCGCCGGCAATGTCTCGGTTATGGTGAGGTAAGCGAGGTAAGGAAAGGCAAACAAGCGGCCGCAATAACACGAAGTTAGGTTGTTTCTTCAAAATGACTCACGTGAACAGTTGTGAAGGAGGGTGTCATGGAATGGCTCGGAGGATGGTTGCGTTCGGTCGTACTGGTTATTATGCTCGCGACGTTTATCGATTTGCTGCTGCCCAATCAGTCGATGCAAAGATATGTGAAGACGGTGGTCAGCTTGTTCATACTGCTTACGCTGATGAATCCGATATTCACGCTTTTTCAGAAGCAGTGGAACGCGGACCAAATGTTTGCCGAGGCGTCCGCCGTACAGGATCGTCTGGCCTCCGGGGGCACCCGCAGCGATGTCACCTTATCCGATATCGAGCGGCAGTCGGAGCAACTTCAGCAACTGCAAAAAAAGCAATCCAAACGACTTGCCGAAACGCAGATCGCCCAGCAGATACGCGATTCGATTGAGAAGCAATCCGGTTATGCCGTGAAAACAATTCGGGTGGATACAACCGAAAATACAACCGGACAAACCGTTATCGGAAACGTCAGTATCGCTTTGCAGGATAAGGAAACCGGCCAGCCGGCGGCAAGCTCTGGCAGCACGCCGAATGGCGCCGCCTTGGGCAAGCCGATCCAGCCTGTAACTATAGATGTGCAAAGCACGATGCCGGCTTATGCCCCGGCCAAAAGGGAGGAGCAGCCGCTGACGCCGGAAGAACGGCAAGGCAAAACCGCAGTGCAGCAGCTGCTTGAAAAAGATTGGCAGCTAAAGCCGGAGCAGCTCCAGCTCACATTTGTTTCGCGGGAGAAGTTATAAGCAGGCTTTCCAGCGGAAAGCTCAGTAACGCTTACGAAGTAGGCTTTCCTTCGGAAAGCCCTCAGGAGGTGAACCAATGGGCAAATTCACGCAATGGACGGAAAAATGGCTTGGAGGAGGGCCGGGCGGACCGAAGCGGGCGCAGACGTTCCGCTGGCTGATCCTGGTCGGGCTGGTCGGAGCAGCATTTATGATCCTGAATTCTTTTATCTCGGTAAAAGCAATCGACCCCATTGGCGGCGAAAGCCGGGCCTCCCCCGAGCAGCAGCCGAACAAGCCCGCTTTTTCCGGCTCAAGCGCAAACAAAGAGCAATCGAAGTTCAAAGAATATGAGGAAGCCTACGAATCGCAGCTGCGGGAGCTGTTGACTAAAGTCGTTGGCGTCGGCGATGTGGAGGTTATGGTGACCATCGATTCTACGGAGGAAATATCCGTCGAGCACAATTCGAAGGAATCGCAGCAGACGACAAACGAGAAGGATCAGCACGGCGCCACCCGCCATGTGACGGATGTGACACGCAGCGGAGAAGTTGTTTTGTACGAGGTTTCGGGCGGTAAACAGCCCTTGATTTTAAAGACGATCAAGCCGAAAATTCGCGGCGTTGTGGTTGTTGCCCGCGGCGCGGAAAATTTAACCGTAAAAAAGATGATTAGCGAGGCGGTCGAGCGGGGGCTTGAAGTTCCCGCGCACCGGATATCCATTTTACCGCGCAAACAGTAGCTGCATTGTACAGAAATCCCGTTTCGCAACGCGCATAGCGCCTAAATTTAAGGAGGAATAAACAATGAATCCAAAAAGACAAACGGTTTGGTTAGTATCCATGTTAAGTTTGATGGTTGTACTCTCGGCATATTATTTATTTACGGAAGATGTCAATCAGCTTGATTTTGCGTCCACAGGCACAAAACAGACCAATGAGATCAAAGTTTCTACCACCGAGCATAGCGCCATGGATCCTAAATCAATCGACAGTAAAGCCGATCCAAAGGCTGATGCCAAACAAGACGTTAAAACCGATGCCAAAGTGACCGCTCCTGCTGCCCCATCCGCCACTTCGGCCAAAACCGACACAAGCGCCAAGCAAGATACGGCGGCAAAAACGGATGCAAAAACCGGAAGTGCGCCGGCAAGCGCAAGTACTGACTCGAAAGCGGCTGCCGCTGGGGCTGCAAAAACTTCTTCGGCTCAAACCAAGGACAGCGCTCAGGCAGCCGATGCCAAAGTGCTTGAAAAGATGCAGGCGCAGGCGGTATCCGGGGGCGACTTCTTTGTCAGCCAACAGCTGAAACGCAATGAGGACATGGGCAAACAAACGGAGAAGCTGATGACGATCATTACAGATGCCAAGCAAAGCTCCGACACGGTTTCCAAAGCATATGAAGATTTGAGAAAGCTGGAAGATAAGGAAGCCAAAATTACGAATTTGGAAGAAAGCTTGATGAAAGACTTCCCGCAGGTCATCGTTAATGAAGATTTGAATAAATGGAAAGTCACGGTGCAAAGCAACAAGCTGGAAAGAAGCCAAGCGGTCAGCATCGTTGACAGCGTAATGAAAGAAATGAATGTCGGAGCCGACGGCGTCATCGTTCAATATGTACCGTAAGATACTGAGTTAAAACCGGGCGGCCTGCACGCCTTCCCGTTTCAAAACCTTGGTTTCAAATCATTGTTTGCTGAAAGGACCGGATTCTCTGCGTGGCAGGGACCGGTCTTTTTCTGCTTGAAGCTAAAGTGTTTATATCTTTTGGGGCAATCCTTGCTTGCAACATTTCATAGAGTCGTTTGCTGATGGAAGATGGATCTGCTTCAAGTGAGTTATCGTCGTGTGGTGCAAAAATATTTTGAGAAAAACGGGAAGGGGCGCCGAGGACTGGATACGCAAGGGCCGAAGCGGGCCCGCAACGCCCCGCGCATGCTCGCCGCCCGGCGCAGCTTGACGCATCGCCGCCCGAGGCTGCACGCCGTCCCCGCCAACGCAGCTTGCCGCCTGACGTATGCTGGATGCCTAGCGCTGCTTCACGTACCGCGGAAAATAATTTCTGTCATAGCGTAGCGAATTTTCCCGTCGAAGCTGATAATTGAGCTATGTTTAAGGAAGGAAAGACAATTTTGGCCGTTCTAAGTCATTTTGTTTCCTTCCGACGGAAAAAATTCTCTTTATCCTCCGCTATACCTCGAATTTGCGCCAACAGTAAAGAAATTCGCTTCTTTGGCGAAGAAAATAATCTCCTTGCGCGATGGAGAGTGCGTGCAGGGGAACAGAAGCGATATCGCCAACCGGTTGATGAGGAGTAGCGGGGCTGGCATTGGCGGCAAGGGATGAGTACGGGGCGCAATACGGCTGTTTTTCGGCAAAAGTAGTGCTGTTTCACGGGAGGAATCGACAAGATAAAAGTGGAATCATAGACTGGTAGGTGAAAAGTTGCTCAAAAGCGGGTTATAATAATGTTTATGTGCACAACCAGGTTGTGATATAATACACTAGTCGCAGGGGCTTGTATTGTTTCATAGATGATCTCTTGCACCCGTTTTTCTGGCGAAAAACTCTAAGCCCATGCTTACGAAGCCAGTTTTTCTGGCGAAAAACTCTAAGGAGTGAATGTATTGTTTAAGTTAAGCGAGATTAAAGAACTTATCAAATTGATTGACCAATCCTCATTGCAGGAGTTGGAGATTGAAAGCGAGGGTTCGCGTCTTTCCATTCGCAAGCCCAATAAAACGGAATCGGTCATTGTCGCTCCGGCGGCGGTTCAGCATTCGTTTTCTCCGGTAACGGCCCATCCTCGCGTAGAGCTGCCAGGAGCTGATTACACTCAGCCTGCTGCTCAACCTGCAGCGGTCAAACAGCCTGTAGAGGATGCTAGTTTACATAAAATCGTATCGCCGATGGTAGGCACGTTTTATCAGGCGCCGTCACCGACTGCACCTGCTTTTGTAACTAAGGGCGCTCGCGTGAACAGCAAATCCGTTGTTTGTATTGTGGAAGCTATGAAGTTGATGAACGAAATCGAAGCAGAAATCAACGGTGAAATTGTCGAAATTCTCGTTGAGAACGGCCAGTTGGTTGAATACGGCCAGCCGCTGTTTCTTGTTAAAACCGAGTAGCCAATAGTCGTTTCTGCTCACTGCGGCGGGAACGCAAACATTTTGCTTATGCTTACGAGGTGAACTTTCTCACGAAAGTTCAGCCAGCTCTTACGAAGTCAGCTTTTCCTGTCGGAAAAGCTCCGCTTATGCTTACGAGGTGAACTTTCTCACGAAAGTTCAGCCAGCTCTTACGAAGTCAGCTTTTCCTGTCGGAAAAGCTCTCAGGAGGAATCCCAGTGAAGTTTCAAAAAATATTGATCGCTAACCGCGGAGAAATTGCGGTACGCATCATTCGCGCTTGCCGCGAGCTCGGCATCTATACCGTTGCGGTATATTCCGAAGCCGACCGTGAGGCGCTTCATGTCCGTTTGGCGGACGAGGCCTATTGTATCGGCCCCTTCTTATCCAAAGACAGCTACCTCAACCTGACCAATATTATGAGCGTAGCCACCTTGACGGAAACCGACGCGATCCATCCGGGTTACGGCTTCTTGGCCGAAAACGCCGATTTCGCGGAAATCTGCGAAAGCTGCAATGTGACGTTTATCGGTCCGTCGCCCGAAGCGATCAGCAAAATGGGCGATAAGGCCGTTGCCAAGCAAACGATGAAAGACGCGGGCGTGCCGGTTATTCCCGGCTCCGACGGCCTTGTAGAAAACTTGGACGACGCCATACGTCTCGGCCGTGAGATTGGCTACCCGATTATTATAAAAGCGACTGCCGGCGGTGGCGGCAAAGGTATCCGTATCGCCGACAACGAAGACATGCTGATATCGCAAATTACGACGGCGCAGCAGGAAGCCCAGAAAGCATTCGGCAATGCAGGCGTTTATTTGGAGAAGTATTTGACGGGCATGAAGCACGTCGAAATTCAAATTTTGGCCGACAAACACGGCAACGTCGTCCATTTGGGCGAACGTGATTGCTCTGTGCAGCGCCGCCGCCAGAAGCTGGTTGAAGAAGCTCCATGTCCTATTCTGACCCCGGAAACACGCCGGCAGATGGGTGAGGCAGCTGTTCGCGCCGCTCAAGCGGTTCAATATTCCGGTGCGGGCACGCTTGAATTTTTGCTTGGACAAGACGGCCATTTCTACTTCATGGAGATGAACACACGGATCCAAGTAGAACATCCCGTTACCGAGATGATTACAGGCATCGACATTATCAAGGAAATGATCCGCGTTGCCGAAGGAGAACCGCTTTCCTTCCGTCAAGAAGACGTGCAGATTAACGGCTGGGCGATCGAATGCCGCGTAAATGCGGAAGATCCGAACCGTAATTTCATGCCGTCCGCCGGACAAATTCAATTTTATTTGCCGCCGGGTGGGTTTGGCGTACGTGTAGACAGCGCGGCTTACCCAGGGTATACGATACCTCCGCATTATGATTCGATGATTGCCAAGCTGATTGTTTGGGGTACAGACCGCAATGACGCGATCGCACGTATGAAACGGGCATTGTCCGAATTTACGGTCGAAGGCGTTCAAACAACAATTCCGTTCCATTTGAAGCTGATGGATCATCATAAATTCATTGAAGGCGATCACGATATCAAGTTCCTTGAGGAGCATGATGTTAACGATCCTAGATCATGAGATTATTTGTCAACTATTTTATATAATGGTATAATTATTGGGATAAGACATGCTCCTATCCTATGAATTCCGCTGAGGAACAGCGGCCATTCTTTCCCGCACACGGTAATTTTACGGTGAAAAACTTATTAGGAGGGCGTTTACATGAACACAGCTCTTACGGATTACGAGAAAACCGACATTGGCACTATTCAGATTGCTCCTGAGGTGATTGAAGTGATTGCCGGACTCGCTACGGTTGAGGTTCCGGGAGTTGCTGGAATGAGCGGAGGTTTTGCAGGAGGCATCGCCGAACTGCTGGGCCGCAAAAATTTGTCCAAGGGCGTGAAGGTCGAAGTCGGGCAAAGAGAGGCGGCGGTAGACGTTTCCGTCGTTATCGAATACGGCAACCGCATTCCGGAAGTGGCTGGCGGCATTCAGCAGAATGTCAAGCATGCCATCGAATCGATGACAGGGCTCACGGTCGTTCAGGTTAATGTCCACATCCATGATGTGCTTTTTAAAGCAAGCGAGAAAGTTGAAGAAGCGGAACCGGCTGCTCAGCGAGTAAGATAATGCGCCAGTCCCCCTGACCTCATGTCAGGGGGTTTGCTTTAAACCGGACTGTACGGTATCAAATCCGATCCGCAAGGAAAACGGAAGGAGACAGCTGTAGTGGTTAAAGTACTTGATAGGCTGCTGCTTTTTATCTATACATTAGCGATCATCGTCATTTCTTGCGCTGCGCTTGCGGGCGCATTCGGCTGGATTTCCGCGGAGAAGACGGCCGATTTTTTGCATAACGTTTATTATGAGAAGCGGGTAGCTTATATGTTTATTGTTTGCGCTATCGTGATTCTGCTGATCAGCTTGCGTTTTTTCTACATAGCGGTAAGACGGGCACGCACGCAGGTGCCTTCCATCGATCAAAGAACCGAATTCGGAGATATCCGCATTTCACTTGATACGGTCGAGAATTTGGCGCTTAAGGCGGCTAACCGTACCCGCGGCATTAAAGATTTGAAGGCCAGGGTGAAAGTCAGCCATTCCGGTCTGGATATCATTCTCCGGGCGGTAGTCGACGGAGAAAACATCATTCCGCAGCTGACGGAAGAAATGCAAGGAGCCGTCAAGCGGCATGTGGAAGAGATTACGGGAATTCCCGTTGCCGGCGTATCCGTGTTTGTGGCGAACGTTCAGTCGTCGTCGGCTCCGACATTTAAAAGCAGGGTGGAATAGAGGTGGATGGGCCTTATGTGGAAACAACTGTGGGAACGGCGCCCCGGAGCGGTGGCCGGTACGGCTATAGGCATTTTTTTGGGCGTCATCTATCTGTTCTTCGGTTTTTGGGACATGCTCATCTTTGCTTTTATCGCGTTTTTAGGGTATTATTTTGGAGCGAAAACAGACCGCAAAGAGCCATTATTTCCTTTTGAAGATACGAAGGATTGGCTTTCGGACCGATGGAAGATGTTCAGATAATGACATTGATTGGGTCTTTCCGTTTGGAAACGGCCCATTTTGCTGTAATTTATAGAAGAAACGAGGGTCAATGAATGAAACGCAGAGTGGCCAGAGAGCTGGCCTTGCAGGTGCTGTATCAGATGGAAATGAACGAAGTGGACTCGCATGAAGCGATCCGGATCGCAGTCGAGGAAGCTGAAAACGATAATGAGGCGAATTTGGATGTCACAGCGGAGAAAATCTCGCCGCAGTACATTAAAGAATTAGTGGAAGGCACACGTCAGCATATTTTAACGATCGACGAATTATTGCTCGAATATTTGAAGGGCTGGCAGCCGGAACGTTTGTCGAGAGTGGACAGGCAAGTGCTGCGGCTTGCGGTATACGAGATGGTGTATCGCAGCGACGTGCCTCCGAAAGTTGTCGTGAACGAGGCCATTGATCTGGCCAAACATTTTGGCACCGAAGAGTCCGGCAAGTTTGTCAACGGCGTGTTAGGGAAAATCATTAAAGAGTTGGAATCTATCAAAACCAACATGCTGCAGCAACACGAACAATAATTCATGTAATTTATATAAAAACGACGAATGTGGAGGGACTCATCGTGCCAGCGCAAATCATTAACGGAAAAGAAATCGTAAGTTCATACCGCGCCGAGATTAAGGAACAAGTTCAAGCGTTAACTTCAAGCGGTACGCAGCCTGGACTGGCGGTCGTTATCGTGGGCGAAGACCCGGCGTCTCAAGTCTATGTGCGCAATAAAGCGAAGTCTTGCGAAGAAGCGGGCATCTACTCCGAGGTACACCGTTTGCCGGTGCAAACAAGCGAAGCGGAATTGCTGCAATTGATTCGCCAGCTGAACGATAATCCGCGCATTCATGGCATTTTGGTCCAATCTCCGCTGCCGAAGCATATTTCGGAGGAACGTGTTGTTGAAGAAATCGCAGTAACCAAAGACGTGGATTGCTTTCATCCGACGAATGTCGGCAATGTGTCGATCGGCAAAGATGCACCGCTGCCTTGTACGCCGGCCGGCGTCATTCAGATTTTGAAAAAGATCAATGTCCCGATCGCCGGCAAACATGCGGTTGTGATCGGACGCAGCAATATCGTCGGTAAACCGATGGCGATGCTGCTGCTTCGGGAAAACGCAACGGTTACGATCTGCCATTCGCGCACGGCCAATCTCGAAGAAATCACACGCCAAGCGGATATTCTTGTCGCAGCCGTAGGCAAAGCGAAGCTCGTTCGCAAAGAACACGTGAAGCCAGGCGCCGTCGTCATCGACGTAGGGATGAACCGTCTGGATACGGGGAAATTGGCCGGCGACGTGGATTTCGACGATGTGCTTGATACGGCCGGATATGTAACGCCGGTTCCAGGCTGCGTCGGACCGATGACTATTACGATTTTGCTGCAAAACACGCTGGAGGCAGCCAGAAAATTTGCTGAGCGCCAAACCGCTGCGGGCGTGTAACGATGAGCGCACGCGAGAAAAACATCCTGTCTATTAAGGATTTAAACAAATATATCAAGATGCGCCTGGAAGGCGACTCCCATCTTCAAAACGTATGGATTCGCGGAGAAATCTCCAATTTCACGCACCACTCCCGCGGGCACATGTATTTTACGTTGAAGGATGCCGAAAGCAGGCTGAAATGCGTAATGTTTCAATCGCAAAATCAGCGGCTTCCTTTTATCCCTAAAGAAGGGGCGAAGGTGATTGCCTGCGGCAACGTGTCCGTATTCGAGCGGGATGGCCAATACCAGTTTTATGTCTCGCTGATGCAGCCGGACGGCATCGGCAGTCTGTATCTCGCTTTCGAGCAGCTGAAAGCGCGCCTGGAGGCGGAAGGTTTATTTTCACCGCAGCGCAAAAAAACGATTCCCCGTTTTCCGAAGGCGATTGGCGTTATTACGTCGCCGACGGGGGCGGCGGTGCGGGATATTATGATTACGCTGCAGCGGAGATACCCCGCGGCTTCCGTGCTGTTGTACCCGGTACTTGTGCAAGGGACGCAAGCGGCGCCTTCCATCGTGAAGGCGATCGAAGCGATGAATGCGCGGCGCGAGGTCGATGTGCTGATTGTCGGACGCGGAGGCGGATCGCTGGAGGAGCTGTGGGCATTTAACGAGGAGATCGTTGCCCGCAGCATTTTTGCATCCGAAATCCCGATTATTTCTGCGGTTGGTCATGAAACCGATTTTACGATCGCCGATTTTGTCGCCGATTTGCGGGCAGCGACGCCTACAGCCGCCGCCGAGCTGGCCGTGCCGCATCATCTTGAACTGCGGCAGCAGCTTGGTTATATGCAGCAAAGTCTGCAAGCGGCGCTTTTCAGACAGGTTCAGAAAAAGAAAGACAAGCTGAATGTGCTGAGGCGTTCGCCTTATCTGATGTATCCAAAACGCCAGCTGGCACAGCCGGCTGAGCGGCTCGACCGGTTGACGGAGCAGCTTGCTTACAAAATAAAATCGCGCCTGAATAAAGCCGGCGATAAGCTTGTCCGATTGGAGAAAGGGCTGGCTGCCTTTAATCCGAAAACGCAAGCTGTGTTTGCGCGTCAGCGTCTGACCGCATCGCGGCGCCAGCTGGAGCAGTCGATGCAGATGATAACCAGGCGCAGCAAGCAGGAATGGCTGTCGCATGTACGACAGCTGGATGCGCTCAGCCCGCTTAAAGTCATGCAGCGCGGCTACAGCCTCGTATATGATGAGAAAGAAAAGCGGATTATTAATTCAATCAATCAGGTTCAAATTGGGGATATGTTAAAATTACGGCTTAAGGACGGCAGTGTAGACGCCCACGTCTGGTCGATGGAGGAGAAACCGGATGACAACAAATCAGGAACCGACGCTTAGCTTTGAGCAGGCGATGGAGAAGCTGGAGCAGATTGTAACCCAGCTGGAAAATGGGGACGTTCCGTTGGAGAAAGCAATCGAGCTGTTTCAGGAAGGCATGAAGCTGTCGCAGTTGTGCGGCCAAAAGCTGGAGCAGGTAGAGCGCAAAATCGAAGTGCTGCTGGAGGATGAAGGCAGCCTGACCAAGAAACCGTTTAACCCGGATGGCGAGAAAGGTGAAGCACGTTGAACAACGATTTGAACATTCAACAATATATCGAGCACTACGCGCACTTGGTGGAACAAGAGTTGCCTGAAGCTTTTCCTTCCGAGTGGTACATTCCCGATCCGTTAAAACAATCGATGCTGTATTCGTTGATGGCTGGCGGCAAGAGGCTGCGCCCGATTCTGCTTATATCCGCTGCCGAAGCGCTTGGCGGCAATGCGGAAGCAGCCTTGAAGATGAGCTGCGCAGTAGAGATGATCCACACCTATTCGTTGATCCACGACGATTTGCCGGCGATGGATAACGATGATTACCGCAGGGGAAAACTAACAAATCATAAAGTATTTGGCGAAGCGCTGGCCATTTTGGCCGGTGACGGGCTGCTTACCCACGCCTTTCATTCCATTGCTCAAGTGGCGCGAGAATTTCGCCTTGATGCGGAGCAGGCGTTGTCGATCGTTGAGGAGTTATCCGCATTTTCCGGAGCAAGAGGCATGGTAGGCGGACAAGCCGCCGATATTCAGGGCGAGCAAGGTTTAACTCAGCTGTCGGAGCTTGAATATATTCATGTTCGCAAAACAAGCGATCTGATCGTATTCAGCTTGCGTGCCGGCGGACGTATCGCCGGGGCGAACGAGCGCCAATTGGCCGCGCTGGAAACATTCGGGCATCACATCGGGCTCGCTTTTCAGATACAAGACGATATTTTGGATCTAATCGGCGATGAACATAAATTGGGCAAGCCGGTCAAAAGCGACGAAAAGCAGCACAAGGTGACGTATCCTTACTTTATCGGAATTGACGAGTCCCGGCGGAAGATGCTTGAGCTGACCGAGGCGGGGAAAGAGGCGATCAGAACCGAGATCCCCGACCCGAGACGGCTGCTGCAAATCGCCGATTATTTGCTGCTGCGCGACCACTAGCGGTAAGAGCGATCGAGGTCTTTTCGATGTATTCCATTGAGGTGCATGGCATCGCATGGTATAATAACGATGTTTAACATACGTGAACCGCGAATTTGGGTACAGTTCGCTCTATGAAATGAGTTCATTCATCGAAAGGCTGTTCATCTTACGGATCTCCGGCTTGCATCGCATGGTTTACAGCGCAATAAAGCACATACATCAATACGGAAAGAGGGGAATCAAACGTGCTGCTCGATCAAATCAATCAGCCGGATGACCTGAAGAAGCTTTCGGTGGAACAACTAGGGCAGTTGGCGGAAGAATCCCGGCAATTTCTCATCAAAAATCTTTCCGTCACAGGCGGCCATCTCTCATCCAATTTGGGGGTCGTCGAGTTGACGATCGCTCTTCATTACTTATTCAACAGCCCTGAAGACAAGTTTATTTTTGATGTGGGTCATCAATCGTACGTTCATAAGATGTATACCGGACGCATGGAGCGTTTTCAAACGCTGCGTAAATATAAAGGCATGAGCGGATTTATTAAACGGTCGGAAAGCGAACATGATGTCTGGGAAGCCGGGCACAGCAGCACCTCCTTATCGGCAGCGATGGGCATGGCCGCTGGACGCGATTTGCGGGGCGAGAATAACCGCGTGATCGCGATTATCGGCGATGGCGCGTTAACCGGCGGCATGGCATTCGAAGCGCTGAACCACATCGGCCATGATAAGAAAAAGCTGATGGTCATCTTAAACGATAATGAAATGTCGATCGCTCCCAATGTCGGTGCGCTTCATAATTATCTCGGGAAAATCCGGTCTGACAAACATTATGTGAAGGCCAAGGAAGAACTCGAATTTTTACTTAAGAAAATTCCCGCCGTGGGCAATACGCTTGCCAAAACGGTGGATAAAATAAGAGAAAGCCTTAAATATTTGCTTGTATCGGGCGTTTTGTTCGAAGAGCTCGGACTCACTTATTTGGGACCGGTCGACGGCCACAATATTCCGCTGCTGCTGGATACGTTAAAGCAAGCGGATAAGGTGAACGGACCGGTGCTTGTTCATGTCATTACGCTGAAAGGCAAAGGGTATTCGCCTGCCGAAGAAGATTCTTAT
Organism: Paenibacillus thalictri; assembly: GCF_004307995.1. GTDB lineage: Bacteria > Bacillota > Bacilli > Paenibacillales > NBRC-103111 > Paenibacillus_AF > Paenibacillus_AF thalictri. Next base: position 217,631 of record NZ_SIRE01000006.1, on the reverse strand, counting down.
GCATGGCACGGAGCAAGCCCGTACAAAATCGAATCCGGCAAAATGGTGAAATCGGCGGGTCCGCCCATGTACACCGAGGTGTTCGGCAGCACGTTAATCGAGCTGGCCGAGCAGGATCCACGGGTTGTAGCCATTACGCCGGCTATGCCCGGAGGATCGGGATTGATGAAATTCGCAGAGCAGTTCCCGGGCCGGATGTTCGACGTCGGTATTGCGGAGCAGCATGCGGCTACGTTCTGCGCAGGACTCGCCTGCGAGCGGGTGAAGCCGGTGTTCGCCGTGTATTCGACCTTTTTGCAAAGGGCATACGATCAGGTTGTACACGACATTTGCCGTCCCAACTTAAATGTTGCTTTTGCGATCGACCGTGCGGGTTTTGTCGGTCCTGACGGCGAGACGCATCAGGGTGTTTACGATATTCCGTTTTTGCGCAGCTTGCCGAATATGGTATTGATGATGCCGAAGGATGAAAATGAACTGCGGCATATGCTGAAAACGGCGGTTGAATACAATGACGGTCCGATTGCGGTCCGTTACCCGAGAATTAACGGCATTGGCGTGCCGATGGACGATCAGCTCGCACCGATTCCCATCGGCTCGTGGGAAGTGCATCGTGAAGGCGAAGGCATCGCCGTATTAGCCGTCGGACCTATGGTGCAAGTTGCGGAAGAGGCGGCCGAGCTGCTTGCCAAGGAAGGGCTCCATATCCGCATCATCAATGCGCGCTTCATTAAGCCGTTGGACGAAAACATGCTGCTGCAGCTCGCTTCCGAGCGAACCAAGCTGATTACGATGGAAGAAGGCGCCGTGCTTGGCGGCTTCGGAAGTTCCGTGCTGGAATTTTATTCCTTGCATGGCATCACTGACATGAATGTCCGGCTGCTTGGCATCGGCGATTACTTTGTCGAGCATGGCTCGGTTAAAGAGCAGCGGCAGGAAGTCGGTTTAACGGCTGAGCGGCTTATGACGGAAGTGCGGGCTTTGCTGCCGCGGAAGCGCCAAAGGGCATAAATGATAACAGGAGAATGTACAGGTGGCGTCAGATAAAGAACGTCTTGACATATTGCTCGTAGAGCAAGGTTATTTTGAATCCAGGGAAAAAGCGAAAAGCTCGATTATGGCGGGGCTTGTATTTGTCGATGAGGAACGTATCGATAAGGCGGGCACCAAAATCCCGCGTACAGCAAAGCTGCTTGTAAAAGGTGCCGTTCATCCGTATGTCAGCCGCGGAGGTTTGAAGCTGAAGAAAGCGCTCGATACGTTTTCGATTGCGCTGACCGGGGCGGTCATGCTTGATATCGGCTCATCGACCGGCGGTTTTACCGACTGTGCGCTGCAGCACGGTGCAGCTTACGTTTATGCGATTGATGTCGGCTACAACCAGCTGGACTGGTCGATCCGCAGCGATCCGCGGGTCAATGTGATGGAACGGGTCAATTTTCGCTACATGAAGCCGGAGGAGCTCAACGGTCCTCAGCCCACTTTTGCGACCATCGACGTTTCGTTTATTTCGCTGAAGCTGATTCTTCCCCCGCTCAAAGCCATGTTAGGCGAGGACGGGGAAGTGGTTGCGCTGATTAAGCCGCAATTCGAGGCCGGCCGCGAGCAGGTAGGCAAATCCGGAGTGGTGCGGGAGCCTGCCGTACATCGACAGGTGCTGGATTCCGTGTTGTCCTTTGCGAGGGAAACCGGTTTTTTCCTAAAAGGCTTGACCTTTTCGCCAATTAAGGGCGGAGAAGGCAACGTCGAATTTTTGGCTTATTTAACTTGCGGACGCGAAGATGAACAAATAACGCCCGAGCAAGAGGGCGAACGGATTCAACAAGTGGTGCTGCAGGCTCAGACGATGGAGAAGAACTCATCATAAGTGATGGGTTTTTTTGTTCGCGAAAAAGGATATTGCCGGCCGATCCTCGAATAATAAGGGGAGAATTGAGGTGATCGCTTGCGAAGCGGAGACGGATTTGTCATATTGCTCATTTTGATCGGATTTGCCGCCTGGCTGTTTGTCAGATCAAAAAGCTGGGTACACGACAAAGTTCAGAATATCACGCCGGAAATTCCCGTCGACGAGGCGGTGCCGGAAGATGATGTAGTGCGCCTGCTCGTTGAAGCCGGGTACGAAGTGCTCTCCGGCAAGAAGCGGATCCCCATTCATATTACGTTAAATGAGACGGAACAGCTGCAAAGCCGTTTGTTTATCGATTATTTTGCACAAAAAGAAGACGATGTATTTATTGTGAAGTTGGCCCGCGACAGAAAACCGATGGATATGACCGGAAGCGGCATCCGCGATGCATTGTTATGTTACCAGCTGCTTTATCCGCAATCCTCAGGAATTTTATATGTGGAACCTGACACCCAATCCATACGCACCATTACGTTTGAAACGGAAGTTTAAGGCCGTATACTATTAACAACCATACAGGGGGTACCTCATGAAGGGCCAACGTCATATTAAAATTCGCGAACTGATTACCAATATGGAAATCGAAACTCAAGACGAACTTGTCGAGCAGCTTCGCTCGGCAGGTTTTCACGTCACTCAAGCGACGATCTCTCGGGATATCAAGGAGCTTCATTTGATTAAGGTCCCGCTGGACGACGGAAGATACAAATACTCCGTACCAGCGGAGCAACGTTTTAATCCGCTGCTGCGTCTCAAACGGGCGTTAAACGACCATTTCGTACATATTGACCATACCGATAACTTGGTCGTATTAAAGAGCCTTCCGGGTACTGCGAGCGCTATAGCGGCGCTGATCGACAGTTTGGAATGGGTGGAGATTATGGGCACCATATCCGGCGACGATACCATCTTGATTATATGCCGGACGAAAGAGCAAAGCGGTGACGTCGTCAATCAAATATTGTCGATGTTAAGTTAAAAATAAAGAAGGTGAACCTATGCTGCAGGAGCTGTCGATCAAAAATTTAGCCGTTGTCGAGTCTGTTCAGCTGCATTTCCATCAAGGCTTTCACGTGCTTACGGGTGAGACGGGAGCGGGTAAATCGATCATCATCGACGCGTTGAGTCTGATTGCGGGGAGCCGGGGATCGGCGGATTTGGTTCGCTATGGTGAAAGCAAAGCCGAAATCGAAGCGTTGTTTCATATCGAGCCGGATCATCCTGTATGGGAGGCGCTGGGACGCTTCGGGATTGAGCCCGACGACGAGTTCAGCCTTATTGTGCGCCGCGACATTACTGCCCAAGGCAAAAGCGTCAGCCGTATCAACGGACAGATGGTCAATTTGTCAGCGCTTAAAGAGATTGGCGATCATCTGGTTAATATTCACGGACAGCACGAACATCAATCCTTATTTAAGGTTGAACAGCATATGAAATGGCTCGATTTATACGGGGAAAAAGAAATCGGGCCGATTAAGCGCGAATACGAGACCGCTTACGATGCTTATATGGGAGTTCGGAAGAGCTTGATTGAGCTCTCCGAAACGTCAAAGCAAGCGCTGCAAATGCAGGATTTGTACCGCTTCCAGTGCGAGGAGATTTCCGCCGCCGCACTGAAAGTAGGCGAGGACGAAACGCTTGCTGAGGAACGCCGGAAGCTGGCAAACAGCGAGAAGTTGTACCAATCGGCGGCTGAATCGTACGATTTATTGTACGGCGGCAAAGGCCTCGATACGATCGGTAAGGCGCTGCATAAGCTTCAAGATATTGTCGTGTTGGATCCCGCGGCTTTAAACCCGATTCTAGAGCAGGTGCAATCGGCTTTTTACCAGTTGGAGGATGCCGCATTCCAGATGCGCAATTACCGTGAGGATATCGAGTTTAATCCGGCCCGGCTTGATGAAATCGAAGAGCGGTTCGACGTGCTTTCCGCGCTCAAGCGCAAATATGGCAACTCCATACGTGAAATTTTGGATTATTACGCTAAAATTCAAGCCGAGCTTAACATTATTGAGAACAAGGACGATCTGCTCAGAGAACTGCAGGAGCGTGAGATGCGGCTTAAAGATCAACTGCTGGCGATTGCCCGGCGACTGACTTCCGCCCGGATGAGAATGGCGGATTCGCTTGCGTCGGAGATCGTGACAGAGCTGAGGGACTTGCATATGGAAAGAACTCAGTTCAAAACGCTGATCATACCGGATGAAACCAAGCTAACCCGGGCCGGAACCGACCAGGTGGAGTTTATGATTTCCGCGAACCCTGGGGAACCGCTGCGCAGCTTAAATAAAATTGCCTCCGGCGGGGAAATTTCCCGCGTCATGCTTGCTTTAAAAGCGATATTTGCCCGGATGGACCAAATCCCGGTGCTTGTGTTTGACGAGGTGGACACCGGTGTCAGCGGCCGCGCCGCCCAGGCGATTGCCGAGAAGCTTTCGGCGCTTGCCCGCGGCTGCCAAGTATTCTCGATTACCCATTTGCCGCAGGTGGCTTGCATGGCCGATGCGCAATACTACATACATAAACAAACCAATGGTGACAGGACTTTTACGATGGTGGAGGATTTGAGCGAGCAAGGCCGAATCCACGAATTGGCCCGTATGCTGGGCGGCGTCGAGGTGACGGGCAAGACGCTTGAACATGCGACCGAGATGCTTTCTTTAGCCGGGAAAAAGAAAGCAAGTATATGATTACCAAGGAGTGGGAATTTTTAATAACCTAAGGCATCATTTTCAGTTATAAAACAAAAGGAGTGGGGTTAACTTAAAGGTACGAAAACGGCGCTGCAGTTTTTCGTCAATCCAGCCAGCATGGGAGCGTGAGCAGCTTGAATTCCAGCCAGAGAAAAAGATTGATCGGATTTATGCTCGTCCTCTTCGTAGTTTTAAGTTCATTATCCACGCCATTTCAAAGTTTTGCCTCGTTTCCCGAAGAACTTCGGTTATTTGAAGGGCAGCAGAAGCAATTGCAGCTCGCGATGCCTGTAAATGCTCAGGTGACGCTTAAAAATCCGGATATTGTCAAAGTAAACGGAGTGGCTCAGCACTCATTCCAAGTCAACTTAAAACAGCCTATACAGTTATCCTCCCAGCAATCCGGCCAGACGGAGATGAAATTAAAGCTGTTTGGCGCTATCCCGCTCAAAACGGTCAAAGTCAACGTGGTGCCGGATTTGAAAATCATCCCCGGCGGGCAAACGATCGGTGTTAAATTGAAGGCGGCAGGGATTCTAGTGGTCGGACACCACTTGGTTTCGGTCACGGACGATAAGAAAATTTCCCCGGGCGAAGATGCCAAAATTCAGATCGGCGATCTTATTGTTAAGATTAACGGCAAATCCACAAATGATGTAACGAAAATTTCCGAGCTTGTGAATGAAGCAGGCACAAATAAAAAAACGCTTCATTTGACGATTAATCGCAACAATGAAACAGTAGAAGTGGAGCTGCTACCCGCCTATGATATTGCCGACAAATCATACCGTTTAGGACTGTATATCCGCGATTCCGCCGCGGGTGTCGGTACATTGACCTTCTACGCGCCCGATCAAGGCGTATACGGCGCATTAGGCCATGTGATAACGGATATGGATACCCAAACGCCAATCGTCGTTGGGAACGGCGAAATCGTACATTCTAACGTGACTTCCATCGCCAAAAGCCAAAACGGCGAGCCCGGCGAAAAACGAGCGCAATTTTCCAAAGAAAGCAAAGTGATCGGCAATATCGAAAAAAACACTTCATTTGGCATCTTCGGCAAGATGTTTGATGCGCCGGATCATAGTCTGACTAAAGAAGCATTGCCCGTCGCTTTTGCCGAAGAGGTGAAAGAAGGACCGGCTCAAATCTATACCGTCGTTAACGGACAAAAAGTGGAGAAGTTTGATATCGAAATCGTCCATGTGGCCAAACAAGATTTTCCGGCAACCAAAGGGCTTGTCATCAAAATTACGGATCCTAAGCTGCTCGAGAAAACGGGGGGTATCGTTCAAGGCATGAGCGGCAGCCCGATTATCCAGAATGGCAAAATGGTAGGTGCCGTCACCCATGTTTTTGTAAATGATCCTTCGTCCGGTTATGGTTGTTTTATTGAATGGATGCTGCAGGATGCGGGAATTGTGCTTCGACCGACTACTGAACTAAAGGCTAGCTAAATGGCCTTTAGTTTTTTATTATGAGGAATTGAAGGCGTAATGCGAAGGGTTTTGTCGAATTATTGTGCATTTTGAAGGTAAATATTCATTATAGATGAAATCGCAAAAAAAATAAAGAAAAATAATTTTCGACAGAAGGACTTTTTCTATTCATGTCGAAATCATTAAAACAGGTCAAAAATAAGAAAAATAACCATACTTGGCTCAAAATCGAAGGAGGATTACTACGTTGCAAAAAATTGAAGTTTTATTAGCAGACGACAACAGAGAATTCACACACCTGCTTTCCGAATTTATTGATGAGCAGTCTGATATGAGAGTTGCCGGGATTGCTTACAACGGAAATGACGTACTTCGATTTATTGAACAACAGCCCAAAGTGCCAGACGTTTTGATACTCGATATTATTATGCCGCATTTGGACGGGCTCGGCGTTCTGGAGAAACTTCGGGAAATGGATTTGGATCCCCAACCTAAAATAATTATGTTGACCGCGTTTGGTCAAGAAAGCATAACCCAGAAAGCTGTGCAATTGGGAGCATCTTATTACATACTTAAGCCATTTGATATGGAAGTACTTACGAACCGCATTCGCCAGCTTGTTACGAGCAACAGCTCATCCGAGTCGACATCGACGACTTCTTTCAAAACCAAAGTAGTCCAAATGCCAAAAAGCAAAAATTTGGACGCCAACATCACCAGCATCATACATGAAATCGGCGTTCCTGCGCATATTAAAGGATATCAGTATCTGCGCGAAGCGATCACGATGGTGTACAACAATATTGAAATTCTCGGGGCCATCACCAAGACGCTGTACCCGGCCATCGCCGAAAAATACAAAACAACCCCGAGCCGCGTCGAACGAGCCATCCGTCACGCGATTGAGGTCGCTTGGACGCGCGGCAACATCGACAGCATCTCGCATTTGTTCGGGTACACGATCAATATTAGTAAGGCGAAGCCGACTAATAGCGAGTTCATCGCGATGGTGGCGGATAAGCTGCGGATTGAGCATAAGGTGAGTTGAGGCTAGGCAGGGTAAGGTTTTTTAGCCGTCAAGGGCTATTGCAGTTTTGGCCATAAATATCCAAAAACGGGTGTTTTAAGCCGATAAATATCGAATGAGTAAGCCAACAAATACCACTTGTTTATTGGGTTCCTTACAACCCCATAAAGGAGTGGTATTTCTTATGACGAACAAGGAATTTTACATCGACAACTTAAGGCTTTAATGCATTTCCGAGAATTTATCGCGAAAGACTTTGGCGTCTTATGAACCCCTTAAGTTGTTTACGCAGTTCTTGAAACAACGTTCTGGGATTGAAGATCTGAAGAAAGTTCAGTCAGGACACAATTGCCAATACATCCACGCGTAGTAAACGAAAATAGAGTTTGAAGCGACAATGGCTATCTGTAAAAACGACGCCATCCTGCGTTCAACGTGCCATCCGCCAGGCGATCGAAGTCATCTGGGCTCGCGACAACATCGATAGCATCTAGCATTTGTTCGAGTATACGATCAACATTTGCAAGGCGAAGCCGACGAATAGCGAATTATCAGAATGGTGGCTGGCAAGCTGTGAGAATTTGGAAACCACATCCAGGTAATATTTAAAAGCAAATAAACGTGATTTGAAACCTATAACTTTTCCCGTCTCACCCAATGAATCTTTGTGATTCATTGGGCTTTTATTTTGCCAGTTGTTCCTTTTTAAAAATTTACATAAAACTTCAATTTTATATAAGCTATCGTGGAAGGGAATTTTTACATAAATGGTATGAAGTTCAGAGATGATTCACTGGGCTTCTTTATGATGGCTTGAAGTTTATTTAAGTTTATTAGAAGAGTGGTGTTTTAAGAAAAAATAAAATACAACCCCGACCGCGTCGAATGCGCGATCTGGCGATTGAGGTCGCTTGGACGCGCGGCAACATTGACAGCATCAGTCACCTGCTTGACTATACGATCAATATCAGCAAGGCAAAGCCTACAACTCCGAATTTATCGCGATGGTAACGGACAAGTTGCATATCGAGCATAAGAGAACTGAAAGCACGAGGAGCATCGGTACGGCAAGGGATTTCTGTTTTCTGAAATGGGTCGAGCTGTTGCAGCCCCATATGTGTAGATTCTTTCAGAAATCTTTCATAGGATTCCATTACACTTCGTAGGAGTGAACTCATCTATACATTCTATGGTTGAATCGTTGATGCTTGTCCATGAGTTGACCCCATTGATTTAGGGGAGGTACGGACGGTCGACGCATGGAGTGTGTGGAGTAATTGACGCCTAAAGGAGCAGAAATGGGGATGGATTTGGAATGAAAAAGAGGTTGACGCTTTTTTTGGTTGCTGTGCTTGCAATAGGGCCTTTGCTGGGATTGTGGCCGTTGAAGGCTCAGGCGTACACGTTTAGTGGCACGGGAGACGGTACCTCAGGAAATCCATATATCATTAAAACAGCAGAGGATTTGGATCATGTCCGGGATAACTTGTCGGCAAGCTACAAGCTCCAGGCAGATATTGATTTATCAGCCTATGGCAACTGGCAGCCGATCGGTACATATTACAACAGGTTCTCAGGCAATTTTGATGGAGCCGATTATACGATTAGCGGAATGAAAATCAATTTGAATGATGATGATGTTGATGATAGTATTGTTGATGTTTATCTCGGTTTATTTGGTGTTATAAGCCAGCCTGCAACGATCACAAATGTGCGAGTGGAGAATGTGGATATTAGAACTGGTTATGCGCATGTCCAAGTTGGGGGGCTTGTTGGAGCTGTTGGTGCTTCTACTAATTATAAAGCCTTAGACCGTATTTCAGTGACGGGTGAAATATACGGTAATGGTAGCACGGCTGGCGGAGTAGTCGGTCAATTATCGATTGCTGAATTGTCAAACAGCGATGCACACGTTCGGATAGACGGAGGTTATGCTTATGCCGGAGGAGCAGTCGGCAGTAACAGCAACGGTATCATCGAACAAAGCTATGCAACAGGCGATATTACCGGTAAGCTGTATATAGGTGGGCTGGTTGGTTATCATCAAGGCGCTGGCCAACTCAATACCTATGCAACCGGTGATGTGACGGGAGCCGATAATACCAGTAATGTCAGTATCGGCGGGTTAACAGGTAAGATGTATGCTGGTAAATCCATTGTGAACAGTTATGCTGCGGGATTTGTGAGAAAAGGCTCCGGCAGCCAGACTGGCAGCAAAGCAGGCGGTTTGATTGGCAGCTTGGATGGCTTCGGGAACGCCACCGTCACTAAATCTTATTGGAACAGCGACGAGGATAATTCCGGCCTCCAAACCAAGGGCTGGGAATCAGGAACGGACGGAGCCATGAGCCGGGAGGATATGAAACAAATAGACATTGCTGGCGTGGGTTGGGATCCGGCAATCTGGGGTATTCAAACTGGAGCGAGCTACCCCTATCTGAAATCTTTTTCTCCCGTATTAAGGGTAGATCCGCTTCCGATTGCAGCGATCTATGCGACCGAACCGGGGTATAACCAGCTTACGTTCTCCGGTTATGTCCGGGATGGCAGCATAGGCGAACCTTGGGAAGTCAGTTATACGATTAAAGATGCTTCGAATCATACAGTAACCCAAGATGTTTATGCGGGTATCGCTACTGCGCATAACCAGACCTTTAGCTTTTCGGAGATATTGGATGCAAACAGTTATCCGTTGGGCACTTACTCCATCTCCATAACTGCGAAAGATACGGTAGTACGTCCGGAGCAGCCGCAAACCTTAACATTCGATGTAGTGGATAAAAAAGCCCCGCCAGCGACAGTCCTCGCGAGCCCAAGCAACGGCCAACTGACGAACGACGCGACGCCGACGGTTAGCGGTACGGCGGAAGCGGGCGCTACAGTGACGATCGTGCTGGACGGCAGCGCAGCGGGAACGGTTACGGCAGGAGAAGATGGAAGCTGGAGTTGGACGGTAGGCTCCACGCTGGCAGAAGGGACGCATACGCTGAAAGCGCGGGCCACCGACGGAGCGGGCAATGTGAGCGCAGATTCGGCTCTCCTTACGTTTACCGTGGACCGGACGCCGCCGCTTATTACGCTGAACGGCAGCGCTATGATGCAGGTCGAAGCGGGCAGCAGTTTTACCGATCCGGGTGCGACAGCCGCAGATCGTGTCGAGGGCGATATCACGTCACGAATTTCCGTAACCGGAAGTGTCTACCCGAATCAATTGGGAACATACAATCTCGAATACCGCGTTTCGAATCAGATGGGTATTCCGGCGCCAACCGTGATACGTTCCGTTTACGTCGTAGATACGCGACCTCCGGTTATTACGATCCTGGGTGACGATTCCATTCTCCTCACAACAGGTGATGTATATGTTGATCCTGGCGCGACGGCTGTCGATAGCTTTGAGGGGAATGTACCGGTTACGGTGACAGGTAGTGTATATAACCAGAGCCCGGGAAATTACGAATTACGATACAACTCGCAAGATAGCTCTGGCAATGCGGCTGTGGAAGCGACACGAACAGTCCGTGTGGAAGCCAGAAAATATTTCTCTTATAGCAGTTCCGGCAGTTCGTATGCATCAGGAAATGCGGATCTCAAGCGGCTCAAGGTGCTGGCGGGAGGCAATGAACTGACGTTAATCCCGGCATTTGCTGCGGATACGACTAGCTATATGGTTGAAACCACAGCGGAACAGGTGGACATACAAATCATTTCATCCGATGCTAATGCTGTGGTAACCCTGCGGGAAGTTGTACATACCGGAGCGGAAACAATCGCTCTTGCCGAAGGGGACAATACGTTTGAAATTACCATTAAAGCAGAGAATGGCACAATCAAGACATACAGCTTGACAGTTCACCGCGAGATAGAAAAAGTGATGCAGCCCGTTCCAGGCGAGAGCTTGGCATGTGCGTTTAGCGACATCCGCGGACATTGGGCTGAACTGCAAATTTGTGAAGCGACGGAGAAAGGCATTGTAGAAGGTGATTCCGCGACATTATTCCGTCCGCAAGGGCTGGTTACACGTGTGGAATTTGCGGCTATGCTGCTGCGCACTATAGGGACCTCTACGGGATGGGGAGAGGATAAGCTTTCTTTTACAGATAAAGATACGATCCCGGTGTGGGCACGTTATACGGTAAGAGATGCAGTGGAGTTTGGCCTGCTGGAAGGGTACCCGGACGGTACACTCCGGCCGAATCAGACGGTGAGCCGAGCGGAGATGGCTGTCATGATGGCAAGGTCCATGAAGTGGGACATTGAACGCACGCAGACAACCGCATTCGCCGATGATGCCGCTATTCCGGATTGGGCGAAAGGGTACATTCAAGCTGCTTTTCAGCGTGAATTGGTGGAAGGACGAGAAGGGAATCGATATATGCCTTACGGAGAAGCCACAAGAGCGGAATCGGCAGTTGTCCTCCTCCGTTTGCTGAGAACCTTACAGTAAGCGGCTAGCCGATTCTTTACCCTTGCGTATCCAAATACCGTGCGAATGTTGGAGAAAAACATGTGATTGAAGAAATTGTTGTAACATTAATGATTTCGCATTGTTTTGACAATAATATCATTCCAGTTCATCTCAGATTTGTTGGAGTAAGAGAGCCGTCGACCCTTTCGACGGCTTTCTTACATGTCAGACTTCAGTGCCGCTACACGGCACCCTTGAACACATCGCGTTATGGATGATTTGCTCGCGTCACTCCCAATGTTATGGCGAATATTAAAATTCAACCTTGGCTACATTTTTAATTCTCAGATCTTCTAGAGGTCGATTTTTTACAACCATGAATTCGAGTTCGCACATATCCGGACGAATGTAATGACTGGTGTGTTCTAGCGGCAGCCCCTCGTTATTGTAACTCACCTCGTTTAATACTAAAATGGGAGCTCCTTTATGAGACGAAAAAATGATGCTTTGATAATCAGACGCTTTGGCAGCTGTTATGTGATACCGAGCCCGCATGGGTTCGGTATTCATTTTTTCGATCAACAAACCGTATACCAAAATAGAATCAGCTTCTTCTTCTGTCACCTCAAAGTCTTGATTAAAGTGTGTAGTCGTTATCGCTATAGGTTGTTCATTAACTAAAAAAAGCCGCTCAATTTTCCTTACAATGGTATCCTCTGGAATTTTTAACGCCTCAGCAATGTCTTTTGGGGGCTTTACAGATGAGTTGTTTTGTATAAGTGGCTGAACCTTTGCGCCGCTTTTGACAAGAATGCTATAAAATCCTTGAACGGAATTCATGGAGAACGTCTTTTTTGTATCACTTACAAATGTACCTACGCCTTGATGTTTGACTATGACGCCTTCGTCCGCGAGCAGCTTTAGTGCTGCACGAAGCGTAATACGGCTTGTATTAAACATCTCAACCAGAGATGCTTCCTTAGGAAGCTTGCTTCCAGGCAAATAAATACCCGAATCGATTTGTTCCCGGATAGAATCAGCAATTTGAACATACATAGGAGCAGGGCCGCCTTTGACCTCTTTGGTTTCCATGTTGAAGAACCTCGCTTTAAGATATTTGAGATAAGTCGCTCTAATTGAGATATCTTATTGTAGATATTTTAATACATCATGCTATATAAACAAATATATCACAAAAATTTGTTTTTTAAAGTCCGACCATTTGTTTTTGTTGATTGATCTTGGGATCGAGATAGAGTTTAATATCATCGTTATATATTCCGTACGCGGCGGCGAACCGGTATTTTATTAGCTGTGTGTAAACCGCGATTGAAGTGAGTTGTAATAAAAAACACGACTTATTAATAATATATCTTAATACATCATATAATAAAAGTGTTTTTTAAGATTGTTCATCAAGCTAATGCTCAGAGTCGCGAAATAATAAAGGACGTTTTTCTTAACCAGGTGGCCGGTTTATTAGGCTTGATGATAAGCTTTTTCGTGCTTTTTATGTAGTTGAAAGCAGATGAACCTTGTATCGAACATATAAATTTTGAATATTGACAACTATATAGATATCTTATAACATTATATACGAAAGAGGGGTTGTTGTTCCTTTAAAGAAGGTGAGGTGAAAGACGCTTATGAGATAAGTTAGACATGCCGCGGCCAATCGGCGGCAACGAAATATTTTGTAATATTTAAAGTATAGGGGTTGAGTACAGATGGAGTTAACGCAGTTCGAGCATTCAATTCTTAATGGGGAACGAGGAGAGACTGCGCGGAACGCATTGGAGTACCAAATTCGCGTAGGCGAGTATTATGGGGCGAAGCGATTCGTTCCAATCACGCAAGCTCACATTACTGCGGACATTGAAGTGATGGGGGACCCGGGATTATCGTTTTTGGAGGCGAATAAGAACGATGCCCGCTTTCTGGTTCCTACTACAACAAATGCTCGCTGTGTGGATTTTGAGCAATGTGTAAAGCTGGGACAAAGTGCTGACGGAGTGGCGAAAGAACGTCGAGTGGTTGATGCGGTGCAACGAATGGGAGCAATGACGATCGATTCGTGCGTCAACTATCAGGTGGCTTACCAGCCTCGTCTGGGCGAACATGTCGCTTGGGGCGACACAGGTACTGTCATTTATGCGAATTCAGTGTTTGGGGCGCGAACTAATTTTGAAAGCGGCCCGGCCGCTATGTCTGCTGCTTTGACAGGACGTGTACCGGCATATGGATTTCATCTTGATGAAAATCGCACAGCAAATGTTATAGTAAATGTAGATACTCCAATTCACGATGTGGCCGATTGGGGGATTCTAGGTCGTCTAGTCGGTTCTGCCGTCTTTGATTACAAAGGAGTGCCAGTGCTCGCGAATGTGGAGCGGTTTGCTCCCACATCGGATGATTTAAAGCATCTTGGTGCGAGTATGGCGACATGGTCGCTTGGCATGTTTCATGCAGTAGGGGTAACGCCGGAGGCGCGAACGCTGGAAGATGCGACCAAAGGCAGAAGCGAATTGGATCACATCACAATTTCGCAGAAAGATTTGGAAGCCGGGTATGAGGCTTTTGAATATGATGATCCGCGTGTCGGTTTGGTTGTCTTTTCAGGCCCGCAATTGTCTCTGCTTGAAGTGGGCAAGATTGCAAACCTCCTTGACGGGAAAAAGATCCATTCGGATACGACGTTGATCATCACTGCTGCATCGTCTACATATAAGCAGGCGGAGCAGGCTGGTTTTGTGGACATCATACAACGTGCCGGCGGATCCTTTCTTACTGGTGTTTGTTTCTACATTCTTGACGGCCTTTCTGAAATACGCACATCGCATGGCTGGAAAACAATGGTGACAAACTCGGCCAAACTGGCTAATAATGTAAAAGCTCACCGTTTTGTACCCGTTGTCCGCCGTACGGAAGACTGTATTAATATAGCCGTTAGGGGGTGTCTAGAATAAGCATCATTCCCTTGACTTCTACATACGGCACAACAGTTGAAGGAGAAGCGGTAGTGATCCGAGGGGGATTTAGTCCTCGTTATCATTTAAACCGTGAAACAGGCAATTTTTCCTTTCCCGGCCATCCATTGGACGGCCAAAAAGTGACTGGGAAAATCCTATTGTGTGACTTCGCGAGAGGAGGAGTGGCTGCAGGCTGGGCTTTGAATGCGTTAAAAGAGATGGACATAGCGCCAATTGCCCTCATCTTTATTCGCGCAAACCCGGTTATGGTACAAGGAGCCATTTTCGCGAATTTGACTATCGCAGAAGGGTTAAGTCAGAGCGATTATCATGCTATCCGTACTTTAGATTGGGTGAAGGTGGACCCTTCACAACGCCAATTAATAGTCGATACAAGGGGTTAACATAAAGGTCTCCAAGACCAAGGGAAAAACACATAACAAAGTCAAAAATTATTGTTTTATGGAAACGCTTACTGAGGCTCGGCGGAACGTTCTAATGGCATGATGTTCATAAACTGTAAAATGGAATATCATCTTTTCCAGCTCGGCGCATGCCGCGAGACTATATAATTACAAGGAGAGGATTTTATGGAATTGAAAAATAAAGTTGTACTTATTACCGGTGCGGGTGGAGGTTTGGGTGGCGCTACAGCGCTTCGATTTGCCAAAGAAGGTGCAAAACTCGTATTAGTTGACTTAACCGAGAGTGCTGCTAATAAGACACTTAAGGAAGTAAGCGATGTTGCTTCCGATGTTCATTTTGTAGCGGCAAATGTCACCAAATCCGAGGATGTGCAAAAATATGTAAATGAAGCAGTAGCTAGATTTGGGCGAATTGATGTGTTTTTTAACAATGCGGGTATTGATGCCGCGGTTACACCGACAAGCGAATATGATGAAGCCATGTTTGACAGTGTCATGTCTGTGAATACAAAGGGAGTTTTTCTTGGGTTAAAGTATGTTCTTCAAGTCATGCAGAAACAAAAGTCCGGCAGCATAATTAATACGGCTTCTGTTCATGGATTGAGAGGGTTCAGCAATCGAAGCGCCTACGTTGCCAGCAAACATGCCGTTGTCGGTTTAACACGTACGGCAGCAGCTGAGAATGCCGAGCTGAATATCCGTGTAAATGCGATCTGTCCGGCAACCGTTGTAACGGAAATAACAAAAGAAGTGGCCAGGAAACTCAATCCTGAAAATCCGCAGCAGCATTTCGATATCATGACAAGCAAAATTCCTGCAAAACGTCTCGGTAAACCGGAGGAAGTGGCGAGTTTGGTCAGGTTTCTTGCATCCGATGAATCCGGCTTCATTACCGGAGCTATGATTCCCATTGACGGAGGCATGTCTGCGGCCTATTAAAGCAGCATAAGTCACCATTATTCCAACGAACAGCCGGTTATCCAACCTGTACCACTGAATTTTGGATCTTGAATCGAACTGCAAACAGGCATTGGTTTTGTATTTAACAATCGAAGGTGGTACAGACGTTGGAAACTTACTGACGAACAAAACATCAATGTATTGGCTCTATAACTCCGTATAAGTTTCAACATCGCAGCTCCTTCATATAATAAGAGGCTATTTTAATTCAAGGGAGTGACATATTTTGATACGTTGGTTTGTACTGGCTGTTCTGTTTGTTTCGCTTATCGTTAACTTTGTTGATAAATCGATTTTAGGGTTAGCTGCCGAGCCGATCATGAAGGATTTGGGGATTTCATTTACACAATTGGGCTTGATTGGCAGCGGGTTTTATTGGTCTTTTCCTATTGCCGCGATTTTAATAGGGGCCTTTACAGACAAATTAGGATCCCATAGAGCTATATCCTATATGCTGCTGGCATGGTCTATTATACAAATAGCCGGAGGATTTTTCGTTTCTGGATTTACGACACTTTTTCTGTACCGGTCCCTTCTTGGCATTTCTGAAGGAGGATTTGGCCCGGCAGCGTTTAAAGAGATGTTTGTCTGGTTCCCCCAAAATATGCGCGGGAAAGCCGCAACGATTTTTAATTCCGGTGCCTGGATTGGAGCTTTTGCGCTGACTCCGCTGATCGTGATGTTTATTCAAATGGCTGGATGGAAACACACGTTTATTTATTCCGGACTTATCGGTTTGGTCGTGTTTTTCGTTTGGACTGTATTTGTACCCAAACAAAATTCAAATTTGGAAAGTGACAGGCAAGCCGGTACCCCGGAAACTAAATTCAAGTGGTCGGAATTTTACCCGATTTTGCTGTCGCGTACATGCATCCTGACTTTATTGGCATCCTTCGGATACTTTTTCCTCCTGACATGGATGTCTGTCTGGATGCCCTTATATCTGGTGAAAATAGCGGGATTGTCGGCAACACAAATGGGATGGGCCTCAGCAAGTATCGGCGGAGTCATGGTGATTACCGGCTTGGTATTTGGTGTGATCTCCGACCGGATATACAAGAAAACCCACAATCTTCGAACAGCACGTGTATTAATCGTAGGATCAGGGATGTCAGTTGGAGCTCTGATCATTACAACTCTTTATTTGGCTCACTCGCCGGTATGGGCAGTGATAGCGTTTGGGGTGGGGACAGGTTTGGCGTCAGTCATTGCTTCCATGTCCCATATCGTCATGAGCCATCAGCTTCCTGAACGTACAGCTGTTTTCTCCGGTATCATTGTAGCTGTTCAGAATATGGCGGGCATTATTAGTCCGGCTATAACCGGTTATATTATTGACATTGCGGGTAAAGGCAATGTTGAGCAAGGTTTTGGCAATTCGCTTATAACGGTAGGTTCCGTCTTGTTATTCACTTCGTTATTGTATTTGTTCGTTAACCCGGATAAGTCGCTTAAGTCCAAAGAGAAAATCGAACCGGCAATGTCAAACGTTTGATGAGAGGAGTGGGATAAAGTGATAAATAAAAAGGTGGGAAATTTGGAAGAGGCGATGGCGGGTGTTTCGGATGGAGCGTCCATCTTAGTTGGAGGACAGACCGGTGCGGGTGTTCCTGTACATTTGCTTGACAAATTGCTGGAGATGAATGTAAAGAACTTAACCTTAATTACAAATCATACCGGACTTGGGTATGACGGCATCGCAAAATTAATTGAAAATCGTCAAGTCGATAAAGTAATCTGCTCTTTCCCCAAAACCAATACAAGCCAATCTTTTAAAGAAATGTACGAAAAAGGAGAAATTGAGCTGGAAGTGGTTCCTCAAGGTACGTTAACAGAAAGGATCCGAGCCGGCGGAGCAGGCATCGGAGGGTTTTATACAAGGACGGGAACCGATACTCTTCTTGCTGAAGGGAAAGAAGTGAAAGAATGGAATAGCGTTAAATATGTGCTGGAATATCCGATAACAGCGGATTTTGCCTTCATCAAAGGATATAAAGCGGATCGGTGGGGCAATACGATTTACCGTAAGGCGGCCCGCAACTACAATCCAGGCATGGCCACAGCGGGCAATATCACTATTGCAGAGGTTGATGAATTAACGGATGAACCTCTGGATCCGGAAGTGATTGTTACGCCTGGCATCTTTGTCGACCGAATTATTGAGGTGAAGAAGGGGGCGAATTAAATGATGGCGGCAAGGCTAACGAACGAGCAAATGAGTAAACGATGTTCAATGGATATTCCAAACGGGGCTTATGTGAATTTGGGAATTGGCATCCCGACATTAGTCGGCAACTATATTAGCGGCGATAAAGAAGTGATGTTTCAAAATGAAAACGGTATCTTAGGGGTAGGTCCGCTCGCTGCCGCCGGTGAAGAAGACTATGATCTCATGAATGTTAGCGCCCAGCCTGTAACTCTTGTTCCGGGCGGATCTTTTGTCAATCACGCGGACTCCTTTGTCATGATAAGAGGAGGGCATATTGATTATTCGATTATAGGCGCCCTGCAGGTTTCGCAAGATGGCGATCTGGCGAACTGGATCACCGATCCGAATGCAATACCCGGTGTTGGGGGGGCCATGGATCTGGCTGTTGGGGCTAAAAATGTGTTTGTTGTCATGACTCACACCACAAAAAATGGGGAGCCCAAAATTAAAGAAAAGTGCACATTTCCTCTAACCGCGCCTCACGTTGTAAAAAGAATATACACCGATTTGGCGGTAATCGATGTAACCGAAGAAGGGTTGATTTTGAAAGAATTAGTGCCAGGCCTGACAATTGCCCAATTACAGGAAAAGACGGAAGCGAAACTTATCATCAAAGAAGATCCAAAGCCCTTAGTAGTTTAGTTGCAAAATAAAGAAAGAGGTGTTTTTGTATGGCTTTAAATGAAAAGCAAATCATCAATATTTTGAACCTGGTCAATGATTCGGATTATGGATATTTGAATTTGGCGGTTGATGGCGTTGAATTAACGTTAATTAAGCGTGATATGGATGTTCGATTATTAAAAGAAAATTTCATGATCGATGATCGTTCGAACTTAAAATATGCCGCTAATTCCGTGGCTGAAACAAAAGAAATCTCAGAACAAGAAAAACAAAGTGAGCGAAAGCAGATCATTAATAAGGCAGAAGATAAACAAAAAAATGAAAGCCTTTCCCAAAATAATTATACAGAAGATCACATCATCGTAAAAGCTCCGATGTTGGGAACCTTTTTCAGAAAGCCGTCGCCCGATGAGCCTGTTTATGCGGAAGTTGGCGATGTGGTTGAAGCCGCCGATACCGTTTGTCTAATTGAAGTAATGAAACTGTTTAATTCGATTTCTGCCGGAAAAAAAGGACGGATTGCAGACATTCTTGTTTCCGATGGAGAAATGGTGGAGTATGATCAACCGTTATTTGTTTTAGAACCCATTTGAGACAACAGTAAAGGGAGGAGAACATGAGAGAAGTCAAAATCATCGATCAAACATTACGTGATGCCCATCAGAGCTTGTGGGCGACAAGAATGACAACGGCTATGATGTATCCGGTACTGGACCAAATCAATCAGGCGGGATATGAAGCAATAGACTTAATGGCTATGGCTCATTTTGATTCGTGCGTCAGATATTTAAGGGAAGACCCATGGGAAAGAGTACGTCTGGTAAGCAAGAGATTGGATGCTCCCATCGGCGGCTGGATGAGGAGCAATAACTTAATAGGTTTTGACGCAGCTCCTGATGATGTGGTCGAGTTATTCGTGGAAAAAATGGTCGAGAACGGGTTTCGGAGAATTACAGCTTATGATGGGCTGCTGGATAATCATAATATCGTCGACACCTTAATTCAAACTAAAAAGCTGGGAGTATCCGCAGTAGCGGCTTTTGTTTATTGCGACAGCCCGATTCATACCGATAAACTTTATGTAAACCGGGTAACGGAGCTTTTGAAAAAAGTGCAAGTGGATGCCGTTATGTTAAAAGATGCAGGCGGGTTGTTAACGCCTGACCGGATCAGGACATTGATCCCTGCATTAAAAAAGGCCTTGGGTGAGATCCCCCTTGAAGTGCATAGCCACTGCTCCACCGGGCTCGCGCCCCTCGTTTATTTGGAAGCCGTAAAATGTGGGGCTGATGCAATACATACCGGAGTTGCGCCCCTGGCCAACGGGTGCGCTATGCCAGCGATTCAAACTCTCTCGAGAAATTTAAGAGATATGAATTATAAAGTGAATATTAATGACCGGTTTATTCGTGAAATTGAACAACATTTTAAAGAAGTAGCCGACAGAGAAGGGTTTCCGGAAGGGGTACCAATGGAGTATGATGCCTTTCATTACAAACATCAAATTCCAGGCGGAATGCTAACCAATCTAATATACCAATTGGAACAAGCGGGTATTAAAGATCGATATCATGAGGTATTGCACGAAATATCGATCATCAGAGAAGAGCTTGCATGGCCGATTATGGTTACTCCTTTCTCCCAATTGGTAGGAACCCAAGCGGTGTTGAACGTTTTACACGGAGAGCGCTATAAAATCATCCCGGATGAAGTGAAAAAATATGTTTTGGGTCATTACGGCAAATTGATTGCTCCGATTGACGGCAATATTCTCGATAAAATCGTTGAAAATGGTTCCAAAACGATCCCTCTTACACGGGAGCCGCTGCCCAATGCGTTGCCGCAATTAAGAAAGCAATATTCGAATGCAACGGATGAGGAAAGGCTGCTCCGATTCATGATTAAAGGCTCGCACGTGGATGAGATGAAAAAGGCAGGACCGATGAACACCCAATATCATCTTCTGAATGATCCAATTACGAAAATATTCGAATCATTGACTAAATCCAAAGACCTCGGTTATGTCAACATCAGATCCGGGTCGATGAAAATAAAACTAGGAGCAGGAAAATGAGGAAGATACGAAAGATTTTAATCGCGAACCGAGGAGAAATTGCTGTAAGGATCATCCGAACCTGCAAAGAAATGGGCATAGAAACCGTTGCGGTTTATTCCAAGGAAGACAGCCAGTCACAGCATGCGCTCCTTGCAGACAAAGCCGTATGTATCGGCCCGGCTCCCGCCCAATTAAGTTATTTGAATATCGATACGTTAATCGCCGCAGCTCTGTCTCACAAGGCAGATGCCATTCATCCGGGGTATGGATTCCTGGCCGAAAATGCAAAATTTGTTGAAAGATGCCGCGAGGAAGGAATCACTTTTATCGGTCCGTCTGCTGAAAATATGAAATTAATGGGGAACAAAATTGAAGCCCGCAATACAGCCAAAAGCTTAGGGATCCCTGTCATTGAAGGTACGGAGGGCTCGCTTGAAAAGACAGATGATGTGCTTGCCGGCTCATTGGATTTTCCTCTCTTAATCAAAGCTTCTGCCGGCGGCGGAGGCAAAGGGATGAGAATTGTCAACAATGCCCAAGAAATGGAGTTAGCCTTAAAAGAGGCTAAAAAAGAAGCAGGGTCAGCGTTTGGCGACAGTTCGGTTTACATTGAAAGGTATATCAACAATGCGAGACATGTGGAAGTACAAGTTCTGGCAGATCATTATGGCAATATATTGCATTTGGGGGAACGAGATTGTTCCGTACAAAGGCGTCATCAGAAACTCATAGAAGAAACGCCTTGCCACTTTGTCTCGGGTGAAATGAAAAATAAATTATATGAAGATGCAATCAAAATCTGTAAGGGAACCGGTTATACAAATGCCGGAACGATTGAGTTTCTCGTAGATATGGATAGGAATTGTTATTATTTTATTGAAATGAATACACGGATTCAAGTAGAGCATCCGGTAACGGAGATGGTAACGGGAATCGATATCGTACGGGAGCAAATAAGGGTAAGCGAAGGCAAGGAATTGCGCATTAAACAAAGTGATATTTCTTTCTCGGGCCACAGCATCGAAAGTCGAGTTAATGCCGAAGATCCGGAAAAATCCTTTGCCCCTTCTCCAGGCTTAATCGATACATTCATTGTTCCTGGCGGATTGGGTATTCGTGTAGATACGTTTTGTTATAGCGGCTATAAAGTTCCGCCATATTATGATTCGTTAATCGGGAAAGTGATAGTCAAAGGCGATAATAGGGAGCAGGCCATTGATAAACTGCGGGCAGCACTCAGCACCTTTATCATCTCGGGAATAAAGACGACGATTCCGCTTCACTTGGAAATATTGGCGAATCCTGATTTCATTAAAGGCAACTATAACACGAAATGGCTGGAGGCTAAAAAATGAAGATGAAAGATATGACAGCCATTGTTGGCGTCGGTGACGTTGAACTGGAGAATGGCAAAGTAAAAAACGGAATGTCTGTCCTTCAGATCCAGGCTTTGGCAGCAAAAAGCGCACTTGAAGATGCCGGGTTGGAAAAAAAGGATGTGGACGGGATATTTGTGGCTGGCAACTGGGGGACTCCGGGCGTCGGAGCACACCCCTCCGCCGTAGTGGCTGAATATTTAGGCATTACGCCTAAATACTTAGATTCGACGAATATTGGAGGTTCTTCCTTTGAAGCGCACGTTGGACATGCGGCTGCGGCGATTCAAGCTGGAAAATGTGAAGTAGCTTTAATCGTATTTGGAAGTACGCAGCGTTCTCAAAAGTCGCGCAGCTTGGATGGAAGGCCGCCTTTTTTGACTATGCAATATGAAACGCCGTTTGGGCTGCCATTTCCTGCAGGCGCTTATGCGATGGCCACACATCGGCATATGCATCAATACGGTACAACCCCGGAACAACTGGCGGAGGTAGCTGTTTCGGCAAGAAAATGGGCCCAATTGAATCCTCAGGCTACCCTGCGCGACCCTTTAACGGTCGATGAGGTCCTCAATTCTCCGATGATCTGCGACCCGCTGCGTAAACTTGATTGCTGTCTAGTGACAGACGGGGCGGGGGCCGTTGTTATTGTATCGGCTGAACGCGCAGGAGACTGCAGGAAAGCTCCCGTATGGGTGCTGGGACAAGGAGAGTCTCAGTCGCATTGGTCCATACAGGCGATGCCTGATCTGACAACGTCTTCCGCCGCTCAATCAGGAAAGACCGCATTTGAAATGGCTGGAGTTACACATGATGATATAGATGTGTTGGAAATATACGACTCCTTTACGATCACTCCCCTTATTACCCTGGAGGCGCTTGGATTCTGCAAGCCAGGCGAAAGCGGGCCATTGGTAGCGAATCAAAGAACAGCTCCGGGCGGGGATTTGCCTATGAATACAAATGGCGGAGGGTTATCCTATGCCCACCCCGGGATGTATGGCATCTTCCTTCTGATCGAAGCCGTAAGGCAGCTGCGCGGAGAATGCGATCTGCGGCAGGTCGTAGATGCAAAAATCGCACTTGTAAACGGTACAGGCGGACAGCTATCCGCGACATCCGTTTGTATATTGGGGAGGGACTAATCATGATGGAATCAAACAAACCAATTCCGATTGCTGACGGCGATTCAGTAGCCTTCTGGAAGGGATGTAACGAAGGAAAGCTGCTCATCCAGCACTGCCAAGACTGTGGGAGCTACATCTTCTATCCGCGGATCGTCTGCCCCGGGTGTATGAGCGACCATGTTGAATGGATAGAATCCAAAGGAAAAGGAAAAGTGTACTCTTACACCGTGGTAAGACGTTCTCCCCTGGCATTTTCCGATGATGTACCTTATGTTGTAGCAATGGTCGAATTGGAAGAAGGCGTAAGAATGTTGTCCAACATTATTCATTGCAGCGTTGATGAAGTGTGTTGCGACATGCCGGTTGAAGTCGTATTTGAAAAAAGAGGCGAGACTGCGTTACCCATGTTTCAGCTTGCTGCCACCTTACCGACTGAATAAATCGAAATGAAGTTGCCGTAATACAGTGAAATGAACGAAAGATCAGGAGGAAGCGGTGCTGCCGTTTCCTCTTGCTCGGATAAGGGGAGTTGAAAATGAAAGAAGTAAAAATCATTGACCAAACCTTGCGCGACGGACACCAGAGCTTGTGGGCGACAAGAATGACAACCTCCATGATGTTTCCTGTATTAAATAAGATCAATGAGGCCGGGTATGAAGCGGTTGATCTCATGGCGATGGCTCATTTTGATGCATGTATAAGATATTTAAGAGAAGATCCCTGGGAAAGAGCCCGTATCATCAGCAAAAAGCTGACAGTACCTACCGGCGGCTGGATGCGAAGCAATAACCTAATTGGTTTTGAAGCAGCTCCTCGGGATGTGGTTGAACTATTTGTTGAAAAGCTGGTGGAGAACGGATTTGGCAGAATAGCGGCTTTTGAGGGATTGCTTGATATTGATAATATTACAGACACGTTAATTCAAACAAAAAAGCTCGGAGCATCGGCGGTGGCCGCCTTTGTTTTTTGCGAGAGCCCGATTCATACGGATGAGCTCTATGTAAATAGGGTGACTGAACTTCTTACAAGAACCAAAGTGGATGCAATTATGATCAAAGATGCAGGAGGCGTGCTGACACCTGATCGTGTAAGAACATTAGTACCTGCCTTGAAAAAGGCCATGGGCGATATTCCTCTTGAACTGCATACGCACTGTACGACGGGGTTAGGCCCGCTGGTGTATTTGGAAGGCGTCAAGTACGGCGCCGACTGCATCCACACCGCCGTCTCTCCCCTTGCCAACGGATGTGCCAATCCGTCGATTGAAAATCTCTCAAGAAGTTTACGGGATATGAATTATAAAGTGAATTTGAATGACCGGTTTATCTATGAAATAGGGGAACATTTCCAAGCTGTAGCTGAGCAGGAAGGATTTCCGGTAGGCTTGCCTATGGAGTATAATGCGTTTCATTACAAACACCAAATACCGGGCGGCATGCTGACCAATCTTTTTTATCAATTGGAGCAGGCGGGCTTAAGAAACCGATTTGATGAAGTATTAAATGAAATTGCATTAATCAGAGAAGAACTTGCCTGGCCGATTATGGTCACTCCTTTTTCACAATTGGTAGCAACCCAAGCAGTTTTAAATGTTGTACATGGGCAACGCTACAACATTGTACCGGATGAAGTGAAAAAATACGTATTAGGTCACTATGGTAAATTGATAGCGCCTATCGACGGCAATATACTCGACAAGATTGTTGAAAACGGTTCAAAAATGATTCCTCTTAAGCGGAAGCCACTGCCGGATATGCTGCCGCAACTCAGAAAGCAATATCCGAATGCAACCGATGAAGAAAGATTGCTTCGATTTATGATCAAAGGATCACACGTCGATGAAATGAAAAAGGCCGGACCGATCAACACCTGCTACAATCTCTTGAAAGACCCGATTACCAAGATCATCAAAACGTTGACTGAATCCAAACAATTCGGCTATGTACAAATCAGCAACGGGTCAACAAAGCTTAAATTAGGATGAGGTGAAGATCATGAGTTCAAAACCTATGAATGTGTTGTATATTTTCTCGGATGAACATAATAAGGAGATGTTGGGCTGTTACGGTCATCCCGTAGTAAAAACCCCGAATCTAGACAAATTGGCTGATAATGGCGTAAGATTTACTAACGCTTATTGCAACTCGCCCGTGTGTGTACCATCAAGAGCAAGCCTGGCTACCGGAAGGTATATTCATCAAATTGGGAATTGGGATAATGCGGCCCCTTATATCGGGAAGGATGAGAGCTGGGGACATCGACTGGTTGAACAAGGCCATAAAGTGACGACAATCGGCAAGCTGCACTATCGAAAAACGGAAGATGAAACAGGCTTCCCTGATCAGCGCATTCCCATGCATGTGTATGAAGGGCTGGGAGATATTTATTCCTTGATTAGGGATAACCTGGAGCCCAGAAAAATAAACCGTGGCAAGATACTCGAAGCGGGTTTTGGCGAGACTTCTTATATTCGTTATGACCGGGGGATTACAGAGGAAGCCAAACGATTTCTAAGAGATGAAGCTATGCAGCAAGATAAACCTTGGGTTCTGTTTTTAGGTTACGTAACCCCTCATTTTCCTTTGATTGCCCCCAAAGAATATTTCGATCAGTATCCATTAGAACATGTCGTATTCCCGAAACAATACAAATTAGACGAACGTCCTAAGCACCCGGTATTGGAAGCGTATCGGCGAATTTGGGCAACTGATGATGAATTTGATGAAATGACGATACGTAGAGCTGTCGCCGCTTATTATGGATTGTGCACGTTTCTGGATGACCAAATCGGACAAGTCTTAAAAACGTTGGAAGAAACGGGTTTGTGCGGAAATACGAGGATAATCTATACCTCAGATCATGGTGACACTTTAGGCGATCATGGGGTTTGGTTTAAATCAACTATGTATGAAGGGGCTGTAGCGGTGCCGTTTATTATGTCCGGGCCGGATCTGCCGCAAGGGAAAATATGCGATACTCCGATATCCTTGGTTGACAGCTTTCCTACAATTGTAGAAGCTGTCGGAGCTAAACTCGTAAAGAAGGATGAGGATTTGCCGGGAGTAGATCTTCTGCCTGTGGCAAAAGGGGAAACTGATCCGAAAAGAACGATGTTTAGTGAATATCACGCCATGGGAGCCATTACGGCAACTTATATGATCAGAAAAGATCAATATAAATACATCCATTATTGCGGTTATAGTCCCCAATTATTCAACCTTGAGCTTGATCCAAACGAATTGAATGACCTTGCTGATCACCCGGAGTATCGGCATATTCGGGGAAAATGCGAAAAAGAGCTGCGTTCTATCGTCGATCCGGAAAAAACAGATCGCTTGGCAAGGGGAGATCAAGCCAAAATGATGGATGAGCACGGCGGGAAAGAGGCCATTTTACAAGAAGGATTTAAAATTGTTTATTCCCCGGTTCCAGAACAGTTTAAGTGAAAATTGTCGGAATTATCTGACTAATAAAATGATGGGATGAATGGCAACTCTCTTCCTTCTTTGAAGATTCCAACAGATATACCCCGCCGCAGCAACATGAGTTGATCACATAGTGATAGTGATAGATTTCTATGTTCTAGACCGGCATATACCGTTACTCATAGAGCTTGCAAAACTCTATGGATTAACGGTATTTGTTGTTTATGCTTGAAAATTTTACTTCTACCAACTATCATTGTATATGGTTTAACAAAATTATACATACAAATCAATGATAGATTAATAACGGTTGGACAGAGCAGGAGGCATGGCGATCTTGGCTTAAGGTTATCGTCCATGAGCAAGCGGCTGCAAAAGCACATTTCGGTCTAACCCCATAACGTCGGGTCAAGAAGGAATGCTGCGGCTTCCTTCTTGTTTGCTGTTTTAACATGGTCAATAGACATCACCTAGATTAGAAATGTATCTTTTTTGACGATACGCCGTAGAACAGGTATACATGTTTTGGTAAAGGAGGTGTACATAGGTATGCTGAAGGACTACACAAAGCTTGCATTAACCATCGTTGTTGTAGTCATTGTGGATATAGTTATGCTTTCGCCGGGGCTCATAGGGGTGGACGTAACGAGCTCGAATAAGTTGGAATCTTCGCTTGGCTTAACCATACTTATCTTAAGTGCCGCCGCTGTGGGATATGTGGCATGGGGGGCTTTGGCCAAACGATCCCCGCAGCCTGAAGAACAGAAGCCCATTAAGCGGGAACTTAAGACACATGAGGATTACGTTGAGGCGCTGAAGCCATACACGGGCATTCCGTTGTTTACCGAAGAAGTCGCCGTTTCTTTAGATCAGCTGGAGAGGTTGAAAAAGAAGAAAGATACCCTTACAAATATTCTGGGTCAACGTTTCGATGCAACGGAATTGAGCTACAAAAAGTTCCTCTCGGTCATAATTGAGGTTGAAAAGCTTTTGTTCCTCAATGTAAGGGGGATCATTAACAAGCTGAGCGTTTTTGATCCATCTGAATTCGCTTTCTTAACCAATCAGAAGAAAGATCGCCGATCGGCGGTGATGTCAGATAACATCCTCCGGGGAAAAATGGAGGTGTTTCAACAGTACGCTTCGTATATCCGCGGCGCTATAGATACAAGCGAAGAAATACTGTTGAAGTTAGACAAGTTGACTTTGGAAATCACGCGTTTGGATACACTGGACATCGCGGACATTGAGAACATGGACTGCATGAAAGAAATCGACGATTTGATTAAGCAAACTAAATTTTATAAGCAGCAGTCCATTTAGGTGGTGATCCAACTAAATTCCCAAAGGAAAGGGGTCAATCATATTGAAGAAATTAGGAACATTGCTCGGCGTCATCGTTATTGTTTTTATACTGGTATATCTTGGGGTCACCTTCACTTCGGGTTGGGGGAAGACGCCAACGCAAGTTTCTTTGGCGGAAGCGGATAAAAAGCTGGAGAAGTTCTATGCGGATGTGAACCCGCAAGTTGTGCCTCCTGTGAAGGGGCAAATTGATCTGGATCCGGTCGATATAGCGGCCACGCTGCCGGATATTGCCAAGTTCCCCGTTTCGGTGAACAACGCTTCGGATAACTTCATCGAAATTTTTTCATCGACTGAGAAATCGGGTACGGGAGTTGACGGCTGGCTGAACGAGGTAGCCGCCGAATTTAACAAAGCAGGCGTGGCTGTTAACGGAAAACCGGCATCTGTGAAAATCCGCAATATTGCTTCCGGTACCGCGGCGGATTACATCACTTCGGGCAAGTATATCCCTGATGCGTATACCCCTTCCAACGAGTTGTGGGGCGAGATGGTCAAAGCCAAAGGCATCAAAGCCGAGATGGTCACAAACCACCTTGTGGGTAACGTTCCCGGCGTGGTGATTTCCAAAGCTAAATACGATGCTTTAGTAGCAAAATATGGCTCCATCACGGTAAAAACGGTAACGGACGCCATTTCCAATGGCGATCTCGCGATGGGGTACACGGATCCTTTTGCGAGTTCAACAGGGCTGAATTTCCTGCTCGCTTCATTAAACACATTTGACAGCGAAAATCTGCTGGGCGAAAAAGCGGTTCAAAGCTTCGAAAAATTCCAAGCGAATGTGCCTTTTATAGCTTCTACTACGATTCAAATGAGGGACGCGGCCAAAACAGGGGCCTTGGACGCATTTGTCTTGGAGTATCAGACCTATGTCAACGCTGCCGATTTGAAAGGCGGTTATGTTTTCACACCTTTTGGCGCTAGGCATGACAGCCCGCTTTATGCTTTAGGCGATATACCGCAAGCCAAACTCGATATCGTCAAGAAGTTTGCCGAGTTTGTCGCGCAAGACAAATATCAGAAGATGGCTGTTGATAAGGGCTTCAACGGACTTGCCGATTATAAGTCCGATCTGCCGCAGTTGGATGGAAGTCTTATCACTTCGGCGCAAAAGGTTTGGAAAGAGAAGAAAAACGGAGGTGCTCCGATTGCGGCTGTTTTCGTGGCGGACATTTCAGGTAGCATGAACGGGGCGCCTCTGAATAAGTTAAAAGAATCCTTAATTCGCGGTCAGAAATTTTTGGGCCGGGATAACAGCATTGGTTTTGTTTCGTACTCAAGCAAAGTAGCAATCAACTTGCCTATCGCCAAATTCGACACCAATCAGCAATCGCTTTTTGTCGGTACGGTAAACAGCCTTCAAGCGGGGGGCGGCACGGCCACCTTTAATGCAGTTGTTGTCGCTTTGAAAATGTTAAAAACGGAAATGGCGGCTCACCCTAACGTAAGGCCGTTGATCTTTGTATTAAGTGACGGTGAAACCAACGAGGGTTACTCCTTGGGCAAGGTGGAAGATTTGATCAAAGCTTATAAAATCCCGATCTATACCGTGGGCTACAACGCCAATATCAAGGCCCTCCAAAGCATCTCCAGTCTCAACGAAGCGGCCAGCATCAATGCGGACACCGACGACGTGGTTTACAAGCTTGGCAACCTGTTTAACGTTCAGATGTAAGAGCTAATCAAAACTATTCTCAGGAGGGTACCTATGTCTTTTTCGATGGAAATAGCAAGTCCCGAAGAGTTGAAGCAAGTTGTCGAGGAGCAAATCAAGCCGGTTCCCGAAGAAGTAAGAAAAATTCAAGAACAGGCGAAAAATAACGTCGACTCGATTATGTCCATGGATTTCGATGCCTTGGATCGCCGGCGGGAAGTGATGTCGACAGTTGAAAAATTCGGTATGTCGACCATGAAAGCTTCGACGGAGAAAAACTCCTTAATGCAAATAACTTTAGGGCAGTTATCGAAGACGGGCGATGAAGGAAGTGTTATCGCAACCGGTTTGGCTGAGCTGCAAGCACAGTTGAAAGATTTGGATCCCAGTCTTATCGACTTTACCAAAACGGGTTTCCTTGGCAAATTCTTTAACCCGCTGCGGGCTTACTTTCAGCGGTATGAGAAAGCCGATGCGGTTATCGCCGGTGTGATTGAGACCTTAAATAAAGGCCGGATCACGTTGAAAAACGATAACACCACATTGGAAATCGAACAGCAGAAACTGCGTGATTTGACCAAAAAGCTGGTGAAGGAAATTCAGCTGGCCACTTTCATGGATGAGTCGCTGGAGAAGGAAATAGCTGAGGCGAAACTTCGCGGTGATGATGCGGATCGCATTCGTTTTATCTCGGAAGAAGTATTGTTCCCGCTGCGTCAACGGGTTATGGATATGCAAGCGATGCTTGCAACCAACCAGCAAGGATTCATTTCTTTCGAACTGGTCATGCGGAATAATAAAGAGCTGATCCGCGGCGTCGATCGGACGAATACCGTTACGGTTGCTGCGCTTCGCAATGCGGTCATTGTAGCAGGGGCCTTATACCGTCAAAATGTTGTATTAAAACAAATCACTGCAACGCAGCAAGCGACGGACAGCTTGATTGCCGGCACATCAAAGATGCTGAAAGATCAGGGCGCAGCCATTTACAAGCAGGCTGTGGAGTCGACCGTTTCGGTGGAAACTTTGAAGCAGTCTTTTGCCGATTCGTTTGCCGCTTTGGATGCGATCAGCAATTACAAGCAAGAAGCGCTGCCGAAGCTTCGCGAGACCATCAATCAGTTCTCCCAGCTGTCGGATATGGCGGAGCAAGCCATTCAGCGGCTTGAAGGCGGCAGTAAGTTGTCTTTCTAGGTTCTTACCTTACCGTTTTACCGTTATTTATCGAGTTTACATAACTCAATGAATAGCGGTATTTTTTTACCCCTGCAGAATCCGAGCCGGCCGCTGCGAGGCCGCTGAACAAGTGAACGCTGCATGAGCGAATCATGCCGGGCGGGACGGTTTGTTCAATTTCCGTCCGCAGCCCGTTTGCGAAACCGCACAAATGCAAGCAAAGCACCGAATATAAGGAAAAATATGCTGTATATATTGATGGAAGATACACCCAGCGTCCAGAACGTCTGGGCTTCCATTTCCGTCGAAAACATCGTTAACGATAAAAAGATCATAAGCAAAGTCAGCGGGTAAATCACCGCTCGCGGATCCTTCAGGTTCAGCAGATGGGACAACCCCGTGCTGAGCGCCAGCAGCGCAATCGTCGATTTGATATAAGATCCGGTAATCAGCGTAATGCCGGCCACCGCTTCGACCCGTTCAATGAACCCCGGCAGCTCGATCACCCGGGCAAGTTCATACAACGAAAACTTGCGTTCCCCCGCGCCTAAGCCAAACACCATAATGGAGCACAAAATGACTGCGAGAAATGTCGCAACGTTGACAAGATAAGCGGTATACATCAGTTTTCCGAGCGGTTCACTTTTTAAGGGACGAACGAAACCAAGCAGCGCCGCGAACACAAACAATTCCGAGTAAGGAAACCCGTACATAATGATCATCCCGTGAATAATGGGCTTGACGCCCTTTGCGAATTGGGGCAGCAAATCTCCGGCGTGATAATTGGTCATGTTGCAAATAAGAATAATGACAATCGTGGCAAGCATCACAATCAGGAAAAAGCTGAACATCCGCGCCATGACTTCAACGCCTGCTCTTGCCGTGAGGGCGGAGACGATCAAAATCAGCGTGTTGAACACATAAATGGGAGTGTCCACCATCATGGTGCTTGTAAAAAAAGCCCCGACACCCACGGTAATGTTGGCGATCATAACGACCAGCACGAGTAAAATGAAGGCTCCGAGCACGGTTCCGACCCAGCGGCCAAAGACGATGTTGAAATATTGGATAAACGACATATCCGGAAACAAGCGATGCAAATACAACACGCTGGCTAAGCCCAACATGCCCAGTGCGCCCGACAGAAGCAATGACAGCCAAGTATCGTTGCCGGCCGCGGCAATGGCGGGACTGGGTATAAATACGATCGACGAGCCCAACATGAAGGCGCATAACATCAGCGCCATTTGCGACGGGCTGATCCTTTCTTTCGGTCTCATCGGGCTCACATCCCTTTTGTCAAAATCATCGCCGCAGGCGCTCCTAAAGCGTCTAAAACCCACCTTAGCTGCCGGGCAAACATCATATTGATCAAATCGTCGACATTAGGCCAATTCTCTTTCAAAATAAAACTGACCGCGCAATATGCCGAGCAGATGAGAATAATGGCACAGACCGTTTTTTCCTTGCGGTTGTTTTGCCGCATATTGCCGATAGAGCTGCCGATAATGGAGCCGTACAGCAGCAAAACAACAAAAATCCGAATAAGCATCGTTATCCTCCTTCGACTTGAAGTACGGGCTTGCCATTTTCCAGACCGGAATTCGTGATGACGACATTCACTTCAAAGGAATAGACGGACCGGCTGAACTTGTCATCCCAGTCCACCTTCAACTCTTCCCATAAATGGGGATCCTTTTTGTACAATTTGTTCCCGATCCCGAACATATCTGCTTTCATCTGTCGCATGCCGCGCACCGATTCGGCCAGCTGTTTTTTGATTTCGGAGGCAATTTTTTTCTGAAAAGCGGCGGCGGATTCATAAGACGACATTTGAGCGCAGACAAGCTCGCGCACGGTGCCTGTCAGCTTCATTTGCACATGAACATGGGGTACGCCGTCGCGCATCCTGGCGGACAGCTTTGTCTCCAGCTCCACAACCTCGAAGGAATCGTTTTTCTTTGTATCGTTGCAGGGGATCGGTATGACTCCTTCTTTAAATTGCCCCGTAAGCATGAGGTATGTCTGCACTTGCCGCGGGGTCAGCGTTGCAATCAAGTTGCCTTTATGGACGAGGATAGCCCCGCTAATATAAGCGCCATCCAGCGCATCGGTGCTTTTTTTCATATAAGGCAAAATCGTGGTCTCCACCTCAGATTTGAGCTGCCGTCTCATATTCAGCAAATTTGTTTGCACGCTTTTACCGGAAAACTTGGAAGCGGAACGTTGTGCTTCATGGGTTTGGCGGCTGATGCTGGTTTCCATTAACGGTTGTATGGATAAATAAGGCCTTGCCTTTCCTTCGGTAACGACGATTTGGGTAGTGAGTCTAGGTTCGTCGTCGCGGTAAAAAAAATCAAGCACTTCTTTGCAGCGCTCTGATTTGGCTATCTGTTCTCCGATCAGGATGGTCTGCATGTGGCTCCATTGCGATTTTCGGCCTAACTTCATCGTAATGTCGCGGATAGCGTCGAACAAAGTGATTCCTTCGGTATGAATATTGACAACCGTGCCCGTACCGGTCAGAGACGGCCTATAAAACTGCGAGGTCAGTTCAATGTTGCCGTTTTTGCCCAAATCCAGCGCCACCCCCAATATGAAACCCCGCTGGTTTAACTCGAGGCCCGAGCAGCTTGTGAGCAGGCAAAGGCAAACCAGCAGACAAACTGTTTTCATGAGCGTCATCCTTGTCATATTAAGATTTGTCGCCTGTTTTGCTGCGGGCGGCCGTTTTGATTCTCAGCTTGAGCGGAAGACGCACGACCACATCCAGCAGCTGAAACAGCTTTAACGGCGCGATAGGTGAGAAAAACGGCTGCCCAAGTGAACGAAGGATCGTTAGATGCAGGAAAATGACGATGTATCCGATCATCAATCCGAATCCCCCCCAGAAAAACGCGAGCAGCATCAACGGAAATACAAGCACCCGCAGTGAGCTGGCCAGCTCGTAATGCGGGATGGAGAATGAAGCAATGCCTGTCAGAGCGATGACAACAATCATAATCGGTGAAGCGATTCCCGCACGGATGGCAGCTTCGCCGATAATTAAAGCGCCGACGATGCTGACGGCAGGCCCGATGGGCCGGGGCAGCCGGATTCCCGCCTCACGCAGCAGCTCGAAAAAAAACTGCATCAGCACAGCTTCGATGAGCGCGGGAAACGGTATGCCTTCCCGCATGTCAAGTATTTTGAGCAGCAGCGTCGTCGGAATCATTTCGGGATGAAAATCCGACAAAGCGATGTACAGGCTGGGAAGGGTAAAAGCCATGAAGAAAGCGATGATTCGAATTACCCGGATAAGCGATGCAATCATCGTTCGTTGATAATAATCTTCAGCGGCTTGGAACAGCTCGTTGAAAAAAGTCGGGCATATCATCACACTGCTGCTGCCCTCAACCATAAGGATAATTTTTCCTTCAATCAATGCGCTGACCGCTACATCTGGCCGTTCCGTCACACGAAACTGCGGAAAAGGAGAGTAAACGGAGTCTTCGATAAATTCGCGAATATAACTCGTATCCAGCACTTCGACCTTGTCGATGCCATTAAACCGCCGCCGCAGCTCCGACAGCGCCTCGGGATTCACCACGCCGTCGACATACCCGACGACAAACCGGGACTTCAGCATTTGACCGGCCTCGTAAAATTCCAATTTCAGTTTCGGCGTCTGTAAACGCAGCCGGATAAGCCCGATATTTTTATCCAGCTGTTCGACCATGCCCTCCCGCGGACCGTTAATAACCGCTTCGCTGGAAGGTTCGTCGACTTTGCGCCGCTCAACGGAATAAGCGTTAAACCCCGCCGCTTTATCCCATGTATCAAGCAGCAGCACCACTTGCCCGGAGAGCACGGATTCGACAAGCTGATCCATGGATTCCAGCAGATGATATTGCTTGGAGAAGGTGCCCCGATGTTCGAAGAAAAGCCGGACGTCCGCTTCGGTAATCCGGTTGATGGAGCTGGAGATCTGCTGTGCCAGATCATGAAATACCGTGTTTAATATATTAAAGTTCAGGTCTTGAGTCAGCGTCGTACAATAAACGACAAGCGCAGCTTGGCTGAGCTCGGGGCCAAAATGATAAAATGAAACACTGATGTCGTTGCTGTTCTCAAAAATAGCTTCGATGTTTTGTTTGTTGTCATCCAAGCTGCGGGAGAGCGAAGAGGCGCCGCCGCATTCACCGGACTTCGTGTTCATCTTGCCAATCACCGCGATTCATGAAATATGCCAATAAAGGTATTATTTGTAGACATCCTTGATTTATGCAGTAATTGGAAAACGGACGCCGGGCGCGCATTTTCCATATTGTGCTTGGCAGCAACATGCGCTATTATTAACTTAATGTTTAAGACAATTAAGGAGGAGAAATCGTGACTTCTAAAATCAGATGGGGAATATTAGGACCCGGCGGAATTGCCAACACGTTTGCCAATGATTTGGTGCATCTTCCCGATGCGCAGCTCGTTGCCGTCGGTTCCAGATCTTTGGATAGAGCCCGCGAGTTTGCGGCCAAGCACAACATGCCAAATGCTTATGGAAGCTACGAGGAGCTTGCGCAGGACCCCAACGTAGATATCGTGTATGTGGCTACGCCGCACCAGGCGCATAAGGAGAATGTGCTGGCCTGCCTGCAGGCCGGGAAAGCCGTCCTCTGCGAAAAGCCGTTTACTGTGAGCGCTTCCGAGCTGGAGGAACTGGTCGCGGTTGCACGTAAAAACAACGTATTTCTGATGGAGGCGATGTGGACGCGATATTTGCCGGCAATTGTGAAGGTACAGGAATGGCTGGCCGGCGGATTGATCGGGGATGTTCGCATGGTGGATGTCAAATTCGGCAACCGCGCGGAGTGGAGGCCGGAGAGCAGGTTGTTTAATCCGGAGCTGGCCGGAGGCGCTTTATTGGATGTCGGCGTATATTGCATATCTTTTGTTTCGATGATTATGGGTCAACAACCTTCTGCGGTACATAGCGTGGCGCGTATCGGAACAACCGGTGTGGACGAAGAATTTGCCGCATTGTTTGGCTATGAGGGAGGGCGTATGGCGAGCCTGATGGCGGGGCTGCGGTTAAAAACGAAACACCAGGCCGTCATATCTGGTACGGAAGGCGAAATTCGAATTCCGATTTTCTGGAATGCGAAGTCGGCGGAGCTGTCCGTCTACGGAAAAGAAGACGAGCATTTCGAGGACAGCGGAGCGGCCAAAGGATATGTGTACGAAGCGGCGGAGGCGATGCGCTGCCTGAGAGAGGGCAAAATTGAAAGCGATAGGATGACGCTTGATGAATCCTTAGCGATCATGAGGACGATGGATAAGCTTCGCGCCGATTGGAATATGAAATATCCGTTTGAGTAACGGGTTGCAAATGCGATAAAAAGATATGCGAATTTCCCGGCTTTAGCGGGAGCCCTTGGCGATGGCCGGGGGCTCTTTTTACTTGCCAGATGTAGTCGTAGAATTTTTGAACTTATCGAAGTTTTATCGTAAGCGGAAAATGAGAGTCTCACCTTCCGAATATCAGAAGTTGGGACCGGTTGCTCCCGAATCCGAGAAAAATTAAACCGGCTTACTTATGTTGAGAAACCATAGAAAAATGAGTAAAATAAAAATATAAACAAGGAGGCGATAAAAAGATGGCCGATCTGGCAAACATCATGGAAATAGGAATCAGCACTTTTTTGGAAGCTACACCGGATCCGGTCACAGGTGAGGTCATCAGCCATGCCGTACGGCTGCGCGATGCGGTAGAAGAGATTGTATTGGCCGATCAGGTCGGACTGGACGTATACGGTATCGGGGAGCATCATCGGGCCGATTATGCGGGCACAGCGCCTGCTGTAGTGTTAGCGGCGGCCGCACCCATGACCAAACGGATCCGGCTGACAAGCGCGGTCACCGTGCTTTCCTCGGACGATCCGGTGCGGGTATATCAGGCTTTTTCGACGCTTGACGGGATATCCAACGGGCGGGCCGAAATTATGGCGGGTCGCGGGTCGTTTATCGAGTCGTTTCCGTTATTCGGGTACAGCCTGGACGATTATGATGAATTGTTTGAGGAAAAACTTGATCTGCTGCTTGCGATCAGAGCTTCGGAGAAAGTAACGTGGAGCGGCGTCCACCGTCCGGCGATCGATAATCTTGGCATTTATCCCAGATCCGTGCAGGACCCGCTGCCCGTATGGATCGCCAGCGGCGGCAACACGCAATCGGCTATTCGCGCGGGCATGCTGGGGCTGCCGATCGCATTTGCCATTATCGGCGGTATGCCCGAAAGCTTCGCTCCGCTTGTATCGCTGTATAAGCAAGCTGCGGCGAAGGCGGGGCATGATCCGAATCAACTCAA
The DNA here is from genome assembly GCF_004307995.1 of Paenibacillus thalictri. Lineage (GTDB taxonomy): Bacteria > Bacillota > Bacilli > Paenibacillales > NBRC-103111 > Paenibacillus_AF > Paenibacillus_AF thalictri. Next base: position 180,440 of record NZ_SIRE01000006.1, on the reverse strand, counting down.
GATCGCCACGCATTCGCACGGATTTGTGGCCGATACGACGGAACAGGCGGCCGAGTTGTTTTTTCCGTCGACGCAAGCTCAGATGAATGTGATCGGCCGCGAGAGAGGCTGGGGACAACATTACAGCCGCGCTACGTATGATGCCGCACGCAGTATGCGGGGAGCGCTTTATGTGGGAGATCCTGAGTACGTGGCGGAAAAAATCCTGTTATTGCGCAAAAACTTGGGGATAACCCGTTTCTTCTTGCATATCAATGTCGGCACGATGCCGCATCGCGAAGTCATGCGCGCCATTGAACTGCTTGGCACCAAAGTGGCGCCAATCGTTCGCAAAGAGCTTGCGCGAACCTAAAGGGTAACCGCTGCTTCACATTTTCGCATAACATGAACAGATTGAATATGCAGCCAATACATCAAAACCCTTGAGGAGCTTTCCGGCTCTTCAAGGGTTTGTTCTTAATAACTGAATTTGATTTTCCAGCCGGTTGATCATTTCCTTCTCTTGTTTGCTGTCGGCTCCTTCCTTCTGGCAAACACGAAAAAAGAGCAGCCAACGGCTGCTCCCGCTTCGACTGCTCTTACTCGTGAATTCCCGCTTTTTGCAGCGCATGTTCCCAGCTGGGGGAATAATACAGCGCATTTTTCATCAAGTCCGGGTACGCTTTTTTAACTTGTTTTTTGCCTAGAGATTCGCCGTTGTTGTGAAGTTGGTACAGTTGTTCATTCACTTGCTCCAAGCTCATACTCAGCTCCATCTTCGTCGCTTCCTCCAATATCCGAATGATTAAATCGTATTAGCAGTTTAACCTTATTGTGGAAAAATAATTCGAAGTTCAAAAATTGTATGAAATTGGAGCGATGCTGCCAAAATAATGGCAAATGGACTGGACATAGCTGGAGATGACGATAATGGAATATAGCGAAGTCATAACAGAGAACAGGGCATGGATCGAAGGCCCGGTGAAAATGGGACGGAAAACGAAGCAGCTGCTAAAAACGGCGGAACCCGGCTGCATTGTGGTGATCGATCATGAGGATGTCGATGAGCTGGCTGCGGAAGAGCTGATTCGCGCCAAAGTGAAAATCATCATTAATGCCGGAAAAACGATGAGCGGCCGGATCATGACCAAAGGACCGCTGCTGCTGCTGGACAAAGCGGTTCCGATCATTGAGATCAATCGATTGTGGTATACGTTTTTTCAAGACGGGATGACGATCAGAATCGATGAATCCGGGATTTGGACCGACCAAGTGAGAATTCCTTATACGCGGTTTACGATGGCAAGCTGGGATCAGTTGTACCGCCAGGCGCATCGTTGTTTTCATGTGGAATTGGGCAAATTCATTGACAACACGCTGCAGCACGCTCTTCAGGAAAGCCGCATGGTGGTTCAACCGCTGCATTGTCCGAAGCTGCGCACCCAAGTTGAAGGGCGCCACGTGCTTGTGGTGACAAGAGGCAGTAAATATCGCGAGGATTTGGCTGCTGTCCGCGCCTATATCAAGGCGTACAAGCCCGTGCTGCTTGGAGTGGACGGGGGCGCTGACGCGCTGCTGGAACTTGGATACACGCCCGACCTGATCGTCGGCGACATGGACAGCGTATCGGACCGGGCGCTGGGCAGCGGCGCCGAGCTGGTCGTTCAGTCCTATGTGGAAGGCGCGGCGCCGGGGCTCGAACGTATTCGGCGGCTCGGACTTACGGCCAACGTCCTGCCTTGCATGGGCACCAGCGAAGATGCAGCTCTGCTCATGGCGTATGAACTGAAAGCGAGCTTGATTATCGCCATAGGATCGCATAACCATATGAATGAATATCTTGAGAAAGGCAGAAACGGTATGGGCAGCAGCATGCTCGTACGTATGAAAATCGGCGATAAGCTGATCGACGCCAAAGGCTTCAGCATGCTGCTGAGCGCCCAGAAGACAAGATCATGGCTGAGAAATGGGGCTGCCGGTTTGGCGCTGCTGAGCGGCTTCCTTGCGGCGCAGCTGCTCGGCAAATGGATGTTTCCCGCAGCATTGCCCGGCTGGTCGGTACTGAAAGGATGGCTGCACTAAAGTCCGTGTCCAAAAGCCGACTTTTGGAACAACCTCTTACAAAAGGAGTGAAGAAATATGGGAGTCCAAACGGACACCGTGTCTATCGTAATCCCGGCTTGGAACGAAGAGGCGTATATCACGGATACGTTATCGAGCCTGAATAAAGTAAAGTCGGAGCTGGGACGGCGCTGCGCCCTGGAACTGATTGTGGTGGACGACGGAAGCACGGACGGGACCGCCGATTCGGCTTACCGCTTTGCGGATCAAGTGGTAAGACATCCTTCCAAATACGGCAAGGGCTGTTCGTTGATGTCCGGTCTGGAACGGGCCAAAGGGGACTACATCGTATTTCTGGATGCCGACTTGGGTTCGAGCGCATCTTATTTGCCGCTGCTGCTGGAGCCCGTGTTAAGCGGCGGTGCGGATATGACAGTGGCCAAACTTCCCGCTCCGCAGCGCAAAGGGGGACTTGGCTTGGTCAAGGGGTTAGCGGTATCCGGCATCCACCGGCTGTCCGGCTTCCGCTCATTAGCGCCGTTATCCGGACAACGGGCTTTGCGCACGTCGGTTGTACGCCAGATCGGAACGTTGGCCGGCGGTTTTGGCGTTGAGGTAGGGCTTACAATCGATGCGGTCCGTCTTGGGTACAAGGTGGTCGAACTGGAAGTGCCGTTTGCCCATCGTGAAACAGGCAGAGACTTGCGCAGCTGGCTTCACCGCGGACGGCAGCTGATTTCCGTCTCCGGCGTGTTGTGCAGCAGGTGGTGGCGTTCCTAATGCTGACCGCGAGTCTCGGGTGGCTGCTTGCCGCATTTGTCCTATCGGTTGGCCTCAGAAAATCGCTCCTCGTTTTTTTAAGGCAAAATAATGTGACTGCTGACAATTATGCAGGTCGCGCCATTCCGACGGCGGCCGGGCTTTATGTAGGGGCGGTCGTTTTGGCGTACGCTTTCATATGGAGCGGGCTGCATTATGCAGAAATTCGCTGGATGCGAACTTCGCCGTTTACTATCGGGCTTCACCTGGATACGATCTATTTGTTTGCCTTGACAGCCGTGCTGGTTGCAGGGCTGCTCGATGATTTGGCCGGGGACAAGGCGGTCAAGGGGATATTGGGGCATTGGAGGACATGGCGGAAAGAGGGCCGGCTGACGACAGGGCTGGTCAAAGCAATCGTGATTTCGGCTGCCGCATCGATCGTGACGTGGGCCAGCGAGCGGCCATTAGCGGAGTGCGCTGCCGGCTGTTTGCTGATCGCCTTGATGAGCAATGCGCTGAATTTGCTGGATCTGCGCCCCGGACGCGCGCTGAAGCTGTTTTTGCCGGCGGCGCTACTGCTTGTGGGAGCGGCTACGCTTCCCCTGTTTGTCACCGCTATGGCGCCTGTCATTGCGGCTGCGGCCGTGCTGTTCCCGGAAGATGTGCGGGGCGAAGCGATGCTTGGCGATGCGGGGGCCAATACGCTGGGCTTCGCTTTGGGCGTCTGGCTGTTTCAGACGGCGGGGTTCCTGCCGCAGCTGGCGGTTCTGGCGGTCCTGGCCGCTTTGCATATATGGTCGTGCAAGCATTCGTTGACCGCCCGGATCGAACGCAGTCCGCTATTGCGCTGGATCGATCGGCTGGGCAGAGACACATAAACCGCGATTATCTTCTTCTTTTTTTGCGGAAGCGAGGGGCTACATAATTCCGTTTGCGGTCCCTGAAAAAAGTCCAACCCCCGATAAAAGCTACCCCGGCGGCAAAACAAACCAACCCTAAAGTAAACTTGCCCCATAAGATGTGCGGGTTTGTTTCTTCCGGCCCGAACTGGGCGAACAAGGCGTCTTTCATCGCCAAAAACCCGTATGTCGCAAGCACTCCCGGAATGACCAGCAGCAAGATGGCAATAAGACGGTATAACACGAGTTTCATATCGTACTCCTTTTGACGTGGATAGGCTATCTACTTAAAATATCATAAACGGAGCAACTTTTCATGCCGTTTTCATTTTTGACACTATATTTATAGGGGCAAATAGGGGTAAAATAGAAGCTAGATTTTTTATTTTTCCGCAGATTGCCGCACTTCTTATGAGGTTGAACGGACTTACACGCAGTAATAATGATGAGGAGGACCATATGACACATACATACGATATCGTAGTGCTTGGAGGAGGCACCGGCGGATATGTCGCTGCAATCCGTGCCGCTCAGTTAGGCAAAAAGGTCGCTGTGGTAGAAAGAAATAAGCTGGGAGGCACCTGCCTGCATAAGGGCTGCATTCCGAGCAAATCGTTTCTGCGCAGCGCCGAGGTATACGCCACGATCAAAGATAGCGAAAGTTACGGCGTCACGGCAGCGGATGTGGCTTTGAATTTCGCCAAGGTTCAGGAGCGCAAAGGAAAGATTGTAGGGCAGATCCACCAAGGCGTGAACTATTTGATGAAAAAAAATAAAATCGACGTGTTTGCGGGCAACGGGCGGATTATCGGACCGTCGATTTTCTCGCCGCGCAGCGGCTCCGTTTCGGTGGAGCAGCCCGATGGAGAAATTGTAACGCTCGTGCCGGACAAGCTGATTATTGCCACCGGCTCGCGGCCAAGGTCGCTGCCGGGACTAAGCATCGACGGCGTGTATGTGCTGACCAGCGACGAAGCGCTGGAGCTGGAGCAGCTGCCGCAATCGATCATCATTATCGGCGGCGGCGTCATCGGCGTCGAATGGGCGTCGATGCTCAGTGATTTTGGCGTGCAGGTAACGATCGTAGAGTACGCCGACCAGCTCGTTCCAACGGAAGACGCCGATGTATCGAAGGAACTGCGCCGTCTTTTTGCTAAACGGGGCATTAAAGTATTAACCGGCGCCAAAGTGCTGGCGGAGACGGTGGTTGCGGACGGCGGCGCGGTGAGCCTGCAGGTGGAGCATAAAGGGGAAACCGTCTCTTTAACCGCGGAGAAAGCGTTAGTTTCCGTAGGACGCCAAGCGAACGTGGAAAACATCGGGCTGGAAAATACGGATGTGAAGATTGATAAAGGGGTTATTCGCGTAAATGAGCATCTGCAAACAGGCGAATCGCATATTTACGCCATCGGCGATGTGATCGGCGGCTTGCAGCTCGCGCACGTGGCCAGCCACGAAGGCGTTGCGGCGGTCGAGCATATATGCGGACTGAAGCCGGAACACCGGGGTTCGCATCTCATTCCGCGGTGCGTGTATACACGGCCGGAAATCGCCAGCGTTGGCTGGACGGAAGAGCAGGCCAAATCGCGCGGCCACGAGGTAAAGGTCGGCAAGGTGCCGTTTAAGCCGCTGGGCAAAGCGCTGGTTTACGGCGAAAACGACGGCTTTGTGAAAGTGATTGCCGACAAAAAAACAAACGATATTTTGGGTGTGCATATGATCGGGCCGCATGTGACCGACCATATCGGCGCCGCTGCGCTGGCGCAACTGCTGGATGCGACGCCATGGGAGATCGGGCAGCTTGCTTTTCCGCATCCGACCTTGTCGGAGATTCTCGGCGAAGCGATGCTGGCCGTCGACGGACATGCCATCAATATGTAATTTCGCATCATTTTGCAAAAAAACCGCATTGTGTTCATCAACAAAACGGATTATAATACAAATATAGCGTCAAGTATTAGGACCAGGTATCAAAAAAGCATTCGAGTTGAATCTAGGAGGGATTTGCGATGTCCATCGGCCAGTTGATGAAACACCGTACGCTTGGCTTATCCGATCAGCAGGCGCTTGATATGTATGAAAACATGGTCAAAGCCCGCAAGTTTGACGAACGCGGCCATGTGCTGCAGCGTTCGGGCAAAATCGCATTCCACGTTTCGGGTATCGGCCAGGAGCCGGCGCAAGTCGGCGCGGCATTCGCCTTGGAGCGCGGAACGGACTATTTTTTACCCTACTACCGGGACTACGCTTTTGTACTTTCAGTGGGCATGACTTTTAAAGAGCTGATGTTGTCCGTATTCGCCAAAGCGGAAGATCCTAACAGCGGCGGACGGCAAATGCCGGGACATTTCAGCCATAAAAAACTAAACATCGTGACCGGTTCTTCCCCGGTGACTACACAGGTTCCCCATGCCGTCGGGTTTGCTTTGGCGGCCAAGATGAAAAAGCAGCCGTTTGTCTCTTTTGCGACCTTCGGCGAAGGCTCGAGCAACCAAGGCGACTTCCACGAGGGCTGCAACTTTGCCGGTGTCCATAAGCTCCCGGTGATTTTAATGTGCGAAAACAATCAATATGCGATTTCCGTACCGCTTCATAAGCAGATATCCGGCAGCATCGCGGAGCGGGCGATCGGTTACGGATTTCCCGGCGTCAAGGTCGACGGCAACGATGTGCTCGAAGTGTACCGCGTGGTGAAAGAAGCTCGGGAGCGCGCCTTGCGTGGCGAAGGACCCACGCTGATTGAAGCGGTCACCTACCGGATTTCTCCTCATTCCACCTCGGACGACGATATGTTGTACCGGACGAAAGAAGAGGTCGATGCGAACAAGCAGAAGGACGGCATTCCCAAATTCAAGCAGTATTTGATCGATTGCGGATTGTGGAGCGAGCTGCAGGAACAGGAACTGCTGGACCGGTTGAAGCTGGAAATCAACGAAGCGACCAATTATGCCGACAAGGCGCCATATCCGCTGCCGGAAGATACGCTGCGGCATGTGTATGCCGAGCCGGACGGGAGGGAATAAGATGGCCGTAATCACTTACTTGGAAGCGATCCGCTCTGCGATGAGAGAAGAAATGGAGCGGGACGAAAACGTATTTGTGCTTGGCGAGGACGTGGGCAAAGGCGGCGTTCTGAACGCGACCAAAGGGCTGCGCGATCTGTTCGGAGAAGAACGTGTGATGGATACTCCGTTGGCCGAATCCGCCATTACCGGCGTAGCGATCGGAGCCGCCATGTACGGCATGAAGCCGATTGCGGAAATGCAGTTTGCCGATTTTATTTTCCCGGCAACCAACCAGATTATCAGCGAAGCGGCAAAAATCCGTTACCGTTCCAATAACGACTGGAATTGCCCGGTTGTCATCAGAGCTCCTTACGGAGCTACCGGAGGCGGCGCGTTGTACCACTCGCAGTGTCCGGAATCGGTGTTTTTCGGTACGCCGGGCTTGAAAATCGTCGCTCCGTCGAATCCATACGACGCCAAGGGGCTCTTGAAGGCAGCGATTCGCGATGCCGACCCGGTCGTCTATTTTGAACATAAAAAATGTTATTTGGCTTATTCCGCCGAAGTGCCGGACGAAGATTACATCGTGCCGATCGGCAAGGCGAACGTTGTGCGTGACGGCACGGACCTTACCGTCATTTCTTACGGCATTACGGTGCAATATGCGCTGCAGGCAGCCGAGGAGCTGGCGAAAGAAGGCATCAACGCGCTGATCCTCGATCTTCGCACGATCCAACCGCTCGACACGGAGGCAATCCTGCAGGCGGCGGCAAAAACCGGCAAGGTGCTGATCGTGCACGAAGACAATAAAACCGGAGGCGTAGGGGCCGAAGTATCGGCGATTATCGCCGAGGAACTGCTTTATGATCTGGATGCGCCGATCATGCGTTTGTGCGCGCCGGATGTGCCTGCCGTCGGGATGAATTCGCCGATGGAGAAGTTTTACCTGCTCAGCCCGGATAAATTAAAAGAAGCGATGAAAAAGCTTGCGATCTATTGACCGCTTAAACTTGTAGGATGGAGGTCCTGACATGGCCCAAACAAAGCAGGGGACGGGAGTTACCGTCCCCCATCTGGCGGAAAGCCTCGTATCTGCAACAATCGGAAAATGGCTTGTAAAGCCCGGTGATGTAATCGAGCAATATGATGTCTTATGCGAGTTGTTCACGGACAAGGTGAACACGGAAATGCCTTCGCCGGTATCCGGCAAGGTGGTGGAAATCGTCGTTGCCGAAGGCGAAACGGCAGCGGTTGGCGAGGTCATCTGCGTAATCGCCGAAGAAGGAAGCGGCGACGTGTCCGAAGCTGGCCGCATCTCCCCAGCTGCCGAGGTACCTGCGGGCAGCGCAGTTGCAGGCGGAGACGATGCGTCGATGCGCAGCCGCTATTCGCCTGCCGTTCTGCGCCTGGCGGCAGACCATGGCGTCAATCTGGAGCACATCGCGGGAAGCGGCCTGGGCGGCCGGATTACACGTAAAGATGTGGAAGCGTGGGTGGCTGAAGGCCGTCATAAGACGGCAGCTGCGGCAACGCCGGCCCAAAGCGCCGCGCCGTCACCGGTGGCGGCACCGATCGTTCAAGATCAGGCGCCGTCTAAAGTGGAAGTCCGCTCGACCGGCCTGCATTTATCGAACCCTCCGCAGCCGAACATTGAAGTGGAAGGGCAGACGCTTGAAGGGCGCGGCGAATATTTGATCGACGTCACGCCGATGCGCAATGCGATTGCCAGCCATACCCGGCAAAGCGTAACGGAAATTCCCCATGCGTGGACGATGATTGAAGTGGATGTGACCAATTTGGTGCTGCTGCGCAATAAGTTGAAGGATGAATTTGTCCGCAACGAAGGTGTCAAGCTGACCTATTTGCCGTTTGTGCTGAAAGCTGTAGTCAGCGCGATCAAGGACTACCCGATCATGAATTCCGTATGGGCGGTCAATAAAATCATTGTCAAACGCGATATCAACGTTTCGCTGCTAGTCGGAACGGAGGATTTTGTCGTATCGCCCGTCATCAAAAAAGCCGATCAGAAAAGCATCGCCGGTCTCGCCCAGGAAATCGACAGCCTGACGAAAAAAGCGAGAGCCGGAAAGCTCTCGCACAACGACATTCAAGGCGGCACGTTTACAGTAAACAATACCGGCTCATTTGGTTCCATCTTGTCTTATCCGATCATTAATTATCCGCAGGCGGCCATCTTGACCTTCGAATCGATCGTCAAAAAACCGGTCGTCATTCAAGATATGATTGCCGTGCGTTCGATGGCCAACATGTGCTTGTCCCTCGACCACCGCATACTGGACGGCGTCATTTGCGGCCGGTTCCTGCAGCGGGTGAAGGAGAACCTGGAAGGCTTTAATCTGGAGTCGAAATTGTACTAAGCGCCGGAGGTCGTACATCCGGCTTCTCGAACTTTTCTTCTAGAGGAAAAGATTGAGCGTAAACAGCAGCGTGGATAACAGCATGGACGCGATCATGAGATAAATGATAACTTTGAACACCATTTTATTGCGAAACATGGAAACGAACTCCTTTTCGTGGATATACTTAAATAAGCTATGAATAACATGCCTGTATGAACATTTTACTCTACCCGGGCACTGGAGGAAAGAGCATGATTCAGCAAAAAAGGATTGTCGACCATTTTCTCGAGCTTGTGCAAATTGACAGCGAGACCAAACACGAGCAGCAAATCAGCGCGTACTTGAAAAAAGCGTTCGCGGAGCTGGGGCTGACGGTCGACGAAGACGATACGGCCGCCAAAACCGGCCATGGTTCGGGAAACTTGATTTGCAAGCTGGCGGCAACCGATCCGAATCCGGCGCTGCCTACCGTATTTTTTACCAGCCACATGGATACCGTGCTGCCCGGAAAGGGCGTCAAACCGACGGTTCACGAGGACGGCTATATCCGCAGCGACGGCACGACGATACTTGGCAGCGACGATAAGGCCGGACTTGCCGCGATGTTCGAAGCCATCCGTGTGCTGAAGGAGCAAAATATCAAGCATGGTCCGCTGCTGTTCATCATTACGGCAGGCGAAGAGTCCGGGTTAATCGGATCGCGGGCAATGGACGCCAAATGGGTCAAAGCCGATTACGGTTACGCGCTTGACTCCAACGGCCAAATCGGCGATATCGCTGTTGCTGCGCCGACTCAGGCGAAAATTCATATTACGTTCACCGGAAAGTCGGCTCACGCCGGTGTCAACCCGGAGGACGGGCTGAGCGCCATTCAGGTGGCCAGCAAGGCGGTAGCGCGGATGCCGCTCGGACGTATCGATAAAGAAACGACGGCCAATATCGGCCGGTTTGCGGGTGGGATTTCGGGTTCGACCAACATTGTTGTCGAGACAGCCGAGCTGGAAGCCGAGGCGCGCAGCATCGTACAGAGCAAGCTGGACGCCCAGGTGGAAGCGATGCGCAAGGCGTGCCTGGATGTAGGCCAAGAGACGGGGGCTAAAGTCCAATTTATCAGCGATGTCGTATATCCCGCTTATATGCACGACGAATCTTCCCCGGTGGTCAAGCTGGCGTTCCGAGCGCTGGAGAGCTGCGGCTGCAAGCCGCGGACGTTTCACACGGGAGGCGGCAGTGACGCCAATGTGTTTAACGGGCTGGGGGTTCCGACGGTCAACCTGGCGGTAGGATATGAGCATATTCATACGACCAAAGAGCAAATCGCAGTGAAGGATTTGGTCAAAACGGCCGAGGTGGTCGTGGCGATTGTGAAGGAAGCTGCGAAATCCGGCAGCTGAGGCACTGCTTGTCGAAGAAAAGCGGCCGGCATAGTTACATAGGTGGACGAAGAACGGAGCGGGGATCCTACCGCTCCGTTTTTGCATTTCCGGGTTTCCTTGTGCGGACCTGCGCCGTCCTCTAGACCACACCCTCCACAGCCAGCATATACATGGTGACAGCCTGCGCGTCGCGGGCGGACCATTCCCGGTATTCCTCCTCAGCGGCGAGATATTCGGCTTTGGTAATATAACCGTCCCGCTCCATTTGCGGCCCCCTGCTGGAGGCTGTGTCCGCCCAAATGCGAATTCGGCTGTGGAAGTCAGGGTCCGTCCGCCGGATCACTTCATGCTGCGGAGTTACTTTGATCCCGCCGATGCCGGCCTGTTCAAACAGTTCCGGCAAGCGGTCGGCAATGGCGTTGTCCATCCCTGCATCTGCGCGCCATCGCAAATAAGCGGAATAAAACAACAACATGCTGGCGGGAGGGGCGGGGTCCCATTTAATCTTGGTATGGTTGTAATCGGAGATGACGATCCGTCCGCCTTTTTTGGCCGCGGATTTTACTGCATTTAAGGCTTTAAGCGGTTCTGACAGCCAAATCAATACACGTGAGGCGGTAACGATATCAAATTGCTCCTTATAAGGAATAACATACATATCGCCAACGGTAAAAGTCAGGTTCGGAATATCGCTGTAAGCTTGAAGGGCCTTGCCGATCAAGTGCGGGTCATTGTCCATCCCGACGACGTTTCCCCCTGGATTCACCGCTTCCGCAATACCTCGTGTGATAGCCCCTGTACCGCAGCCGATATCAAGCACACTTAATCCGGGGACAAGCATGTCCGCCAACCGTTTGTGGGATTGACGGAGCGACCGCGAATCCAGGACTTGCATCAGTTTGCCGGACAGCCGCGCCCGCTCTTGAGATGTTTGTTCATTCATAATATCCGCTCCCATTTCGTGAAATCGCTTACCGCAAAAATTGTGTTGAACCTATTGTACAGTCCATAAGTCTATTGATCTAATATATGGATTTTATGATTTTTATAGATTTTTCCTATAACGGATGTTGTGGCAAACTTGTGACTGAAACAATTCATCCATTAAGTGGAACTATGAACTTTTTATGTCTGTGTATTGAAAGCAATTCTCAGTTGTGCTATTTTAGACTGAGAATTATTTTCATTTATCGGCTAAAGGGGATGTAGTCTTTGAAATCGTTCCATGTCATTTCTTCCGTAATTATCAGCGGTTCGCTTCTGCTCGCTGCCGGCTGTTCCTCTAACCAGAACGCGGCTGCTCCGGCGAAACCGGCTGCAGCTCAAGACAGCAAGCCTGCCGCAACCCAAGAAACAAAACCTGCGGTTCAAGACAGCAAACCGGCAACACAGGAAACGAAACCGGCGGTTCAGGAAACTAAGCCTGCGGCTTCCGCCAATCCGTTAAAAGATGCCACGGAGAACTACCGCAAATTTGTGATCGCGCAAACGGACCTTTTTGTGAAAGCGACCGGAGACTTTGTCGGTGCGATCAAAGCGGGAGATTTGGATAAAAGCAAACAGTTATACGCGACGACCCGGATGTTTTACGAGCGTATTGAACCGATTGCCGAAGCGTTAGGCGATTTGGATCCGAATATCGACGGCAGGGAAGACGATATCGACGAGAAGGACTGGAGAGGTTTCCACCGCTTGGAGAAAACGCTCTGGCAGGATAAAACAACTAAAGACCTGGGATCTATCGCAGATCAATTGTTAAGCGACAGCAAGCTGCTGCGTGGTAAAGTGGAGACGGTGGAGATTACGCCGGAGATGATGGTCACCGGAGCCGTCGAACTGCTGAACGAAGTTTCGACATCAAAAGTTACCGGCGAAGAAGACCGTTACTCGCATACGGATCTGTACGATTTTGCCGCGAATGTGGAAGGTGCCCAAAAAATTTACGAAGTGCTGAAACCGGAACTGCAGAAAAAAGATGCGGCGTTGTCCAAAAAAATCGAGGACAAACTGTCGGAACTGAACAAAGAGTTGGGCCAATTTAAAAAAGGCGAAGGATACGCGTTGTACGACGAATTGTCCAAGGAGCAAGTGAAAAAGCTGAGCCAGGCTATCGACGCATTGGCGGAGCCGCTTTCCAATATGGGGAAAGTATTGGAGGTATAAGCAAGTGACACACGAACGGCAAGCTGACGAGACAAGCCGGAATTCCGCAGACGTGATGCCGGAAAAACAGCCGGGACGTACTAAAGTAAGCCGCCGCGAAGTGCTCAAGATGGCCGGTGTCGGCGGACTCGGACTGCTCGTCGGCTCTGTCGGAGTCGGCGAGGTACTGACGCGTACCGGGATGTTATCCAGTAAAACGGCTTCGGTGGTTACTCCCCGGCAAGCGGATCAACATATTCCTTTCTACGGCGACTATCAGGCGGGAATCGTAACGCCGTCGCAAAACTTCGTCTGTTTTGCCGCATTTGACGTCACGTCCGCGAAGCTGTCCGACATCGCCGAGATGTTTCGCGCTTGGACTGAAGCTGCAGCCGCTATGACGGAAGGCCAGCTGATCGGAACCGTAAACGATAAAACAACCATGCCTCCGTCGGATACGGGCGAGGCGGCAGGGCTTACGCCTTCCAAGCTGACGATTACGTTTGGCGTTGGGCCGTCTATGTTCGACCAGCGATTTGGCCTCGCCGCCAAACGCCCTGCGGCGCTTGCGGATTTGCCGCGTTTTGCCGGAGAAAATCTGCGGCCCGAGTGGTGCGGCGGGGATATCGGCGTACAGGTGTGCGCCGACGATATGCAGGTTGCCTTCCATGCGGTGCGCAATTTGGCGCGAATCGCCAGAGGCACGGCGGTGCTTCGTTGGACGCAGGAAGGGTTCCAGCGAACCAGCGCGGCAAGCAGTACGGCGGGCGATACGCCGAGGAACCTGCTTGGGTTTAAAGACGGCACCGGGAATCCGGATGTGAACGACAACAAATTGATGAATGACGTCGTTTGGGCCCAAGCAGCCGACGGCGCCGGATGGATGAACAACGGCAGCTATATGGTGGTTCGGCGCATTCGGATGCGGATCGAGATTTGGGACAGAACCAAGCTCGGAGAGCAGGAGAATACGTTTGGCCGCTATCGCGAAAACGGCGCGCCGATTGGCGCCAAAAACGAATTTGACACATTAAAGCTTGAGGAAAAAGACGCCTCCGGCGCTTTTGTCATTCCGGCCAATTCGCATGTCCGGCTGGCGCATGGGGACGGCAGCATGAAAATTTTACGCCGTTCTTATTCATATTCCAGCGGGCTGGACAGCAAAACGGGGCAGCTTGACGCCGGTTTGCTGTTTATCGCTTATCAACGAGACCCGCGGAGCCAGTTTGTCCCGATGCAGCAGCGTCTGGCCAAAGCGGATGCGCTGAATGAATACATTTCTCATTTGGGAAGCGCGTTGTTCGCATGTTTTCCGGGCGTGAAGCGCGGTGGCTTCATCGGAGAGCAGCTGTTCTCATAAGCAAACGGAACAAAGGAGAACGTATGGGATGAGCGGATGGAAAAAGAGCGGCTGGAAGCCGCAGTTATTCATTTTGGCGGCTGCGGTTTTTTTGATGCAGTGGACGGGAGCGGCCTGGGCCGACTCCAAGGATAATAAGACGGATGCGCTGTTCCCGCTTGTCGGCGGGGCGCTGGTGGAAGCGGGCGAGCATCACTGGCCGAACGCGGCCGGCGATATTGAGAAGTTCGAAGCGGCATGGAAGCAGCTGCAGCTGCCTTCGTCCGCTGCAGTCGACCAGGTGACCGCAGCGCTGGCTGCCGCCAAAAAGGCGCTAGTGGAAGCGGAAGCGAAACCCGACGCGGCTTATCAGGCGATTTCGAACTTGGCGAAAGCGACAGAGACCGCTTCGCGCAGCTTGGATACCGGGGCGTCCGACAAGGACGGGAAAGCTGCGGCGAAGACGCTGCTCCCCTTGCTGCAGAAAAGCATGGACGACGTCGAGCATAAAAACTGGAGCCAAGCTAACCTGCATTTCAAGCAGTTCGTTAACCAATGGTTTAAGATCGAATCTGCGATCCGCTCGGATAATAATCAAGTTTACAGCGGCATTGAAACTAAAGTAAGTTTGGCGCGCATCGCGCTGCAGGCGGAGCCGCCTCGGGAAGAGGAGGCGGCCGCGCAGATTGCCGAGCTAAAAAAGCTCATTGACGGTTATATCAGCGGAAACATGCAAATGTCCGCCGGGAACGGGAGCGGCAATCACTCCATGACGGAGCTGCTGGCGCTGCTGCAATCGGCTCAAAGCGAAATTCAGAACAACAATGCCGCGAAAGCGGCCGGACATATTCAAGCGTTTATCGCGTTATGGCCGTCGGTAGAAGGTGTCGTGCAAACCCGCTCGCCGCAAATGTATACGCAAACGGAAAACCAGATGACCGAAGCGGCAAGCGATCTGATGTCATCGCCGCCTAAAGCGGGAGAGGCATCGGCCATTATCGCCCAGATGCAGGCGGGGCTTGCTCCGTTTGTGGAACAGACCGCCTACACGGCGGTTGACGCGGGACTTATTTTGCTGCGCGAAGGGGTTGAAGCGCTGCTCGTTTTGACGGCGCTGCTGGCGTTTTTGCATCGGACGGGACAGTCGGCTAAACAATCGTGGATATGGAGCGGCGCCGGCGTGGGGATTGTATTAAGCGTCGTATTGGCCGTCGTGCTGACGTACACCTTATCGTCGGTGGCGACAGGCAGCGCGCGGGAAATGCTTGAAGGCGTGATCGGGCTTGTGTCGGTTGTGCTGATGCTGACGGTAGGCGCATGGCTGCACAGCAAATCGCAAGCCAAAGCTTGGAACGAATACATCAAGCAGCAAGTCGGATCTGCGCTGGCCAGCGGCAATCTGTGGTCGCTGTTTACGATTTCGCTGCTCGCTATATTGCGTGAAGGGGCGGAGACGACGATTTTCTACATCGGTATGGCGCCTTCCATCGAACCGCTGAAGTTAATCGAAGGCATCGCCGCCGCTTTGCTCATTCTGATCGTGCTGGGTTATGCCATTATTAAAGGAAGTATGCGAATTCCGATCCGCCCGTTTTTCACCTGCGCGACGTTGTTCATCTATTATCTGGTCGTTAAATTCCTTGGCCAAAGCGTACATGCGCTGCAAGTATCCGGCAAGCTCGGCGCGCATGTGCCCGGTTATCTGCCGCAGGCCAGCTGGCTTGGCATGTATCCGACCTGGGAAACATTTATCCCGCAAATGCTCGTGGTATTATTTATTTTGTTCCAGTTCGTTCGGATGGAATGGAAAAGGCGGCACTTTGGCAATAGCGCCGGCAAGCTGGCGTAGCAGCAGCCAACGTTCCGATTACAAGTATGCAATTGACCGGTTTTATCGGAGACGATCCGAGAGACCGGTTTTTTTCATGGATTCGTATTGTGACGGCGGTGCGGGAATACATATAACCCGACGAGAGGTAACCGGAGGTGGAGGGTATGATATTTTGGGAAACGGCGGTTGTGACGGACATTGTGGAGGAAACTGAAGCGGTTCAGCGTGTGCTGGTGAGGCTGGATAAGGGATCCGAGTCTGAAGCTGTGCATTATTTGCATATGCAGCCGCAGCTGCGCATCGGCGACCGGGTGCTGCTGAACACAACCGCCGGCGAGCTGGGCCTGGGCACGGGGGGCGTGCATTTTGTGCACAGCATTTGCGGTGCCGAAGGGCGTTACCGGGAATGGACTGAGGAACGCAGAAAGGAACCAGCCGCAGGCGGGCATATCGTAAAACTTCGGTACACCCCGCTGCAGATGACGGTGCTCGCAGCCGAAGAGACGGCAAGTCCGCATCATAACTTGTTCGATCGCAGCCATACGCTTGCCGGTATGCCGGTACTGATTGGCGAGCTGCACAGCATGCTGCCGATTGCGGGAGCTTGGCTGCATCATAACAGCAAATCTAGCGGGCGTCCTGCGCGCATCGTTTACGTGATGTCGGATGGGGGCGCTTTGCCCATCGCTTTCAGCGAGCATGTCCAGCGGTTGAAACAGCTCGGCTGGTTGGCGGGAACGGTGACCTACGGCCATGCCTTCGGCGGCGATTTGGAGGCGGTCAACAAGTTTACAGCGCTGCAGGCCGCCAAATATGCGCTGCAGGCCGACATAACGATTGTTGCGATGGGACCCGGAATGGTAGGGACCGGAACGGAAATGGGGCATACGGGACTGGAAACCGGTGAACTGATCAACGCGGTCAGCGTGCTGCAAGGACTGCCCGTGCTGATTCCGAGAGTCGGCTTTACCGATACGCGTTTGCGCCACAAGGGGTTAAGCCACCATACATTGACCGCTTTGGCCCATGTGGCGCTTGGGGAAGCGGCCGTGCCGTTACCGGCCTTATTGCCGCAGGAGCTATGGGATCTATTGGCGGCTCAGCTTGCCCGCTACGGTTTGCTGGACCGGCATCGGATCATTTTGCATGAAGGCCCGGATTTGACTGCCGTCGAGATGTGCCTTCAAGGGTACGGACTGCCGGTTACAACAATGGGAATGGGATTACGCCGGAATGGGCCTTTTTTTCTCGCGGCCGCCGCGGCTGCCGATTATGCGTGGAACTGCCTTCGGATGCAATGAAACGGGCGGTTTCCTGCAAATATTGCTTGAGCGTCAAATGGGGCGTGGCCGATTGCATCAGCAATTGCAGCTGCTCGCGGATTTCCGACGGTTTTCCGGCAATGCGCAGGTACGATGGGGTCATATACAAGTTCATAAGCTCCCTCATTTCGGCAAAATGGAATAAAGTTTGTTATAATTGCACCATATGCAAAAGAGGGACAAGTTATGCCGGAAGACAAGAGACGAATACGGAGAAACAACGTTATACCAGATGAACAAAGAAACCATGGAGGTTATACACGATGGACAATACAGATCAGCAAAAATTTTCCGAAACAACGCTGCACACCGAACCGGTTTATCAAGGCAGGGTGATCTCGCTGCAAGTTGAAACCGTACGTCTGCCAAACGGGGAAACTGCCAAAAGGGAGATTGTAAAGCATCCCGGAGCCGTGGCCGTGCTGGCGCTGCTTAACGATAAAATGCTCGTTGTGGAGCAGTACCGCAAGCCGCTCGGAAAAAGCCAAGTCGAGATTCCGGCAGGCAAGCTGGAACCGGGGGAAGATTTGCTGGAAGCGGCCGCCCGCGAGCTGGAGGAGGAAACCGGCTATCGCTGCGATTCGCTGCGGCATCTCAGTTCCTTCTATACGTCGCCCGGGTTTTGCGATGAGATCCTGCATTTGTACGTGGCGGAGCAGCTCAGTAAAGGCACGGTGCATTTGGACGACGACGAGTTTCTGGAATGCGAGGCGATTACGCTGGAAGAGGCGCAGCAGCTCATTAAGCAGCAGAAAATCAGCGACGCCAAAACGATTGCAGCCGTATACGCCTGGCAAATTTACAAGCTGACGGGGTCGTTTCCGGCATGAATACGTATTATGTTGATCTGCATATTCACATTGGGCGCACGGAAGCCGGAGAACCGGTCAAAATCAGCGGTTCCAAGGATTTGACCTTCTACAATATCGCAAAGGAAGCGTCTGTGCGCAAAGGCATCGAAATGATCGGCATCATCGATTGCCACTCGCCGGCAGTGCAGGCGGAAATCGACGGTTATTTGGCGAGCGGCGACATGCGGGAGCAGCCGGGCGGCGGCATTGGATATCAAGATACGACGATCATCCTCGGCAGCGAAATCGAAGTGAAGGACCCCGGCATGGGGGCGGTTCATCTGCTTGCTTATTTGCCGACACTGGACGAGATGAAAGATTTTACCCGGTGGATGGCGAAACATATGAAAAATGTGAGCTTAAGCTCGCAGCGCATTTATGTGCCGGCCCGCACGTTGCAGGAGGAAGTGCTTGGACGCGGGGGCATTCTCATCCCGGCGCATATTTTTACGCCACATAAAAGCGTCTACGGCAGCGGATCTACGCGAATGGAGCACATGCTGGATCTAAGCGGCATTGCAGCGGTGGAGTTAGGCCTCAGCTCGGATTCCGAGATGGCTGGATTGATCTCCGAACTGGATCCGTTCACCTATGTCACCGATTCGGATGCGCATTCGCTGGCCAAAATCGGCCGCGAGTACAATCGGATGGCGATGGAAGCGCCAAACTTTGCGGAGTTGGTCAAAGCGCTGCGGCGGGAGGAAGGCCGCAGCGTCGTCGCAAATTATGGGCTGAATCCCCGGTTAGGCAAATATCACCGGACGTTTTGCTGGAGCTGCGAATCGATTTTGGATGAAAGCGAAATGACGGTAGAGCGGTGTATGTACTGCGGCAGCACCAAAATCGTACGTGGCGTCATGGACCGGATTAATGCGATCAGCGACCGCGAAAAACCGGTGATTCCCGACTACCGGCCGCCTTATCATTATCAGGTTCCGCTTGAATTTATCCCCGGCCTCGGCCGCAAAAAGCTGGAGACGCTGCTGGAGCGCTTCGGCACGGAAATGAACATCATCCATAATGCCCCGCAGGAAGCGCTGGCGGAAGCGGCCGGAGCTGAAATCGCCGCTTATATTATGGCCGCCCGGGAAGGCGAACTGACGCTGCAAGCAGGCGGCGGCGGGCACTACGGCAAGGTGGAAAAAGCGGAACCGCCGAAGTAACGACCTGTTTATCGACGGGGGCCGCCTGAGCCAGGGGACCGCTTGGCTGTTTGGCAGCATGCAAAAAAATCAAAATGGTGGAGGCGGTGAACGCGATGGCCAGCATGGCAAACGGGGAAGGCATAGGAGCTTTCGGATTTCATCCGGTGCTTGCCGCTTGGTTCGAGCAGACGATTGGTGAGCCAACCGATGTGCAAACTCAGGTATGGCGCGAGCTAACGGACGGCGAACACATGCTTATAGCCGCTCCTACGGGATCGGGAAAAACGCTTGCCGCTTTAATGCCTTGTTTGCACCGGATTGTCATCGAAAAAGAAGCGGAGACAAGCGAGGGGACGGCCGCGCAGCGGACTGCCGGCGTGCGGCTGCTTTATGCGACGCCGCTGAAAGCGCTGAACAACGATGTGCACCATCATTTGCTGCATTTTGCCGATGAAATGGACCGCACGGCGGAAGCCGGGCGGATGCCTTGGCCGGGTCTAACCGCCGCCGTGCGCACCGGCGATACGCCTCAGAGCACAAGAGCTTCGATGCTGCGCCAGCCGCCGGATGTGCTGATTACGACGCCGGAGTCGCTGTATTTGCTGCTGACCTCAGGCAAAGCCAGAGATATGCTGAAAACCGTGCGGCAGGTGATAGTCGACGAAATTCACGATTTGGCGGCAGACCGCCGAGGGATCCATTTATCGTTATCGCTCGAGCGGCTTGCCGAATGGTGCGGCCATAATCCGCAGCGTATCGGTGTTTCTGCGACGCAAAAACCGCTCTCGCGGGTAGCCCGTTATTTGGGCGGCTGGGAGCCGGGGCCGGAGGCGGCCGATCCGGACGAGACATCCGCTGAACTGCAGCGGGCGGCGGATTCGGGTTTGTCCGGTTTCCCCGAAACGGGCGGACAAGACGCCGATGATATGCCGGGAAAAACACCAACATCCGAATCCGCCGATCAAACGCTTGGCGCGGGTTACCGCCCCCGTCCGGTTCGCATCATCGAAAGCGCGATGAACAAGACATTCGAGCTGCTTGTCACGATGCCCGCGCAGCAGGTGCTTACCGGCGACAAGGAAGCCGTATGGACGCCGCTGGCGGAGAAGATATTGCAGCTGATGGAAGGCGGCCGTTCCACGATTATTTTCGTCAACAACCGCAGGTTGTGCGAGCGGCTGACGTTAAGATTGAACGATCATGTCGGCTACGAGCTGGCCCGCTCGCACCACGGCAGCGTCGCCCGCGAGCAGCGGCTGCTCGTTGAGCGCGCGCTGAAGTCCGGCGAGCTGCGCTGCCTGGTGGCGACGTCGTCGCTGGAGCTCGGGATCGACGTTGGCCACGTCGATCTCGTGCTGCAAATCGACGCGCCGCCAAGCGCCGCCGCCGGCATCCAGCGCATCGGCCGCGCCGGCCACGCCGTCGGCGCCGCCAGCCGCGGCGCGATCATCGCGCGCTCGCGCGGCGTGCTGGCCGAGTGCGCCGTCATCGCGCGGCTCGTGCGGCGGCGCGACATCGAGGACATCCGCGTGCCGCGCGATGCCCTCGATGTGCTGTGCCAGCACGTCGTGGCGATGACCGCCACCGACGACTGGCCGCTGGCGCAGCTCGCCGGCGTGCTTGCGCGCAGCGACAGCTTCCGCGGCCTCAGCTTCGCCCGGCTGTCGGCCGCACTGACGGTGCTGGCCGGCTACTACCCGTTCGTCCGGCCGCTGATTGAATGGGACCGCGCGGCAGGCATGCTGCGCCGCAGCAAACGCGCCGCCATGGCTGCGATCATGGGCGCCGGCACGATTCCGCAAAGCACGGCATATCCCGTGCACCACGCCGAGACACGCGCGCATCTGGGCGAGCTGGACGAGGAATTTATTCATGAAAGCCGGATCGGCGACGTATTTCAGCTGGGCACGTCATCGTGGAGAATCCAATCGATTCAAAACGATAGAGTGTACGTAGTGGAAACGGCTAATGCTTACAGCGAAATTCCGTTTTGGCGCGCCGAAGCGCCCGGACGCTCTTATGAATTATCGCTTGAGCTGGGCCGCTTCCTCGGGCAGCTCAGCGACAACATGGAACGCCAATCCGCCGTCGAACGGATCGGCTGGCTGGAGCGGGAGCATCATCTCGACGCCCGCGCCGCGGAGCAGTTAAGCGGATTGATTCAGGCGCAGCGCGCGGCAAGCGCAGTCCCCACCGATAAGCTCATCGTGATCGAGCGTTACATCGACGAGTTGGGCCAGCATCATATGGTGTTCCACAGCTTGCTAGGCCGCAGGCTGAACCGGACGTGGCAGCTCGCGCTGCAAATGAGGCTTGAATCGCTTGCAGGCCACAAGGTCTACGCCAATGCCAAAGATAATGGCATTGAATTTGTGCTGCCGGCCTGGGAACCCGCTTGGCTGTACAGCCTGCTGGCCATCGGCGCGGAAGAAGCGGAGCGGCTCATTCAGGAAGCGCTCCCGGCATCGCCGCTGTTTGGCATGGCGTTCCGCCGCCTTGCGGAGACGTCGCTGCTGCTGCCCCGCAGCTTTACGCGGATGCCGGCTTGGAAGCAGCGCTTGCGCTGCGAAGAGCTGCTGCGGGAAGCGCTGCCCCATGGCGCGGGGTTCCCGTTTATCGCCGAAGCGCTGCGTATTTGCTTATACGAATATTTGGACGTTTTGCAGTTGAAGCTGCTGCTTGCTGATATTGCGGACGGGGCCGTGCAGATCGAGCTGCGGGACAGCCGTTTTCCTTCGCCGCTTGCCGCCCAGTTTGCGATGGATTACACGGCTGCGCAGCTGTACGATTCGGATGCGGTCAGCCACGATGTGCAGCTTCAATTGCTCAGTGTCAGCCGAGAGCTGGCCGGAGAGCTGTTTGGCAAAGCTGAGCTGAGCAAAATGGTCGAGCCGCTGTTAGAAGATACGGAAGGCACTTCGCTCGCAGACGATGACGAGTTGTGGCAGCTGCTGAAGCGGCAAGGCGATATGTCGGAGGACGAGCTGGCACGCACGACCGGAACCAACCCGGATGTAGTCAGCGAGCTGCTTGCCCGGCTGCTCGGGCGGAATCAAGCCGTATCCCTCATGCTGGGCGGGGAAAAGCGCTGGATTTGCGCGGACGAAACGGCGGTTTACGCGCGTTTTCCGCACGATGCCGAAGCGGCGGCATTTATTATGCGCCGCTACATCGACCGGCAGCTTTATTTTACGGCGTCCCAGCTCAGCGGTTCGTACGGTGTTGAGGAACCGATCGTGCACAATTGGATGGATTCATGGCAGCGTGACGGTTTGATTGAGCCGTCCCCGTTTGCCGAAGGCGGCGCCGAGCCGCTATGGACAAGCAGCAAAGCGGCAAGCCGGATCATTCGCAAGACGATGCAATATGTACGGCAAAAAACGGCGGCCGTGGACGGCGAGCGGTATTGCCTGCATTTGCAGCAGCTGCAGCATGCAGCTCCCGGTTTCCGCCTGAGCGGGATGGAAGGTCTGAAGCAGGCGCTCGAAAAACTGCAAGGTTTGTTTTTGCCGCTGCCGCTGTGGGAGTCGGTTGTGCTGCCGTCGCGTGTGAGCGATTACCGGAAAGAATGGCTTGATTTGTTGTGCGCCTCCGGGGAGATCATCTGGATCGGCAGCAAAGAACCCGGCGAAAAAGAAGGGAAAATCGCCTTTTTCTTAACCGAAGCCAAAGAATTGTACGCGACCCATCTGGATGACCCGTCGTCGGCTGTCGAGCGGCATGCCGAGCTGTACGGACTGCTGAAGCAAAAAGGCGCGAGTTTCCTCACCTTGCTTAGCCGGGAAATGGGGCAGCCTCCCTCACAAGTGATGGAAGGGCTGCTGGAGCTGGTTTGGCTCGGAAAAGTGTCTAACGACCAGTTTGCCCCGCTTCGTTTGCACGGCTCCAAGTCCGCAGGAAATAGCAAGCCGTTCCAATCGGGGCTGGGCCGCTGGTACACGCTGGATTCCATTGCCGACCGCAGCGTGACTCCGGAGCAGTCGGCTTTAAGCTGGGTGAACCAGCTGCTGAAAACACATGCCGTGTTGAGCAAAGAAGTCGCCGCCTTACAGCCGTATTTTGCATGGGAGAAACTGCTTGACGTGCTGAAGCAGCTCGAGCATTGGGGCATGGTTACACGTGGGTTGTGGCTGAAGGGCTCCGCTTCGCTGCAATTTGCCGCACCCGAAACGTTAACCGCCTTCAGGCAGTCCGTTGTGGAAACCGGCGAGAACGTCACGCTGCTGTGCGCAGCCGATCCGGCCAATCCTTATGGGGTGTCGATCGATTGGCCGAAAACAAGCGGGATTTCGTTTGCCCGCAAGCCCGGCAATTACCTCGTATTCGCAGGAGGACGCAGCGTGCTGTGGATCGAAAATAACGGCCGGCGGTTCTATACGCTAAACAGAGGCTCCTCCGAGCTGTGGAGGAATCCGGCCGTATTCAAACAAATGTTGAAAACGCTGCTGCAGATGGGCTCCCTGCGAAAGCTGGTGATCGATTCGTGGGACGGCCAGAAGCTGGAGCATGAAACGGATGCCAAATGGCTGCTGCAGTTCGGAGGCGAGCGGGACCGCTCTTCCGTTGTCATCTGGCCAAGCAGCCTGAAGACGTAACATCCATGCGCACGCCGATGCAAAGCGGAGCCGCCCGAACCGATGCGGCCGCCGTCCTAACCGGCATACCGTGCAGTTGCCCGTGCCGATCCAGCAGCGGTCCTAACCGGCATCCCGCGCAGTTGCCAGTGCAATGCGGCCGTCGTCCTAATCGCTGAACCGCGCAGCCGCCTATGCTGTTCACACGGCCGCTTCTTTTTGCATCATCTCCTGCGGTACACTCAGATGTCCGCTTTCCCCGCATATTTGGATTGCAGGAAACGAATCCATTCCTTGGCGGCAAACGATAAATATCGGTCCTTGCGCCAGATGAAGCCAAGCCGCCAAGGAATAATCGGGTTCACCAACGGTACGGAAGTCACGGCCGCCGGATTCATTTTTTTGCAAATATGCTCAGGCATTAAAGATATGCCCAGCTTGACCCCCACCAGACTGCCGATCAAATCCCACTGCGAGCTTTCACATACGATGCGCGGCTGAAAGCCCGCGCTGATGCATGCGGCGGGAATCCGTTCATTTAAAGCAAAATCTTCGCGGAATAAAATAAACGACTCCTCGGAAAGCTCTTCCATGGGCACCTCTGCGCGGGAGGCCAACGGATGTTCCGGGTGTACGATCAACATCAGCCGTTCTTCCGCGATCAGGATGGAATGGTACAAATCGCGATTGACCGGCAGCAGCACGGCGCCAAAGTCAAGGGCACCGCTTTCGATGTCGGCAGCCAGCCTTTTGGCTCCATATTCCACAAGCTCCAGCATGATGCCCGGATATTGCTCATGAAATTTGCCGATCAATTCAGGGAAAAATCCGGCCCCCGCCATCGGCGGCAAACCGATCCGCAGTTTTCCTTTATGCAAATGCGCGGCCTGGTTTACTTCGGAAGTCAGGCTGTTGAAGGAACCTACAATATCTCTGGCTTGGCTGACGATCCGGTACCCCTCGCTGGTCAGCTCGGCTTTTTTGCCGGTGCGGTCAAATAAAATGACGCCAAGCTCATCTTCGATTTCTTTCACCGCTTTGCTGATCGTCGGCTGACTGATATGCAGCGATTCCGCCGCTTTCGTAAAACTTCCAGTCATAGCCACTTCGATCACATATTGAAGATGCCGAATATCCACTTCGTTCTCTCCCATTCACAAATCGAATAACTGACATGCTACATATGTATTTTACCTATGAAAACAACCGCAGTATACTTTTTTCATTCAAATGTTTGGAAAGAAGGCATACGGCGATGGAAGTGCTGAAAAAAGGATTTGCCGCTGCGGTGCAGGTCATTTTTATCTACGCCCTGTATGTGCTGCTGGATGCGGCCGTGAACGCGCTGCATGTTCCCGTTCCCGCAAGTATTATCGGGCTCGCGCTGCTGTTTGTGCTGCTCAAACTCGGCATACTGAAGTTGCGCTGGATCGAAAAAGGCGCCAACTGGCTGATTGCGGAAATGCTGCTGTTTTTTATTCCCGCTGCCGCAGGGATTATCCAATTCAAGGATTTAATGCTGGAGAACGGTATCGGCATTGTCTTGGTCTTAATGCTCAGTACGCTGGCGGTAATGGTGACCGGAGGCATGCTGGCACAGCGAATGGACAACCGGAAGGAGCGAATCGAAAGATGATTTCCGCCGCTGCTTATATTGTGTTAACCGTGCTGATTTATTGGACCGTTAAGCGGGTGTACCGCTGGAAAAAGCTGTTTGTCTTATCGCCGCTGCTCATCGTGCCTGTCGTCATTATTTGCATCTTGGCGTTTGGGCACATTTCGTTTGATACCTACAATGAAGGGGGGCGCTGGCTGACCGGCATGATCGGCCCGGCGACACTGGCATTGGCGGTGCCGCTGTACAAAAATTTCAGCATGCTGAAAAAACATGCGCTTGAAATCGTAACGGCCGTCGCGGCCGGTTCGGGTGCCGGATTTCTGACGGCGCTGGGCATCGCCCACTTGTTTCATTTAAGCAAACCGCTTGTTGCCGGGCTGCTGCTCCGTTCGACAACAACGCCGATTGCGATTGCGGTATCCGACCGTATCGGCGGCATTTCCTCCGTCACCGCAGTCATTGTGCTTCTGACGGGACTGCTTGGCATGTCGGTCGGTCCGGTTATGATTCGCAAGCTGCACATTCGCAGCGAGATCGCCCAAGGGGTGATGATGGGAACCAGCGCCCATACGGCGGGCACATACAAAGCTTTTGAACTGAGCGGCTTATCCGGTGCGATCTCTACGATCTGCATGATTTTGTCGGCTTTTATCACGCTGCTCTGCATGCCGCTTTTCGTGATGTAACTCCTTGCTATCAAATCAAATAGTTGTCATAGAGAGTACCTTATTTTCATATGATTTAATGAACCGGACAAGCGGGCGCTTTGCTGTCGGCACGCTCGGATGAGGCACAGCTTCGTCTTGTCTAAATGGCATGGGTTCCAGTAAACCCGCTCAGAAAAATCATTGAGACTGCTGAAAAAAAACGCTGCATGGAAATTTCAGGAGGTACTCCCTATGAACAAAAACGCAAAGCTGGCTCTTTATATGAAAGAGCATGTATCGCTGTATATTTTTGTGGCGGTGATTCTTGTTACCGGCGTCATTTTCGGCGCGGTCATGGTGAATGCGCTCACGTTGGAGCAAAAACAGGAGTTGACCCGCTATCTCGGCAATTTTTTTCTAACCGTGGATCAGAACGCGCTTGGCGACGCTCAGGCATCGCTGCAGCAATCGTTTGCCATGCATATCAAGTGGGTGCTGATCATATGGATTTTGGGTTTATCGGTGATCGGACTGCCGCTGATTCTTATCCTTGATTTTTTAAAAGGCGTGCTTGTCGGTTTCACGGTCGGCTATTTGGCGCAGCAGCTTTCATGGAAAGGGATGATGTTTGCTCTGGTCGCTGTGGTCCCGCAAAACATTGTCGTCATACCGGTTATCGTCATCTCCAGCGTAACGGCGATGGCCTTTTCGATCTACTTGGTAAAAAATCGGTTTATGCAGCGGAAAGGGGCTATTTCCGGGCAACTGGTCCGATATACGGCGACGGTATTGTCGCTTGGCGCGGTGCTGTTCGGCATCTCGCTCTTCGAGACGTACGTATCCCCCGTAATGATGAAATGGGTCACGCCGGCGCTTGTTTCTTTGGCCTCGTAGGCGTCAGCGGGACGAAGATAACCTTCACGTAAATCCATTTGCCGGACAGACTCTAAGAGCTTTGTTCAGCAAATATATACAATCAAACGTTTGACTTTCTGCTTATATCCCCCCTATAATGGGTAGAGGTACGAACGTATGTAGTGAAGGCTGGTTGGGTAGGGGGAGGAACATGGAAGAATCTAAAATCGATAAGATCAAGCAGCAATTGCAATCCCAAGGCTACAAGTTGACCCCCCAACGCGAAGCGACTGTTCGTGTGTTACTTGAGAACGAAGAGGATCATCTGAGCGCCGAAGATGTATTTATGCTCGTCAAAGACAAGGCTCCTGAAATCGGGCTTGCTACCGTATATCGAACCTTAGAATTGCTCAGTGAGCTTCACGTTGTGGAAAAAATGAATTTTGGCGACGGGGTTGCCCGTTATGACTTGCGCAATGACAATACTCGCCATCATCATCATCATCTCATTTGCGTACAGTGCGGAGCCGTTGACGAGATATTGGAGGATTGGCTTACACCGCTTGAAGACCGGGTGGAGAAGGAATTCCGCTTCCGGGTGCTGGATCACCGGCTTGATTTCCAAGGGATTTGCCACCGGTGCACCGACAAAAACAATAGCGAATAACATGCAATAACGATTCCATTGCTGCTGATAAGCCTTCGACGGGAAACCCGCCGGAAGGCTTTTTAATTTGCACATAATCGGTCGGCACAGGCACATAATAATCGCATACCCTGCAAGTAACGAGGGAGTTGAGATGATGATTATCGGGGTGCCAAAAGAGCTTAAAAACAACGAAAACAGGGTGGCGCTGACACCCGGCGGAGCCGGTATGCTGTTGTCCGGCGGACATCGCGTGCTGGTTGAAGCGGGGGCCGGGGAAGGCAGCGGTTTTACCGACGCCGATTATGCCAAAGCCGGCGCGGAGATTGTGAAGCATGCCGCCAACGTATGGGCTTCGGCCGATATGGTGATGAAGGTGAAGGAGCCGCTGGCCGAAGAATTCGCTTATTTTCGCGAAGGGCTTGTGTTGTTTACGTACCTTCATTTGGCGGCGGCTGCCGAATTAACTCGCCACTTGGTGGAGCGAAAGGTGACTGCAATCGCGTATGAAACAATCCAGCTGCCGGGCGGTTCGCTGCCGCTGCTTACGCCGATGAGTGAAGTGGCGGGCCGTATGTCCGTACAGGTAGGCGCGCAGTTTTTGGAGAAGTTTTACGGGGGCAGGGGGATTCTGCTTGGCGGGGTACCCGGAGTGCCGCCCGCTGATGTCATCGTGTTAGGCGGAGGCATCGTCGGAACCAATGCGGCCAAGATGGCGCTTGGGCTGGGCGCAAACGTCGTGGTGATCGAACGCAGCGGCGAACGGATGCGTTACTTGGATGACGTATTCCAAGGCCGGCTGCGCACGCTGATGTCTACACCGTACAATATCGCTTCCGCCGTCCAAAAGGCCGATCTGCTGATCGGCGCCGTACTTATACCGGGGGCCCGCGCTCCTAAGCTGGTGTCCGAGTCTATGGTGCAAACGATGAAACCGGGTTCGGTCATCGTTGATGTTGCGGTTGATCAGGGAGGAACAATCGAAACAATCGACAGGGCGACGACGCACAGCGATCCGACCTACGTAAAACACGGGGTTATTCATTATGCGGTGGCCAATATGCCGGGGGCCGTACCGCGCACCTCTACGCTCGCGCTTACCAATGTGACGGTTTCGTACGCTGTGGAGCTGGCTAACAAAGGGCTGGAGAGGGCGCTGAAGGACAACGCGCCGCTGCAGCTGGGCGTCAATACGTATAAGGGATACGTGACACATTCCGCCGTGGCGGGATCGCTTGGTTTTGCTTATACGACACTTGCAGAGCTGCTTTAGAAGAAAACCGGACGAATCGTTACGCAGGGGCTTTAGTCTTTGCAGGTTTGTCCGGTTATTTATTGTTTGTTGCCTTACGAAACCTATGATACTATCAAAGGGTAAGCACTAAATGGATCCGATTGGAGTGATAACGATGATACAACTATATCCCGCCGCGTCCCGCTTCTCTCACGATCAAGGCTGGCTGCGCGGAAGCTTCGGCCTGTCGTTCGGCGGCTATTACGATCAAGACAACACAGAGTTCGGCCCTCTGCGGGTATTTAACGACGATGTTATCGCCGCTGGCCGCGGTTTTGGAGCCCATCCGCACAACGATATGGAAATCGTCTCGATTGTGCTGTACGGGAAGCTGAAGCATGAAGACAATCTAGGCCATTCGGTAGTTACGGGGTTTGGCGAAGTGCAGCGGATGTCCGCCGGCAGCGGCGTCGTACATACGGAGGGCAATCCTTCCGAGACCGAAGAGTTGAATCTGCTGCAATTGTGGTTTATGCCCGAAAAGCGAGGGCTTGAACCAAGCTATGAAGCGTCCCGCTTCGACACAAGCCAGCTGGAAGGCCGCCTGCTGCCTGTGGTGTCCCGGGAGCCGGTTCACGGAGCCGCACGGATCCACCAGGATCTGACGATTTATTTAAGCAAGCTGGAAGCGTTAGAGACGCTGAGCTTCACACAGCCAAAGGGGCGGCGGATGTATTTGTTCGTCATCGAAGGTAAGCTTGAAGCAGCTGGAGAAGAACGGGTGCAGCTTGCAACCAGAGACGCTGCCAGAATAACCGATACGGAACGTTTGGAGCTGACCGCGCAAACCGACAGCTTTTTTATGCTGATCGATCTGCCTTAAGAAAGGGGACATGGGCCATGGAACACAAGACTCAATTGCTTGTCAAACATGCGGTGGGCGGCAGAACGTTTGTTGATTCCATCGCGGAAGGGCTGCATTTCGAAGTGACCCTTCAAGAAGATGGCGGCTGGATCATTGCGGCGGCGGTTCCACACAGCGATAAGATCGCTGAAGTTCTGCGTTTGAGACATGAATTAAACGTATTTGTTTTCGAGAAAACAGCCAGCCGCGGCACAAAAAAGACGTGGTATTATGTCAATGAGGGCAAAGTTGCTTATGAGGAGAGCTCGGGCAAGCTGATCCTTCGTGCCGCATCCAAGCTCGAATATTATCCTTCCGAATACAGTTATTCCTAATGAAATATTCATAAAACGAAGTATTGGCTCATAACCTGTCTATAGAAAGCGAGGTACAGGCTATGGTCTTATACATTCGCAAATGGATTGACCGGATTAAATTTATATTTATGTTCAGTCTACTTACATTTGTGCTTTATCATATTTTTATGATGATTACCGCTTGGATCGAACCTACGCAAAAATACAAAGAACCTGCAGGGCGCGCTGTCAAAGCATTTCAGCACCAGCATGTCTCGATTTCGGACACCGGATCGATGAAGGCCAGGCTGAAGTTGTTTTATTGGTACGGCGAATAAACCAATTGCCACAAGCAGGAAATTCGGTTTCGATGTGGAATGTGTTAAGGACTTAACATCGAAGGGACCGAAATCACCATGAAAAACGAGGTGCAGAGCTTTATCCGTCATCTGGCGGAAGAGCGGGGGCTGGCTAAAAATACCGTCGAATCGTACGAGCGGGATCTGCTTCAATTTGTTCATTATTTGGGGGAGCAAGGGCTGGATCGGCTTGCAGATACGAAAAAAATGCATATCCTCAGCTATTTGAACCATTTGAAGCAGCTGGGGAGGGCTTCGGCGACCGTATCGCGCTGTATCGTATCGGTTCGGGCATTATATCAGCATCAACTGCGGGAACGGCTGATTGACAGCGATCCTTCCACCGATCTGGAAGCACCGAAGCTGGAGAAGAGGTTGCCCAAGGTGCTGTCGGTCGAAGAAGTAGGGACATTGCTTGAAGCTCCGCAGACGGCTTCGCCCGGAGGTATGCGGGATAAAGCGATGCTGGAGCTGCTGTATGCGACCGGCATTCGGGTATCCGAGCTGATTTCGCTGGATGTCGGCGATGTGAACCCCGAATTGGGTTTTATCCGCTGTACAGGCAAAAGCTCGCGCGAACGTATTGTGCCGCTTGGGAAAATCGCCGCCCGCTGCCTTGATGCTTATATCCAAACAATGCGGCCCAAGCTGCTTAAGCAATCGGCGCCGGAAGAGGCATTGTTCGTGAATCATCTCGGTACCCGGATTACCCGACAAGGCTTCTGGAAAATCATTAAGCGTTATGCGCTTGAAGCAAACATACATAATGAGATTACACCACATACGTTGAGGCATTCGTTTGCCGCGCATCTGCTGGAGAACGGCGCCGATCTGCGCGCCGTCCAGGAAATGCTCGGCCATGCGGACATATCAACGACGCAAATCTACATACAGCTTGCCAAACACAAAATGAAAGACGTGTATGACCGCGCCCACCCGCGCGCAAAATTGGAATAACCGCAGCCGGCTCGCCTAAGAAGCAGCCGGCTGTTTTCATAAGCAATTGCTGTGTCGGGGGATTGCTTTGCAAACCTATATGCTTTTTGAGATAATCAATAATACAACTCGCAAAAATGGAGGATATTCCCTATGTCTTTTAAACGAATTGCCTTAATTGTTCTGGACAGCGTTGGTATCGGAGAACAGCCGGATGCGCCGCAGTTTGGCGATGCCGGAGCCCATACGCTAGGACATATTGCCGAAAGAATGCTGGGTTTCGCCATTCCGAACATGACCTCGCTGGGTTTGGCCAACATCGCTCCGCTCCCGGGTATTGCTTCGGCCTCTCATCCGAAAGGGTATTACGGCAAAATGACCGAAGTTTCCGCGGGGAAAGATACGATGACCGGCCATTGGGAAATCATGGGCTTGAAAGTGCAGGTTCCGTTTAATGTATTCCCGAACGGCTTCCCGGAAGAGCTGATATCCCGCTTCGAACAGGAGACCGGCCGCAAGGTCATTGGAAACAAGGCTGCCTCCGGAACTGAGATATTGGACGAGCTTGGCGCCGAGCAGATGAAAACGGGAGCTTGGATTGTGTATACATCGGCCGACAGCGTATTTCAATTGGCCGCGCATGAAGATATTATTCCGCTTGAAGAATTGTACCGCGCCTGCGAAATCGCCCGCAAGCTGACGCTGGACGATCCGTACGCATTAGGCCGGGTAATCGCCCGCCCGTACGTAGGGCAACCCGGGGCTTTCAGCCGCACGCCAAACCGGCATGATTATGCGGTGAAGCCGCCTGCGCCGACCGTGATGAACTATTTGCAGGAAGCCGGGCTGGACTGTATCGCCATCGGTAAAATCAACGATATTTACGATGGCGAAGGTGTCACCGAAGCGATTCATACGAAAAGCAATCTCGACGGCATCGATAAAACGGTCGCCACGTTAAAGCGGGACTTCCACGGGATCTCCTTCACCAATTTGGTCGAATTCGATTCCTTATACGGACACCGCCGCGATCCGCTCGGATACGGCCGCGCGCTGGAGGAATTCGACAGCCGTTTGCCTGAAATTATCGCCGAGATCGGCAGCGAGGATTTGCTGATTATTACTGCAGACCACGGCAACGATCCGGTTCATGCCGGCACCGATCATACACGCGAATATGTGCCGCTTCTCGTGTACAGCCCGGCGCTGCAGCAGCCGGAAACGCTGGGTGTGTTAAGTACTTTTTCCGATCTCGGAGCGACCATCGCCGACAACTTCGGAGTGCAATCCACCGGAAATGGAACGAGCTTTTTACACAAGCTGAAATAATGCTGTCATGGAAAGGTGATGCCCATGGAAACCGTGTCGATGCTTAAACAAATAAACGAAGCCGCCGCTTACATTCGAAGCAAGTGCCAAGCGGCGCCGGAAATCGGGCTTATTTTGGGATCGGGGCACGGCGTGCTGGCCGAGATGATTGAGCATGGGACGGTTATTCCATATGACGACATTCCGCACTTTCCAGTGTCCACCGTGGAAGGACATTCCAGCGAGCTGCTTATCGGTGAAGTGAACGGCAAAACCGTGATGATGATGAAAGGCCGGTTTCATCTGTACGAGGGGTATGGGGTCGAGGTGGTATCCTTTCCCGTACGCGTGATGAAAGAGCTGGGCGTTCACACGTTAATTGTGACTAATGCGGCCGGAGGCATCAATACGGATTACGAAGCCGGCGATCTGATGCTGATTAAGGATCATATCAACTTGATGTTCCGCAATCCGCTGATCGGGCCTAACGATAAGAGACTGGGCGTGCGGTTCCCCGATATGTCGGAAGCATATAATGCAAAGCTTCGCGAGCAGGCCCGCGAGGTGGCAGCCGGCATGGGACTGACGCTTCGGGAAGGTGTCTATGTCGGCCTGCTGGGACCGTCCTACGAAACGCCTGCGGAGATTCGCATGATGCGTACGTTGGGAGCCGATGCAGTCGGCATGTCTACCGTGCCGGAAGTTATCGTGGCGCGCCATGCGGGCATTCGGGTGTTGGGCTTCTCCTGTATCAGCAATATGGCCTCGGGCATTCTCGACCAGCCCTTATCCCATGAAGAAGTGATGGAAACGACCGAAAGGGTAAAGCCGAAGTTTTTGCAGCTTGTGCTGAATATGATTTCAAAGCTTTAGGCATAAGTGCTGCATTTTTCGGTGTCTACTGCAGCAGGACATGTTGAAAGATGACCGGATAACCGTGAAATCGGCGAAACTCGCGAAACCGCCATTTTTATGTTCGGTTAAACGAGCGAACCGGCCGAGCATAGCAAGCCGTCCCTTATTTTCATTGCAATGCCGCTTGGTGTGGGAAGCGATTGCCGCTTCGACATCAAGCGGCATTTTTTGCGCGCCTTCCGCGCCCATAACCGGGAATCCATGTTATAATTGAGCTGCGAGGAATGAAGGGAAAGAGGGGATAGCGATGGATCAAGCATGGTTAATAGGCGGTTTGCTTGGGCTGATCGTCGTAGTGGGCCTCATTTTCTGGCGAGCGGCTGCACGCAAAAAGCAAGAAGGGAAAGTAACAAGTTTGAAGAAATACCGGCGGCATGCAGCCAAACTGCAGCCATGCTCCTACTGCCGCAAGAAATCGGCTCCGCTGGCGTTTTATGCGGATCAGCAGGGGAAAGTCATCGGCGTTTGCCGCAACTGCAAACCGATTGCGGAACGGCAGGAGCTCATGAGAATGTAACGCAAATCACGCCATTTTTTTCGCGGGACGGCCGCATAAGCCAACTGCGTATTTAATAGACCGCACATAATGAAACCCTGTTTTGAATACGACTTCATCCGGGTTTCCGGTTATTTGATGCACTGTACCGCAGCTCAAACAAAAATACATAAAGAACCTCCTCGTCACATATCATGTCATTTTTTTGAAATCCTTAAGTTGGGCTTAATCTAACGTATGAGCTTGACTGTCACGATATTCCGCATTTTGCAACAAAAAAGCACCCCTTTCGGGATGCGTGCGACTTATTTCGATTTTTTGGCGCCTTTGTCGCTGTTTTTGGTCGTCGTATTTTGATTGGCGTGGCCTTGCTGTTTGTCCGACATGAACCTTCCCACCTTCCGTCAATTTCACAAGCATGCTTATTATGAGATAATGCGGGAGGAAACATACGGTTCATCGTCACCCCATGCCCTTCAGAGGTCGAAAAATATTTATCGATCATGGGTAATTCGGTCTGTCGGTTCAAATTTAATCGTGTTATACTGAGTAGGAACAGGGACTATTATCCTAGTTTTTAAGGACTAGTTAGTGAAATAGATTTCGATTGAAGGACGTGGTTGCGCATGACGGCTTTAATGGTTGAGAATTGCCCTCGATGCGGCAGAGTATATCAGAAAAATGTGCGGAACATGTGCCAGGATTGCATGCGCCAGGTGGATGACGAGTTCCAGAAATGCTACTCCTTTTTGCGTTTGAACCGCAAAGCGACGACGGAGGAGTTATGCAGCGCCACGGGAGTTGGCATCAAACAGATTACTTTATTTATTAAAGATAACCGTCTGCCGGTCATCGATTATCCAAACCTGACTTATGCATGTAATTCATGCGGCGCGCCGATTCGCAGGCACCAGATTTGTGTACCGTGCGGCATGAGAATTACCGCGGAAGTGAATGAACTTAAAGAGAAGGAAGCCAAGAAACCCAAAGGCACAGGGTATTACTCAAGAAGATGAGCTGCAGCGGACACCTGTTAAAAACGTCGAGAGGCGTTTTTATTTTTGACTCTTATTGTGGTACAATGCAAAGTGTTAGGGTTCGCTGGAATATATTTCACGATTTCGCCACAAATTTTTCACCTGATTGTCATGAAAATGTTGGCGTAGACCCTTCCTGTTTCATGTAAAATAAACTTATCTGTCCTTAAAGGCAATCACACTATGGGGGGAAATTTCTCGTGCAAAGATGGATTATGTTTGGTTTGTTTTTGGTAGCATGCATTCTGGGAGTCGGCGTGTTGTTCCAAAATATTTCAACCCGCCAGGCGGAAATGGCGTCTGAGAAAGCGGAAGCCGGTAAATCGCTGAAAATTATGGCGTCCAACTTCCAGTTCGATAAGCCGGAATATACAGTTAAAGCTGGCGACAAGCTGACTGTATCGTTTAACAACAAAGAAGGCGTGCATGCGATGGAGATTGTGGGGCTGAATGTCAAACTTGACGGTACAACCAAATCTCAAGAAGTGACTTTCGACAAACCGGGTACATATGAAATCCACTGCGTGCTTCCGTGCGGTACAGGACATGCCAACATGAAGTCGACGTTAATCGTCCAATAAGAAAATGCAACAACCGGAACTGCCGGTTCCCAGTGCGGGAACGGCGGTTCTTTTCTTTTTGCGGAGGCCGCTATATAATCAGGTTACTTGTATATTATGGAAGGTGGTTGCAATCGTGCGAACAGTGGATCTGATACAGCGAAAACGCGATGGACTCGAGCTGAGCCGGGAGGAAATCGAGTTTCTCATAAATGGGTTTACGAATGGAGACATACCGGATTACCAGATGTCGGCGTGGGCCATGGCGGTATTTTACCGTGGGATGAATGCACGGGAAACGGCCGATTTAACGATGGCGATGGCCCGCTCCGGCGATCAAATGGATTTGTCGGCGATCCCCGGAGTGAAAGTGGACAAGCACAGCACCGGAGGAGTCGGCGATACGACTACGATTGTGCTCGGACCGCTTGTTGCGGCGCTTGGCGTGCCTGTAGCGAAGATGTCGGGACGCGGACTTGGCCATACCGGGGGCACAATCGATAAGCTGGAGGCGATTCAAGGTTTTACCGTGGAGCGCACGAGGGAGCAATTTGTACGCCAGGTCAGTGACATCGGGGTGGCCGTTATCAGCCAATCCGGCAACATTACCCCTGCGGATAAAAAGCTTTACGCGCTCCGCGATGTCACGGCGACGGTGGATTCGATACCGCTTATCGCCAGCTCGATCATGAGCAAAAAAATCGCCTCCGGCGCGGATCGGATCGTGCTTGATGTCAAAACGGGCAGCGGCGCGTTTATGAAGACGCTGGACGAATCGATTCATTTGGCACAGGCCATGGTCGACATTGGAGAGCAGGTCGGGCGTGAAACCGTTGCGGTCATAACGAATATGGACGAACCGCTGGGTCTTGCGATCGGCAATGCGCTTGAAATTCGCGAGGCGGTCGATACGCTGCGCGGGGAAGGGCCTGCCGACCTGGAGGCGCTCTGCATCCAGTTTGCCGCTTATATGACGGTGCTGGGCGGCCAGGCAGCGAGCTTCGAAGAAGCCAAAGACCGTGCGGAGCAAGCGATTCGCGACGGCAGCGCGATCGCCAAGCTCAAGCAGTTTATCCACGCGCAGGGCGGTAATGCCTCGATTGTTGACGATCCGGCTCATCTGCCGTCAGCTCCTTATATCGTCGAAGTTCCATCCGAATCGGACGGATACATCAAGGCCATGGACGCCGAATCGCTGGGCATTACGGCGATGATGCTGGGCGCGGGAAGGGCCACGAAAGAAGATGTGATTGACATGGCCGTCGGCGTGCTGCTGAAGAAAAAGGTCGGCGATCCGGTTCAAGCCGGCGAAGCGCTGCTTGAGCTGCATATGAACCGGGATGAGAAGGTATTTGTCCAGGAAATGAGCGACAGAGCGCGGCAGGCGATTACGGTTTCGCAGGAACGTGCGGAACGCACTCCGTTGATTCAAGCCGTGGTGACCAAACAGGGCGTTCAACGATTCTAAGCTGATTTAGTTATTAAGCATGCCTTCAGGCACCCCATCGAAGCATCCCAACCCCAGGGATGCTTTTTTATTTTGCTCAGTTCCCTGATATGGAATATTTTGATGGGAAACAGTCAACACTGATTACCAGTATCTATCCTGCGAATTCGTTGAATTTGCAGTTATTCCGTGGAGTCAACACACGGACATAAGTTTTTGCACAACATTTAGGAGGGGTAGAGCACACGATGATGTGGAAGAAATGTTTGAAAATACTGCTCGTTGTCCAATTATTGGCGTTGATGGCCGTTCCGGCCGCGCTGGCGGAGGAGAAGAAGCCGGCTAACCCGCAGCCGCAGCTGGATTTGGCTCCAAATGCGCAATCGGCGGTGCTGCTCGACGTCGATACCGGTACGATTATGCTGGATAAAAATAAAGACGCCAAGCTTCCTCCTGCCAGCATAACCAAAATTATGACGATGCTGCTTGTCATGGAGGCGCTTGACCAAGGCAAAATCAAGATGGACGACAAGGTGCGCACCAGCGAATATGCCGCTTCGATGGGCGGATCGCAAATTTTTCTGGAACCCGGCGAAGAAATGACGGTACAAGATATGTTAAAAGGTATCGCCATGGCTTCCGGTAACGACGCATCTGTGGCGATGGCCGAAAAAATCGCCGGCTCCGAGCAAGCTTTCGTGCAGATGATGAACGACCGGGCCAAGCAGCTTGGCATGAAAAACACCCATTTTGTCAATTGCAACGGTTTGCCTGCGGAAAATCATTATTCTTCGGCCTACGATATCGCGCTTATGTCCAAAGAGCTGCTGAAGCATGAGGAAATCACTCAATTCACCGGGCAATATCAAGACTATTTGCGCAAGGATTCGGCTAAGCCGTTTTGGCTTGTCAACACCAACAAGCTGGTGCGTTTTTACCCTGGCGCCGACGGTCTCAAAACGGGCTATACAAGCGAAGCTAAATTTTGCTTAACCGCTACGGCCAAAAAAGATAACTTCCGCGTCATCTCGGTGGTTATGGGCGAACCCGACACCAAAACGCGCAATGCGGAAGTGACCAAGCTGTTTGATTACGCTTTTTCGCAGTATACGAACCATCCGATTTTCAAGGCGGGAGACACACTTGGCTCGTTTAAAGTAAGCAAAGGGATGGACCCGGTTGTGCCGCTTGTAGCCAAACACCAATACAGCGTGCTGCTGAAAAAAGGCGAAGTCGACCCGGCGCAAATCCGTCATGAAGTCGTGCTGATGGACGACTTGAAGGCACCGATTGCATACGGTCAAAACGTAGGCAAAATTATCGTTTATAAAGGCGATCAAATGTTAACGGAATTTCCGCTCGAGTCTCCGGTCGAGGTGAATAAAGCCGGCTGGTGGACGCTTACCAAACGTACCGTGAAGAAGATGCTTTTCTTGAATTAACGGTTCGCGTGACGGTTACGAAGGCCCCTGCGTTTCCTTGAGGCTGCGGGGAAGGGACGCTTTCACAACCGGAATGCAGGTGAATAAATTGTCGCATTTCTTCTTAATCTAGCGCTTTTCTTCTAGTTTTGTCGGCAGGCAGGAAATGCCAAATGAAACGTAGAATGATTATCGCAAGAACGGGAAGGAGTGAGCAGCTTGAGTTTACAAATCGATTTGGAGCATGGCCGCTACAAGTCGCTGATCGTCCGCTTAAAGGGCGAGCTCGATCATCATACGGCGGAAGTCGTCAAGTCGCGAATGGAAGAAGCAATAAGTAAAGGTGACAGCAGGCACGTTATTTTGAGCTTAAAGGGACTCACGTTTATGGACAGCTCCGGACTTGGGGTTATCCTTGGCCGCTACAAGCAGATTACGGCTATCGGCGGCAAAATGATCGTCTGCGACGTCAATCCTTCCGTTCATCGGCTGTTTGAGATGTCGGGCATGTTCAAAATTGTTTCGATTCAAGATAATGAGAGATCTGCGATCTCCAGTTTGGAGGTCGTATCATGAGCAGTAATTTTATGACATTGCAGTTTGCCAGTCGTTCGGAGAACGAATCGTTCGCCCGGGTTGCCGTCGCCGCCTTCGTATCGCAGCTTGATCCCACCTTGGATGAGCTGACGGATATCAAAACCGTCGTTTCGGAGGCGGTGACCAACAGCATCATTCACGGATATGACAACCGCCCCGACGGTGTCATTATCATCAGCGCGCTGATTGACGATGACACGGTTACGGTCAGCATCGAAGACCGCGGAGCCGGGATTGCCGATTTGGAGCAGGCGAGACAGCCGATGTTTACAAGCAAGCCGGAGCTGGAACGTTCGGGTATGGGATTTACGATTATGGAAAATTTTATGGATCACGTGGAGATCACGACCGCCATTGGCGTCGGCACCAAAATTACAATGAAAAAGCGGCTGGAAATACAAAAAGCTTTATTCAATTAGGGGTCTGATCTTATGGATGTCGATTTGAAACATGCCTCCCACAGTTATTTGGATGATGCCGAGGTCAAACGACTGATTGCACTCAGTCAATCAGGTGACAATTTGGCCAGGGAAACGCTGGTCAACTGTAATATCCGCTTAGTATGGTCCGTCGTTCAGCGTTTCTTGAACCGCGGTTACGAAGCGGAAGACTTGTTCCAAATCGGATGTATCGGTCTGCTCAAGTCGGTCGATAAGTTTGATTTATCTTACGATGTCAAGTTTTCCACGTACGCCGTACCGATGATTATCGGTGAAATCCAGCGGTTTTTGCGTGACGACGGTACGTTGAAGGTAAGCCGCTCGCTCAAAGAGCTGGCCAACAAAATCCGCAAAACAAAAGATGAGCTGTCCAAGCGAAACGGGCGGCTGCCGACGGTGAAAGAGGTGGCGGAGGAGCTAGGCATCACGCCGGAAGATGTCGTGTTTGCGCAGGAAGCGAATAAACCGCTTTCTTCGATTCACGAAACGGTGTTTGAGAATGACGGCGACCCGATTACCCTAATGGATCAAATTGCCGACGAAGGCCAGGAGAAGTGGTTTGAAAAACTGGCTCTGAACGAGGCGATTGGGGCTTTAAACGAAAGAGAGCGGCTGATCGTGTATCTTCGCTATTTTCGCGATCAGACCCAGTCGGAAGTTGCCCACCGGCTTGGCATCTCGCAGGTGCAGGTATCCAGGCTGGAGAAAAAAATATTGCAGTCTATCAAAGACCAGATCGCTCAATAGCGTCTGGTCTTTTTTCCAATGCCGCCGGATTACTGCCTTGCCTTTTCGTCTTCGCGAAAGAAAAATTTGATGCAGTACAGTCCGGCAAGTCCTACCACCGAATAAATCACCCGGCTGAGTACTGCCGAGTTCCTGACGGAATCCCCTCCGAAAATTGCCGCCACAAGATCCCATTCAAACATGCCGACCAACAGCCAATTGACCGAACCGATGATTACCAAGGTCAGAATTAAGTAACTCATGAGTCATCACCTTTTTGCTGAATTTTGCTGCCAGTTTATTTATTTGCAGGATCAGGGAATTTATTCGCCAATAGGCTGGCTTTCCATTTCCAGTCCAGCGGATGATTATTCCTTCCAACATGTTCGCATACTATGACATAATTCATACATTTTGCCAAATGCGGGAGGGAGTGTTAGCGATGCAGGAACGTATCGGCCCTACGCTGTACATCCGCTTGCGAAAAAGAATCAGGGTTCCCCGCGGGAAGCCGGTGATGCTGGGACATGTGGCCCAAATGTTTGTAGATCCGGCTTATGAGGAACGGCTTCGCCACTTGCCGCTCATCCACCCCGATGAACAAGACGGCAACCGGCTGTTGATCGATATGCTGATGATTGCGAAGCAGGTAAAAAGCCAATTCCCGCAGCTGCAAATTGAGCATTTCGGCGAGCCGCATTCGCTGATCGAGGTATATTCGCCGAGCAAAACGCCTAATATTGTGCTAGTTCTGCTTGTCTGGCTGCTGCTGTTTATCGGGTCCGGACTTGCGATTATGAACTTTCATGCCGACGTCAGCATGCTGGCGGTGCATAAACGATTGTACCAGCTGCTTACCGGCGTCAAGCAGGAGCATCCGCTGCTTCTGCAAATTCCGTATTCCATTGGTATCGGCATCGGTATGACGATTTTTTTCAACCGGCTGTTTAAAAAGAAATTCAATGAAGAACCAAGCCCGCTGGAAGTCGAAATGTATATGTATCAGGAAAGCGTGAATCAATACGTCATCACCGAGGAATATTCCAAAATGCCGGATCAAGACAGTACCGCTGCAAAAAGCGGGAAGGACAGAGCATGACGGATTGGCTTTCATCGCTGCTGCTGATTTTCATCGGGCTTTCCGGCGGGGTGGCCGTTGGCAGCGGAATGGTTGCCTTTCTGATTGTGCTCGACATCATCCCGCGTTTAGTTCAATTAACGCGAAGCTACCGCTATATTCGCTGGTACGAAGGTGCCGTAGTGGCAGGATCGATGTTTTGGACGGCGACGGACTTTTTTGATTGGGAGATGGCGTTTTTTGCGTTATCTACGGCGTTTGTCGGGCTGTTTGCCGGCTGTTTTGTCGGTATGCTGGCTGCAGCGCTGACGGAAGTGATCAACGTGCTGCCCATATTAGCCAAACGGATCGGCATGGAGCAGGTTATGGTCTGGCTGCTGACGGCCATGATTTTAGGCAAAGTGCTCGGCTCGTTATTCGACTGGTTGATTTATTATACATACTAATGGGATGCCGGATTAACATCGCACATCGAGGAGGAAACATACATGAGAAAATTGGCCAAGCGCGCCCGATTGATCAAGGGCGAACCGCAGACACAATCGCAAGATCGACCGCAAGAAGACGCGCTGCACGCAAGCCATAAGCCGCAGGAAGACGCGCTGCAAGCGGACGGTAAACATGCGGAAGAAGACACGCCGCATTCGGAGCATAAGCAGCTGGAAGAAGACGAACAAGACGAACTGCATGCAAGCGATAAACTGCAGGAAGACACGCTGCACGCGCGCGGCAAACAGTTGCGAGAAGAAAACATGCAGCAGGGTAGGGAACCGGCGCAGCAAGGCAAACTGCGGATTGGCGGTGAACCGCAAGAAGCGAAGCTTCACATAGACAAGGAGGGGAATGTGATTCAGCCGGAGGGCCGCAAGCAGGCCAATCCAGCGAAGACGCTGACCAACGAGGAACAACGCTTGCAAAGGGAAGAACGCATTCCCGATAACCTTGAAGATGTGAAGCGAATTCTGGAAGAGCAGGTCGGCCTCAATAAATGCTTTGACGTCGTATTTCGCGAAATGGTGTTTGGTGGGACAAAAACAGGGCTTTATTATATCAACGGCTTT
Organism: Paenibacillus thalictri; assembly: GCF_004307995.1. Taxonomy (GTDB): domain Bacteria; phylum Bacillota; class Bacilli; order Paenibacillales; family NBRC-103111; genus Paenibacillus_AF; species Paenibacillus_AF thalictri. Next base: position 138,213 of record NZ_SIRE01000006.1, on the reverse strand, counting down.
GCCAAAGACGTGATATTAGTCGAGGTGCTTGACCGGCTCAGTTACGCCCAGGCCACTAAGCAATCCGACGAAACTTTCGAGTTGTTCCTTGAAAAGCTGATACCGCACATTCAAGTAGCGACCGTCTCCAAAATGACGGAGGTAGTGGCCAACGTCAATATGGGCATGTCGGCTTTCTTTTTTGAAGGTGAAACGCAGGCGATTACGATTGATGCCAAAACGTATCCGGTACGCTCAACCGCCGAGCCGGATTTGGAGAAGGTCGTGCGCGGCTCGCGCGACGGCTTTGTCGAAACGCTGTTGACCAACGTGACGCTGATCCGGCGCCGGCTTCGGGATCCGCGTTTGATGTTCGAACTGACAAAAGTAGGAAGAAGAACGCATACGGATGTGTGCATCTCGTATATCCAAGACATTGTCGATCTGGATTTGGTTAAAGCGGTTAAGGATAAGATAGATAAGGTGGAGGTCGACGGAATTCCGCTTGCGGAGAAGCAGCTGGAGGAGGCGATTTTCGGCAAAGGGTGGAATCCGTATCCCATGGTACGCTTTACGGAGCGGCCAGACGTCGTCGCCGCGCATTTGCTGGAAGGCCATGTGGTGGTGCTGGTCGATACCTCACCGTCTGCGATCATATTGCCGACCACGTTTTTCCATCATGTGCAGCACGCCGAAGAATACCGCCAAACGCCGATGGTCGGCACTTATTTACGGTGGGTCCGGTTTGCGGGCATTGCGGCATCGATCTTTTTGCTGCCTTTATGGTTTCTGCTTGTGACGGAACCGCAGCTGAAGCCTCCGGGGATGGACTTTATCGGGCCGGATAAGCAAGGTCATCTGCCGCTGCTGCTGCAGTTTTTCATCGCCGAGGTCGGCACCGATCTCATGCGTATGGCCGCCGTTCATACGCCCACTCCGCTGGCGACGGCTATGGGTCTCGTCGCGGCGATTCTCGTGGGTGAAATCGCCGTCAAGACAGGCTTGTTTGTCAATGAGGTTATTTTGTATTTGGCGGTGGCCGCGATGGGGACTTTCGCCACGCCAAGTTATGAGTTAAGTTTGGCGAACCGGCTGGCCCGGCTGGGACTGCTTGCCGCAACGGCGATATTTAAGGTACCCGGGTTTGTTGTCGGATCGACGTTTCTCATTGTATTTCTGACGGTGCAAAGAGCTTACAACGCCCCGTACATGTGGCCGTTTATTCCGTTTAATGCGCAGGCGGCTTTGGGCATTTGGCTCCGCCGACCGTTTTTATCGATGAAGCAGCGGCTCAGCATTACGAAAACGGTGGACGGCACCAGACAGCCGAAACGCCGTTCCTAAGACAATTAAGGCGATTTCCCGGCAAGCTGGGCAATCGCCTTTTTAAGTTAACGGATTGTGCATATATATAAGTTCGGGGGACTCGGAGCGCCAAGAGCTGATCCGGATGAGCAAATTCCTCCTTTATCCCGCCGGAAAGTTGTCGCCAGGCAGGGATGTGATGGGCCGTGAAAAGTTTTGAACGGCGTCTTTGTTCTGTCTGTTGTAAGTGGAAACGGGTTATGGTACCTTAATATTAATGTTTAAGGCCTTTTTAACGTCAAGGAAGAGGAGATCCGGTAATGTATTTGCATGGTACGAGCAAAATAAACGATAAAGGTCATCTGGAGATCGGGGGCTGCGACGCGACATGGCTTGCGCAAACGCACGGCACCCCTCTCTATGTTATGGATGAAGAGCTGATCCGCCGCCGCTGCCGCGAGTTTGTCGGCGCTTTTCGCGCATCGGGACTGCAGTTTCAAGTAGCTTATGCAAGCAAAGCGTTCTGCACGATGGCAATGTGCCGTATTGTGGAAGAGGAAGGCATGTCGCTTGACGTCGTTTCCGACGGGGAGCTGCATACGGCGCTGCTTGCGGGTTTTCCCGCGGAGCGGATTCATTTTCACGGCAATAACAAAACCCCTCAAGAAATCGAAATGGCGCTGGATGCGGGCATCGGCTGTTTTGTCGTCGATAATTTCATCGAGCTGCATATGCTGAACGCCATTGCCGGAGAGAAGCGGAAAAAAGCGAAGATGCTGTATCGCATCACGCCGGGAGTCGAAGCCCATACGCATGAGTTTATCTCAACGGGGCAGACCGATTCCAAATTTGGCTTCGATTTGCAGAACGGATCGGCTTACCGTGCGGTGGAAGAAGCGATGCATCTTGACCATGTGGAATTGCTGGGTATCCATTCACATATAGGTTCACAAATCTTTGAAGTCGAAGGCTTCCGGATGGCAGCCGAAAAAGTGGCGCAATTCGCCGTTAAAGTGCGCGAAGAGCTGAAGCTGACTTTTAAAGTGATCAATCTTGGCGGAGGTTTCGGCATTCGTTATGTCGAGGGCGATACGCCGCTGCCGGTATCCGATTATGTCGGGGCGATCGTGCAAGCGGTCAAGAGCGAATTCGGGCGTCAAGGTTTCCCTGTGCCGGAAATATGGATCGAACCGGGCCGCAGCATCGTGGGTGATGCCGGTACGACATTGTACACAGTGGGTACGTATAAAGACATCCCCGGCGTCCGCAAGTATGTTGCCGTAGACGGCGGTATGACCGATAACCCGCGTCCTGCCCTGTATGAGGCGCAATACGAGGCGATGCTGGCCAACCGCGCAACCGAACCTGCGGAAGAAGTCGTATCGATTGCCGGCAAATGCTGCGAAAGCGGCGATATGCTGATTTGGGACGTTTCTTTGCCTAAAGTAAATTCCGGCGATGTGCTGGCCGTCGCTTGCACCGGCGCTTACAACTACGCGATGGCGAGCAACTACAACCGTATCCGCAAACCGGCGGTTGTCTTCGTCCAAGACGGCAAAGCCGACGTCGTGGTTCAGCGCGAATCGTTCGACAATATTATCGGCAACGATGTAATTCCGGAGCGTTTGAAGCAAGTAACGAAGACCGTGTAGGTATCGATAGCTAAACTCATATGTGTATGGATGCAAATGCCTTGTTCCTCGCTGGAGGAGCAGGGCATTTTTTGCGACTTGGCTGTTCCGCGGCAGGCCCGTTTGAGCCGCGCTCCCGGAAACCGCGAAATTCCGACAAAGTTAGTCATGTTCTTGATACGTTCTTTTATGATAATATTTTAATAGATTCGTAAAATAAATAGGAGAGTGAATGCCATGATGACCAAGCAGTATGCGATCGACACGGCCAAAAAATTGTTCAGAGAAAACAATAAATCCTATTACGTCGTTCATTTGCCTGATACAAACGAGTACATCATGGTCGATAAAGACGAGTATTCGAAAAACTTTTCCGAATGGAACAAGATGACCGTATTCAGCATCGAAGAGTAATTTTCTCGATTCATATTTCCTTTTTGTGCTTCAATGTAGTAAAATGATGAGGATATTGAGATGAAACCAACTGAAGGAGTGTACATAATTCATGGCAAAAAAAGGTAAGATAACTCTTGAAAAAGGCGGAGAAGTGCTGATCGACTTTTTCCCGGAAGAAGCTCCTAACACGGTTGCCAACTTTGAGAAGCTGGCTAACGAAGGTTTTTATAACGGACTTACGTTCCACCGCGTCATTCCGGGATTTGTCGCGCAAGGCGGCTGCCCGAATGGAACGGGCACAGGCGGCCCTGGCTACACGATCAAATGCGAGACGGCTACCAATACAAGCAAACATGAACGCGGCACACTCGCTATGGCTCATGCCGGACGCGACACAGGCGGAAGCCAATTCTACATCTGCTACCAGCCGCAGCCGCATCTTGACAAGCAGCATACGGTATTTGGCAAAGTATCCAAAGGGTTGGAATTTGTCGATGCGCTTAAAGGCGGAGACAAAATGACCGAAGTTAAAGTGTGGGACGAGCAATAAATTATAAATAGGATCGTTACAGATCCATTCCTTCGGGGCGGGGTGAAATTCCCCACCGGCGGTGATAGCAAGGCATGCGGGAGGCACGAAGCTACTGCACGAATGCCGACGCTTCAGTCCGTGACCCGTGCGGCTTAACGCCTCACGGCTGACTTGGTGAGAATCCGAGACCGACAGTATAGTCTGGATGGGAGAAGGAAAATTCGCGAAAAGAGTTGCTGTTTTTTTCATGTGCCTTTTTTCACATTTACGGGCGTTATTCGCTTTGTATTTGTGTTGTTAGCGCATGGGTTTCGGCTAGCTTTATTTACGTGTTTTTTCAACCTGTCAACAGGCCCCTTCCATTTTTGGAGAGGGGTCTTTTTTGTAAATAGATAAAGACGAAGGTGAGAGATGGAACTGCTGAATGATGAATACTACATGAACCTGGCGCTGCAATTGGCCGAAGGTCCCGCCGGCCAAACGGGCATCAACCCGGCAGTGGGCTGTGTCGTGGTCAAGGACGGACGGATTGTGGGTATGGGAGCGCATCTGCAGAGAGGTACTCCTCATGCGGAAGTGCATGCGCTGAATATGGCGGGCGCCTCTGCCGAAGGAAGCACCGTCTACGTGACGCTGGAGCCATGCAGCCATCACGGCCGTACGCCGCCTTGCAGCGACCGGCTGATCCATGAAAAAGTGCAACGTGTCGTTGTCGCTTGCACCGATCCGAATCCGCTTGTAGCCGGTACCGGCATTGCCAAGCTGCGTTCCCATGGCATCGAAGTCGAGGTCGGATTGCTTGAGATGAGGGCGCTGCGCTTGAACGAAATGTTTAACAAATACATTGCGACCAAGCTGCCTTTTGTCACATTAAAAACCGCCAGCACGTTGGACGGAAAAATCGCCGCCAAAACCGGCGACAGCAAATGGATCACCGGTGAATCGGCGAGAGCGTACGTTCATACCTTAAGGCACCGGCATCAGGGCATTATGGTCGGCGTTGAGACGGTCCTTCAGGACAACCCTCAGCTGACAACCCGTTTACCGGTCCCTGCGCTTCAGCCGATCCGTATTGTCGTTGATTCGCGGCTGCGAATTCCGTTAACGGCGCAGGTGGTTACAGACCGTACGGCGGATACGATCGTTTTGACGACAGAGCTAGCGGATGAGAGAAAATCCGTACAACTCGAGGAGGCGGGTGTTTCGGTCATCCGTTGCGGAGCCGGTCCGCAGGTCGATTTGGCTGAAGCTATGAGGCTCTTAGGGGAAAGAGAGATTGGCTCGATCCTGCTGGAAGGCGGAGGCCGCTTAAACGGTGCGATGCTGACTCAAGGTCTGATTGACAAAATCATTTTATTTTTCGCTCCAAAAATCATCGGCGGAGCGGATGCTCCCGGGAATTTCCGCTTTGAAGGAATAGAACGAATGGAGCAAGCGTTTGTTCTTGAAAGGCTTGAACTGCAGCAGTTCGATTCGGATATTTGCATATCCGGGTACCCGCGCTGCGGAAATGAGGTGCCAAAGTAATGTTTACCGGAATTATTGAGGAATTGGGTTCGATCAAGGCAATTACAAAACGCGGGCAAGCGATGGTTTTGACCATCGGGGCGCAGCGTATACTCGATGATGTCCATCTTGGCGACAGCATCGCCGTAAATGGGGTATGCTTGACCGTTGTCAAATTCGATGCGGGCTCCATCTCCGTAGATGTCATGCCGGAAACGTTCCGGCGTTCGAATTTAAGCCGTCTTTCGATCGGCGAACCGGTTAATTTGGAGCGGGCGATGGCGGCCGGGGGGCGGTTTGGCGGTCATATTGTCCAAGGCCATGTCGATACGACCGGGACGATCCGGTCGCGGGAGCCCGAAGAAAATGCCGTTGTATTCACGGTGGAGCCAAGCGATTCATCCATTCTCAAATATGTTATCCCGCACGGCTCGATTACGATCGACGGCATCAGTTTGACCGTTGTGTTTGTCTCGAATACGTCGTTTACCGTATCGATTATTCCGCACACGCTGGCGGAGACGGTGCTGAAATGGAAGCAGCCGGGTGCTGAAGTGAACCTGGAGTGCGATGTGCTCGGCAAATATATCGAGAAGCTGCTTTTTTCCAGACAAGAAAGCTCAAACGGCAGAAGCGCAAGCCGCATCACGGAGTCCTTTTTGGCGGATCACGGCTTCATGTGAGCGGGGGGCCGCCCGCATGTGACAAAGCAAGCTTTCCTACGGAAAGCTCAGCAATGCTTACGATGAAAAGTTTTGCTACGCAAAACTAGGTAACAGCTTACGAAGCAAGCTTTCCTGCGGAAAGCTCAGCAACGCTTACGATGAAAAGTTTTGCTACGCAAAACTTCTTAGGAGGAAACTGAAATGAACGACATCCGGTTTCACACAATCGAAGAAGCCATTTACGATCTGATGCTCGGCAAAGTAATTATTGTGGTGGATGACGAAGACCGCGAGAATGAAGGCGACTTCGTTGCGCTTGCGGAGAAAGCGACACCCGAGGTCATTAATTTTATGATTAAAGAAGGCCGGGGACTCGTCTGTGTGCCGATTACGGAGGAAAGGGCGCAGGAGCTGGATTTGCCGCCGATGGTTGTGAAAAACACCGATTATCACGGCACTGCGTTTACCGTATCCGTCGACCATATCGATACGCATACCGGCATATCCGCCTTCGAACGCGCCGCAACGGTACAAGGCTTGATTGATCCGGCCGCCAAACCGCATCAATTCCGCAGGCCGGGGCACATTTTCCCGCTTGTCGCCAAAAATGGCGGTGTGCTGCGCAGATCGGGCCATACCGAAGCATCGGTGGATTTGGCGAGAATGTGCGGCGCGTATCCGGCCGCGGTGATTTGCGAGGTGATCAAAGAAAACGGCGAAATGGCCCGTGTTCCGGAATTGATGGAAATCAGCCGCCAGCATGATCTGAAAATCATCACGATCCAAGAGATGATCCACTATCGCAATGAGAAGGAAAAACTGGTCTCCCGTGAGGTTGAAGTAAACATGCCGACCGATTTCGGCCAATTTCATGCCATCGCTTATACAAATCAGGTAGACAGCAAAGAGCATGTCGCGTTGGTTAAAGGTAAAATCGACCCGGAAAAACCGATTTTGGTCAGAGTTCATTCCGAGTGTTTGACCGGCGATGTGTTCCATTCGCACCGCTGCGATTGCGGTCCGCAATTGGCCGCCGCATTAAAACAGATTGATGAAGCGGGTTCCGGTGTGTTACTCTACATGAGGCAGGAAGGTCGCGGAATCGGGCTGATCAACAAATTAAAGGCGTATAAGCTGCAGGAGCAGGGATTGGATACGGTCGACGCGAATATTAAACTTGGCTTCGCTCCCGACCTGCGCGATTACGGCATCGGCGCACAAATCTTAAAAGATCTCGGCGTCCGCAAAATGAAGCTGATGACGAACAACCCGCGCAAAATCAGAGGGCTTGAAGGTTACGGCTTGCAGGTTGTCGACCGGGTGCCTATCCAAATGGACGAAAATGAAGACAACAGCAGCTATTTGCGCACCAAAAAACAAAAGCTCGGTCATTTGTTACAGTTTGATATATAATTTTTAGACACAGAGAGGATGTTCAAACATGGTAAAAGTATATGAGGGTCAATTAGTTTCGTCGAATTATAAATACGGCATTGTGGTAGGCCGTTTTAATGAATTTATTACAAGCAAACTGCTGGGCGGCGCGATTGACGCACTGAAACGCCACGGCGTAAGCGAAGATGAAATTGAGCTGGCCTGGGTGCCGGGAGCTTTTGAAATCCCGCTGATCGCGCAAAAAATGGCTGAGAGCAAAAAATACGATGCCGTCATCACGTTGGGCACGGTCATTCGCGGATCTACTCCCCATTTCGATTACGTGTGCAACGAAGTGGCTAAAGGTGTTGCCGCAGTCAGCTTGAAAACCGGCATTCCGACGATTTTTGGCGTACTTACAACCGATTCCATCGAGCAGGCCGTTGAACGCGCAGGCACCAAAGCCGGCAATAAGGGCTGGGATGCCGCTGTAACGGCGATCGAGATGGTGAATTTGTCCAAGCAGTTCTTATGATTTTGCAAATGCTTGAGTATTTCCATACGGACACCCTGCTGTTTCGGGTGATCGCTTTTGTGATTGCGGCTGTTTTCCATGATGCCGTCCACGCCGCCGCCTTGCGTATGCTGGGCGGGCGGCTTACCGGCGTCGCCGGAGGCGGATTCCAGCCTTCGGCGCGCATGGATCCGCTGGGGCTTGCGGTGCTGTTGTTTGGTCCGTACGGCTGGACCCGCAAAATGGATGTCGAGCTGCCGGGTAAGGGCAAAAAGATCGTAGTATATGCTGTGGCGCCGATCGCCAACTTATTGCTGGGCGTGCTTTTCTGGTGGCTGTATTTCAAGCTTCATTTGGAAGCGGACAGCGTGTCTCCTTGGATCGTATTGGCGAGGGGTGTGCTTCAATACAGCATCATTGTTAATTTTATGTATTTCCTGGTTCATATTTTGCCGCTGTATCCGCTTGACGGATGGTATATTCTCAAGACAGCCGTTTCCGACAAATGGCGGGATTTATTAAGCAAATACGAGAAATACGGACTTATTCTAGTGTTGGTTTTGTTGATTAGCCCGCCGGGACAATCGTTTCTTGAATGGCTGTACCAATACTGCGCGCAGGCGGTCATGAACTTTTTTTATTAATTGCCACAGAAGGGGGTGGGCCGAGCATTGAAAGTGACATACAAGCTTCAAATATTTGAAGGCCCCCTTGATTTGCTGCTGCATCTGATCGATAAATCGGAAATCGATATTTACAACATCCCGGTCAAAGAAATTACCGACCAATACATGGAATATTTGCATTCGATGCAAGAGCTGGAATTGGAAATTACCAGTGAATTTCTTGTGATGGCAGCCACGCTGCTGGCGATCAAAAGCAAGATGCTGCTGCCGAAACCGCCTATCTTCGAAGATGATTTGGACGCTTTTTACGACGATGAAGATTACGACCCCCGCTCCGAGCTCGTGCAGAAGCTGATCGAATACCGCAAATATAAAATGATTGCGGATCAGCTGCGGGAAAAAGAGATCGAGCGAAGTTTGATCTATACCCGGGAGCCCGAGGATTTGACCCCGTATATGCCTGTTGTGCCGCCAAATCCGGTGCAAGGCCTGCAGGTAGCCGATCTGATATACGCCTTTCAAAAAGCGTTGAGACGGATGGCTGTCCGCAACATGGTCACAAAAATCCGCAGAGACGAAATTTCGGTGAAAGACCGAATGCGTCAGGTCGTTGATTATATTAGACAAAAGGGCGGGACAGCTTTTTTTTCCAAGCTGCTTGGCCAGGACAACAGCCGGGAAGGCATTGTGGTCACTTTTTTGGCGCTGCTAGAGCTCATGAAAATAAAAAAAATCGTATGCCATCAGCACAAGCTGTTTGATGATATCGTAATTCAGGCTAATGAAGGAGATGAATTCGGTGAACTATCAACAGACGAAATCAGCTATTGAGGGACTTCTGTTTGTTGCCGGCGATGAAGGATTGGAAGCAAAGCAGCTGGCGGACGTACTGGAGGTCAGCACCGAATTTGTTGTCAAGCTTGTTGGCGATATGCAGGAGGAATTCCGCGAAGCCGAGCGGGGGATTCAAATCGTGGAGCTGGCCGGCACTTATCAATTAACGACGATTCCTGAACACGCTCCGTTGTTTGAACGTCTCGCTTACTCCCCTTCGCGTACTTCCTTGTCTCAAGCCGCACTTGAAACATTATCGATTGTTGCTTATAAGCAGCCGATCACACGGGTGGAAATCGAAGAAATCCGCGGCGTCAAGTCGGATCGGGCTTTACAAACGCTGGTTGCTAAAGACTTAATTCAGGAGGTCGACCGGGCGGATGCGCCGGGCAGGCCGATTTTATATGGAACGACCAAACCGTTCCTCGATTATTTTGCTTTGGGTTCCATTGCGGAGCTGCCTGATGTTTCGCTGTTTGAAAATGACAGCAGCCTTGAGGAAGAAACAAGAATGCTGTTTGAACGGCTTGACGCCAAGCAAATTACAATGGAGGAATTCTCCTCCGTTCCCAAAAACGAATAATGGCGGTTTTATCGCATTTTTGCATGGACTTCCAAAGATAGGCCCATAATAAATTCCGTATATAAGGATGTGATCCTTGCGTACGGAATTTTTTTGTTCCAAGCGAACTTTGAACTTTGTCATGCGGGAGAGGTGTGAGCGGTGTGGATTTGGATTGTGCTTGGCGTCGTCGTCATCGTTTGTCTGATTGCCGCAAGTCCCATTACGATCCAATTTTACTTTTCAAGAATGAAAGACAACGATAAAGCCTGGATTGATGTAAAGTGGCTGTACGGCCTTGTGAAGCTGCACTACAAAATTCCGCTGCTCCGGTTCGAAGGGCTGCTCAAGGGTTTGGAGATGCGGGCGCAAAAGAAAGGCGTCGGCGCGGCGGAAACAAAAGACGAAAATATCACTCCCCATAAAATCGAGCAAATGATTGAAAATATTAAGCTGCTGCTGAAAAGCACGGAGCGGATGAACGATTGGTGGAAAGAAACGCTTGCGCACCTGAAATGCGGCAAATTACGGTGGGAGACCCGTGTAGGGATAGGTGATGCGGCCGGAACAGCGGTGACAGCCGGCATGCTGTGGGGCGTGAAATCATCGCTGCTCGGCTATTTGTTCCAGTTCATCCAATTAAATGCGAAACCGCAAATTGCTGTGTCGCCGCAGTTTAATGCGATGCATTTTTCGACAGAGATATTGTGTCAGACGAGCCTGCGAACGGGTTATGCGATGTATGCAGGTGTGGTGCTGCTGCTTCGTATCGTTAAAGTCAAAGGCGGCATCCGCACGTGGCGCCGTATCTTGTTTAAGCCCTCATGAATTCGCTGATAAGAAAAAACAGTTTAGGACATACTCATAACGGACGAATCAATTCAATCATTTGAACAAGTGGGAGGAATCCAATATGTCAGATCACCCGATTCAAGGTTTGATGAAAACTGCGATGGAAAATATCAAAGAGATGGTGGACGTCAACACGATTGTTGGCGACCCGGTTGAAACGCCGGACGGTACGGTCATACTTCCTATCTCCAAGGTCGGATTTGGTTTTGCTGCAGGCGGCAGCGAATTTGTGAAGGAGGAGCTGTCGAACCAATCCGGAGCCGGCAAAGACGACTCGAAAAACGCCAATGTCTCGCTTCCGTTCGGCGGCGGCAGCGGCGGCGGCGTGTCAATTACGCCAATCGCGTTTCTGGTAGTCGGCAAGCAAGGAGTTAAGGTAGTGCCTCTGGACAACCAAACGCATCTGTTCGAGCGGTTGATCGATTCAGCACCGCAGGTGTTTGACCGGATACAATCGATGATGAAAACGAACAAACATGAGGCGGATGAACTGGAAAGAGAATCTCATCGCGCGATAAGCGACGATAATGTGAATTTTATCGTATAGCAATGAAACCCGCTGCTCTTGCAAGAGCAGCTTTTTTTTGTCTTCGGCAGCTTGGAGGTTCCGCTGTTTTTTGCCTGGACGTGGACATAACCCGGTAGGATAAGCATATACTTGTACAAATTGAATGGACCGTAAACAATTCAGTTTTTGATCGCTAGGAGGATCCCATGAAAACGTTTGGTTATATTCTTGCCGCCTTGATCGCATCCATGTCGATGATGCTGCCTCAGCAGGCAGAGGCGGCCGCGGTGCCTCAGACTTCAACGCATGCGGAAGCGGCAGCTCTGATTGATGTGCAGTCGGGCCGCATTTTGTACAGCCAGCAGGGGGATAAGCCGCTGCGTATCGCCAGTTTGACGAAAATTATGACCGCCATTGTTGCTATAGAAAACGGAAAGCTGGAGGATAAAGTCAAGGTCGGACAAAATGCATACGCCAAAGAAGGCTCGTCCATTTATTTGCGCCTCGGCGAAGAAATGACTTTGCACAATATGCTGTACGGTTTAATGCTGCGTTCCGGCAACGATGCCGCAACGGCGATTGCCGAAGATGTCGGGGGCTCGCTTGACGGATTTGTATTTATGATGAATCAGAAGGCGCAAGAACTCGGCATGAAAAACACCGTTTTCCGCAATCCGCACGGTCTTGAAGCGGAAGATCACCGTTCCAGCGCCAACGATATGGCCAGATTAACCGCTTATGCGCTTAAAAATCCGGTGTTTGCCGAAATCGTCAAAACCAAAATGAAAAAAGCCCCCAACCCCAACGAGAAGTGGGATTACACTTGGATGAATAAAAACAAAATGCTGAGTTTATACGAAGGAGCCGACGGCGTCAAAACGGGTTATACCAAGATGGCTAAACGTTGTCTTGTATCTTCGGCCACGCGAAACGGGCAGCAGCTGGCGGTTGTGACGTTAAATGACGGCGACGACTGGGCGGATCACTCGCGTCTGCTCGATTACGGTTTTAAATATTACGGTATTGACGAAATTATCAATAAAGGCGACGCCGTTCAGGGAACGCCGTATGTAGCGGGTTCGAGTTTTAAATATCCTGCTGCGGACGCGGAGCGGGCCAATATTACAATGAATCCGGTGCTGCTGGATGCGAATTCGCTTCCTTACCGGCTTGGCGAGCGGGGGAGCCTGCAATTTACATTGAACGGCAATTCGATCGGCTCGATCCCTTTGTACGACAAAGACAGCCCTAGGCTGAAATGGCCGGAGAAATCGGCTTTTGGCACGCAGGAAACGGATTTTTACCATTCTTCGTATTCACGGTTTTTGGCGTTTGTGCAAACCCTTGTGAAGGCGCTGTTTACCGGAACGCCTGATATGTAGACCATTTGGGGAGGTGCTGGCCATGGTGAATTTTATATGGTTGTTTTTTATCGCAGCGGGATTTGTGGCTGCCGCATTACAGGGGAAAATTGAAGTGGTGACGGAAGCGATTTTTGACGGCGCCAAAACCGGCGTGACCGTTTGCTTCGGGCTTGTCAGCATCATGGTATTTTGGCTTGGACTGATGCGGATTGCAGAAGATGCCGGCTTGCTGAAGAAGCTTGCTCATACGCTCAGGCCGATTATCCGTTTCCTGTTTCCGTCCGTTCCGAAGGATCATCCGGCGCTCGGCTACATCATGTCGAATATGAGCGCAAACATATTAGGTCTGGGGAATGCGGCGACGCCGATGGGCATTAAGGCGATGCAGGAGCTGCAAAAACTGAATCCAAGCAAAGATACGGCAAGTCCCGCCATGTGCACGCTGCTGGCAATCAATACCGCGAGTATCACGCTCATACCGACCACGCTGATCGCTATCCGGCTGAGCTTCGATTCTTTAAATCCGGCGGAAATTGTTGGCACTACGCTAATAGCAACGGTGATTTCCACGATTGCGGCGATTTCGGTCGACAGGTGGTACAGGAGACGAAGCACGCTTCCTATTCCGCCGAAGAAAGGATGATGTGGTGTGTACTCCTTCGTCAACCTGATTTCTGAATGGGCGATCCCAATATTTGTCGTATTTATCCCTTTATATGCGGTCTACCGAAAAGTGCCCGTCTACGAATCGTTTGTCGAAGGAGCGAAAGACGGCTTTGACACGGCCATCCGGATCATTCCTCATCTGGTCGGTATGATGGTGGCCATTCAAGTGTTTCGCGCGTCCGGGGCGATGAATTTATTGATTTCATGGATTCGGCCGTTTTTCGAAGCTATCGGCATACCTGGAGAAATATTGCCGCTGGCTATCCTGCGCCCGATATCCGGCGCAGGTTCGCTCGCTTTTACGACCGATTTGATCCAGCAGTTCGGACCGGATTCGATGATCGGCAGGATTGCCTCGACCATTCAAGGCAGCACGGATACGACTTTATATGTGATTACGGTGTATTTCGGCGCTATCGGCATCCGTAAGGCGGGATATGCTTTAAAAGTAGGTTTAATATCCGACGTTGTCGGATTTATCGCTTCAATTCTGATTTGTTTTCTCGTATTTGGAGATTAATTCCGAGCACGCACTTATTATGCTTATACGATTCTTATATCGGTTAACTTCGTCTTTTCATACTGCAAGCAGCTTATGGTACCCGTGAGCTGCTGCAGTTTTTTTGGCGTTGTCGGCATTTATCACCAATCAAACTTGTGATTTCATCCGCGGATGAGTATCATTAGCTTGAGGTGAAATCAAATTATGGAAAGACTGCAAAAAGTGCTCGCCGAGGCAGGGGTTGCCTCCAGGCGCAAATGCGAAGAAATTATTACGGCGGGAAGGGTGCAAGTTAACGGGGAAACGGTAAAGGAGCTTGGCGTCAAGGTCGATGCTGCGCAAGACGAAATTACCGTCGACGGCCGTTCCATCCGTATGGAACAAAAAGTGTATCTGCTGCTTAACAAACCGAAAGGGGTCATCACAAGCGCATCCGACCCGGCCGGGCGAAAAGTGGTTAGCGACTTCTTGCCTGGCGTCAAAGAGAGAGTATACCCGGTCGGACGTCTTGATTACGATACGGAAGGTCTGCTGCTGCTGACCAACGACGGCGAATTCGCCAATCTGCTGACTCATCCGAAACATCACGTGCCCCGCACGTATTTGGCGACGGTGAAAGGAACGCCTCACGGCTCGCAGCTGGAGTTACTGCAAAAAGGAGTTAAGCTGGAGGACGGCATGACGGCGCCTGCGGAAGTGGACTATCATGACGTGAATCCGGACAAAAATGAAACAACGGTTAAAATCACGATTTACGAAGGGCGCAACCGCCAAGTGCGGCGGATGTTCGAATCGATCTCATTTCCGGTTATCAAGCTGCGGCGCATTCAGTTCGGGCCGATCGCGCTGCTCGGAGTCCCGCGCGGCAAATACCGCCACCTTTCCCCTCAGGAAATCAAGGAATTGCGCAGCAGCGCCATGATGGCCGGAGGCGTGAAGGTGGAGGAGGCTGAGGAAGCGGATGCAGCATCCCGTCCCGCATGGGCAGTGACCGCGCAGCCGGGCCGAAAAGGCAAAACGGCGGGAGGCCGAACTGCAGCCAAGCCGGAGCGCCATGCCGCCGCAAGAGACGGCTCGCGCCGTGGCAGCGAAAGCCCGGAGCGCCAAACTGCCGCAAGAGGCGGCTCGCGTCGTGGCAGCGAAAGCCCGGAGCGCCAAACTGCTGCAAGAGGCGGCTCGCGCCGGAGCAGCGAAGGCACGGAGAGCGCTTATCCGGCTAGATCCGCCGGCGCGGCAAAAGGCGGACGCCGCTCATCGGCGGATTCGCGCGAGACCGGCCGCACGCGCAGCCTGTCCGGCGGCGACACGCGCCGTTCGCGTTCGGAAGAGAATGCGCCGTTTGGCGCCAAGCCGAGAGCGGGTGCCCGCCGTTCCGGGCCGAAAGCCGGCGGCCGTACTGCCGCAACGGGCTCCGGACGCTCCGGACGCAGGGAAAATACTTCCGCCGCGCCGCGTTCCCATGGAGGAAAGGCGCCGTTTTCCAAAGCGCCAAAGACACATAAAATTCAAAAAGGCCGCTGATTGCCTGGAGTTTATTTCGATATAATGGGGTTATGCTGGACCTAGAGGTGGGGTAGTAATGGGCAAACATAAAAAGTGGGTACAACTGGTCATCTTTGCCGCCGTTCTGCTCATCGGCGGGCTGACGCTTGCCGGTAATTTGTTTCAAGACAACAAAAAACCGGTGCAAGGAGATAAAGCTCCCGATTTTACGCTCGTGGGCATGGACGGCAAAACGCACAAGCTGTCGGATTATAAAGGGAAAACGGTGCTGCTTAACTTCTGGGGTACGTTTTGTCCGCCTTGCAAGGACGAGATGCCGGCGATGCAGCAGCAATACGAGCAGTCCAAAAGGGAAGATATCGAATTCCTTGCTGTCAACCTTGCGGAAAGCCCGATCACGGTGCAAAATTTCGTCACCCAGTATAAGTTGAGTTTTCCAATCCTGCTCGACGACAAGGAAGAAATCCGCAAAAGGTACGGGGTTATCAATTACCCGACTACTTTCTTCATTGGGCCTGACGGCCGGATCGCCTCCGTTAAGGTAGGCCAGATGACAGAGGACTTTTTAGAGCATACGGTAGCTCTGGCCACCAAGAAACCATGATGACAGAAGAGGTCGCTTATGATTGAAAACACCAAATGCGAATGCGGCCATCAAAATCATATCGGCACTGTGCTTTGTGAGTCATGCGGCAAGCCGCTGTTTGACGAGGAGGGTCAGGAGCCGCTTGAAATGCGTTATGACGGTGTCGCTAGGCGTTCGCAAAAGCAAAATCCGGGGATTATCGACCAGGTGTGGAACTTTTTCTCCTCGGTCAAAATCGCCATTTATTTAATTGTCATTACGCTGATTGGCGCCATGTTCGGAACGGTATATCCGCAGGAAAACACATTTATCAATTTGGATCCTTCCACCTATTACAAGGATACATACGGCACGCTGGGCAACATCTATTATTTGCTGGGACTTTCCCATACGTACGAATCCTGGTGGTTTATTACGCTGCTTTTCATGATCGGGACCTCGCTGGTCGTTTGCAGTCTCGATCGCGTGCTGCCGTTATACCGGGCGTTAAGCAAACAGCAAATCCGCAAGCACTTGAGTTTTATTCTCAGGCAGAAGGTTTCATACAGCGGAGATATTCCAGCGCAAGTTGAGCCTGAACAATGGGTGGAACAAGCCAAGAAGCAGCTGGAGAAAAAAAATTACCGGGTGTATACCGAAGGAACGGCGCTTTTTGCCGAGAAGTATCGTTTCAGCCGCTGGGGGCCTTATATCAACCATATCGGTCTCATTATTTTTCTGATCGCGGTGCTGATGCGCAGCATTCCGGGTTGGCATATGGACCAATATATCGGCTTTCCCGAAGGACAGATCAAGAAAATTCCCGACTCGCCGTATTATTTGAAAAACGAGAAGTTTACGCTGGAGTTTTACGACGAGAATGAAATGTCGGCCGAATTCAAAGCGCGCGACCAAGCGGTTCCGAAGCTTTACGAGACGGAAGCGGTGCTGTACAAGTGCACCTCCGATTGCGATACGCCGGCGAAAGAGCCTGTTCTGGAGGAAGTCCACCGGCAGAAGATCATCGTGAACGAGCCGCTTTCGTATAATGGGTTTATGGCGTATCAATTTGATTACAAAGAATCGCCGATGCTGCTCTCCGTAAAGCCGACATTAAAAAATAAGATGACTGGACAAGCTTATGGCACGCTTTCGTTGTCGATGACCAGGCCAGCGGAAAGCTACCAAGCGGGGCCATACACGCTGAAGCTGAAAGCGTATTTCCCGGATTTCGCGCTGGATAGCAAAGGTTTGCCGATGACCAGCTCGAATGAACCGAAAGTGCCGGGATTTATATTTACCATCACCGGTCCGGATTTGCCGCCGCAAGGCGAGCCGTACGTTTATTTCCCGAAACAAATCGATAAGCAAACGTTCCGCCAGGATGAAATTAACGGCGCAATCAGCAACAAGTTCGATTTATCCGTAGGATCCATGCAGGACGTCGAGGTTTCCAATTATACCAGCTACCTGAATATTCGCGTGGATCGCGCCATGCCTTATGTATGGGTCGGGGCGGCCATTTCTATGATCGGGCTTGTGATGGGCTTTTATTGGCATCATCGCCGCATTTGGCTGCGTATTGACGGAAGAACGCTTTCGCTTGGCGGCCACACGAATAAAAACTGGTTTGGTATCCGCAAGGAAGCGGCGGCCATGTTAAACAAAACGGGCGTCGCCGTAGACCCGAGACAGATGGAAACAGGGGGTAAACCGCTTTGAGCACAAGTTCGCTTAGCAGCACATTTTTATTGATTGCGTTTTTTGTTTATTGCATCGCATTCCTGCTGTTTGTTGTCTCGATTGCAGGAAAAAGATGGGGTCACAACGACCCGGAACGGCATGTGAAAAAATGGGGCAATATCGCTTTCTCGTTTGCAGTGATCGGCTTTTTGTCCCATGTCACGTTTTTCTTCACGCGGTGGTATGAGGGCGGGCATATTCCGACAAGCAACATGTACGAATTTATGACCTTTCTCGGGATGATGATCTCCTTGGCGTTCATCATTGTGTATCTGCTGTACCGCACGCCGGTGCTTGGGATGTTCGCCACGCCGGTTTCGATTATTATCGTCGCTTACGCATCCGTTTTTCCGCATGATATTCAGCCGCTGATTCCGGCGCTGCAAAGCTACTGGCTGAAAATTCACGTAACGACGGCGGCGGCGGGTGAAGCTTTCTTCGGTGTAGGTTTCGCCGCAGGATTGATGTATTTGCTGCGCACCGTCAATTATCAAGGCACTTCCGATAAGGACCGCAAAGAGCAGCGGGGCATCGAATTCACATTGTTTGTGCTGCTGATTATCGTTGGTTTTGTGACGGCAATTTTCAGCTTTAACGCAAGCGGATATCACGCGCAATTTTCGGAGAAGGTGACCTTCACCGATAAATCCGGCCAAGAGCAGACGATTGACCAGAAGGTGGATTATGTGCTGCCGCCGCTTTTTAAGCCGTACCAAGCGGAGCAGATTGAAATGAAGCCGTTTCTTGGCATGAGCACGGCGCCGTTAGAAGCGCCTTATTGGATGAAAGGCGCGAACGCGGGAAGAAAGCTGAACACGACCGTCTGGTCGCTGTTAAGCGGCATTATTTTGTACGCCTTATTGCGGCTGATTGCACGCAAGCCGCTTGGCGCGGTAATCAGTCCGTTAATGGGCGGCATCGACGCCGAAGACATCGATGAGATCAGCTACAGAGCTATTGCGATCGGATACCCGATCTTTACGTTAGGGGCGCTTATTTTTGCCATGATTTGGGCGGCCGAGGCGTGGGGAAGATTCTGGGGATGGGATCCGAAAGAAGTGTGGGCGCTTATTACATGGCTCTTCTACGCCGCTTATCTGCACTTGCGCTTATCGCGCGGCTGGCAGGGCAAAAAGTCGTCCTGGCTTGCGGTGCTCGGGTTTATTGTCGTTATGTTTACGCTTGTCGGCGTGAATCTGGTGATTGCGGGACTTCACTCGTACGCGGGAGTCTAAAAAAATGGGATGGAAAGAGGGAGTGCAATGTCGGAATTGAAAGCGACAATCCTCGTTGTGGATGACGAGGAACGGATTCGCCGGCTGCTGCGGATGTATCTGGAGAAGGAAAATTATGTAATCGATGAAGCTGACGACGGCGAATCCGCGTTAAACAAAGCGATGGAGAAAGATTACGATCTGATCTTGCTTGATGTGATGCTGCCGGGTATCGACGGCATCGAAGTATGCGCGAGACTGCGGCAGGTGAAATCCACTCCGATCATCATGTTGACCGCCAAAGGCGAAGAGACGAATCGTGTGCAGGGCTTCGAGGTCGGAGCAGACGATTACGTTGTGAAGCCGTTTAGCCCACGCGAAGTGATTTACCGGGTGAAGGCGATATTGCGCCGTTCGTCGGCGACTGCCTATTTGTCCAAGGAAGTCAATTCCAGCAATAACATTGTGTTCCCGCATCTCGTTATTGAGCATGATGCGCACCGTGTCACCGCAGGCGGACAAGAAGTGGCGCTGACGCCTAAAGAATACGAACTGCTTCATTATTTGGCGGTTTCGCCGGATAAAGTGTTCTCCCGCGAGGAACTGCTGAAGGATGTTTGGAACTACGAATTTTTCGGCGACTTGCGCACGGTGGATACCCACGTCAAGCGGCTGAGAGAAAAGCTCAATAAAGTATCGTCAGAGGCGGCTGCGATGATTACGACCGTGTGGGGCGTCGGGTATAAGCTAGAGGTGCCGAAATAAGTGTTCATACTTAAAAGCGTTGTCGGAAAGCTATGGATGACCATCATTGGTCTCGTAGCTTTCGTTTTGCTCATTTTGAGCCTTTTTTGGGGTCAATATATTCAGACCTATTTCGCCAAAACACAGGATCAGACCCAGACGCTGCTCCGGCTCTCCACCCGGGTCGCCGCCGAAGTGATTCCGCATCTGAACGAGCCTAAATATTTGCAAACGATCAATGAGCTGCTCAGCGCACAAGATGCCAAAATCATCCTGCTGGATACGAAGCTCAACCTGCTGCCGATGGAGCAGAAAGAGGCGGTCAAAGTCGACAGCCTCTTCCCAAAAAGCGATCTGCAGTCGGTGTTAGCCGGGCAAAGCATCGACAATCACGAGCAGGTGAAGATGGGTTCGAAAGACCGGCTGGAAAGCGAATATTTGGCCGTGGCCGTTCCGCTGAAAGCGGAGGGTCAGAGCGGTTCGCTGGGGGCCTTGGTCCTTTACCAGACCGTCCAGTCGCTGGAATCGACCCAAGCCTATGTCAAGCGGCTATTTGCGTATGTCGGCGTCATGGGCTTTTTGCTGACGACGTTTTTCGCTTTCTTTTTGTCGACGCGGATTACACAACCTCTGCTTCAATTGAAGAAAGCTGCGGATTTGATTACATTAGGCGAATACGGAACGCGGGTGCCGATCACCTCGTCGGACGAACTCGGCGAGCTTGCCAAAACGTTCAATCATATGGGTGAAGAGCTGGAGGATACGATCAAAGCGCTGAACCATGAGAAAGAACATTTGGCCAGCGTGCTGCGAAGCATGATCGATGCCGTCATCACCTTTGATGCCGAGGGACATGTGATTTTGACGAATCCGCAAGGCGAGAAAATCGTCCAGGAATGGAGCCTGATCGGCCTTCAGGAGGGCGAAACGCCACCTGTCAACCGGCAGACGATTCCGAAGCCGATGCAGCAGCTGTTTGAAGCCGTCGTGGCGGAGGCCAGCGAGATGAATTCCAAGCTGCACGTTCGCAACGAGGTGTGGTCGATTGTTATGGCCCCGCTGTACTCTCGCGATGTTGTCCGCGGCGCGGTCGCCGTATTGCGGGACGTCACGGAAGAACACCGGATGGATAAATTGCGCAAAGATTTCGTCGCTAATGTATCACATGAGCTCAGAACCCCGCTTTCCATGCTGCAAGGCTACAGCGAGGCGCTGCTGGACGATATTGCCGCTTCGCCCGAAGAACGCAAGGAGCTGGCTCAGGTGATCCATGACGAATCGCTTCGCATGGGACGGCTCGTTAACGACCTGCTTGATCTGGCGCGGATGGAAAACGGCAATATGGTGCTTAACTTCCGGGAAGTTGAAGTCGGGACATTTATTAAGCGGATTTACCGTAAATTCGCCGTTCTGGCCAAAGAACAGGAAATCGCGCTTGCTTACGAGCTGCCGGAGCTTCCGCTGGTGCTTGAACAAGCCGATGAGGACAGGTTGGAGCAGGTCATGACCAATCTGCTGGATAACGCATTCCGCCACACATCGGGCGGGGCTGCGATTTCGATTAAAGCAGAGCAGGTGCTGCATAAAGATGCGGACGCCATTCAGATCGATATTTCCGACCAAGGGCACGGTATCCCGCCGGAGGATCTGCCTTATGTGTTCGAACGGTTCTACAAAGCGGATAAAGCGCGGACGAGGGGCGTAACCGGAGGTACGGGACTGGGCCTCGCCATCGTTAAAAACATCGTCGACGCCCACCAAGGAAATGTCGTCGTACGCAGCACGCTTGGGCAAGGAACGACATTTTCCATCATACTCCCCTGCAAAAAGCTATAGTTTAAAGCAAAGAGCTTCCGATTCTAGATCGGAAGCTCTCTTTTTTTGGTGAATCGACGGGAGAAATCTTGTTGTTCGTGGAACAACAAGCCCTTTGTACGGTTCATGACGATTTGTGTAAAAAAGCGTTATGACTTAAATCGTCAATTGCTTCACATTTGTCAAATCAGGCAGTTTGGCGAGTTGTTCCATGACGTCTTGCGAAGCCGGTTTGTCGGTAGTCAGGATCATAACCGCCGATCCGCCGATCACTTTGCGGCCAACCTGCATGGTTGCAATGTTCACGTCGTTGGTGCCAAGCAATGTACCGACTTTGCCGACAATACCCGGCTTATCGTTGTGGGAGATCAGCAGCAGATTGCCTTCCGGCGGGATATCAACCGGATATTGGTCGAGCTGTACGATACGCTCTCCGTAACCGGTCAGCAGCGTGCCGGCAACCGTTTTTTCTTCTTTTTGCGTTTTGACCGTCACGCTTACGAGATTCGTGAAGCTTTTGGAAGCCGACGATTTTTGTACCGTAATGTTGATGCCGCGGGTTTTGGCGAAATGCATGGCGTTGATGATATTGACGCCTTCCAGCTTGTTCGTAAAGATGCCCTTGACAATATAACGGGTAAGCGGGCTAATGTCGACATCCATCAGTTCCCCTGAGAAGTTGATCACAATTTCTTGCACCGCGCCGTCGACGATTTGGCCAAGGAACAGGCCGATTTTGTCGCCAAGGTTGAAATACGGCTGCAGCTTGTGCATAACGCTTGCCGGTACCGGCGGGATGTTTACCGCGTTTTTGAACGGCTCGTCGCGGAGAATGTGCAGCACTTCTTCGGAAACGTCGATAGCGACATTTTCCTGCGCTTCTATAGTAGATGCCCCAAGGTGAGGGGTAACGATAATTTTCGGATTGTTCAGGAATGGATGATCGGAAGTAGGCGGTTCCTGCTCGTACACGTCAAACGCGGCTCCGGCTACGATCCCTTCGGCGATCGCTTCAACCAGCGCTTTTTCGTCGATGATGCCGCCGCGGGCGCAGTTGATGATACGCACGCCTTTTCTCATGATTTCGAATTGCGGGCGGGCGATCATATGGCGCGTTTCGTTGGTAAGCGGCGTGTGCACCGTAATGAAATCGGCATTGCGGCAAATATCTTCAACGGAACCCAGTTTCACGCCGATTTTTTCAGCGCGGTCTTCTGTCAGGAACGGATCGTATCCGATTACGTCCATGCCGAACACTTTGGCGCGTTTGGCAACTTCGGAACCGATACGGCCCATGCCGACAACGCCAAGCACTTTATTGCGGAGTTCCACGCCAACAAACGTTTTGCGGTCCCATTCGCCGGAAACTGTCTTTTTATAAGCTTGAGGAATAGAGCGGGCTACAGCCATCATCATGGCGAAAGTCAGCTCGCAGGTAGCGATGGTGTTGCCGTCCGGTGCGTTGATAACAACGATACCGCGTTTTGTGGCTGCTTCGAGGTCGATGTTATCGACGCCAACGCCGGCGCGGCCAACCACTTTCAGTTTGCTGGAAGCGCTCATGATGCGGTCGGTTACTTTCGTTTGGCTGCGCACAAGCAATGCGTCATATTCGCCGATAATGGCCACCAGTTCGTCTTCGGACAAGCCGTTCTTTTTCTCTACGGCTACATCATCCGCATCGTAAAGCATTTGGATCCCCATGTCGCTAATGCCGTCCATGACTAATACTTTAAACATGTTTTCTGCCTCCATTTTTGAAAATAGAAAAACTCCCAATCCCCATACGACTGCCGTATGCAAGGGACGAGAGTTTGACTTCGTGGTGCCACCCTAATTCGCGGCCTGTTCACACCTGCCGCCTTCAATGGTCATACTATCCGTATGACACGGAGCCGTAACGGGTTCCAACCGGCCTACCTACACAAGCGGTCCGCTTGATTCAATAAGGCAACTCAGGAGTGCTGAGAACCGCCGCTTCACGTCCGATTTTCACCTTCCATCGGCTCTCTGAGCGTTCATGCGACGACTGTCTCCGTCATTGTTTATAGTCAATATAACAAATTCGGATTTAATGTAACATGGCTATGGAAAGGTGTCAATAGGTGTAGACCGTTTTTTCACCTGAATGTCATAATTGCGCATTCCCTGTAAGCCGATTTGTCAAATTCAGTATGCGCAGGGGAGCCGGTTTTTATCTGCGTTTCTCAGACAGATCGTTTTTTCTTGATTGAAGGCCCGTTTTTCAGTATTCTTCAATAGACAGAACAATTCATTATTCAAAACTAAAAGGTGGCTTTGAAACATATGACGGATTTTATGAGCATAGAACCTTCCGATTTCATTCGTAAATACGACGCGGGTGAATTAAAACAAAGTCTCGTTATCGATGTAAGGGAACCGGTCGAGTGGGAATACTATCACCTTGAGCATACCGAACATATGCCGATGCAGACGATCCCTGCGCGGTTGTCGGAGCTTCCTGACGATATCGACATATACATCGTTTGCGCTCATGGGGTCAGAAGTGCGGCGGTATGCGATTATTTAGCCAGAAACGGGTTCGGCAATGCGGTGAACGTAGAAGGCGGAATGGCGGCGGTATCGGGGCTGCGGGGTTTTCAATACGATTAAAAAAAGCGCCGTACGGCGGACCGCACAGCGCAGATGTAACGTTAGTTGTTAAAGAAGAAAGGGACCTGAGGCAAATTCTCATTTCCGTACAATTTGTTTTTCGAACGAATAAAATCGCCGGGCCGCACCGCGTCGGTTGCGTTGAGTACATCGATCAGCTGTGCCACCTCGGTATAATTCATCTTCTTAGCCTGGCCGCTGACGATTAAATCGTCGACTCGGGCGGTTAGATCCTGAGGCGTGTACGGCTTGTACAGTCTTCCATTAAGCAGGGCGGCGGCTATGTAGTCGTTTTTCATATTCAGACTAATCTGGCTCCAGTCCTTAACGGCAAGCTTTTGATTGATATCGATCGGCTTGAACTGGCCATCTATATTTTCGTTCCATTTGATAATCGAGTCAAAATACGACTTTTGCGCCTTCAAGGCGTAGTTTTCCGCTTCGATGAAAAAAGCGTCTTTGTTAATTTCAGCGATCAGGTCGCTGCCGCGCATGGAGTTGGCTTTGCCTTCAAAGTTTTTGGACGCTTCGCTGAACAGCTTTAAGCTGCGGGTGTAGCTTTGCAAGCCGTCTTTCAGCAGCGGCGAGGAATCCGGCATCGTCTTTGTCGACAATGCTTCATACTTGTCCGAAGCTAATCTGTTCAGCTCCTTCATGATGCTGGAAGAATCGGCCGAACCTCTCATTTCGATTTCATACATCTGTTCGAACCACTTTTTCTGGAATTCCATATAGGGCTGGTAGACGGTATGATAGAATGAGACCAGATGTTGCTGATGGTAAGCGGTCAACTCTTGAGATACTTCATTTTGTTTGGCGATTTGCTCTTCGTACTTGAGTGCGGATTTTTCTTTGCCCACTTTAAGCCCGTAAAAAAACGCGCCCAGCGCGAAAACGAGCATAAAAATAAACATGAGGGCAAAAACATAATCCGAACGAGTAAGCCGCTTTTCCATAATCTATGATGCTCCTCATCTTATATTTTTTGTTTATAGTATAGGTGAAATGAATGGAAAAGGGAATAGTTAGCAGTTCCTAATCAGGAGAGGAAATCGATGAAAAAATTTAATTTCAACCAATTTAAGCTGAAAAAAGTCAATATCGACGATCTTGACGACCGTTTGCTGCTAATTAATTTATATGGAACACAAGGTTTTATCCTGCTGGTCGCACTTATTATATTTCTGTTTCAAAAACGAAACCCGCTGCAATTGCTGGCGCCTCACTCCTGGGGAGCGATCGCAGGCTGGTCGATTCTGTTCGCGGCGGCCGTGCTTATTGTGGATATGGCCATTACCCGGTGGGTACCGGAGGAAGTGACGGATGACGGCGGGATTAACGATAAACTGTTCGGCAATCGGCCTCTGTGGCATATTGCGGTTATCTCTTTGTTTGTTTCGATTTGCGAGGAAATGCTGTTCCGCGGCGCCATTCAGGAAGCTTGGGGGGCCTATTGGACCAGTATATTATTTGCGGCGATCCATATCAGGTATTTGCAGCACTGGCTGATGACCGGTCTGGTATTTGGGATCAGCTACGGGCTGGGCTGGATTTATGTCCATACCGGGACCATCTGGACGCCGATAGCGGCGCATTTTATTATTGATTTAACGATGGGATGTATACTTCGATTCAGGAGGGAGAAGTAATGGCAGGCCGGAAGAGAGCATTGACAGGTGACGCGCAGCAGGCGGCCGAGCAAGACGAGCGGGATGAGCATTTTCTGCCGCCCCGGAAAATGGTCCACAAAGCGGAAAAAGAACGTTGGGTTAAATGGTTTTACCGTACGCTGCTGGCGCTGTTTTTTGCATTGGTGGTGGGGCTATTGATTTGGGGGGCCAAATTCGCTTTGAAGTGACCCCCAATACCCCTTAAGCTTAAGGGGTTTCGATGGCTCCGGGATCGACGAATGCGTATTGTTTTTCTTCCAGCCGGGTTAGCAGTGTATCCAGCGCTTTTCCCGTCCAGGGAAGCTCATGCATTAAAATATTGCTGCCCGGGCGGAGCTGGTCCAGCACATTTTGCACAACCTCGTCGGGGTTGTTTTTTTTCGTGCTCATTTCCCAATCTTTGGAGCCGTTGGACCAGGTCATGTAAAGCAGATGTTCGTCCAAGGCTTTTTGCCTTACATAGTCGCTTCCCGAACCGAAAGGCGGCCGAAAGAAAACGGGAGGTTTGCCGATGAGGTCCTTTACGATCGTCTGCACATCCGTAATCTGTTGGGTGACTTTTTCATTATTTTCCTTTTTTAGATCGATATGATCCCACGAATGGTTGCCGATATATTGGCCGCGTTCATGAATCTGTTTAAGCAACTCCGGGTTCCGCTTAACCAAATAACCATTGACAAAAAATATCGCTTTGGCTTTATGTTTATCCAGCGTATCCAGCAGCGGCTCCAATGTTTCTTTATTTTTAGGCCCGTCGTCGAACGTAAGCAGCACCACTTTTTTGTTGCCGTCCGGGCTGATGGGCACAATATCTACCGTTTTCGGATTCAGCCGGTACGTCTTGGTCTGTTCTGCCGGAGTTGGGGCTGTAACTTGCGCGGACGTGCCGCCTGCGGTGCCGGATGAGACAGGTTCCGTTGGTGCGGGAGGTTTGCCGGGTGACGTTTCCACTGCCGGCTTGATCGGCTCCGGTGACGCTTGCGCGGCAGGCGGCGACTGAACTACGGGTGTCGGAGCTGTTTGAGCCGGAACAGATTGTGTGGGAGCAGCGATGCCGCAAGCGCTAAGCGTACATAGAAGAGCGGCGCCAAGCCCCGTTAATTTGATATGCGATTTCATCCGTATTCTACTCCATTCCGCTTTTTTGGCTGCTTGACTCCCTTATTTTATCATGCATGCGCCGGCACCCGGTAGTGAAAAATAACTATTGCTCGGACAAATCTAATTGGGAGGGATTATTGATGAAGATGGGCGCATTTGTAGTTGGCGGGCTTCTAGGTGCTACCGCCGTCGTCGCTTTCCAGAAATATCGCGGATCCATGATGGCGATGAGTTCGACATCGGACTCGTTTGGCAAAATCGTTGAAAAAGGCATGCATATGGTTAGCAAAAACAAAGCGGAGAACTATAAGTCCGCGGCGGCCTCCGGCGATGCCAAAACAAATTTCTCTTCAGCCGATTCCAAATCGTCTAAATCGGGCGGTTCGGACTTCAGTGAGGTCGAGAAAATCGTCAAGCAGGACCCCAGCGTGAAGCAGCAAGTTGACGAAATTTTAAGTGAAAATGCTCATTCCTCCAGCTCTTATCAAAGCCACTAATCCGCATCAACAAGCGTCTTGTCCCGTTCCCTCAGGAACGGGATTTTTACTTTATCAGCCGTTTACATAGTGCAGGGGCAGGAATTTTCGGCTATATTCAAGCATTCTATAAAATACTGTGCTATAATATATTATGGATACAAGCCATTTTTTTTCACCATTCAGATGGTTTGCTCATAAGCTATTATTATACCTGTCGACAGGGAGGGATCCTGTGTGAAAATTGAGCGTTTAAGTCAGGATAAAATCCGGATATTCCTCACATTCGACGACTTATCCGAGCGCGGAATCCAGAAGGACGACATGTGGCGGGAAATACCGAAGGTTCACGAGTTATTCAGCGAAATGATGGATCAGGCCTATTCGGAGCTTGGTTTTGATGCCACAGGCCCGCTTGCCGTCGAGGTCTTTGCCATGCCTGCTCAAGGGATGGTTGTCATCGTAACTCGCGGCAAAATGGACTTTCAGCGTGGTATAGACGATGCGGACGACGCAGATGAAATATATGAAATGGAAGTTACGCTGGAACAAAGCGATCTGATTTCCTATGCATTCCACGATTTCGAAGATCTGCTTAGAGCTTCCCGTGTGCTCAATCCTTTGCTCATAGAGGGCGGTACGTTATTTTCGTATAAGAACAAGTGGATCTTGCAGCTTGAACCGGTAGAGATGGAAGAAGACCGCTACCAGACGATCATTGCCATATTGTCCGAGTTTGGCGAAGCGACGTCTGTCACAAGAGCGGTTCTTGAGGAGTACGGCAACACCGTGATTTCGGATGACGCCGTCAAAGTGCTTTGTTCCCATTTTAAGTGAGAGTTCAAAAAGTCGGCTTTTCATGATCGATCAGAAAGCATCTTCATCAGCGGCGGCGCTGCTTGCGCTGCATTGATGACAGATGCTTTTTTGAATTTTGCCATAATAGGCGGAAAGAGGTCATGGAAAAAGAAATCGAAAACGTCTATAATATGTTTTATTTACGTACGCTGGATCGAAGGGAGCGCACGCGATGCAATTTTTTTCTATACTTATGGCAGCCGTTGCGCCGGGTGTCGCTCTATTGGCTTATTTCTATTTGAAGGACCGTTACGATACCGAACCGATTCATCTGGTCATGAAAATGTTTCTGTTCGGCGTCTTGATCGTATTTCCGACGATGGTGCTGCAGCGGGCTTTGGTTCATGCGACATCCGACGATCCGTTTTCCTTTGCGTTTATTATTTCCGGCGGTCTTGAGGAATTTTTAAAATGGTTTTTGCTGTATTATATCATTTACCGCCATACTTCTTTTGACGAGCCTTATGACGGCATCGTTTATGCCGTAGCCGTTTCGCTAGGATTCGCCACTTTGGAAAACGTCATTTACGCGTTTTTTAACTACTCCAGCTTTTCATTGCTTCTTCTGCGGGCTTTTCTTCCGGTTTCCGGCCATGCCATATTTGGCGTGCTGATGGGATATCATTTGGGGCAAGCCAAATTTCATAAAGAAGTGGAAACCAAACACCTGCTGATGTCGTATTTTGTTCCGATGTTTTGGCACGGCATGTTTGATTTCATCCTGATCCAATTCCCGTCGAATTGGGCTTGGTTGATGGTTCCGTTTATGATTTATTTATGGGTTCGCAGCATTAAAAAAGTAAACCGCGCCAACAGCACGTCGCCTCTCCGGCTAATTACCCGCGAAGATGAGGTTAAAATATAGTCATCTAGTTAATAATGGAAGATGAGGTAATGAAGAACCCGGATATTTTAGGTTTTGCGGAGGGAGTCCATGACAGAGACGCGGGTGAAAGTAACGATTCGCTGCCGGCGGTGCGGCGAGAGGTTTATTTTGCGTGGCAGAAGAAACAAAGGCAAGATAGATACTGGATTTAAACAATGCATCTGCAGCAACGAGTACGATTTTGACATTGAAACGCAAGATTTCTAAACAAAACACGAATGAAACGCAAACGAGAGGAGCCCTTTTCCAGGGCTTCTTTTTGCATATTAGGATGCATAATCCAGATTCGGGGGGCTAACACTAACCACAAAGGAAAGTTATTGAAAGGAGCATGCAATCCGATGTACAAAAGATTAAGTATGGTTCTGTTTCCGGTTTTTCTGCTTGCGCTCGTCGGAGTCGGATTCTGGGGGTATCAGGAGCATCAGGAGAAAAACTCGGTGCTGATCAAAGCGGAAAATCAGTATCAGCGGGCGTTTCACGATTTGTCCTTCCACGTAGAGCGGCTGCAAACCGAACTTGGCAACACGCTTGCCGTCAACTCAAGTTCACCCGACGCCTACAAAAAAGGATTAATCAACGTCTGGAGAATTACGAGCCAAGCGCAGGGCGAAATCAACCAGCTGCCGCTGACGCTGCTTCCTTTTAACAAAACGGAAGAGATGCTGTCGAATACCTCGAAATTCGCTTATCAGGCAGCCGTGCGCGATTTAAGCAAGCAGCCGCTGAGCGAAGACGAGAAGTCGACGCTAACCGCGCTTTACGAGCATTCCAAAGAGATCTCCAAGCAGCTTCGGGAAACGCAAGATAAAGTTCTCAGCAACAATTTGCGGTGGATGGATGTAGAGATGGCGCTGGCCACTCAAAAAGAGCCGCAGGACAATACGATTATCGACGGCTTCACAACCGTGGATAAAAAAGTATCGGAATATTCGGATCTGAAATTCAGTCCTTCTTCGCTCAACTCGAACAAAAACCGCAACACGAAAATAATCGGAGGCCAAGAGGCGTCGCCTGAGGAAGTGAAAGACAAAGCGGGCAAGCTGCTTGGTATCGCAGACACTTCGCAGTTTACGGTTGTCGAGAACGGGGCCAACACCGACTATAACACGTACAGCGTTACAGGTCCGATGCCCAATACCACCGACGGGGTGCACATGGATTTCTCGAAAAACGGAGGGGAACTCCTATGGTTTTCCGCATCCCGCGACGTTCCCGAGAAGAAGCTGGATATGCGGCAGGCCAGAGATGCAGCGGCGCAATTTCTGGATACGCGCGGATATCCGGGCATGACGGCGACCAGCTACCAGGAATACAACAACGTGGCCAATATTAATTTTGCGACGAAAAAAGGCGACGTCATCAACTATCTGGAGAAGCTGACGGTGAATGTGGCGCTGGACAATGGCGATATGATCGGCATGCAGGCTAACGATTTTGCGATGGAGCATCATGCCGAGCGGACAATGCCTAAACCTACAGTCTCAGCAGAGGAAGCGAAAAAGTCGCTGAATCCGAATTTTGTCATCACCGGCGAAGCGCTGGCGCTGATCCGCAATGAGCTGGAGCAGGAGGTGCTGTGCCATCAGTTCACCGGCAAAATTAACGGATCGGCTTACCGCTTCTATATTAACGCGGAGACGGGCGCACAGGAGCGTGTCGATAATTTGTATTCGGAACAAGCCCAGCCCCAACCTCAACCTCAAGCCTGACTTGAAATTCCGAAGGAGCGCAAACCGCTCCTTTTTTTGTTTTTCTGTACGCCCCTTTCGGTATTGACTAATCATGTTATAATAGCAAATATAGGTAGTTCAAAAGTACTGGTTTTTGACAAAGCGCAGGGGGTGCTGTGAAATGCTTCCAAAAGTAAATCAGATTTTATATATACAAGTAAACTCTGTAGATCCGGATGAAGCGAGCAAACAGTTCAAATCGCGGATAGCCGACGTTTCCGAAACGGCCATCGGCATGGAAATCCCGATCGACGAGAAGACGGGCAAGCTGAAACGTCTCTATCCAGGGGACGAGATGAACGCATATTTCATTACGGACGGCGGTGTGAAAAATTATTTCAACACCACGGTGCTCGGATTTACCGACGATGTCATCAGGCTGGTGCTTATTAAACGTCCGGATCCGGAGACGATTACGAAAGTGCAGCGGCGCAATTTTTTGCGGGTTCCCGCAGAGCTTGAAATTGCGGTGAAATATTCGGACCAGCTGAAATTTGTGACATTAACCGACGATGTCGGCGGCGGCGGCATTTCGTTTCTATGCGACGGTTATATTCCGCTTCATAACCAGCAGATTGTCTCCTGTTGGGTGCTTATCCATTATAAAAACAATCAAATCGAACATGTTCCCTTCAACGGCGAAATCGTTCGCGTGAAGCAGCTGGAGTCGGGCAAGCAGCAGGTGATGATGCGTTATTCGGAAATTACGGACAGAGACAGGCAGAAGATTATCCGGTATTGCTTCGAGCGCCAGCTTGATTTCCGCAAGAAATGATCGTGTTCATGGAAGGCGTATAGCTGCCATCCTTTGTTACCGCTCTTATAAATCGTGGATAAACAGGGTATACTAGCCACCGACTCTGCTTACGGACAGGTGGTTTATTTGTGAAGTCGAATCGGGAGCAAAAGAAATACGCGAGGTTGTTTAAGCTGCTTTCGGGCAAAGTGGAGAAAACGCTGATTCGCATTGTTATCGGTCTGGCGGCGGCATTGCTGATAAGCCAGCTGCTGCTGCAATTTGATGCGGTCAGAAGTGCTGTCGTGAAGGTCGAACAGTTGGAAGGAACGTTTTACAAACATCCTTAAAACGCGAACTTTGGCGAAAGCCTTTTGCTTAACCACATGAGGTGTGGTATAATTTTCTACGTTCGTTTTATGAAGTCAGGAGGCCCGTAGGATTGAAAAAATTCAACATTGCTATAGATGGTCCGGCGGGGGCTGGCAAGAGCACCATTGCCCGGCTTGTCGCTGAACGTCTCGGGTTTATTTATGTAGATACCGGGGCCATGTATAGAGCAGTTACGTGGAAAATTTTGCGGACGGATACCAGCTTGGAGCAAGACGATCAGATGATTCGCTTGGTGCAGCATACGGATATTCAGTTGCTGCCTGGCGAAAAAGGACAACTTGTTTATGTCGATGGTGACGATGTTACGTTGAACATCAGATATCCGGAAGTGACAAGCAATGTTTCGCGTGTGGCGAGTGTTGCGGAAATTCGCAAAATACTGGTTGCCAAGCAGAAGGAAATGGCCGCCTCCAAAGGCGTAGTTATGGACGGCCGGGATATCGGCAGCACCGTATTGCCGGATGCGGAAGTCAAGGTCTTTTTAACCGCTAGCGTACGCGTGAGGGCCGACCGCAGATTCAAAGAACTTCAAGCGGCGGGACAAGCCGACGGCATTACGCTGGAGCGTTTGGAAGCGGATATTGCGGCACGCGACAAGATGGATCAGGAACGTGAAACGTCCCCGCTGGTCAGGGCGGAAGGTGCGGTTCTGCTGGATACGACAGAGATGTCGATTCCCGAGGTGGTGGAGAGCATTTTATCGCTTTGCCGGGAGCACGCGGTCGGAGGGAAGTAAGCCATGTTGTACCGATTTTTTAAAGCTATTTTCCATGTCCTTTTTAAAATTTTGTACCGGTATGAAGCAGTTGGCTTAAATCACATTCCCGCGTCAGGCCCAGTTGTGCTGTGCGCCAATCATACAAGCAATCTTGACCCTCCTTTTCTAGGCACACCGCTGGATCGCGATGTTCATTATATGGCAAAAGCCGAATTGTTTGCCGTCCCCGTCCTTGGTTGGGTGCTTCCGAGAATTAAAGCATTTCCCGTTAAAAGGGGTGGTGTCAGCAAGGAGTCAATCCGGTTGTCGCTTGGGCTGCTGAAGGACGGAAATGTCATCGGCATTTTTCCTGAGGGCTCGCGCAGCAATGCCGGCGGTATGGGGAAGAAGGGGGCTGCCAGTCTCGCTTTGAGAGGCGACGCTGAGGTCATCCCTGCAGCGATTATCGGGACTTATGCGCCGTTTCGCAAAATGAAAATCGTTTACGGTCAAGCGATCGATTTATCCGAATTTAAAGAAGCGGGATCGGAAGGACTTGAGTTGGCAACGGACAAAATCATGTCGACGATTCGTGCGATGAAAGCTGAACATGAGAAAAAGTGAAAACTTTTTAGAATGGAATTACGCAATTGGATTCATACTATCTTTAAAATAATATTTTTAACTGCGACCTTGTGCCGCAGATTAATTTATATGTAAGATAATACAAGCAATTGTAGCTATATCAATGGTGCAGGTTGCATATCGAGGAGGAATTAACAATGTCTGAAGAAATCAAAGTGGAACAAACCGAGCAAGCTACGCAAGAGCAAACGATGGGTGACGTTACTGTGCTCAAGAGAGGCGACGTGGTCAAGGGAAAAATCATCAAAGTTGACAACGACCAAGCCTTTGTTGACATTGGTTACAAATACGACGGTGTGATCCCGCTTCGTGAGCTTTCGTCCGTTCAACTTGACGATGCTACGCAAGGGGTTCAAGTAGGTCAAGAAGTTGAACTGCGTATCGTGAAATTAAACGATGCAAGAGAAGAACTGATTCTCTCCAAACGTTCGATCGATTCCGAGAAAGCTTGGGAACAACTTTCCGCACATATGGAAAGCAAAACGATTCTCGAAGCTGTTGTTGCCGAAGTTGTAAAAGGCGGTTTGGTCGTTGACGTTGGCTTGCGCGGTTTCGTACCGGCTTCCATGGTTGAACGCGGCTTCGTTGAAGATTTCAGCGATTACAAAGGACGTACGTTGCGTCTGCGCGTCAAAGAAATGGACCGTGAGAAAAACAAAGTCATCCTTTCGCAAAAAGACGTTCTTGACGAAGAATACGAAGCAGGCAAAAAAGAGATCATCTCCGGCTTGACGGTTGGACAGCAATTAAGCGGCACCGTTCAACGCCTCACTCAATTCGGCGCTTTCATCGATATCGGCGGCGTAGACGGGCTTGTACATATTTCCGAGATGGCTTGGCATCACGTCGAGTCTCCTTCCGAAGTTGTTAAAGAAGGCGATCAAGTGCAAGTGCAAGTATTAAAAGTAGATCCGGCCAACGAGCGGATCAGCCTCAGCATCAAGGCAACTCAACCGGGACCTTGGCAGCAAGCTGCGAATCAGTTTAAAACCGGCGAAATCGTTACAGGTACGGTAAAACGTCTTGTCGCATTCGGCGCATTTGTTGAAGTGGCACCAGGCGTAGAAGGGCTTGTGCACATTTCCCAAATCGCACACCGCCATATCGGCACTCCTCATGAAGTGCTGAAGGAAGGCCAAGAAGTGAATGTGAAGATTTTGGAAATCAACGCCGATGAAAAGCGGATCAGCCTTAGCATCAAAGAAACGGAAGAAGCTCCTGCCGCTGAAGCAAAACCGGAAAGAGAAAGACCGTCACGCAACCGCGAGCCTAGAGAACATGTGGATATCCCGCCGGCTCAAAGCTTGACATTAAACTTGGGCGAGCGTTTTGGCGACAAACTCAGCAAATTTAAATGAGGCGCAGCGCTGTAAGCGCGAAGCTAATCAAATAAAGAAGCAGCAAAAAGGCGCACTCAGAAGAGTGTGCCTTTTTGCTAATGGTGCTTACTTCGGATTACCGGTTGTGGATCTGCTTGTGGAGGACATCTCGAGTTGAAACGAGTAAAAGCACCCGATAAAGCCATACTAAGGTAAATGAAAGCAGGAAACAAAAGCAGGCCAAACTGAACGCTCAGGTGATCGTATGAATCCAGGGTACTTATCGCTTTTGTTAATCAGCATCACGGTTATTTTATTAGCCAGCGGGTGGAAAGAGGTTCTGGTCAGAGGTATTTCTCACAAAGTGATACTTCTTTTTTTTATGCTGTGGTTGGGTTCGCTCGGGATCGTCGTCCATTGGCAAGGATGGAGCGTGTACTGCTGTTTTTTGCTTGTTGCGCTTATGTCCGTGGCGATTGTGCTGCGTACGGAAGGTTTTTTGCAAAAATGCCATCTGCTCTCATCCGGTCTGCTGATGGGTTCGATTTATTTTTTTCTAAGGGAAGCCGCTTATGTATTGCCCGTCCTGATGTCGCATGATGAATTGCAAAGCGGCATGATTTTGGGATTCTCGGCTTTTTTGCTGACAAGACAGCCATTGCCCCAAACGGCATGTATTTGCCTCGGATTGATCGTAGGAGATATTTATTTTGCATATGTTCACCAAGCGCAAGGATATCATGCGGCTTTGGGAGATCCGCAATTTCAGGACCGCTGGTGGATGGCGATCTGGACAGCCAGAGGTTGCTCTCTGGTGTGGCTTGGGATGTTATCCGGCGGCAAGCAGGCAGTAAAGGTGTGGCAGAACAGGGGGAAAGGCAACCGGGGATGACTGTATGGGACCGTATGGATAATTAAAATGCGCCGAAATTTCGGATAAACTGCGCGCGCGTGGAAAAACGATGGTAAAATGAACTTGTAAAGTTAGCTGGAAAAAGTGGGTCTTAATCGGCTTTCATTTACTTCGAACTTTATTTTTGATATGATGTAAGTTGTGAATTTTTTCATGCTGTGAAGCAGCATATGGTTAAGGAGTTGAAAAATCATGGCCAGACCGATCATTGCGATTGTGGGAAGGCCCAATGTCGGAAAATCCACTATATTCAACCGGGTCATCGGCGAACGGTTAGCAATAGTGGAAGACAAACCCGGCGTTACCCGGGATCGTCTCTATGGCATAGGCAGTTGGCTGGACAGAGAGTTCAGCGTAGTGGATACAGGCGGTATTGAGATTGAAGGAGAAGACCAGATTTTACGCTCGGTCAGGCTGCAGGCTGAGCTGGCTATCGAAGAAGCGGATGTCATTATATTTATGGTTGATGCCAAAGCTGGCGTGACTCCAGCTGACGACGAAGTGGCGCAAATGCTGTTCCGCGCCAAGAAGCCCGTTGTGCTCGCGGTGAATAAAGTGGACAATTTACAGCGTCAGGACGATATTTACGAATTTTACAGCCTCGGATTCGGCGATCCGATCGGCATATCGGGTTCCCATGGGCTTGGCATCGGCGATTTGATGGATGTCGTAATCGGACATTTGCCCGATCCGCTTGATGAGGAATACGGCGAAGAAGTGATCAAGGTGGCCGTGATCGGCCGGCCGAATGTCGGTAAATCCTCTCTTGTCAACGCCATTTTGGGCGAAGAGCGGGTGATTGTCAGCGATATTGCGGGAACGACCCGGGACGCTATTGATACGCCGTTTGAAAAAGACGGCCAGAAATACGTCATTATCGATACGGCCGGTATGCGCAAACGCGGCAAAGTATATGAAACGACGGAGAAATACAGCGTCATGCGCGCGATGAAGGCGATTGAACGGGCAGATGTCGTTCTGGTGGTCATTAACGGCGAAGAAGGCATCATCGAGCAGGACAAGCATATTGCCGGTTACGCTCATGAGGCGGGGAAAGCTTCCATATTTGTAGTGAACAAATGGGATATCGTGGAGAAAGACGACAAGACGATGCATCAATTCACCCAAAAAATTCGCGATCATTTCTTGTTTATGACTTACGCTCCGGTCCTGTTTGTATCTGCAAAAACGACGCAAAGATTGCATAAGCTGCTGCCGGTCGTCGTGAATGTTGCGGAACAACACGCAATGCGCGTCCCTACACATATGCTTAACGATGTCGTATCCGACGCCGTTGCGATTAATCCGCCTCCTACGGATAAAGGCAGAAGGCTGAGAATCAATTATGTCACGCAGGTAGCGGTTAAACCTCCGGCCATTGTCGTATTTGTCAACGATCCGGAGATCATGCATTTCTCCTATGAACGCTATTTGGACAATAAGATTCGCGCCGCCTTCGGTTTTGAAGGGACGCCGATCCGGATCTTTACAAGAAAAAAATCTGATGACGAATAGGGGAACGGCATCATGACGTTAAATATCGTTTCTATTATTGTCGGTTATTTATTGGGTTCGATCAGCTTCAGTTATTTGGCCGGACGCCTGCTTAAGGGCATCGATATCCGCAACCACGGCAGCGGCAACGCAGGAGCGACCAATACGCTCCGGGTGCTTGGCAAAGGTCCGGCCGTTGTCGTCCTGCTGCTGGACGCTGTCAAAGGCGCCGCCGCCGTAGGGATCGGATACGCAATAAGCGGCGGAGATCCGCTCATCCAGGTGTTGTGCGGGCTCGCCGCCATTGCCGGCCACAACTGGCCGGTGTACTTCGGCTTCCGCGGCGGCAAAGGTATTGCAACGACGATCGGCGCGATGGCTTCGCTTGCTTTTGTGCCGACGCTGATCGCCGGGATCATTGCCATCGTGGTGATCGCCTTGACCAAATACGTTTCTTTAGGTTCGCTGCTGCTTACAGCCGTATTGCCCTTTCTACTTTATTTCACCGGCAAGCCGATGGAAATGTTCTGGTTCAGCATCCTTCTAGCTTTATTTGCTTTTGTTCGGCACCGCTCGAATATTGTCCGGCTTGTTCAGGGCAACGAAAACAAGCTGGGTACGAAAAAAGCATAACCTTCAGGTTCACATATTCAACCCGGGAGGAATCTTATGGCAAAGACTGATAAGGTAGCCGTGCTGGTCGCAGGAAGCTGGGGCACCGCGCTGGCTTCCGTATTGGCCGACAACGATAAAGACATCTCCATATGGTCGCGCAATGCTCAGCAGGTTGAAGAAATGAACACACTGCATACGAATGAACGCTTTCTGCCGGGGGTTCAACTCTCGCCGCGCATACACGCCACTGCTTCGATGGAGGAAGCGTTATCGGGTGCAAATGCCGTGCTGCTGGTAGCGCCTTCTTCCGCGATGAGAAGTGTCGCTGCGGCGATGAAGCCGTATATTCAACCGGACATGACGGTCATTCACGCAACAAAAGGGTTTGAAACCGGCACACTCGAACGGATGAGCCAGGTTATTGCAGATGAACTGCCGCAGCTTGAACCGGGGAGGATCGCCGTGCTTTCCGGCCCAAGCCACGCGGAGGAGGTAATCCGCAGATGTCCGACAACCGTTGTGGTCGCATCCGAATCGCAGGAAACGGCCGAGCTTGCGCAGGATTTATTTATCAATTCGTATTTTCGCGTCTACACCAATGCGGATATTATCGGCGTTGAGGTCGGCGGCGCGCTCAAAAATATCATTGCCCTCGGCGCAGGGCTGACGGATGGGCTGGAATTCGGAGACAACGCGAAAGCGGCGTTGTTGACAAGGGGCCTCGCCGAAATCAGCCGTTTAGGGACCGCTATGGGAGCAAGTCCTCTGACTTTTGCCGGTTTAGCCGGAGTCGGCGACCTTGTCGTTACTTGCACAAGCAAACACAGCCGGAATTGGCGGGCCGGATATATGCTCGCTCAAGGCAACACGCTGGAACAGGTGCTGCAGCAAATGGGCATGGTTGTGGAGGGCGTCAAAACAACGCAAGCGGCCTTTGTGCTGGCGCAGCGGTACGATGTGACGATGCCGATCACCGAACAGCTCCATCAGGTGTTGTTTTCCGGGAAATCGCCGCGAGCCGCCGTAGAGGACCTGATGGGCCGCGGCCGGACGCACGAAATCGAAGAAACGGCAAATTTTCGCGAATATGAATGATTGTGCCGGGTCAAGAGCCTAATCCAATTATCATCTGCCCTCATATTATAGCTTAGACCGATTCATTGTCTAATCTATATACCTGGGAGGGTGCGGAAATGGCCGGCAAAGATTTATCCAAAGACGTGCTGAATGTCGTGAAAAAGAAAACCGGAAAAAATATCTCTGCACAGGATATCAATAAGCTTGCGAGCGGCGTGAAGCCGTCGACGATGAGCAGCGAAGCTCAACTGAAGCAGCTGATCAAGCAAGTATCCAACATGGTTAAAGTTCCGGTTAGCGATGCTACCGTCAATGAAATCATTCAAGCAGTGAAATCCAGCAAGCTGAATCCGGGCAATATGGAGCAGCTGATGAAAATGATGATGAAAAAATGAACAAATTAAGGCATAAGCGCCTGAAATCGGCGTTTATGCTTTTTTTGTGTTATAATCAGTGTTAGTTTTTTGGCACGCCATATTACTCTGTTTAGGAGACCAAACCTATGTCAAGCATGGATAAGATGTGGGCTTCCTTCATCGCCATCGGTTTAATGCTGGTTGCATCGGGAATCATTACGGTTGCGCGCAGCAAAACAAAAGGATGGCTGCGTGTTGTGTTATCCATCATCGCTTTTTTGCTATTTTTGCCTATTGTGGTGTATATGATGTTGTCTATGATTTAAGGGAGGACGTTAGGGAATGATGGATTTAAAGGGTCGCAGAGTCCAGAAGTCGTTTGAACCGGAAACGGGGCTGACGATACTGGATTTGGCTTTAAAACACGATGTCGACTGGGGATTCTCTTGTTCCCGAGGCACGTGCGCGCGCTGCCGCTGCCTGGTAACCGAAGGCATGGACTATTTGGCTGCCCCTACGGACGAAGAGCTGGACCGTCTGGAACCGGAAGAACTGGACCAGGGCTTCAGATTGGGCTGCCAAGCGAAGGTTAAACAAGCTGGACACATCGCGGTTGCTTATAAGCCGTACTTTTGAGAATATGACGATCCCATTACATATACATGATGCCATAATCGACATTACGCTCAGGCTGAAGAATGTGCCGGCCAATTGGCTGATCGGCGGCAGCTGCGGGCTGCTGCTGCAAGGGGTTGAGACCGGGAAAGCGCCCCGCGATCTCGACATGTACGCCGATACGGAGGATGCTTCGGCGATTGCCGCGGCATTGGCTTACACCGCTGAAGACAAGCCGCAATACAGTGAAACGGAAATATACCGTTCCATATTAAGCCATTACAAATACGACGATATTGTGCTTGAGCTGGTCGGTGGCTTCCAAATTATATCCAGCGGCAGCATTTATACGGTGGAAACGGGTTTTCTGCGCAGCCGGCTGCCGGTGACGGTTCAGCTCGGAGACGTTAGCGTGCCGCTGATGCCGCTCTCTCATGAGCTTATTTTCAACTTGCTGCGCGGCCGTGAGGACCGCTATACGGCGATTGCCGGCGCGATGCGCGCCGATATGGAGCAGCACCGCGAGGCGCTGCAGACGCTTGTGAAACGCAACAAGCTGAGCCCGCAGCTTACCCTTCGAATCAAGGAACTGCTGGGTAACGGCGATTGGTTCTAAGCGCGATTTTACTGGAGAAAGGAACACGTGTAACGATGCCTCCGGAAATTACTTTTTTGCCGGATAATAAAAAGATTGGGGTGCGGCCCGGAACAACGGTTTTGGATGCAGGTAAAAAGGCCCGGGTCCATATACGCACCCGATGCGGAGCGAAGGCGGCTTGTTTGATGTGTAAAGTGATCGCCGCGGATCCGGCGGGACTTTCGCCCTTGTCGCTTAATGAAAAGCTCAAGCTCGGCGGGTTGGAGGAGATGGGTTACCGGCTGGCTTGCCAAGCCAAAATCGTCGGCAACGCGACGGTCACCATTCCGGAGGATCCGCTTAAGGCCGCTGTTCGCGAGCAATTGGCGCGAATGAAGGAGGAGGAGTTATGAAGACGCGTTTAGCTATAGCGCTGTTATTGGTTGTGGCGTCAATAGGTCTTTCGGGCTGTATGTATTCCAAGGAAATGAGTCAAGGGAACGTACTTGCCTCTCAAGAATTTATACTGGTCGTGCAAAACGCCATCGATCAATATCATGTCAAAACCGGCGTGCTGCCGATTAAAAATAGCGAGGAAACGACGCCGATTTACGAGAAATATATGATCGATTTCAAGAAGCTGAAAGAACGCGGGTTTATCAGCACGATACCGACCAACTCGTTCGAGAACGGCGGCAGCAACATTTATGTGCTGGTTGACCCGGAAACCAAACCGACAGTGAAGCTGATGGATCTTGCCGCTTTTCAAAAAACCGTCGAGCTGCAAAAGCTGGTGGATGATTATAAAATGAAGCATAACGGCGAGCTTCCGTCGGGACAGCGAATTGCGCCGCATTTTTTCGATATGGACTACGGCAAGCTGAATGTCTCGCCGATGCAGGTTCCCAGCGTCTACACGCGCCAGTCGCTGCTATATTTCATATTGAATGAGTCAGGGACGGTTGCTGTGGATTATACACCCGAGATTATGAAAGTGATCGAGAAAAAATCGCTTCAAGGAAAACTCGACCCGAAACAAGACTTGCGCCAATTGCTTGTGGATGAGGCGTATTACGTCCCGGCCCGCTCTTATCCTTACCGTTGGACGGACGGGAAGCCAACGCCCGATATGTAGCTCAGAAACCTCTATTTTACCGATTTTGGTAGAATGGAGGTTTTTTTATGAATATCGATATCATCCGAAACATATATATCTTGACAGTGAGCAAGGAAAGCTTCTTCCCGCCGGCGAGGGGATGATATACGTGGAGCTCTTTCGATAAATAAAATATAGAGTCAAGTAGCATAATGCCGTTTCTAGCACATATATTTTTACTAGTCCGAAAGAATGTACAAGGTTCCGCCGTATACGGTCAAATGGTAATAGCCGGTTGATCGAACACGTCGCTCTTGCTTCATTTAACAACCTTTAGGAGGGATTGTCTTGGAAAAAGTGGATATCTTTAAGGACATTGCAGAACGGACGGGAGGGGACATATACCTGGGGGTCGTAGGAGCGGTCCGTACGGGCAAATCGACTTTTATTAAACGCTTCATGGAATCGGTCGTGCTGCCGAACATTCAGAATGAAGCGGACCGTGTACGGGCGACGGATGAGCTGCCGCAAAGCGCAGCAGGACGGACAATTATGACAACGGAGCCCAAATTCGTACCGAATAATGCGGTTCAGCTTCGCGTGGCCGAAGGACTCAGCGTCAATATCCGCTTGGTCGACTGCGTAGGGTATGTCGTTGAAGGGGCGAAGGGCTATGAAGACGAGAACGGCCCGCGGATGATCAACACGCCCTGGTTTGAAGAAGCGATTCCTTTTCAAGAAGCGGCAGAGATCGGCACACGCAAGGTCATTCAGGAGCATGCGACTTTAGGCGTAGTGATTACGACGGATGGCAGCATCGCGGAAATTCCGCGTGCGTCTTATGTGGATGCGGAAGACCGGATTATCGCCGAGCTGAAGGAAGTCGGTAAGCCGTTTATCGTGATCGTCAATTCGACCAAACCGAACAGCGAAGCGGCGATGGAACTGCGCAACGAGCTGCAGGCCAAACACGACATTCCGGTCGTAACGGCCAGCGTAGCGAATATGAACGAAGACGACATGACCTCCGTGCTGCGCGAGGTGCTGTATGAATTCCCGGTACACGAAGTTAACGTGAATCTCCCCAGCTGGGTGATGGTGCTTGACGAGAATCATTGGCTGCGCTCGCACTTTGAAAATTCGGTTCGCGAAACGGTGCAGGATATTCGCCGTCTGCGGGATGTGGACCGGGTTGTCAGCAATTTCGAAGGCTACGATTTTATCGAACGTGCGGCGCTTGCCGGTATGAATATGGGCCAGGGTGTTGCCGAAATCGACTTGTACGCACCCGATGAGCTGTACGATAAAATATTGATGGAAGTGGTCGGCGTCGAAATTCGCGGCAAAGATCATCTGCTTCAGCTGATGCAGGAATTCAGCCATGCGAAACGGGAGTACGATCATTTTGCGGAATCGCTGGAAATGGTCAAAACGACCGGTTACGGCATTGCGCCGCCATCGCTGGCGGAAATGAACCTCGACGAACCGGAACTCATTCGTCAGGGCTCCAGATTCGGTGTACGTTTGAAAGCGACAGCCCCATCCATTCACATGATTCGTGTCGATGTGGAATCCGAATTCTCGCCGATTATCGGAACCGAAAAGCAAAGCGAAGAGCTGGTCCGCTATCTGATGCAGGATTTCGAGGAAAATCCGCTGAAAATATGGGAGTCGGATATATTCGGCCGCAGCCTCCACTCCATTGTGCGTGAAGGCATTCAAGGCAAATTGGCGATGATGCCGGACAATGCGCGATACAAGCTGCAGGAGACGTTGGGACGCATTATCAACGAAGGTTCCGGAGGCTTAATTGCCATCATTCTTTAATCATTACGGAAAAAGCGCACTCGCCCGAGTGCCTTTTTTGCGTTTACCCCTTGAAAAAGCATGGCGGCTGTATTACTATAGGTTTGTCGTTTGTTAGAAAAACCCTCTGTTTTCCGGCGATTACGCGAAATTTCAGGTATATTTTGTAAAGAATCGGTGAACAAAGAGAATATAGCAGTCCTTATTTTGGAGGGAGGTGAAAGGCATGAACAAAACGGATTTGATCGCAAAAGTAGCTGAAGGCACCGAGCTTTCCAAAAAAGACGCAACCAAAGCAGTTGAAGCTGTTTTTGAAGCAATCTCTGATGCGCTGCAAAGCGGCGATAAAGTACAGTTGGTCGGTTTCGGAAATTTTGAGGTTCGCGAGCGCTCTGCGCGTAAAGGCCGCAACCCGCAAACCGGAGAAGAAATTGAAATCCCGGCGAGCAAAATTCCCGCTTTCAAGCCTGGTAAAGCATTGAGAGACGGAATTCAGTAATCTTGAGCGTACATACATTTTAGTCATAGCTTACCGT
This sequence comes from Paenibacillus thalictri, assembly GCF_004307995.1. Classification (GTDB taxonomy): domain Bacteria; phylum Bacillota; class Bacilli; order Paenibacillales; family NBRC-103111; genus Paenibacillus_AF; species Paenibacillus_AF thalictri. Next base: position 94,580 of record NZ_SIRE01000006.1, on the reverse strand, counting down.
AAAGCCGCAGGGCGTTTTAACGCTTTGCGGTTTTTCATTTTTATCATCCGGGCAAACAAATCCGCACCTGAATCGAACAAAATTACGATTGAGTTCGCTTCACGGGGGCAAAAGCACTCGTTTCGTAAAAGATTGCACTTATTCCAAACAGCCGGCTGTTGAAACCCTTTTCAAATATGGTAGCATAAAAATGAATTACCATTTTAACGACTAGGGGCGAATAACGTGGTTCGTATCGAAACATATTGGGAAGACCTGACGGTCCTGCAAGTAAACAGAGAAGCCCCCCGGGCTTATTACATACCTTATCGGGAGGCGGAAAACGCGCTTGCCAAAAAGCGGGGCAAATCGCCTTATTACCAAACATTAAACGGCAGCTGGAAGTTCCAATACCACCGGACGGTTCAAGACGTGCAGGATGGCTTCTACAGCGAGTCCGCGGACGTCAGCGGCTGGGACGATCTGATTGTGCCTTCCTGCTGGCAGGTCAACGGCTACGACCAGTGTCATTATACGAATGTCAATTATCCTTTTCCATGCGATCCGCCGTTTGTGCCTAACGACAATCCGGCCGGCTTGTATGTCAGAGAGTTTAATATAAAAGACGAATGGGAAGCGAAAGAAAAATACGTCGTATTCGAAGGCGTTAATTCTTGCTTTTATCTTTGGGTGAACGGCGCTTTTGTCGGCTATAGTCAAGGAAGCCGAATTCCCGCCGAATTTAACTTGTCCCCGTATTTGCGCAGCGGCCGCAATAAAATGGCGGTGATGGTGCTGAAATGGTGTGACGGCACGTATATCGAAGATCAGGACTTGTGGCGGTTTTCCGGTATTTTCAGAGATGTGTATTTGCTTGCCCGCGACCCGCAGCATATCCGCGACGTATTTAACCGTCAGGAGCTGTCTGAGGACTACAGCAAGGCGCTGCTGCGCTGTGAGGTGGAGACGTCGGGGCGGCTTGAGGTGCGGGCGGAATTAAGAAACGCGGTTCAGGAGCTGGCAGCAAGCGCCACAGCGCTCGTGGACGGCCAAGGAAGCCTGGAGCTTGAAGTCGCTTCTCCGGTGCTGTGGAACGCGGAAAACCCGTATTTGTACTCGTTAGTCATCTATAGTGGCGAGGAAGTGCTGTCGTTCCAGACCGGTTTCCGCAAGATTGAGATTGTGGACGGCGTATTCCAAATCAACGGCCAAGCGGTCAAGCTCAAAGGGGTGAACCGCCATGACTCCCATCCGGAGCTGGGCCAAACGGTGCCGGTAAACCACATGATCAAAGACCTGGTGCTGATGAAACAGCATAACATCAACACAGTCCGCACCTCGCATTACCCGAATGATCCGCGGTTTCTGGAGTTGTGCAACGAGTTCGGTTTTTATGTGATCGACGAATCGGATTTGGAATGCCACGGGGTATTCCATGCCGGAGATTATCATATGCTGACCAAAAATCCCGATTGGGAAAAGGCGTTCCTCGACCGGGTGATCCGGATGGTGGAGCGGGATAAAAATCATCCTTCGATTGTGCTCTGGTCGATGGGCAACGAATCCGGCTACGACCGCAACCATATGGCGATGGCCCGATGGACCAAAAGCAGAGACGCGTCCAGACCGGTGCACTATGAAGGTTCGGACCCGAGGCATAAGGGCAGCACGGATACCGAAGTGCTCGACTTGGAAAGCCGGATGTACGCCTCCGTCCAGTATATCGAGGATTACGCGAGCAACCCGGACAGCACAAAACCGATGTTTTTATGCGAATACAGCCATGCGATGGGCAACGGGCCCGGGGACCTGAAGGATTATTGGGATGTGATTTACCAGTATCCGAAGCTCATGGGCGGATGCGTCTGGGAATGGTCGGACCATGGGATTAAAACGCAAACGGCGGACGGGACCGAATTTTTCGCTTACGGCGGCGACTTCGGCGAAGCTCCGCATGACGGCAACTTCTGCATAGACGGTCTTGTGGATCCTGACCGTGTTCCTCATACCGGGCTTCTGGAATTAAAAAAGGTAATTGCACCGATCCGGATCGAGGCTGCCGATGTGCAGACGGGCCGGTTTACCATAACCAACCTTTACGATTTTATCGGGCTGTCGCATTTGTCGTTTATTTGGAAGGTGGAGCAGGACGGAGAGGTCATCCAACAGGGCGTATTGGAAAATGTAACGGCGGCACCGCATGCCGGAGCCTCCGTTCACGCTCCATACACGCTGCCGGAAACCGGGCGCTGCTTCGTCACCTTCTCCGTCAAGCTGTTGCAGGATTGCCGCTGGGCTGAAGCGGGGCATGAAATTACGTTTGAGCAGTTTGAGCTTCCGGTAACGGCGGCGAAAGCCAGCGCGATGCAGAAGATCCCGGAGATCCGGCTGGGTGAGCGTGAGCAGTTGCTTGTGATCGAAGGTTTCGATTTCCGCCATGAGTTTGACCTGCATGGAGGAATGTTCCGTAAAATCTCCAAGCATGGCGTTGACATGCTCGCGGCTCCGCCAAAGTTCAACATTTGGCGGGCTCCAACGGATAATGACCGGAAAATCAAACGTGTCTGGGCCGAGGAAGGCTACGAAAGAGCCGTTTTGCACGTGTACGGCTCGGAGATCGTCAGCAGGTCGGAGACGGCTGTAGACATCGAAGTGAAGTTCTCGCTTGGCGGCTACATCCATATTCCGTATATCCGCGGCACTGCCTGTTGGCATGTGGATGGTACCGGCGAAATCAAACTGAACGTTCAAGTGAACGTTCGCGAAGGCCTGTCGTTCCTGCCGCGGTTCGGGCTGCAGCTGGTGATGCCGCGCGGTACGGAAGAAGTCGAATATTTCGGCTTCGGTCCGCACGAAAGTTATATCGATAAACGGCAAAGCGTGAAAAAAGGCAAGTATTTGCTGACCGTAGACGATATGTTCGAGAATTACATTATGCCGCAGGAAAACGGCGCGCGTTTCGGCACCGAATGGGCGGTCGTATCCAGCGAGCAAGGCATGGGCCTGAAGTTTACGGCGCCGCAGCCGTTTTCCTTCAGCGCTTCGCATTTTACACCGGAGGATTTGACCGGTGCGACCCACGACTATGAGCTTTCGAAGCTGAAACGCAAAGAAACGATCGTGCATCTCGATTATAAAATGAGCGGAGTGGGCTCCAACTCCTGCGGTCCTGAGCTTCTTGAGCAATATCGCCTGAATGAAACGCAGTTTGCTTTTGAAATCAGCATGATGCCTTTATTTAAAGAGGATGAATAGGTCGGCCCCCGGGTGTCCCCTTTAGCGCAGATGCGCTTTGGGGGTTTCCCTATTTATGGGAGATACGCGCCGAACTGGCCTTTTTTTGCGCAGATGGCCTCACTGCCATCCGGGTGGAAGCATTTGGCCGTCCGGGTGTCTTCATGCATCCGGTATAATTTATATCATTAGCTAGAAAAGGGAGTTGCCGTTCATGCGATCGTGGGCCAAGCTGCCATCTTTCATTCACATTACCCAAAGCGTCCGCGCCAAGCTTGTTTTGTTTCTGCTGGCTATGGCCATACTGCCGCTTGTGGCGCTTGGCTATTTCTCGTATCATAAATCCGCACAAATCGTCAACACCCAATTCGGCAGCTACGGTTTGTATGCGGTGGAACAGCTGAAGCAGCATTTGGACACAAGTCTCAAGCAGATGGACAGCATCACAGGAAACATTCTGACTTATTTAATTTCGTCACCGATTGTCATCGAAGACCAGGAGCCGCGTACGTACAACCAATATGCCGAGGAAAAAAACTTCAAGCGCTTTCTGGCTTCGTTTGAAAATATGAGCATTTTAAGCGTCAACGTGATTACGCCGTCCGGGAAACTGATCGGCAATGATGCGATCAATGCGGACAAGCTGTTTCAATCTCCGTTCTGGGCGGGGGTGCTGCAAAAAAACGGCAAACGCATCGTGATTCAGAAGCCGAACTATTACAGCTCGACATCGGTCGATTATGTGATCAGCTTGATCGTACCGATTAAAAACAGCTTTGGCATTCCGACCGGCAGCAACATATTAATCGACATGAGAGCGGACGCGATATTGGGGCTGTTCCGCACATTCGAATACGATACGAAGGCCCACCTGCAAATCAGAGACATGGACGGGCATGTTGTATTGCAGACATCGAGCGACGACACTCCCAAGGACAACGATATCGTGTGGTCCAAGAAACTCGAGACGGAGCAGTGGGTGGTCGAGGCCCGGATGCCATACAGCCGGTTCTACGAGTCTTCGGGCATTATTTTAAAATATACGCTGCTGGCCGCGGTTGTCACTGTGGTCATCGGCGCAGCGATGGCGGCTTTCTTCTCCTACCGTTTCACCAGGCCGATCAAAAACTTAAGCCATTCGATGAAACGGTTCGGCCAAGGCGAGTTGTCCATTCAAACGCCGGTTCATACAAGCGACGAATTCGGGTATTTAAGCGAAGCGTTTAACCGGATGACCGGCCAAATCAAAGACTTGATCGAAGAGATCAGCTTGAAGGAAAAGCAAAAAAGCGATGCCGAATTAAAGGCGCTGCATTATCAGATCAATCCGCATCTGCTGTTTAATACGCTGAATTCTATCCAATGGAAAGCCCGGCTGGCGCATCAAACCGACATTCAAAAGATGCTGCAGCATCTCGTTGTGGTGCTGGAGGGGAGCTTTAACGTGTCGCAGGTTTTAGTCCCGCTCCATAAAGAGCTGGATATTGCGCTGCATTATTTGGAGATTCAGAAGTACCGCTTCGGTGACGAATTTACTTTTCATTTCGACGTGCAGCCCGGCCTGGAGGAATGTCTCATTCCGCGTATGGTGCTGCAGCCGCTGCTGGAAAATATTTTTTTCCACGGCTTTGTGGACGGGAAAGGCCATATCGGCATGAATATCGTCTCCACGGGGAATTGGCTGGAGATTGAGCTGACCGACAACGGCATGGGCATCCGCCCCGAGCATTTAAGCTATATTACAAGCGGACGGAAAATTCCCGGCAAAAAAGGCGGCCTCGGGATGCGCAATGTGGATGAGCGTTTTAAGCTGCATTTTGGAGAAAACTGCGGGCTGCATGTGGAATCGCAGCGAAATCAGGGAACAAAGGTGGTTATGAAATGGCCGAAAACCGTATAGACAACGAACCGATTAGGGTATTAATTATAGATGACGAGCAGCTTGTCCGAAAAGGGCTGATGATGACGGTCGACTGGAACAAACATCAAATGGCTGTAGTCGCCGATGCGGCAAACGGCAGCTTGGGCTGGGACGCTTTCCTGCTGCACCGCCCCCATGTTGTCATCACCGATATCGTCATGCCCGAGATGGATGGCATCGAGCTGGCGCAAAAAATTAGAAAAGAGCAGCCCGATACGATCATTTTGTTTTTAAGCTGCCATAGAGATTTTGCTTACGCCCAGCAAGGCATCCAAATCGGCATATCCGATTATATCGTCAAGACCAGCCTTGATGACGATCAAATGGACGAGTGCTTAGCCAAAATCAGCGGCGAAATTAGGGAAAAGCAGCGCAAAGCGGCTATGAAACCGGTGTCCGCATCCAGAGAAGAAGATACGATTCTGCAGCAATGGCTGGCTGAAAATAAGCCGGTGGCGGAAACCGAACTTCATCTCCGCCTGCAGCATATATGGAAGTGGATGACCGAACAGAGCTATATATTTCACCTTTATGTCGGAACGCCGGAGAGCGGGGAAGAGCAGGAACGGGGACCGCTCCGGGAATGGATGCATTCCGTTGCGTTGGCGGGACCGAATATGCAGCTGCTGACTGCGGGTGAAGACGAGGCGTTTCTTGTGTGCCGCAGCGAGCATTTGGAATATTGCGATTTGGAGCTGACATGCCTGAAATTAAAGCATCATTCGTTTGCGTGGCGGCAGGCCGGCCCGGTAACGGATTCGGGCAAATGGCTGGAGACCGTGCGCAGGCTGCATCGTTACCGCGGCATCGAGCTGAAATACGAGCTGCAAGGCGGCATTCACAAGGAAGAAATACTGCATGCCGTCGACTATATCGACCAGCATCTGCATATGGACCTCAGAGCCGCGGATATTGCCTCCAAAATCGGCGTAAGCCGCAGTTATTTCAGCACGATTTTTAAAGAAGCGACCGGTTCGAGCCTGATTTCGTTTATTTCCGACCGCAAGCTGGAGAGAGCGAAGGAACTGCTGAAAGTGACGTCTTTCCGTTCCGAGGAAATCGCCGAAAAAGTGGGTATCGCCGACGCCAAATATTTTTCCAAGTGGTTCAAAAAATGCGTATCCCTAACGCCCGGACAATTCCGGAATCAGACAAAATAACGAAACGATCGGACAAAAATACAAATTCGCCCCTCCCGGTCCGGGCGTTTTTTTGTTTTCGGAAAAGATTGCACCAATTCCAAACAGCAGTCGGTGTGAAACCCCTTTCAACCGGATTATGATAAATAGGTACAAACAACAGGGAGGTAAGGTTTCAATGAAAATGAAAGGTTGGCCACTTGCACTAGCTTCGTGTATGGTGGTCTCACTCGTCGCCAGCGCATGCTCTAACGGTAAACAAGAGGCGGCAGCACCGGGAGAAGCTCCGAAAGCCGCAGCGTCTACGGACAAAGTAAAACTTGTCGTATGGATTTGGGAATCCGCCAAGGTAGGTCTTGACCTCAACATGGAGGAATTCAAAAAACAATACCCAAACATCGACGTCGAATACCAATTGATGAAATCTGCGGATTTGTATCAAAAATATTTGGTTTCGTCCAATACGGGAGACGCCGTACCGGATATCGTTGCGCTGGAGTCGACAAACCTGTCGCAGATGGTGCAAATCGATTCCTTGCTGGACATCACATCCCGCGTTCAGCCTTACAAAGATAAAATGAACGCCTACAAATGGGAAGACGCCACCAAAGACGGCAAAGTATACGCTATGCCGTGGGACAGCGGCCCTGTCGTGATGTTCTACCGCAACGATTTGTTCGCCAAGGCGGGACTGCCGACCGATCCGAAGGAAGTATCCCAGAAAATTCAAACCTGGGACGACTATTATCAAGCGGCCAAGTTAATTAAAGAAAAAACCGGCGTGATGATGTACGGCGATTCGAAAACAAATTCGAGCAACCGGATGTTTGAATCGATGATGTGGCAGCGCGGCGTATGGTATTTTGACAAGCAAGGCAACGTCTCCGTGGACAAGCCGGAAGTCAAAGAAATCACCGACTATTTGGTCAAAATGCAGAAGGAAGGCCTTGTATTCGACGCCAGAGCGAACACCGATCCATGGGGCAACGCCATCAAGGACGGCAAAGTGGCGACAGTGGTGGGCGGCTCGTGGCACGATGCGCTGATCGAAACGCAATATTCGCCTAACGACAAAGGCAAATGGTCGGTAGCGATGATGCCGAAATGGTCGAAGGACGATAAATACGTCAGCGCCAACCAAGGCGGCTCCAACATGGCGATCAACAAAAACTCCAAACATGCGGAAGAGGCGTGGAAGTTTATCGAGTTTATGCTCGGCAAAGAATCTTCCCAGGCGAAGATGATGTCGAAGGTCGGTTTGTTCCCGTCTTTAAGTACGGTATATAGCGACCCGTCCGTCGACGAGCCGTCTCCGTACTTCAATGGCCAAGCGATTCGCAGAGTATACGCAGATTCTTTGAAACAAACGTACCCACTGGCTTATACGAGCGATTTCCCGCTGGCCAATAAGCTGATGACCGACGTATGGGCGCAAATATTCCTGAACAACGTGGAGTCCGATAAAGCGCTGAAAGCGATGGCGGACGAACTGCGGCAAAAAACAAAAAGAAAGTAACATCACGACTAGGTTCCCTTGAACGGAAAAACGCGGGCATCGTGTTCATCGAAACGATCGCCCCTTTTTTCTGTTTATTAAGCTGAAGAGGAGGAGCGCGGTTGAAAACGGCAAGTTGGAAGTGGCAGCTTAAAGTTGCTCCTTATGTCTATATTTCGCCTTATTTTATATTGTTTTTGATATTTTCGCTGTACCCGATTCTTTATTCCGTCTATATCAGTTTTACCGATTGGAACGGATCGCGGGCCAAATCGTTTATCGGTTTGCAGAACTACACGGATTTATTTAAAGACCATACGTTTTGGCTGTCCTTATGGAACAGCGTCGTTATTTTTGCAATGTACGTTCCACTCATGCTGCTGCTGGGACTGATTTTCGCCAGCATGCTGAACGCCAATTGGATGGTCGGCAAAGGTTTCTTTCGGATGGCGTTATTTGTGCCAAACTTCGTCTCCGTTGTTGCCGTTTCGTTTGTATTTGTGCTGTTGTTTAACACTCAGGACGGACTCGTCAACACGTTGCTCAAAAACGCCGGCTGGATCGACAAGCCGATTCCTTGGTTTGAATCGCCGTGGTGGGCCCGTACTTCCGTCGCATTGATGGTGCTGTACCGCTGGCTTGGCTACAACATGCTGCTGCTTATGACCGGATTGCAAAGCATTCCGAAAGATTTGTACGAGGCGGCATATGTCGACGGCGCAACCAAGGTGAAAAGCTTTTTCTACATCACCATCCCGCTTGTCAAACGCATCCTGCTGTTCTGCACCGTCTTATCCACGATAGGCACATTTTCGCTGTTTACCGAACCGTTTATTTTAACAAAGGGCGGGCCGCTGAACTCGACGATCACGCCGGTTCTCATGCTGTACAACGAAAGCTTCCAAAACTTTAACTTCGGTTACGCTTCATCGATCGCCGTTTGTTTCTTTATTTTGATGATGCTGATCTCGCTGCTGCAAATGCGGATGTTTGACGGAAAAAATTAATTGGCAAGGAGGGGCACGCTTGAATCGCTCTGCACATATCCGGCCAGCGGCCGGTTTGGATACCAAAAACGTCTGGACAACCGTCATCTCTTTTGCTTGCATGGCCTTGTTGTCCGTCATCATGCTGTTTCCGCTGTTTTGGCTGTTCAGCTCGTCGCTGAAAGACATCAGCGAAATTTTCAACAATCCGCCGATTTGGGTGCCTGAACGGCTGCACTGGGAAAATTTCGGCGAGTTGTTCGGGAACCGGGGATTCGGCCGGATCGCCTGGAACAGCCTGCTGCTCTCCACCGTATTTACCGCAGCGGCGCTGCTGCTGTGCGGCTTAGGCGGCTACGCTTTCGCCAAATATTCGTTTGGCGGTAAAAAGGTCCTGTTTATATTTGTGCTCGCTTCCTTGATGATTCCGCACGAAGCGACGATGGTGCCGCTGTTTGTTATTTATAAGCAGCTGCATTTGATCGACAACATCTGGGGTGTCATTTTACCCGATTTGGCCAACGCCTTCGGTATTTTCTTCATGCGCCAATATTGCATGGCGCTGCCGGACGAGATGATGGAGGCTGCACGCATCGACGGCTGCACCGAATTCGGGCTGTTCCGCAAAATCATATTGCCGAACCTGAAGTCGGCCTTTGCCGCGCTGGGCATTATTTTGTTCGTCAAACAGTGGAACAATTTCTTGTGGCCGGTTGTCGTGCTGCGTTCCAAGGAGAATATGACGTTGGCCGTGGCGCTGAAGGCGCTTGAGGACAACAATGCCACCCCGTATCACCTGATTATGGCGGGATCCGTCATCAGCGTGCTGCCGCTGCTGATCATCGTGCTTATTTTCCAAAAGCAGCTGATTTCCGGTTTGGTCGAAGGTTCGGTCAAAGGATAACCAGGGCCCTGCATATTGTGCAGGGCTTATTTGGAAATCCCGTCTTTACAATTGGCGGTGTTCGCTATATAATAGCTCTTGCACGCTTGTTTTGCGCATCGGGGTATGGCGCAGCCTGGTAGCGCGCACCCTTGGGGTGGGTGAGGTCGCACGTTCGAATCGTGTTACTCCGATTACTATTTCAGCTACGTTACTAGATAAGACCACTTTCTTCAGTGTATTTCAATGTACACTGAGGAGAGTGGTTTTTTCATGTTGTTCCGCCCCAAACCGGACCCATGATCGAATCAGGTTTAGGAGCGTGTTGGCTCCTGGGCGCGTTGAGATTATTATTGGATTTTTTTATTGCGCATACCTTGGGTCGGAACTATAATGGAATTTAACCTGAAGACATAGGAATATATGGAAATATATGATAGAGGAGCTGTTTTTTTGAGAGGACTACGGCTCATACAACCTTCAATGGAATATCGCGATGCGTATTTGCTATTTTATGAGGATTGGATTCGGAGCGGGGAAGATATTGTGCCTTGGGTGGTGGAAAAGGATCCGCGGGATTTCCAGAGTTTTCTGGATTTCCTTTTTTCTCAAGACAGCGAAGATAAGCTGACTGATTCGGAGTGGGTGCCGCATTCAACGTATTGGTTGCTGGACGAAGAGGATCAACTGGTAGGAGCGGTCAACATTCGCCATCGGCTTAACCAGCATCTGTTGAACCGCGGCGGCCATATCGGTTACGGAATAAGGCCGGCCTTTCGCCGCAGGGGATATGCGAGTACACTATTGGATCAGGCTTTGCAGATTACTAGAGCAATGGGCCTGAAAGAGGTTTTGGTAGTTTGCGACAAAGGGAATATAGGCTCCGAGAAAACGATTTTGAAAAACGGGGGCATATTGGATTCCGAATATATAGAAGAAAACGGGAACGTTGTGAAGCGGTTCTGGATTTATCTGTAGCAGCAAAAACATCGTTTAAGCGGGAGATCTTCCATCCCGAATAGGAGTGTGACCACAAATCAGATGAGATTGATTCGCACAATTACGGACGGCGACTTTGACGGCGGCGTTCCTGTGTTATTGGACTTTACGTCCAGACAGGCGTCCAGAGGCGTGTTGTTGGATGATAAGGGGAATGTCGGCATGATGTCAATGGCGGCGATTGGTCTTTATAAACTTCCCGGAGGCGGAATCGAGGCGGGAGAAAGCAAAGAGGCGGCGTTTTTGCGGGAAATCAAAGAGGAGACGGGTTTCGATGCCCGGATCGTTCATGAGTTAGGGGTTATTGAAGAACATAAATTCAGGAACGACTTTATGCAGCTTTCCTACTGCTTTATCTCTCAAACATGCGGAGCCGGCACAGATGCGCAGCTTTCGGAGAGCGAAATCGAGCTGGGTATGCATGTAACGTGGATGGGTCTGCACGAAGCGATTGAGCAAATGCGTATTTCGGCTCAGAGGTGCGGCGACTATTCGGATCATTTTATGCTGCTGCGCGACCACATTATCCTTGAGGAAACCGCCGATTGGCTGACGGGGAATAACCTGTGAATGCGCAAGACAGCAACTTTGTTTGGACAATATTTGTGGTTGATAATTCAGGGCGCTTTCCGAATTTCTACCCAGTCGGTTTATTTACGACGCGTGAAAAAGCACTTGAAGAAATGCAGCTTTTGCCGAAGGATATGAACTATCAGCTATTACGTTTTCCAATAAATCGTCTGTTTGCGTACTATCATAAAAAGACCGGTAAGCTGATTGGCATGGACGATATTTATCATGAGCATGTTCATTTCAAAGATGATATTCAGTAGAAACGTACGAAAATACAGGTACTCAATAAGAAAGGAAACCGCTCAATGATGAGATTGGAAACAACTCGTCTGATGATCAGAGAGCTTACGGCCGAAGATGCCGCAGACGTTCATGAGTATGCCTCGAATGCCGACGTTGCCCGGTATATGATCTGGGGACCTAATACGGAGGAAGAAACTGCACAATTTATAGACCGAGCTATCGAGATGCAGCGGCAGCAGCCACGAACGGGATATGAGATGGCGGTCGTGTCAAAAGAAAACGGCAAGCTGCTTGGCGGCTGTGGAATTTATATTTATGCACATTTGCAGGGAGAGATCGGCTACTGTTTTAACCCGTTGTACTGGGGGCAAGGTTTCGCATCGGAAGCGGCCAAGGCGCTGCTCCAATTTGGTTTCAAAGACCTTGGCCTGCATCGTATTTACGCGACATGCCGGCCGGAGAACAAGGGTTCCGCCAAAGTCATGGAGAAAATCGGAATGACGTACGAAGGTCATTTGCGCGGACATATGCGGCATAAAGACAGGTGGCTTGATTCTTTTCAATATTCCATCCTTGAACATGAATTTTCAGGCAAGGTTTTATAAACGAAAGCCCTATAAACGCAAGCCTTTGTACTTAAGGATGCGCTTATAGGGTTTTTTGCTTCACTCATCCGGAATGCCGGAAAGGTGCGGCGACTAACCGGCATGTTCATCCGTGGCGATGTTGACGGACACTTTGTTGCCCATCTGAAAGCAATTAGGGGAGATGACTTCCCACTGGCCGTCTGCGGTCCGTATGTCGTAATGGAACTCTCTGCCTTGAAATTGTACGTTTACGACTTCGCCAACGATACCTGGGCGGTCCGAGGGAGCCAGTATCAATTGATCCGGTCTGACCGGGTACATACCGTGCTCCTTGAAGTAACCGGCGATTTGTCCGCCTTGCCAGACAATCGTGCCTTCGGAGCCGTCCGGCGCAAAGCCGGCCTCGCTCCAGCGTCCCCGCATCAAATTGGCTTTGGAAACGAATTTGGCGACAAATTCCGTTTGCGGGCAAAGGTAAATGTCCTGCGGTGTGCCGACCTGCTCGATCTGTCCGTCTTTCATCACGACAACGCGGTCGGCCATCGCTAATGCTTCGCTCTGATCGTGCGTCACGTAAACGACGGCGGTTCCCGTCTGCCGATGCACGGCTTGGATCTCCCGGCGCATGTCCATGCGCAGCATGGCGTCCAGGCTGCTGAGCGGCTCGTCCATCAGCAGCAGCGCCGGTTCGAATGCGATCGCCCGCGCCAGCGCGACCCGCTGCTTTTGGCCACCGGATAGCTCATGCGGCATCCGTAAGGCGTGCTGCGACAAACCGACCATCCGCAGCACATCGTCGATGCGCTCCCGCTCCTGCTGCTTGATGCGTAGGGGGGTTTCCTTATGGTGGCGGATCGGAAAACGTACATGCTCCGTCACATTCATATGCGGCCATAAAGCAAATGCTTGGAATACCATGCCGATTTTGCGTTTTTCCGGAGGTAGGCTGAAGCCGGGTTTCGCTACGACGGCATCATTCATGCGGATTTCTCCGGCGGAAGGCTGCTCGAAGCCGGCAAGCATGCGCAGCAGCGTTGTTTTGCCGCAGCCGGAGGGGCCCAATATGGCGATAAACTCGCCTGCCGCTATCGATAAACTCAACGATTTAAGCGCTTGAAAATGTCCGAACGTCTTGCTGACGTTTGCGATTTGAATGCTCATGGCTGCCTGACTCCTTTTTTGGTTTGAAGCTTTTGTACCCAATGCAAAACTACCATTCCCGCCACGATCAAAAGCACGATCAAGCTGGATAGAGCGGTGGAATACAGCGTATTGCCGGCCTGCTCGAAGCTGAATATCGTCACCCCGATCGTTTGCGAGCCGCTCGACCAGAGCAGCGCCGATACGGTGAGTTCGGTAAACGCGGTCAGGAAGACAAGAAATGCCCCGCTCAAAAGTCCGGGCAGCAGCAGCGGCAGCAAAATGGATATCCATTTTCGCCAAAAGCCCGCGCCGAAAATATGGGCCGCTTCCTCCATCGACACGTCGACTTGCATAAAAGCCGTAACGCCCGTCCTCACCTGGAGAATTAAAAAGCGGCATACATAAGCGATAAACAAGATGCTTGTTGAGCCGTAAATGCCGGGATTCCACCCGGGAACCGGCTCCATCCAGGCGAAAATCATCGATAAAGCAAACACAACTCCGGGCAGCGTATACGGGAGAGCGACAGCCAACTCCGCCGCTTTGGTCAGCAGTGAAGGCCGGCGTACGCGGACATAAGCCAGCAGCGAACCTGCCGCCAAGCAGATGACCAGCGTGACAACAGATAAGGTAAAGCTGTTTTGAATGGCCTGCCATACCTTCGGATTTTCAAGCAAAATGTAACGGTAATTGGCAAACGTAATATTCGCGGCTTGAAAGGGCAGGCCAAACGCCTTCTTTAAGGAGAGCGCGGTCATTGAGAGCAGCGGCACGGCTGTAATCAGCGCGAGAAAACCCCAGATCGTCACCGTAATCCATCGGCGGTGTGCGCCGAGCAGATGGCGCGGGCTGTCGTCAACGATGACCGTGTCCGCCGTTTTGATTTTTTTGACGGACAGCCATTGCAGCAGTGTGCCGGCGATGGCAACCACGCCAAGCATGACGGATAAAGCCGCTCCTCTGGCAAAAGCGGTGGGCCCAAAACCGATAATTTCCTCATAAATCAAGGTGCTTAGAACGGAAATGTTTTTAGGAATGCCAAGAAACGCGGGAATGCCGAAATTGTCCAGCGAAGCCAAAAACACAAGCAATCCGCCGGCCGTCAAACCGGGCAAGGAGAGCGGCAGCGTAATCAAGCGAAACGTTTTCCATTTGCCAGCGCCGCTTGCTCTTGTCGCCCATTCCAGGTCGCGGGGAATCTTTTTCAGCACATCGACCGTCAGCATATAAACAAGCGGAAAGTGATGGATGCCCATGACAAAAATAATGCCGCCGTAGCTGTACATGCTCCATGGTTTGGCTTCAGGCTGAAACCAATGCAAAATGCCGGCGGCGATCCCTTGCGTGCCCATAAAGGAGGACCAGGACAAGGTCAAGACGTACGAAGGCAATATAAAGGAAAGCAGGATGGCCACATGCAATATTTTTTTGTGCGCAAGGTCGGTATAAGCCATAAACCACGCAAAAACCGCTCCCAGCAAAATCGACAGCAATGACGATCCGGCGACGATCACAAAGGTGTCTTTTAACGTTTTCCACAGCCTCTTCTGCCGCAGCATTTCCGTGTAGTGGTCTAATGTTAATCCGCTGCTGCCCTGTAAACTTAAGATAACCAGCTTTGCCACAGGAACGATAAAAAACACGACTAGCAGAACAGCGATTGCAGCAAGCGCCGCCCGTTTCATAAAAAAAGGGAGGAGTGCGGGTTTCAGCCCGACGTCCTCCCCGGCAATTGGAGTTGTGGATGATCTGCTCATAGTGTGCGACGACCCCGTTTTTTTATTGTCCGAAAAGCTGGGTGAACTGTTTTTTGTCCGCTTCCCGGGCTTCTGTCAGTTTGCCGATATCGGAAGAAATCACTTTGAACTCGGAGATGCTTTTTAAACCTTTAGGAGCCGGGACGCCTTCGCGAATCGGCGTGTAACCGATCTCGGAAGCCAATTTTTGGCCGTCTTCGGAGAGCACGAAATCGACAAAAGCCTTGGCCGCTTTTTCGTTGGCTGCATTTTTCATAATGCCGATCGGTTCGGTGATGACAGGTACCCCTTCAGCGGGATAAATCAATTCTACGGGAGTGCCTTTTGCTTTCTCGCGGGCTACGAGGTAGTCTACGACCATGCTGTACGATTTCTCTCCGCTGGCTACGGCGTTAAGCACGGCCCCGTTGCCTTTGACCACCGATATATTGTTGGTTTTCATGCCTTTGAAGTAATCCCAGCCGAAGCCGTCCGTACGGGTCAAGACGCCTACATTATACGCGGCGGCGCCGGAGTAGAGCGGACTTGGCATAATTGCCGCATCTTTGCTTTCGGCGGCGGCGAGAGCTTTCCAGGAAGTCGGCGGCGTTTTGACCTTTTGCGTATTGATCGCCAACACGGTCGCCATGACTTTGGTGCCGCTGTACATGCCGTCCGGATCGACGAGATCTTTCGGAATTTTTGACAATTCCGGCGACTTGTACGAAGCCAGCAGATTTTGCTTCTTAAGCCCTTCGAAAGTTACGGCATCGGCGAGCAGCAGCACATCGGCCTGGACTTTGCCGGCCTGGTTTTCCGCCTGGATTTTGGCGGTCACTTCCTCCGTTCCGGAACGGAAGTTGTCCACCTTTACATCAGGGTATTTTTTGTTGAACGCGGCAACAAGCTTGGTGACGTCTTCTTCCGGTTGGGACGTGTAAAAGCTCAGCTTTCCGGAAACGGAAGCGGCGGTTTCTTTGGCTGGCGCGGGTTGCGGAGCGGGCTGGGCGCTTTGAACCGCTGCGGGCTGGTTGTTGGTGCCGCAGCCGCCGGCTAACAGCAATACGGCCAAACTGGTGGTCATAAGGGATGTTTTTTTCATCGGAATCAAACTCTCCTATCGTCTATTTGATTATTATTATAGAAAGCAATTGTCAGCAGGCTGTTAACTTCAGATTCTCGCTTTGTAAACAATAGAGCGGTCGCCGATTTTTAAATCCGGTATGTCGTTTCCGTATCGGGCAGCAAAACGGGGCCGTGAAACACAGAACAAGCCAACCGCTTCATCTCGTCGGGACGTGCGTCGCAAGGCAGATGCACGAGCAGCAGTTTCTTGGCATTTGCTTTGTGCGCAACGGTCGCCGCTTCGACGGCATTCATATGGCCTTGACCCGTCGTATGGCCGCTGCCTTCGAGTATGGTTGCTTCGCAGAGCAGCAAGTCCGCATCCCGAGCCAGCTCAACCAGCGTTTCGCAATAAGCCGTGTCCCCGGAATATACGATAGTGCGGCCTTGGCAGGTAATTTTGACGGCATAACAGGGAACGGTGTGCTCTACAGGGGCAAATTGAATGTCCGCACCGGCCAGCCGGGTGCGAAACCCCGGTTCGATCGCCGTCATTTCGGTATGCGGGTCGTCGAGCATATGCCGCATTGCGGCCGGTTCATCGGGCGCGAAGATGCTCAGCTTGCGGCTCATCCGCTTGTTTCTGATCGCCCCGGCGGCAGCATACTGCAAGACGCCGATGTCAGCCATATGATCATAATGCAGATGGGATAAAATAACTCCGTCCAACTGTTCCACAGTCGTATGCGCGGCAAGCCGGCTCATCACGCCGCTGCCGCAATCGAGCAAAATCCGGCCTTCATCGGTCGTTATCAAATAACCCGCCGTTGCGCCGCCTGCAGAAGGATATCCCCCCCAATATCCGAGTATGGTCAATTCCATATGCTCACCTCTCATTGCTGCGTGCCACAATTATACATTCGTTCTTACCTGGCACATTTGTCATAAATATATTTTCAAGTGCCGCCAGGGTCAAGTTAAGTTACTGTAAAGGGGCGTGTTCCAATCGCATTCCGCAGCTGGGAAATCGGCCAAAAAGGCGCTGGAAATGACAACGCGCCGAGGGAAGAAAGAGCAGCTAGCAGCCTTATCCTCCGGCGAATTGGAACCGCTTATAATTGTAAAAAAATTATTAAGCAAACGTTCAGGAATTTTGATATACTAATTTTGATTTGCAGCTATGTTTACGAACTGTAAGGGGGAGCAGTTTTTGAAAGACACTATGAACAAATGGATAAAGGGCCAAGATTGGACGATGTACGGCATTATACTGTCGATTTTCCTCGTATGGCGAATCGGCGTAGTCGGAGGATGGACATCTTCCTGCTGGGTACTGCTGCTCGTCTGTCTGTTGGGAGTCCGTAAAGACCAGATTGACGTGGAATGGAAGCGGTTTTTCATATTCGGGATTCCGCTGCTCGGCATCTTCTATTATTTTTACGGTACGGGGAACGGATTTTGGTGGGATATTGCCAACTGGATGTTTGAGAACAACAAACATCCGTGGAATTGGGACAGCATGATGAACAGCATTCCGTTTAACGACGGGGCTTGGGCGCGCGCCATTCATTTTAATAGATTGGACAAGCTGATGGTCTGGATATATAATTACGGCTTCGTATTATCGCTCTGGATCTGCATCGTGCGCAGCTATTGGACACGGAGCATCAAAAAAATGCTGTCCTACGCGCTTTCCGGGCATTTGCTGCAGTTTCCGCTGATTCTGCCGTTTTACAATCTCATCTTGCTGCGCGAAGTATGGTGGGTGAAACATCAGCCCGATTTGCTCGGCCGCTCGTTTGCGACGGAGAACGATCTGCTCGTGAATGTAATGAACTGCTTTCCCAGCATGCATACTTCGATTTCATTTGCGATGCTGCTGCTTGCGCTTAGAGAAAAGGACCGGATTTTCAAATATATGATGGTCATTTATTGCGCTTCGATTATTTTCTCCACAATGTATTTACAAATACACTGGGTGCTGGACGTGATCGCGGGCATGCTGTTTGCATACGGTACTGTCAAACTGGCCGATCTGCTGATTAATCTGTGCTCCAAGTTATTGCCGGCCCGGTTTAAGTCGTTTTATGAACAAAAGAAAAAACGGTTTTCTTCGGATTCCGTGGCTGCCTGAGATCAGGCGGCTTTTTTTTCGCTAATGAACACGGATTGCGTTTCGTCGCGTCTTGCAGGACGGCTTGACAGCCGGATTGTTTTCTAGCATCATAAGGAAAAGCACAAGTTCGGGAGGAGGGGTCGTATGGAAGGGAATCAGAACGAATATTTTATCGTCAAAGCAAAAGACAACGGAGTTCATGTTATCGGTTTAACGCGCGGAACGGATACCCGTTTTCATCATACGGAGAAATTGGACAAAGGCGAAGTGATGATCGCTCAATTTACGGAACATACTTCAGCGGTCAAAATTAGAGGCAAAGCGGTTATTATGACCAAATACGGCGTAATTGATACAACGGAATAAATTTCTCCCGGCAGGCATAGCCTGCTTTTTTTCGTTGTACAATGATAAGAGTACGAGCTGCGGGCTGTTGTCCGCTGTGGGAGGTTGCTTAATGAACTGGACCAGACGTATTCTTGCCGCATTGCTGTTGTCCGTCGCCATTACCGCCGGTCTGACGCTTTTGCCTCATCTGGATAGCGCTCAGCAAGGAGGGCTGCAGCCGGCTTTTCTGAACAAAGGGGAAGATCTTACCGACCGGAATATTGTCGATTTCATGACCAAAATGCAGATGCATATGAGAATCCGCAAGGTGGAATTGAACCGCTCGATCGTATCGATCGATTTAAGCGCCAATGCGGGAGTGGCCAAAGCGGATGCGTTGCAGGACTTATATGAGCTGCCGCAATATATTTTTGCGCATACGACTAACATTAACCAAATTTTCGTGAGGGTGCTGGACATGAATCCGGATCCTGCCAAATCGGCGGGCGGCTCGCTGGTCGCAGCGCTTGACGCGAAGCGGGACAGCTGGATGCCGGGTACCCCTCGGATGGCACCGGTCAGCGCCGACGAGCTGTCGCAATACATACAATCCCACTACCATGTTACATTCACGGCAAAGTGGGATCAGAGGTTTAAAGCAGCAGAATAAGGTGCGATATTACGGATATTGTGCTATAATTATTTGGATTCAAGACACGGGTATTTTGTAGTTCGGAGGCAAAACATGAGTTCTTACCGCATCACGGAAATGGCAAGGCCATATATCGAATACGACATGATTCAAACCTATACGGAACTACCGGATTTTCCTGAATTTCGCGTCAAGCTGCTCCATGCCGTATTAAGCAGCCATCCGGCTGTTTCGGCGAACAGCGAGCTGTATTCGCTGGTTACATCGCTTGTCCAGCTCGGTATGGACACCCATGATATGATCAGCAACCACAGCATGGACAAGGAATTTAAGGCGGCAAGGGCAAGACAGCTGAAAGTGCTCGCCGGAGATTATTACAGCAGCAGGTTCTATCATCTGCTTGCCCAGTCGGGACAGATTGAAATCGTATCCAGACTATCCGAGGCGATTTGCGAAACCAACCGTTTGAAGATGAATCTTTATTTAGCTATGAAGCAGCACAATCTGACTGCAGAGCAATATATCCATCAATCGGTCGAGATCAGGGCTCAGCTTTTTTTGTCATTTAAGGGGTATGCTCAGGAGATTCTGGGTGACCGCTGGCCTGATCTGTTAAACCGTTTCACGCTGCTTGAGCTGCTGCTTGACGAGATTTCCCGCTCCGAGACTTTGAAAGAGGTCGGCGGCAGCTGGGGATTTTGGCATGTGCTTGAGCGCTGCACGAATGATGAGAAAAAGCTGCTGCAAGAAGGCGAGCTTGATGACGCTAAGCTGAAAAACCTGTGGCATAAATATAAAGTAACTTTCGAGCTGTACCAATTGTTGGCGCAGCAGTCGAAGGAACTGCGAGCCGATCTAGCGGCGCTTGGCTCGGACAAGCTTGCTCGCGAGCTGCTGATTATTTGCGAACCGGTGCAGCGTTATCTGGAAACTCCGAAGGTGAGCGAGGAAATTTGAGGTGAAAGACATGCAGAGCAAATCCAAGGAGCAATTCGTTCATTCCGTATTCGAAAGCATTGCGCCTAAATATGACCTGATGAACGATATTTTAAGCTTTAGAAGGCATAAAGCATGGCGCAAGTTTACAATGAAACATATGCATGTGAAAAAAGGCACGACCGCCATCGACTTGTGCTGCGGCACTTGCGACTGGACGATCGATCTGGCGCATGCCAGCGGGTCAGGCCGTATTGTGGGGCTTGATTTTAGCCAGAACATGCTTGAAGTCGGAGCGGCCAAGGTGCGCCAGGGCGGCTTGGACAAGCAGGTTGAGCTGGTTCAAGGCAATGCGATGAGCCTGCCTTACGAAGACAATACGTTTGATTACGCGACAATCGGTTTTGCTTTGCGTAATGTACCCGACTTGGTTAAAGTGATCGAAGAGATGAAACGTGTGGTAAAACCCGGCGGTATGGTCGTTTCGCTGGAATTGTCCAAACCGACGTGGCAGCCGTTTAAATCGATTTATTATTTTTACTTTCAACAAGTTCTGCCTCTGCTTGGCAAGCTGATCGTCAAACGATACGAGCAGTACAAGTGGCTGCCGGAATCGCTTGTCCATTTTCCGGATCATAAGCAATTGGCCAAAATATTCGCCGATACCGGCTTGACTGAAGTCAAGGCTTATCCGCTTACGGGCGGAATTGCTGCGCTTCATATCGGCATTAAGGGGCCAGCCGGCGAGGCGGTGAAGCGTTAGTGGAAAAACAAAGGCCTTGGGTGATCGGCTTTACGGGAGCCAGCGGCGCCCTATACGGGGTTCGGCTGTGCCAATGTCTGCTGGACCAGGGGCACCATATTCATCTATTGATAACCGACGCGGGATGGCGTGTACTGAAGGAAGAGCTGGGCTGGGACGTGACGCGCAGAAGCGAAGCGCTGTCAGTGCATTTTGCCGGACGCGCCGGGACGTACGACTACCATCCGATCCAAGACATTGGCGGGCCGACGGCGAGTGGTTCTTTCCGCTCCCAAGGGCTGGTCGTCATACCTTGCTCGATGGGCACATTATCGGCGATTTCGCATGGAGCCTCGGATAATTTGCTGGAACGTACCGCGGATGTGATGCTTAAAGAGGGCCGGCCGATCATCCTGGTGCCAAGGGAAACTCCGCTGCACGCGATTCATTTGGAGAATATGCTGAAGCTGGCCCAATTGGGGGTAAAGATTATACCTGCCATGCCGGCCTTTTATCATGGCCCCAAAACGCTTGACGATATCGTTGATTTTTTGGTCGGCAAAGTGCTGGATAGTATGGGGCTGGATCATCAACTGTACAAAAGATGGGGAGAGACCGATGAACATGATGGAGCGGCCGGTTCGAATCGGACAAATTGACTATACCAACGTATGGCCTGTGTTTTATTATTTTCCGCTGGCGGAATTTCAAGGCACGGTGGAACTTGTGCATCAAGTGCCGACTTCGCTGAACAAAGCGATGGCGGAAGGCGATGTCGCGATGGGACCGATATCGGCTTTTTCGTACGGCGAGCATTTTAAGGATTATGTGTTGTATCCCGATCTTTCCGTCAGCGCGCTGCGCGATGTGAAGTCGCTGCTGTTTTTCCACCGCAAGCCGCTGGATGAGCTGGACGGCGCACATATCGCTTTGCCGACAACTTCTGCGACGACGGTCAACCTGCTGAAAATCATATTGCAAAAATTTTATGGGCTGAAGCCGCGATACACGTATGCGGCCCCGTCTTTATCGGCAATGATGGAAAGCATGGACGCTGCGCTGCTGATCGGCGACGATGCGATTCGCGCAAGCTGGACCGATCACGGATATATGGTGACCGATTTGGGCGCGGAATGGGAGAAGCATACCGGCTTATGGATGACTTTTGCCGTATGGGCGATTCGTAAAGACACTCTGCAGGCGAAGCCGGAGCTGGTAAGCCGCATTCATGAAGCGTTCGTGCAAAGCAAAGTCAAATCGCTGGCCGAACCTGAAGGTATGGTCCACGAGGCAAAAGAAAGAATCGGCGGCACGGAAGACTACTGGCGGAGCTATTTTGCAAATTTATGTTATGATTTTGGGCCGCAGCAGTGGGAAGGTTTGTCCGCGTATTACCAATATGCTTGGGAGCTCGGGCTGCTCGACAATAAGGTGCCGCTACAAATATGGTCCAAAGACTCTGTTGTGCAGGTGAAATGAATGAAACTCATTGATATATATGTCAAGCTGAAAAAAGATATAAGTTTTATCGAAAAAGAGCTTGAGCTCAGCTTATATACCGATCACCAAGTATTGAGGGAAGCGTCGGTACATCTGCTGAAGGCAGGCGGCAAACGGATCCGTCCGGTTTTTGTGCTGCTTGCCGCGCAATACGGCAAATACGACCTGCAGGTGATCAAACATGTGGCTGTGCCGCTGGAATTGATCCACATGTCATCTCTTGTGCATGACGACGTCATTGACGATGCGGAAACGCGCCGCGGCCAGCTGACCGTGAAGTCCAAGTGGGACAACAAGATCGCGATGTACACGGGGGATTATATTTTTGCCAAAGCGCTGGGCGTATTGACCAAACTGGAAAATCCGCTGGTTCATCAAATCATGTCCAAAGCGATTCTGCAAATGACCATCGGCGAAATGGAACAAATTCGCTTTTTTTATCATGCGGAGCAAACCGTTCGCGATTATTTGCTGCGCATTAAGCGGAAAACGGCGCTGCTTATTGCAATCAGCTGCCAGCTTGGCGCAATTGCCGCGGGAGCACCCGAGAAGGTGGCCAACCGCATGTATTCGTTTGGTTTCAACGTGGGGATGGCGTTTCAGATCCGTGACGATATCTTGGATTTGTGCGGGACTGAAGAAGAATTGGGCAAGCCGCCGGGAAGCGACATCAAGCAAGGCAACATCACGATTCCGGTTATTTTTGCGCTGCGGGAGGGCCGTTTGAAAGATGAGCTGCTGAGCGAACTCAAGCGGATCCAGGAGGAGGACGGACAAACCGACGTCAGCCGGTTTATTTCGATGGTGCGCGGCAGCGAAGGGATTAAGCAAGCGGAGCAGTTGGCTTCACAATACATAGACAAGGCAATCCGGGCGCTGGACCCGCTGCCGAAGAGCTCGACGAAAAAGGATTTGATTAGTATAGCTCATTTTATCGGAAATCGTTCATATTAATGTGTTTCAATTGTCCTAATAGTATGTTATTTTGTTATACAGACAATACTGCATAAATAGCAAAAGATGGCAGCTATGGAGGCTTCATAGGCTCTAAACTCGCAAACACGTTAGGAGGAGCAGCATTATGGAAAGAACATTTCTGATGGTTAAACCGGATGGAGTGCAGCGCGCACTGATTGGGGAAGTAGTAAGAAGATTTGAGCAAAAAGGCTTTCAGCTGGTAGGCGCCAAGCTGATGCAGATCACCCGCGAGCAAGCGGAATATCATTATGCGGAGCATGTGGGCAAGCCATTTTACGAAGGACTCGTTCAATTTATTACATCCGGTCCGGTATTTGCCATGGTATGGCAAGGGGATCGGGTCATTGCAATCTCGCGTACGATGATGGGCAAAACGGATACGCTGGAAGCCGGCCCAGGCACCATCCGCGGTGATTTCGCAGTACATACGAACCGCAACATTATCCACGGTTCCGATTCGCCGGAAAGCGCGGAACGTGAAATCAATAACTTCTTCAGCTCATCCGAGCTGGTTGATTACAGCCAAGTCATTCAACAATGGATTTAATGGTTGGCACAGCCAAAAGCTAAATGGATGGCTATGAAGCCGTTTAATAAACCGATAAAAAGATACAGGGCTTACGGAAAGCCATTGAAAAAGTAAACGCTGTATAAGCGAAATCATGCTTACGATGATCGCCAATTGTTCTCGAATTTCTTGGATTTACCTGCTTTCGGCAGGTGAATTCAGGGACAAAAGCGAAGGCTGGCGCTTCTCCAGCATGATTTCTCTCACCTAGCTACTTTTCAGGGGCCTCTTTGGGCTCCTGTATCTTTTTTTATAGGTTAAAGCCGTTTGGCGAAGCGGGTGTAATAAGAAATATATCAGGGATGGACACGGGGCAAAAAAGCGATAGCGGCCGCTTTATCTGTTCGTTACGATGTTAACTGGCGGTTGGAGTCCCATACCCATCCAATGTTGTCGGGATAAGAAGTCGATGGATCAAAGTATCGTCACGCGAATGATCAAGCTTCTTTTATGCGTCGCGACCCTTTCTGGACATAGAACCCAATGGGATGGATCACGGACTGAGTAAGACCGGACTGAGTGAAACTGTCGATTCATCGTTCATCCCCCGAAGTTAGAGAAGCCTCCGCTCTAACGGACGCCAGCGCCGCAATGTAAACCAAATTTGAGGTTTGCTACATGTAACGGACACCGCCGCTCTTATTTGGCCTTCTATCGCGGTTTCCCCGACTTTTTTGGCAAATAGAGGCGCTCATGTCTGTTAAAAATGATAACCTCGATTTTTTGACCAAATAAAGGCGCGCCTGTCCGTTAGCGTTGGAGCATGCCATTCACTTGCATAAGGCTAACCATAGCGACGAGGAAATCCGTTACAGACAGTTAGCCAAGATCAACTTTAATCAAGTTGAATCGCTTTATTTGCTGCCTTCAAGCATTTTTTGGTTCCGGTTCACTCCATAACCCCGGTATGATTGCGCTAATGCAACAAATATGCGATCCGAATGCCAGCCATTTATCGCTAACCTGACAACATTGCATACCCATTCCCTCACACCCGCAAAACGTAACTCACTCGCGCAAAACGTAACTCACCGCACTAAAACCAAAGGACCGTCCGGTACAATACCGGATTCACACCCTTAAGGTAGCCCAACATAGTATTTGTCTAACTTTTGGGGTCACTTCAATTTTTACCGTCTGGTTTGTTTCATTTTTTTGCCGCACGCAGGAGTTTGGCGACGAGTGAATGCTGTGAATTTTTATTCAGCGTTTCGTTTAGGAAGAGGGTTGTTATGTAGAGTTTACGTCCGCTTTTAAAACCCTTGTTTTACCGAAGATAAATTCAAAAAAATAAGGGTTTCATTGGCGGTGGAATAACAACACCCTTCCGTTTATCATATGGCAGCTGAATAAAAATTCGTATTTTCACTGCTTCGCCACGACTCCAAGAAGGATTTTCCTTCCGGACATGGAATTATTGTTCTCGTGAGTATCATACTTTTCGGGGGTGAGGCAGCATGGAGGACATGGATTTTCTGACGTTTGTCAAAAAAGTAAAGGACTACACGTCCATTGATTTATCCCAATATAAAGAAGCGCAAATGAAGCGCCGTTTGACCACGCTGCGGATGAAAAAGGGGTATTCCACCTTTGTAGCTTTTTTTGACGCGATGACCAAAGATAAGGCGTTATTCTATGAATTTTTGGACCGGATGACGATCAATGTTTCGGAGTTTTGGCGCAATGCGAACCGTTGGGAGGTACTGGAACGCAAATTTCTGCCGGAGATGCTGAAAACGTCGGGAAGATTGAAGGTGTGGAGCGCGGCTTGCTCAACCGGCGAGGAGCCTTATACGCTGGCGATGATTTTAAGCGAGCTTAAGGCGCTGCGGGAAACTTATCTGCTGGCGACGGACATCGACGAAGGGGCGCTTGAAAAAGCCCGCCAGGCGGTCTATTTGGACCGTTCCGTACGAGAGGTGCCGCCGGCCTATCTGCAGAAATACTATAAAGCCGAAGGCATCCATTATCGGATTGCCGACGAGTTGAAGAAATCCATCAAGTTTCAGAAGCAAAACCTGCTGATCGACACGTTTGAAACGGGCTTTGATCTGATTGTTTGCCGCAATGTCATGATTTATTTCACCGAAGAAGCCAAACATCAGCTGTATCACAAGTTTGCCAAAGCGCTTAAGCCGGGAGGGGTGCTGTTTGTAGGCAGCACGGAACAAATTTTTTCCCCGGGACAATACGAGCTGGAGCCTGCGGAAACGTTCTTTTACCGGAAAAAAGTGTAAGGGCTTGGGGTTCTGCCATGTATATCCGGTTTCATTTCATCCTATACTAGGTTTATAGAAAACATACGTTTGCGAGCCGAAGTGGAGGACATAATGGATAAACGAAAGGTCATTACCGCTTATCGAAGAGGTTTTATTACGATGCAGGAGTGCGCGCAAATACTTGGTGTCGATTCTCTGCACATCATGGGTCTTGTGAGCGATCCCGAACTTCAGGACGGGGCAAGGGTTTTGCAGCAGCAAACAGGCAGGTAACGGGTACGGGGGGACGTAAACACGCTGTAGGAACTGACTGCAGCGTGTTTTTTCTTTGCCTATGAAAGTGCTGACCATTTCTTGTCAAACCGGACGACCTATACTATAATGAACCCATGTAATTAGTGCATAAAAGCGTTAAAGTGCCGGGAAAGCAGCATTTTCCATGCGCCGGACGCAGCGGTACAGGACTGAAAGGGGAAACGAACGGTGAGATATTTAACGGCAGGAGAAACACATGGTCCTCAATTGACAGGTATTATCGAGGGCTTTCCAAGCAATGTAACGATTGATTTTGAAGAGGTTAACTTTCAGCTGGGTCGCCGCCAAAAGGGGTACGGCCGCGGACGCCGCATGCAGATAGAGAAAGATACCGCGCAAATCGTAGGAGGCGTTCGCCACGGCAAAACGACCGGAGCGCCGATTGCGCTTGTTGTTGAGAACAACGACTGGAAGCATTGGACGTCGGTCATGAATATCGAGCCGATCGAAGGCAGCGACGAATCGAAGCGGCGGGTGAACCGCCCGCGTCCGGGACATGCGGACTTAAACGGCGGTTTGAAGTACAATCAGAAAGATTTGCGCAACATTTTGGAGCGTTCGAGCGCGCGGGAAACAACGATGCGTGTAGCGGTCGGAGGCGTAGCCAGACAACTGCTGAAAGAATTCGGAATCAAGGTGGCCGGACAAGTGATCCGGATCGGCGAGGTAGAAGTCAAACGTACCGAAATGCCGATTGACGAACTGATTGCCATCACTGAGGAATCCCCGGTGCGTGTGGTCGATAAAGACGCGGAAGCGCAAATGATCGCAGCGATCGACGCGGCCAAAGAAGATGGAGATACGCTGGGCGGTATTATAGAATGCATCATCGAAGGCGTACCGGTTGGTCTTGGCAGCCACGTGCAGTGGGACCGCAAGCTGGACGGCCGGATCGCGCAGGCGGTTTTGTCGATCCAAGCGTTCAAAGGCGTAGAATTCGGCATCGGCTTTGAGGCGGCCCGCTTAAGAGGCTCCAAAGTGCATGACGAAATAAAATATAACGAAGAGCAAGGTTTTTACCGCGCCAGCAACCGCGCAGGGGGCTTTGAGGGCGGTATGACGACCGGTGAGCAAATTGTTGTGCGCGCGGTTATGAAACCGATCTCGACGCTCTATAAAGCGCTGCAAAGCGTGGATATCGATACGAAAGAAGCGTTTACGGCTCAAGTGGAGCGCTCCGACACCTGTGCGGTGCCAGCAGCGGGCGTCATCCTGGAGAACATCGTAGCGTGGGAAGTAGCTAATGCTTTTATGGAAAAGTTCGGCGGCGACTCCGTAGAGGAAATCCGCAGAAACTATGAAAGCTACTTGAAACAAGTGGAGAGCTACTAATATGAGCGACATGATGGAGCTTACCGTTGATTTGGGCGCACGTTCGTATCCGATCTACATCGGCCAAGGCATCATCGACAATATCGGCGCTTTTTTTGAGAAACACGGTTTGGGCAAAAATTCGCCGCATCTGGTCGTAACGGACGAACATGTGGCGGAGCATCATTTGCCGCGTGTGCTCGGGCTGCTTGGGGAAGCCGGATACAAGGTCTCTCCCTACACCGTCAATGCGGGGGAGAAATCAAAGTCGCTGGCTGTGCTGGAAGACGTCGTTGGCGTCGCCCTTGATGCCGGATTGGACCGCAAATCTTCGATTATCGCGCTTGGCGGCGGCGTCGTAGGCGACTTGGCCGGTTTTGTTGCGGCCAGCTACATGCGGGGCATTCGTTTCGTGCAGATCCCAACGACGATCTTGGCCCACGACAGCAGTGTCGGCGGAAAGGTCGCTGTCAATCATCCGAAGGCGAAAAATATTATCGGCGCTTTTCACCAGCCGGAGATGGTGCTTTACGATACTTCGACGCTGCAGACATTGCCTCCGCGCGATGTCCGCGCCGGTCTTTCGGAAATGATCAAGCACGGCCTGATTTGGGATTCGGAATTTACCGCCTGGTGCGAGGACAACGCCGACAAATTGGTCGGACTTGACCCTGAAGCTTTGCAGTATGGCCTCTACCAAGGCTGCAAGGTGAAATCGATCGTAGTTTCGCAGGATGAGAAAGAGAACGACCTGCGCGCCATTTTGAACCTTGGTCATACGATTGGCCATGCCTTGGAGGCCGTTGCGGGATATAACGAGCTGGTGCATGGCGAAGCGATCTCGATTGGCATGGTGGGAGCGGCGAAGCTTGCCGTTCAGCTCGGTTATTCCGAAGATATCTACACAGTAACCAAGCGCATTTTACAGAAGTTCGGCCTGCCGACACGTTGTCCGGAGCATCTTGATACCGACCGGATCATGGAAGCGATGATGCATGACAAAAAGTTCAGCGGCGGCAACATGGTGTATATCGTACCGACGGCAATCGGCAAAGTGGAAATCCGCAAGGATGTTAAGCCGGAGTGGGTAAGAAACATCGTGGAACAGTTAAAACGGGAGGATTAAACATATGATGGTCAGGGGAATTCGCGGCGCTACCACGGTTGAACAAAACGATAAGGCGGAAATTTTGGCGGCGTCCGTCGAGCTGCTTAAAACAATTATCGCGGAAAACGGGATTCAACCGGAAGAAGTTGCCTGCATTTATATTACCGTTACGCAAGATCTGACCGCCGCGTTCCCGGCGCAAGCGCTGCGTCAAATTGCCGGCTGGGAGCTCGTACCGTTGATGTGTTCTTTGGAGATTGCCGTCGAGGGCAGTCTGGAGAAGTGCATCCGGTTTATGGTGATGGTCAATACGACAAAAAATCAAGATGAGATCATCCACGTTTATTTGAAGGAAGCGATGAGGCTTCGCCCCGATTTGTCCAAATCGGCAAAATAAATTGCCGGTTGACAGCTTTCAGATACGTGTGTATAGTAAATTTAAGTTATGGATGAGTTGAGTCCGAGTAGAGCGCAAGTTGAGATGAGTCGAGTAGAGTTCAGTACAGATCAGATCAGGAGAGTTAACATAAGAATATCCGGCCGCTTGCCGTTTATGGCTTTATTTTGTGTTGTTCAAGCGCGGATAATTCACCCGATCTAGGTACTGATACGATATTTGCAGCCAACAGCCTCTACCGTGCCGGTAGAGGTTTTTTTGTTCTTATTGCTCGACATTCGTCCCCATTAAAAGGAGCTGAAGCTAAATGTACACACCGGAACTGAAAGAAGTGATTCGTTTATCCCAGGAGTACAACCTGATTCCCGTTGTACGGGATCTGCTAGCCGACACGGAAACGCCGATTCGCGTGTTCCAGCATTTTTACCAGGAACAGCAGGCATTTCTGCTGGAGAGCGTTGAGGGCGGGCTGAAGTGGGCCAGATATTCTTTTATCGGGACGGATCCTTTCCTGCAAATTCACGCCAAAAACGGCGTCACATATGTTACGCATGAAGAAGAGCGGAAGGAATTCCGCGAAAAGCCGATCGACGTGCTCAAAGGTTATTTGCGCAACTACAAGAGCCCGTCCTTGCCGGATTTGCCGCGATTCACCGGCGGAGCCGTCGGATTTTTCGGCTACGATCTGCTGCAGTATTACGAAAAGCTGCCGGCTCACCGGGTGGACGATCTTCACATGAACGATATCCAGTTTATGTTCTGCGATCAAATTATTGTGTTTGACCATTTCAAGCAGCAGCTGAAAATTATCGCTAACGTACACGTGCCTGCGTTTGCCACGGACGAAGCGATTGCCGAAGAATACCGCAAAGCATGCCAGCGGATTGACGACACGATTGAAAAGCTGAAGCGGCCGACGCCGACTTATGCGACAAATCCGATTCCGGACGATATTCCGCTTGGTGAAGTGAAGTCGAACTTGACCAAAGAGCAGTTCATCTCCAATGTGGAGCAAGCCAAGGAGTACATCCGCTCGGGCGACATTTTCCAAGTGGTGCTTTCCCAGCGGTTTGAAATCGAAACCGACATTTTACCGCTTCACGTGTATCGCGTGCTGCGGACGATGAATCCGTCGCCGTACATGTATTATTTAAAAATGGGCGAAGACGTCATCGTTGGCACATCGCCGGAACTACTCGTCCGCGTTGAAGACGAGAGAGTGGAGACGCGGCCGATTGCCGGAACCCGGCCCCGCGGGAAGACAACGGAAGAGGATGACGCTTTGGAACGGGAGCTGCTTGCCGACGAGAAGGAGCGGGCGGAGCATCTGATGTTGGTCGATTTGGGCCGCAACGATCTGGGCCGCGTGTCCGAATTCGGCACGGTGAAATGCGATACGTTCATGCAGGTGGAGCGATACTCCCATGTCATGCACATCGTCTCCAACGTGAACGGCAAAATCGCCAAAGATAAAGATTTCTTCGACGCTTTCCTCTCCTGCCTGCCGGCGGGAACCGTATCCGGCGCTCCGAAGCTGAGAGCGATGGAAATTATCGCCGAGCTGGAGAAAGAAGCGCGTGGTACTTATGCGGGAGCGATCGGTTATCTTGGCTTCTCGGGTAATCTCGATACTTGCATTACGATCCGGACCATCGTGTTCAAAAAAGGAAAAGCTTACGTGCAGGCGGGAGCGGGCATCGTCTGGGATTCCGTGCCGGAGAACGAATATATCGAAACGGTCAACAAGGCCAAAGCGATGTTGAAGTCGATCCGCATGGCGGAAGCGATTTTCCATACCAAAACAAAAGAATATGCCGTCATCAACCAGGATTATCACAACTAAAGCGCTGGCGGAGTGCAAATATACGGGTTCACAAGAACGGGCTAGTCATTAAGGCGTAAAAGCCGATGGGGAGGACATGGGAGATGGAAAAATTGACGATTCAGCAGGCGATCGCCAAGGTTGTCGACCGGCAGCACTTGGAGCGGTACGAAGCACGCGGCGTGATGGACGATATTATGGAAGGATTGGCGACGCCGTCGCAAATCGGCAGTCTCATCACGGCGCTGCGGATGAAAGGCGAAACGGCGCACGAAATTACCGGCTTTGCGGAAACGATGAGAGCTAAGGCGAGCCGCGTGCGCGCAGAGCAAAACAACTTGCTCGACACATGTGGAACCGGGGGAGACGGTGCCGATACGTTCAACATTTCCACGACGGCCGCCATCGTGGCGGCAGCGGGAGGCGTGCGGGTCGCCAAGCACGGCAACCGCGCGATGTCCAGTAAAAGCGGCAGCGCCGATGTGCTGGAAGCGCTTGGCGTGCAGATTACGCTGACCAGCGAGCAGGCGGCACGCTGTTTGGACCAAGTGGGCATCTGCTTTATGTTCGCGCAGCTGTTCCATCAGTCGATGAAACATGCGGCCGTACCGCGCCGGGAAATCGGAATCCGCAACATCTTTAATCTGCTCGGTCCGCTTACGAATCCGGCAGGCGCCGACCGTCAAGTGCTCGGTTTATACGACCGCAGCAAAACCGAGCTGGTCGCCGAAGTTATGAGGGCGCTGGAGTTGAAACGGGGATTGGTTGTAGGCAGCTTGGACGGATTGGATGAAATCAGCATTTCCGCTGCGACCAAAATCACCGAGCTGAAAGACGGCGAAGTAACCACTTACGAAATAACGCCGGACGATCTCGGGCTTCGTTCATACAGCTTAAGCGATGTGAAGGGCGGAGACGCGCGTGAGAACGCGGAAATTATCCGCGCCGTATTCGCCGGCGGCAGCGGCGCCCATCGCGATATTGTCCTTGCGAATGCGGGAGCGTGCTTTTATGTGACAGGGCGCTGTGCTACACTACAAGAAGGCGTGAAGTATGCGGCAAGCGTCATCGACGCCGGCAAGGCGTCCGATAAGCTGCAGCAGTTAGTTCAATTTACGGGAGAAATCAGCCATGTTTCTTGATAAAATCGTCGTTACCAAACGTGAAGAAGTTGCTCAGCTGAAACAATCAACCAGCATTGCCGAGATGGAAAAAACAATTGCCGCGCTGCCGGCATGCCTGGGCTTCGAGAAAGCGTTGACCGAAGGCAGAAAACGCAAGACGGGGCTGATCGCCGAAGTAAAGAAGGCCTCTCCGTCCAAAGGGCTCATCCGCGCCGATTTTGATCCGGTGCTGCTGGCCCGTGCTTATGAGCAAGCCGGAACGGATTGTATATCGGTATTAACCGATGTACAATATTTTCAAGGCGCTAATGAATATTTAAGCCGTATCCGTGAAGCGGTCCGCGTGCCGCTGCTGCGCAAAGACTTTACGATCGACGAGCATCAAATCTATGAAGCTCGGATGATCGGGGCGGACGCAATCCTGCTGATCGCCGCGATATTGACTACGGAGCAAATCCGGGATTTCATGGCATTATCCCGCGATTTGGGGATGGATACGCTGGTTGAAGTCCATGACGCCGAGGAATTGGAGCGCGTGCTAACGTTGGATGCGACGCTGATCGGCATCAACAACCGCAATTTGCACACGTTTGTTACCGATCTTCGGACGACGGAGCAGCTGATTGGACAAATTCCCGCCGGCAAAACGATTGTCAGCGAAAGCGGCATATCCGGTGTGGAAGATATCGCGTATTTACAGCAAGTCGGTGCGGATGCCGTATTGATCGGCGAGCATTTTATGCGCAAACCGTCGGTCACGGAAGCGGTTCGTGAGCTGATGGGGCCGCTTGCAGCTGCAGTAAAGGAGTAGAAGCGTCGCCATGGCTATTGTAAAAATATGCGGCCTCCTGAGAGAGGATACGATTTCATCGATTGCCCATTTGCCGATAGATCATATCGGTTTTGTTTTTGCCAAAAGCCGCCGCCAGGTTACACCGGGCCAGGCCGGCACGCTGATCCGCAAGCTGGGCGCCGAAAGAGGGGGGCAGAGCCTGCCGTTGTTCTTCGGCGTATTTGTCAATCCCGGAATGGATCAGCTTGCGGAGACGCTGCGTGAAGCCCCTCTCGACGTGATTCAATTGCACGGTCAGGAGGACGCGGCATTTTGCCGGGAAGTGAAGCGGCGTTTTGGCGTTCAGGTGTACAAGGTGTTTTCCGTTCGTGAAGAGGACGATACGGCGGCGCTTGAACAGCTTGCCGCCTTTCGCGGCGCGATCGACGGGTTTCTACTCGATACGGCCGGAGGCGGCACCGGCAAAACATTTGATTGGAGCCGGATTCCTCCATTTCAATTGTGGGCCAAAGAAGCGGGCATTCCGCTGCTGATCGCCGGCGGGCTTGATCCGGACAATGTGACGGATCTCATTACCCGGTACAACCCGGACGGAGTGGACGTATCCAGCGGTGTGGAAACAGACGGGCAAAAGGACACTGACAAAATCACAGCATTTGTTGAAAGGGTGAAAGCTTGTGTTTAACGCGAACGTACCGGACGAGCAGGGACGATTCGGAAAATTCGGCGGACGTTATGTGCCGGAAACGCTGATGAACGCTTTGATCGAGCTGGAGGAAGCTTACAAGAAGTATTCGCAAGAGGAAAGCTTTAAGCAGGAAGTTCATTATTTGCTGCACCGCTACTCCGGAAGACCGACCTCGCTGTATTATGCGGAGCGGCTTTCGCAGCATTTGGGCGGGGCCAAAATTTACTTGAAGCGGGAAGACCTGAACCATACCGGAGCGCACAAAATCAACAACGCCATCGGGCAAGGCATTCTTGCCAAACGGATGGGCAAGAAGAAAATTATCGCCGAAACCGGCGCCGGACAACATGGCGTTGCAACGGCCACGGTAGCCGCCTTGCTTGGTTTTGAGTGCAAGGTGTTCATGGGCGAAGAGGATATGAAACGCCAGCAGCTTAACGTATTCCGCATGAACCTGCTGGGCACCGAAGTTGTACCGGTGTTGTCGGGTACCCGGACTCTTAAGGACGCTTGCAACGAAACGCTTCGTTACTGGGTCAGCCATGTGCAGGATACATTTTACATTCTCGGTTCGGCGACGGGGCCTCACCCTTACCCGATGATGGTCCGCGACTTTCAGCGCATCATTGGCGACGAAGCGCGCAAGCAAATCATCGAGCAGGAAGGCAAACTGCCTGACGTCATCGTCGCTGCGGTCGGCGGGGGCAGCAACGCGATGGGGATTTTCTACCCGTTTGTTAACGACGAAAGCGTTCGTTTGGTCGGCGCGGAAGCGGCCGGCAAAGGGATCGACACCAAGGAGCATGCGGCTACGATGACACTTGGAAGCCATGGCGTGTTCCAAGGTTCGTTCAGCTATTTGCTGCAGGATCAATTCGGACAAGTACAGGAGGCACACTCCATATCGGCAGGCCTCGATTATCCGGGGATCGGCCCTGAGCATTCTTACCTGAAAGATTCCGGCCGCGCGCAATATTTCCCGATTACCGATAAAGAAGCATTGGACGCTCTGCAGCTGCTCAGCCGTACGGAAGGTATCATTCCCGCGCTGGAAAGCGCGCACGCGGTCGCACAAGCGGCGAAAATCGCTCCAACCTTGTCTAAAGATCAAATCGTCGTGGTCAGCTTGTCCGGCCGCGGAGATAAAGACGTAGACGCGATCATGAATTATTTGGGGGTAGCCAAACAATGAGCGCGATAAACAACCGAATCGACAACAAATTTGCCGAACTGAAACAGCTCGGCGAACCGGCCTTTATTCCTTTTATCACGATTGGCGATCCCGATTTAAAAACTTCGGTGGATATCATCTTGACGCTTGAAGAGGCTGGCGCGGCTGTCGTCGAGCTTGGCGTTCCATATTCCGATCCGCTGGCCGACGGTCCGGTCATTCAGCGTTCTTCCATGCGGGCGTTAGGCCGTCACCAGGTCAGCATCTTGGACTGCATTGAGGCGGCTCGTTTGGCCAGAGAGCAGGGCAGCAAACTTCCGTTTATTTTGTTCACGTATTATAATCCGGTGCTGCAGCTTGGGCTGGAGAAGCTGTTTGGCCTGCTGGCCGAAAACGACATCAGCGGCGTGATCATTCCCGATTTGCCGATGGAAGAAGACGGCGAAGCCCGTGTCCAAGCGGAACGCTTTGGCATTCATATCATTCCGCTGGTAGCGCCTACCTCAAATGAGCGGGTTAAAAAAATAGTTTCCCGTTCCAGCGGCTTCATCTACTGCGTATCGTCGCTTGGCGTCACGGGTACGCGCAGCGAGTTCCACAGCGGCATCGACGAGTTTTTGGATACGGTCAAATCATCCACCGATTTGCCGATCGCGATCGGTTTCGGTATTTCGAACAACGAGCAATTTGCCCGGTTTTCCAAGTCGTGCGACGGTATCGTCGTGGGCAGCGCGCTGGTCCGGCAAATCGAAGAAGCGCTCCCGCAGTTGGAGAACGAATCGACATACAGACAAGGACTATTGCAAATTTCCGATTTTGTGAGAAAATTGTTAGGAAAGTAGCCTGTACAGAATAAAAGTAAGAGGTGATCTCAAGTTGCAACCAAAACAACAAATTATGAACCTGCCGGTGTATCAGCCCGGTAAACCGATCGAAGAAGTGAAACGCGAGCTCGGGCTCACCGAAGTGATTAAACTGGCTTCGAACGAAAATCCGTTCGGCTGCTCGCCGAAGGCCAAAGAAGCCATCGTTTCCATGGTCGATCAAGTCAGCTTGTATCCGGACGGAGGCGCTGTCGAACTGACGGAAGCCGTTGCTAACTATTTTAGCGTCAACAACGATCAAGTGATTTTCGGAGCAGGCTCCGACGAAATTATTCTCATGATCGCGCGCGCCTTCCTTGTTCCCGGCGACGAAACGATCATGGCGACTCATACATTCCCGCAATACAAGCATAACTGCCAAATCGAAGGCGCAGTCAGCATCGAAGTGCCGCTGAAAGACGGATATCAGGATCTGGACGGCATGGCGGCCAAAATCACCGACAAAACAAAGGTGCTGTGGATCTGTAACCCGAACAACCCGACGGGTACGATGCATACGCATGACGAAATCAAACAACTGCTCGCCAAGGTGCCTAGCCACGTGCTTGTCGTGTTGGACGAAGCTTATGCCGAATACAATACCTCCGGCGCATACCCGGACGGCTTTGCGCTGCTTAAAGAACATAAAAACGTGATTTTGCTGCGCACGTTCTCCAAAATTTACGGACTTGCCTCCTTGCGTATCGGTTATGGCATCGGGCATCCCGAAGTGATCCGCTCGATCAATCAGGTGCGCGAGCCGTTTAACACGACCAGCTTTGCGCAAAAAGCGGCTATCGCGTCGCTTCAGGACGAGCAGTTCCTGAATTATTGCCGCGATGTGAACAGTACGGGCATCCGTTACCTGACCGGCGAGTTTAACCGTTTGGGGCTGCCTTACTACGAAGCGCACGGCAATTTCATTATGGTTGACGTCAAACGTCCAGCCGCAGACGTATTTAACGGACTGCTGCGCAGAGGATTTATTATCCGCGGCGGACATCAGCTTGGATTCCCTACGAAGATCAGAGTTACAGTAGGAAGCCAAGAGCAGAACGAAAAATTTATCGCTGCACTGGAAAGCGTATTGCAAGAAGTCGCCGTCCAAGTGTAGGATGCTAAAAAGGTTGGTTACATGACGAACATCGTTATTTTTGGTGTCGGATTGATCGGCGGTTCGCTGGCCCTTTGTTTTAAAGACAAACCGGGCCTGCGGGTTGTTGGTCATTCCAATAACCCCAAATCAGTTGAAAAATACTTGCAACGCGGCGTAGTCGACCATGCGACAACCTCAATGGAGGAAGCGGTCAAAGATGCCGATTTTATATTTCTGGGCGTTCCTGTCGGCAATCTCGAAGATTATATTTGCCGGCTGAATGAGCTGCCTTTAAAACCGGGCTGCATCATTACGGACGTAGGCAGCACCAAAGCGTCGATTACCGCATGCGCCGAAAAACTCCGCCTGCAGGAGGGCGTGCATTTTATCGGCGGGCATCCTATGGCCGGCAAAGAGAAGTCCGGCGTCGAAGCGGCCACATCGCTTTTATTTGAGAACGCCTATTACGTGCTGACGCCAACGGAAAATACACCGCAGGAGGCGTATGACCGGCTTTTCAAGCTCCTGCAATATACGCGAGCACATATCGTCAAGGTCGACGCCAATATGCATGACACGATTGTTGGCGCCATCAGCCATTTGCCGCATATCATTGCCGTCGCGCTGGTGAACCAAATTTCCAAATACAATGAAACCAATTCGTTGTATAAAGATTTGGCTGCCGGTGGATTCCGCGATATTACACGAATCGCTTCAAGCGATCCCGTCATTTGGCGCGACATTTTAAGCAACAACCGGGACGTTCTGCTGGAATTGCTTAAAGATTGGAACCGTGAAATCGACACCTTCATTCAGTTATTATCCGATGATGACGGCGCAGGCATCGAAGATCAGTTCCGTCAAGCCAACCGTTTCCGCAACGAGCTGCCGGAACGGCGCAAAGGCATGATCACCTCGCTGCATGAGATTTATGTCGATATCCCCGATCAGCCGGGCATTGTAGGGCAAATCGCCACACTGCTTGGAGACTGCAGAATCAATTTGAGCAACCTGCAGATCATTGAGAGCAGGGAAGATATTCCCGGCGTGCTGAGATTGTCTTTCCGTGAGGAAGATCACATGGAGAAGGCGTTTGAGCTGCTGAAAAAGCAATATCCGGTGCATATTTAGCTTTTCAAAAAAAGAAATAAAACGTTTTCAAAAAAGCGTTGACAAATTGAAAACGGATACATATAATAAAAGTACAGTATGGTTTCTCTCCACTCCTATCCGAATACTTGCACTGTGTGCGGCCACCTCGCAACTTGAGGTGGTATTTTTTTTTCGTTTTAACAATATTTTAATGTTCGGGGTGTATTATAGAATTGATTTTTGTTTTTAAATTTTACAAGTGTCGAAAAAGCAGGATTTTTGAGGATGAATACCGAATATATGTAAGATTCATCTATATGTGCATATCGAACAGAAATTTTTTATAAATAGAGCGCAACTTTTTCCCCCGGGGCAGGTAAAAACATTTACTACAGTCGCTGGGGAGGAGTTAAACGGGATCACAAGGAGGGTCGTTGGTTGATGACCGATTCCCAGTTGATTAGAGAAATCAAAGACGGCAACGTGCAGTTATATAATGAATTAATGCGGCGTTACGAACGTAAGATTCTCGCATTTATTTACCATATGTTGAAAAGCGCGCAGCTCGAGTCCGTGGCGGAAGACTTGTGCAACGAAACGTTCTACAAGGCATACCGCAGTCTTCATTCGTTCCGGGAAGTTGAAGCGACTTTCTCCACATGGTTATATACGATTGCCAGAAATACGGTCTTAAGCGAACTGCGTAAAAATAAAAATTTAAAAGTTTCTTTGGAGCAAAGCGGCTTTACACCGCAGACGTCGGCTGAAACTTTACCGCTGCAAACCGTTTTGAGGAACGAGAAAGTATCGATGGTGCGCGATGCCATCAACAATTTGCCTGAAAAGCAGCGATCCGCACTTATATTACGCGAATACGACCAATTGGACTATCAGGAAATCGCCAATATTTTGGGGCAGACGGTGAGTTCGGTCAAATCGCTTCTGTTTAGGGCAAGGGCCAGCGTGAAGCTGCAGCTTGAGCCGTACTTTCTTGAACCTATTTTTGAAGAGTACGAAGGGATGAATCAACGATGAAATGTGAGGACATTCAAGAATTGTTTGGGTGTTATTGGGATTTGCCCGATGGCGACCTCAAGAAACAATGCGTGAATGAACATATAAAGCATTGCAAGGAGTGCGCGGAAGAATTTCAGATATGGCAGGAGAGCGCCGATTTGATCAAATTCACCGCTGAGCAGCCGATGCATGCCGAAAGCTCTCCGATCGCCGACAGCGTAATGCAGCGGATCTATCAGGACGAGTCGTGGAGAATGCCGATCGCCGATCGGATGTATGCCATTACGTTCAGAATGCGACGCAACTTTACGGCTGTGATCGCTTTTTGCCTGGCGCTCTTCATGTTCAGTTTCTTGTATTCCATCGTTCACGAACAGAAGCCGGATAAGCCGGTGGCTGCCGCCGATACTTCGGTATTCGGCAGAATCGGCGATCCTGTGGTCGCTGCCGCCAGTTCCAAGCCGGAATCGTTGAATGTTCGTTCGATGCCTTCGGCTGTAGCCAGTCTGAAAGGCTTTAATGAGCCGTTTACGTATCAGGTCGG
Organism: Paenibacillus thalictri; assembly: GCF_004307995.1. Lineage (GTDB taxonomy): Bacteria > Bacillota > Bacilli > Paenibacillales > NBRC-103111 > Paenibacillus_AF > Paenibacillus_AF thalictri. Next base: position 55,218 of record NZ_SIRE01000006.1, on the reverse strand, counting down.
CCCCATCCATACTTATCGCGATTACATGCTGGCTTTATCGCTGATCGGCATGACTTGCACACTGCTTATTATGAACTGGTTATCACGTACACGATCCTAAATTAGACGCATGAACACCCCGCAAGGGGTTATCTTTTTTAAAAGGGGTTTTTTCATGACAACAATCGGAATTATCCGTCACGGCACCACGGAATGGAATTTGCAGGGACGGATGCAGGGCCAACTGGATACGCCGCTTGCCGAAGTTGGGATTATTCAGGCGAAGCTGCTCGCCAAAAGATTAAAAACCGAATCTTGGCACGGTGTCATCACCAGCGACTTAATGCGGGCGAAAGCGACCGGGCACATTATTGCCGATGAATTGGGCATTCCGATGCTGGCTTATGATCCTGGAATTCGCGAGCGCGGCTTCGGACAGCTGGAAGGCACAACGGAGGAGGAGCGGGTCGAACGATTTGGCGCAGGCTGGCGGGAACGCGAGCTGGAACTGGGCATGGAAAGCGATGAGTCTTTGCTCTCCCGCGGTTTGGCCGTGCTGGAGGACGCCGCGGCGGCCTACCCGGGTCAGCGGATTTTAATCATCAGTCATGGCGGAATTATCGTGCCTATGCTCAAGAAACTGACAAACGATCCGATCGAGAGACATTTAAAAAATACATCGCTTAGTATTTTAAGCAGAGCTGAAACCGGCTGGAACTGCGAGCTGCTCAATTGTACAGCGCATTTGGATGAACTTGGCTGATTTTTCAGAATACTTTCAGTTTGGCTTTACATTAAATTCACCTTTTGCCGTTAAGATGGTCGTAGGAGCATAACAGACACGACAACTTAACGGTCAGGAGGCCGATTTATGAGCTATTTGTTCAAGAATGCGCATTTTATCGTTATTCATATCCCTATTGCCATGCTTGTGTTCAGCTTCCTGTTTGATGTGGCTGCCAAGCTGGCCCGTCGAAAAGAATGGCATACCGCCGGGCTTCTATGTTTGATTGTCGGCGCGTTGGGGGCCGTTGCGGCGGTTGTGACCGGTCCTGAGGACCGCAATCCGCTTGTGCACACCCATGAGTTGTACGGAAAGCTGACCATGATTGCAGCTGTTCTTATGTGTGTGGTTCGGCTGTATTTTGCGATTAAAAGGAAAAGGGAGCTTGGCGGCTACATGCCGTATTTGGCGGCCGCGCTGGTCAGTGTGCTGTTGGTTTCATACACCGGCCACATCGGAGGCGAGATGGTGCACCCGGACCGCGGTATGATGCCGCAAGGCCAACTGCGCGATGGAGGGCCGCGGCCCGAAGGCGCTCCGGGTCAAAGCCAACGTCCCGGCACTACGCCAAATGGCGGCTCGGGATCAACCGGTCAAGCCGGCGGCGGAACTCAAGAAGGCAAAAAATAAATCGGTTGATTAATATAGAAGCGGATCCGTTCAAGCGGGTCCGCTTTTTTTAGGTGTGATTCGGCCCGGCTCTTATTTTCGCACATGGTGTTTTTATACCGCCACGTTTAAAACCCCCGTATTATCCAATAATGGTAGTAACAACAATACGTTCGTGAAGTCGCGGCCATATTCATAGGCCGTACGGCTGATTGAAGGAGGGGTGATATGAATCTCGCGGATATGCTGAGCTATGCCGACATTCAAGAATTGAGCCGAATCGCGGAAAATTATGACTGCAATTGCAACGGGCATTCCAAAAATGAGCTGATTCAATCGATACTCACCAAAGTAAGCCGCAGAGAAGTTTTTGAGGGGCAGATTGAAAGCTTGCAGTTGGAGGATGTCCGGTTTCTCAATTCCATATTGTTCGACCCGCGCAACTCCTTCAGTCTGGAGGAGCTCGTCGCCAGGGTTCAGCAAAGCAAGTTTCAAAAAGAAGAGGGCGATAACTGGAACCCTCGCGAAATGATTACCAAGTTTAAGCGCCGCGGCTGGCTGTTTAACGGATACTCGCAGCAAACGCGGTATTTGTTTCAAATTCCCGAGGATTTGAAAAAAAGGTTCGGCGATGTTCTGGCCAAACATTTTCGAAGGAATCTGACGACACTGGACGAGCCGGGTGTCTATCGGGATGAACAGCAGCTATTGATTGATGATATTTATTATTTCCTGCAGTTTGTGTACAAGCAGCCGGTGGCGCTAACTGCGGAAAATTATATGTATAAACGCTCGCTGCAGCAGGTGCTGGAGCACATGTCCGTCAAAGAGGAGCCGGTAGGCAAAACGGCGTGGCGCTTCGGGTACGGCCGAATGTTCCGCGAGTATCCGAGCCGCTTTTCCTTTATATACGATTACTGCTACTATCAGGAGCTGATCGGCGAAAATGATCAGGTGCTCAGCTTGACGGAGCTTGGCAGAAGCCGGATTGAGCAGGGGCATAAAGAAGATTTGCTGCAGGTGTACCGGTTCTGGCTTCGGTTGTACAAAAACCCGATCCCTAACTTACAAGCGATGGTGCATTGGATTGAACGGCTGACACCGGCTTGGACAACGTACGAAACGCTCAAAGAGGCGCTCAGTCCGCTGATTCGTTCCTATTATTACGACAGTCCGGAATCCATATTGGAATGGCGGATCGTTCAGATGATGATGCATCTGGGCCTGCTGCGGATCGGCGAAGACGAGAAACATGGCAAGGTGGTCCGCATGACCAAGCTCGGCAGCGGCGTCATCCACGGAACTTATGTTGCCGAAGACGATAAAGTTCATCTGCCTGAATACAAGCTGTAGCCGGACCGGTGTCAATCACATGATATCAAAGCAACACGCTGGGTATTAACACATTCGTCTGCCGTAGGGGCTATTGTACTTTACGGCCCCAGAAACCCGTGAATATGCTTTAGTAGGAGCAGAATTGAAGATTTCTACTTTGAAAGCTCCAACTTAAGCTGCACGGCCGCTGCTTGGAGGTTGGTCCTATGGGGAAAATGAACGTATCTGGCGATACAATGCTGAGTCTCTTTGCGGAAATCGTGCTTGACGAAGCGGTCCGTAAGTATAGAGAGCAGTATTTGTATAAAGAAATTGACAAAGCTTTAGCCGAGGGAGACGAAGACGCCTTTATCGCCCTTACCACCGAATTAAGAACACTCCTGTCCCAAGGTTAAGCTTCGCAAGTGGTGCAAATATGAAACCTTTTTGAAAAGACATATGACTGAACATCATATGTCTTTTTTTTGTGTTAAACTACATGTTGGAGGGATGGATAATGAAATTCAGCGATATTGAAAGCGCCGGCTGGGCGGATCTTAAACCGTATTTGGACACGTGCCTGCTGCCCGTTACCGGGATCAACGGACAAGCTGCGCCGTATGAGGTGACGGCGCAATTGGAACTGCTTCGCGATCTGATGGATTGCGTGGAAATTCCGTTTAAGGGCAGGGTTGTTACTTATCCGGCTTATCATTACATAATCGAACCGTTTGATGCGGCACCGCTTGAGAAGTTATGCGGTGAACTGAAGGAGAAAGCGGGTTTCCGCTATGTCATAGTAGCGACGGTTACGGCGCCGCTGGAGGCGGATTTGGTGCCTTCGGCCGATCTGCTGATCCAGGCGGGCGAAGAGGTTCTGAAGGCGGAATACAGCGCCGTGAAAAGCCAAATCGGCGTGCAGATCGGGCAGATGTGGGCCGCCGCCGCTGTTCATAAAAACAGTGTATGATTCAGGAATAAAATGCCCATTCTATAGCAAGAAGCACTATTTTCCCGGTCAAAACAGTTGTGACAAATTCGTTAAAATTTGCCCGAAACGTTCGGATTATAGGCTTCAAACCAAACCCGATATTCTTGACGCACCATAACCCGTAAGCTATTATTAGTTATGTCCTAGTATGTGGTGTTAAATTATGTCGAACGACGTGATATATGTTGCTTAAAGGGGGTAGAACGGGAAAATGAATGAACATCAAAGCCATGAGGCAGATCATCACGGAGAGAAACCGAAACGACGCGAGATGTCCCGTCGTCAATTTCTTTCCTACACCCTTGGCGGAGCTGGTGCGTTTATGGGTGCGGGAATGATGGTTCCAATGCTTCGCTTTGCGGTTGATCCAATTCTTCAGCCCAAGACCAAAGCGGCTTGGGTTAAAGTTGTGGAAGAAGGCAAAGTAACCGACCAGCCGGCATCTTTTAAATTTAAAGTGCATCAGGTTGACGGTTGGTACGAAAGCGACGCTGAATTGGAAGCGTGGATTTCCAAGGATAAAGGCGGTAAAGTATTCGCTTTGAATCCGACATGTAAGCACTTGGGCTGTACTGTTAACTGGAACGCCAATCCGGAGTACAAAGACCAATACTTCTGTCCTTGCCACGGCGCGCATTATACGTCGGAAGGTAAGAATCTCGCTGTCGCTCCGGCGCCGCTTGACGAGTACGAAGTGAAAGTGGAAAATGGGTTCGTTTATGTTGGACAGCTTGGTCCGAATAAACACGTCAAATGAGGAGGGCGTAACGTCTGATGTTTAAAAACGTGTACAACTGGATTGACGAACGTCTGGATATCACGCCGATGTGGAGAGACGTTGCGGATCACGAAGTGCCAGAACATGTGAATCCCGCGCATCATTTTTCCGCATTTGTTTATTGTTTCGGCGGACTGACGTTTTTCATCACAGTCATCCAAATCTTGTCCGGTATGTTTCTGACGATGTATTATGTTCCGGATATCATTAACGCTTATGCGAGCGTTGACTATCTGCAGCATAAAGTCGCGTTTGGCGTTATCGTACGTGGTATGCACCACTGGGGCGCCAGCCTTGTTATCGTCATGATGTTCTTACATACGCTTCGCGTGTTCTTCACAGGTTCCTATAAAGCGCCTCGTGAGATGAACTGGGTTGTAGGAATGCTGATTTTCTTTGTTATGTTAGGCTTAGGTTTTACGGGTTACTTGCTCCCGTGGGACAATAAAGCATATTTCGCTACACAGGTAGGTATTAAAATCGCGGCTTCCGCTCCTTTGATCGGCGATTATGTGAAAACCTTCTTACAAGGCGGCGAAATCGTAGGCGCTCAAACGCTGACCCGTTTCTTCGCGCTGCATGTGTTCTTCTTGCCGGGCGCCTTGCTTGCGCTGCTCGCAGGACACTTCTTCATGATCCGTAAGCAAGGTATTTCCGGACCGCTATAATAGAAAAGGAGGGGCTGAGATTGGCTCACGGTCATAAATCAGACGAAAAAATCGTTTATGTGGGCGATTCGCGCGTACGTGCCAAATCGTCGCACTTGATACCGCAAGATTTTTCCGCTTATCCGGGTAAATCCGAAGTATTTATCCCTAACTTCCTGCTCAAGGAATGGATGGTTGCGGTTGTCGTTCTGGTCGGCATTCTCGTGCTGGTCATGTCCGACCCGGCTCCGCTCGGTTATCCCGCGGATCCGACAAATACACAGTTTATTCCGATGCCAGACTGGTATTTCTTGTTCCTGTACCAGCTGCTGAAGTATCCGTATACTTCCGACAAGTTTGTCGTGCTTGGCACGGTGCTTGTTCCGGCTATTGCATTCGGCAGCCTGCTGCTTGCTCCGTTCCTGGATACAGGCAAAGAACGCCGTTTCTACAGACGCCCGATCGCTTCTTCCTTGATGATACTGAGCTTGGTCGCTTGTTCTTATCTGACAATCGTTTCTTGGCACCACTATGAAGAAGAATTGAAAGAAAAGAACATCATTCCTGAGCATATTAAGCGTGAAGAAGAACTTCATGCCAACAAAGGCAAGGAAGGCGGGACTCCGAGCGGCAACGCACAGTCGAAGAAACTGGCTGTTGTGGCTGCTGACGATCCTGCTGCCGAGCTTTACAAGAAAGCGACATGCGTAGCATGTCACGGCGCTGAACTGAAGGGCAATCCGGGTTCCGGTATTCCTGCACTCCTTGGAGTCGGCGACAAGCTTTCCAAAGATGACATCATGGGTGTTATCAAAAACGGTAAAGGCGGCATGACGCCAATGTACGATGCGAACATCAAAAAAGGTTTGACCGATGCCGACATCGACAAAATTGCCGATTGGCTTTCCAAGCAAAAGAAGGGTTAACAGACATACCTTCAAGAGACCTGGCCGCACTGTGGTCAGGTCTTATTATTAATTTCCGGTATGCCCGTGCTGCCTAGCAAACAGGGGATGATCAATTGTTCAGGTATTATTTCTCGAAAGCGTTTTTATCCAGCCCTCTGATGTTATGGGGACTGTTTTGGGTGAATTTTCTCGGAACGATATACGGGTATATGTGGTATGGCGATCAGCTGGCTTATACGCTTGACAACAATCCCGAATGGATGCTGCCGTTTGTGCCGGACAGTCCGACGGCCAGCTTGTTTTTTACGGCCGTTATCGGTTTCCTGCTGTTTGACAACCGGAGGCGGTATTCCTATGGCACGCAAAAAAAGACGGTTCACCCGGTCAGAGCGTTTATCGAAGCTTTTGCGCTGGTAACTTCCTTTAAGTATGGCATTTGGGCGGTTACGATGATTTTTGCCGCAGCTGCCAAAGGCGACGTCACCACATGGAAGGATTGGATGCTGGTCGTCTCGCATTTGGGTATGGCGGTGGAGGCGCTGCTCTACGTGTCATTTTACCGTTTTGGCTACGGGGCGCTGGCCGTAGTGGCGCTGTGGGCGCTTGGCAATGATTATATGGATTACGGTCAAGGCGTATTTCCTTGGCTGCCTCAGCGGCTGCTCGACGATCTTCGAACGATCTGCAAATTCACCGTTATTATGAGCATAGTCAGTCTTGGCATCGCCTTGGTTTCGATAATATGGAGGCGAAACCGGGTCTAAAAGTGGACATCCCCCCATACTATGGGAATAGATGCTTTTGTCCGTGCGATCACCACGGAATAGCTGCAAATTTCGCGAATATGGAGGACAGGCAGCCAAACTGCGGCTAAGGCCGCGGCAGCGCCTGGACCGGCCATGTTCCGGTTTGCATGGGGAGGGGATGTCCATGTTTGTTTCGGGAAAAGGAAAGCGGCTTTTTTTGACCGGCCTTATGCTGCTTGTATTGTTGTCCGGCTGCGGGCAACGTATTGAGCAGAAGGAGCAGGACGCCGTGAAAATAAAAGCGCAGTCCGGCAAAATGGAGAGATTGGATCAACTGGCGGAGGAAATGTTCAACAAAGTGGTGAAAGGCGATATGGCGGGTGGCAGGGAGCTGCTGGATCAGATGAGCGACCAAATCGCGCAAATCGATTTCAGCGGCATGACCTCGGTGGAGGGCCTGCATGCCTTTACGGAAACCGTTACCCAGGCCAAACGCTCGTTTAATTCGGTCCAAGCCGTACCGGACGAAGGACGAACCGCTGCCGCCAAGGTGCGGCTTGCCGTGGACGCGCTGAAATCGCCCCATGATCCGATGTGGCACCAGTACTATAAAGTGCTGCAGACGGATACGGACGGATTGGAGAAAGCGGCGAAAGAAGCAAACAAGGGCGATTTGCAGCGGTTTGCAGGCCAGTTGGATTCGCATTACGGAATCGTTCGCACGCCGATCGTCATGTCCCGCACGCCGGCAGAGGTGGAGAAGATGGACTCGCTGATCGTATTTGTAAAATCGCAAATGACGGCACAAGCGCCTTTTCAGCCGGTGCTTTCCGTTGTGCCGCACATCCGCCAGACGCTGGACGAGCTGTTTATGAAGAAAGAAAAACCGGCTTATTTGCCGATTGTGGACGATGAGAAACCGATTATCTGGTCCATAGGGATCGCTTCGTTTATTGTTGCCGCCATGGTATATGCCGCTTGGAGAATGCTGCAGAAGGACCAAGGCGTAAGGGCGGTCAAACGCAAAGACGAACATGCGGGTTAATCGTTTTTAAAGCCCTCTCCGAGAACATCCTGCACTTCGCCGATAATGATAAAAGCCGCCGGGTCGTTTGTTCGCACAAGATCTTTGAGCAGCTTCATCTCATAACGGTAGACGACGCAATACACGATATGTTTATGTTTGCCGGAGTAAGCCCCGATGGCGGGCATGATGGTGGCTCCCCGGTCCAATTGCTGCATGATGACGCGCGCCAGCTTTTCCGCGTTGTCGGTAATGATCGTGAACGCTTTGGCGGAATAAGCCCCTTCGATGATCAGATCGATTGTTTTAGAAGCGATAAAGACGGCAACAAACGTGTACAGCACTTTTTCCTTGGGGATAAAAAACAACGACGACCCGATGACGGCGATGTCAAACATCAATATCATCTGCCCCATACTCCAGCCTTTGTATTTTTGGCCGATGCGCGCGATGATGTCGGAACCGCCCGTGGTGCCGCCGTATCTAAACACAAGTCCGAGTCCGATGCCGATTGTGACACCGGCGTAAGCGGTGGCCAGGAAGTAATCCTGCCTGCTCTGAAAGGGCACAATCCAGCCGCGGGCGATCAGCAGCTCCATAAGCCATAAAAAAAACGAAAGCGATAAAGTGCCGATAATGGAGTACAACATGGCTTCCTTGCCGAACACTTTGAGGCCGATATAAAACAAAGGGATGTTGATCGCAAGTGTGCTGTAGGACGGCGGAATATGAAGCACGTAATGCAGGATCAGGGCGATGCCCGTAATGCCGCCTTCCATCAGTTCATTGGAAATGACGAAATAGTGGAGGCCAAATGCATAAATGGCCGTTCCCAGCATGATGGGGATGATCGATTTAAGCCGCTCCAGCCCTTGGCCCTCCATGTAATTTCCTCCTTATCATGACAGACTCTCACAGGTATGATGAATCGCACGGCGATTCCTTATACCTGTATTTTCTTTTTCTCCAAAAAAAATTTGTCATTGCTTCGTCTTTACGATAACATGTAATTTGTGTAATCCTTTGGGGAAGGCAGGTAATCGTATGACAGAACGCTCTCTGAAGAGCTTGCAGCAAGAAGTCGATGCGTACATATCGCAGTTTAAAGAAGGTTATTTCAGTCCCCTTGCCTTAATGGCCCGGATGTCGGAAGAGGTAGGCGAGCTGGCCCGCGAGGTCAACCACGAGTTTGGACCGAAACGGAAAAAAGCGGACGAAGAAGACAGCTCTATAGCACTGGAGCTAGGCGATATTTTGTTCATCACGATCTGTTTCGCCAATTCGCTGGGCATCGATCTAACCGAAGCGCACGAAAAGGTGATGCATAAGTTCAATACCCGCGATGCGAACAGGTGGACGAAAATTAACACCGATTCCGAATAACCTACATATGCTGTACCATCACCCTTTTTTTACGGGAGGAGGATGGTGCGATTGGCAGGAACCAAGGAAATACAGAAGGCGTATGAAGCCATCTTGGCAGGCGACTTCGAGCAGGCGATCGCGTGGTTTGGCCTTGCGATTGACCGGGAGCCGGATAATGCGTCTTTTCATTATAAGCTGTCCATTACGTATGCAAGAAGCAATAAGCTGCGCGAAGCGATCAAACACGCCGACATGGCCGTCCAATTGGAGCCGGAAGACGCCTATTACCGCATTCATTTAAATATTTTGCAGGCTAAGGAGCTTGTACAGAAAGCCGAGAAGCAGCTGCAGCAATCCAACGACCGGCTGCCGGATTGTATCGTTTGGCTGAAGACGGCGATTACATTGGATCCGCTTCTGCTGGAAGCCTATTTGCTGCTTGGCATTACGTACGAACGGCTTGGGGAATACGACCCGGCTATACTTGCCATAAGTGAAGTGTTGCGGCTTGACCCGCAGCACACTACGGGCAATCGGCTGTTGGCAAGGTACGAGAACAAACGGCAGCAAGGGAATAAAAACAACCATTTCACCGTATAGACGTAGGAAAGGAACTGGTCCAATTGACTCAATTAATCAAGGTAGCCGTAGCTGGAGCAAACGGTAGAATGGGACGCGAAGTTGTCAAAATGGTGTTGTCCGACGAGACTTTGCAGCTCGTCGCTGCGGTCAGCCGTTCGTCCGAAGGCATCGACGCCGGAAGCATGGTTGGGATGGAGCGCTGCGGCGTCGAAGTGAAATCTGATCTGGAGCTGGCTTTAGTCGAAGCGAAGCCGGATGTGATCGTTGATTTTACGACGCCGCAATCCGTTATTTCCAATGCTAAGTTAGCGATTAAGCACAAGGTTCGTCCGGTCATCGGAACAACCGGCTTTACGCCGGAAGATATCGAGGAGTTGGACAAGCTGTGTAAAGAGCAAGGCATCGGCGGCATCATCGCACCTAACTTTTCCATTGGAGCGATCCTGATGATGAAATTTGCCGCGCAAGCGGCAAAGCATATGCCGCATGTAGAGATTATTGAATATCACGGCGATCAGAAGCTCGATGCCCCTTCGGGAACAGCGATCAAAACAGCCGAACAAATCGTTCAGAACCGCCCGGAGTTCCGTCAAGGCAACCCGAAGGAAGAGGAAACGATCGAAGGTTCGCGCGGCGGATATTATAATGGCTTCAGAATACATAGCGTTCGATTGCCGGGTGTTTTTGCGCAGCAGGAAGTGATTTTCGGCGGTTATGGACAAACGTTGAAAATCAGACACGATTCGTATGAACGGGCCGGATATATGCCGGGTGTTAATCTGGCTGTTAAGAAAGTAATGGAACTGACAGGCATTACATACGGTTTTGAGCATTTTGTCGATTAACGGCCGCTGACCGGTTAGACAGCTGATTAGGATAGGAAAGGACAAAGCGCTGAGGCTCTTTGTCCTTGTTGCTAGAGAGGAGCGAGAGGCATGACGATGAAGGTTGCGCTGATTGCGCATGACCGAAAAAAAGAAGAGATGGTCAATTTTGTTACGGCATACGAAACGGTGTTTGCGAAATGCCAATTGTTCGCTACAGGAACGACGGGAACACGAATTATGGAAAATACAGACTTAAGCGTTCACCGCTTTATGTCCGGACCGCTTGGCGGGGACCAGCAGATCGGGGCGATGGTGGCAACCAACGATCTGGATTTAATCGTGTTTTTGCGCGACCCGCTGATGGCTCAGCCGCATGAGCCCGACATTATCGCTTTGCTTCGCTTATGCGATGTGCAGGGGATTCCCGTCGCTACGAACATAGCGACTGCGGAAATTTTGGTCAAGGCGATGGACCGCGGAGATTTCGCTTGGCGCGAGCTTGTTCACAAATATAAACCGGGTGTTGATGAATAGTGGAACAGCAGCTTGATATTCTTGTTTTTGGCGCGCATCCGGACGATGCCGAGATCGGCATGGCCGGCACGATCCGCAAGCACGTTTTGGCGGGTTTACGAGTGGGCATTTGCGATTTGACGCGGGCGGAGATGTCTTCCAACGGCACCGTTGAAACACGGCAGCTGGAAGCCGCCGCGGCGTCGGAGAAGCTGGGGCTGGCTTATCGTTCCAATCTGGGCATGCCGGACCGCGGGTTAACGGGCGGCAAGGAGCAGATCGAAGCCATCGTGGCGGAAATCCGCAACATGCGCCCGAAGCTGGTGTTTGCGCCTTATTGGCAGGACCGGCATCCCGACCATATTGCCTGCAGCCAGTTGCTTCAGGAAGCTGTATTTAACGCCAAGCTGCGCAAATATATGCCGGAGCTGGCGGCACATACCGTACAACATACATATTTTTACTTTATTAACGATACATATGAAGCGGACCTATTGGTCGATGTGACCGCCTGCTATGCCGATAAAACAGAGTCACTGAAAGCATACCGCACGCAGTTCGAATCCAGCGGAGCGGACACGGTAAAGACACCGCTGAACCAAGGTTACTTGGAGAGGGTTGAGGCAAGGGACCGCATGCTGGGGCAAAAACGGGGCGTCGATTATGCCGAAGGGTTTGTTACAAAGCTGCCGTACGCAGTCGATTTGTTTCTTAAGAGGTAGTTCAAAAAGCCGGCTTTTTGAACTTGCACTATAAGATAAGATCATCAGGAAACCCGCGAGATGAGGTGTGAAAAGTGAAAGATAGATTAAAAATTGGCATCACGTGTTATCCGACTTTGGGAGGGTCCGGGGTCGTCGCTACGGAACTCGGCAAACTGCTTGCCGAGAAAGGGCACGAAGTCCATTTTATTACGCACAGCATGCCGTTTCGTCTGGGTAAATTCGATAAGAACATTTTTTACCACGAGGTGGAAGTTAACGACTATTACGTGTTTAAATATCCCCCTTACGACTTATCGCTGGCCAGCAAGCTGGCGCAGGTAGCGCAAATGGAAGGGCTGGATCTGCTGCATGTGCATTATGCGATACCGCATGCCGTATGTGCGTTGATCGCCCAGCAGATGGTCGGCTCTAACCTCAAGGTCGTTACGACGCTGCACGGAACCGACATTACGGTGCTGGCTCACGATGAATCGCTGAAAGATCTGATCCGTTTTGCGATCAATCGCAGCGACGCCGTGACGGCGGTATCGGAAGATTTAATCAGGGAAACGCGGGAGCTGCTGGCGATTGATAAGCCGATCGATCTGGCTTACAATTTTGTCGATAAACGGGTCTACTACCCGCGGGATGTGGCGAGCTTGCGCAAAGAGTTTGCCAAGCCGGACGAGAAAATTATGATCCATATCTCCAACTTCCGTCCCGTTAAGCGTGTGCTCGACGTAGTGGAAACTTTCGCTTTGGTCAGTCAAGACATTCCTTCGCGGTTGTTGTTTGTCGGCGAAGGACCGGATCTGTCGAAAGTGCACTGCCGGGTGAAGGAGCTTGGCCTGCTCGACAAAGTGACGTTCTGCGGGAAACAGGACGATGTGGCGCAGCTGCTTTCGCTTGCGGACATTATGCTGCTGCCTTCGGAGAAGGAGAGCTTCGGTCTTGTGGCGCTCGAAGCGATGGCTTGCGGCGTGCCAACGATCGCCTCCAACGCCGGCGGCATTCCGGAGTTGATTACGCATGGCGAGACCGGATTTTTGGCCGACATCGGAGATGTCGAGAAGATGGCGGCCTATGCCAAGTTGATGCTTCGTGACGAAAAGCTCTACGACACGATCAAAAAAGCGTGTCTGCACCGCGCTCGCACGACGTTCTGCAACGAATTGATCACGGCCGAATACGAGGATATTTATTATCGCGTGTTGGGACGGATGAAACCGGCGGAGCTGGCGCCGGATAAAATGAGCTGTATGGGGTAAAGCAATGCAGACTGAACTGATAAAAGGCGCGCAGCAGGTCGTCCGGACGCTGCAGCAAAGCGGATTTGCCGCTTATATGGTGGGCGGATACGTCAGGGACACCGTGCTTGGCAAACCGATCAAAGATATCGATATCGCTACGTCCGCTTTGCCTGAGCAGGTGCAGGCGTTATTCACGCGAACCGTGCCGACGGGGCTTCAGCATGGCACCGTTACGGTGATGCTGGGCAAGACGCCTTATGAGGTCACGACGTTCCGCAAGGAATCGGACTACGTGCAGTACCGCAGACCGGCGGAGGTCGAATTTGTCGACGATCTGCTTGAAGATCTGAAACGCCGCGATTTCACGATGAATGCGATGGCGATGGATGCGGACGGGCGTCTGGTGGACCCGTTTGGCGGCCAAACGGACATTGCGCAGCGAACGCTTCGTTGTGTCGGGCTGCCGCATGAGCGGTTCCGCGAAGATGCGCTGCGGATGCTGCGCTGCGTGCGGTTTGCCGCGGAGTATGAACTGCATATCGACGCTGCGACTTGGCAGGCACTGCTGGAGCTTGCACCGCTGCTGAGGCATATTGCCATGGAACGGGTACGCGCCGAGCTGGAACGGATGGTCGAAGGCGGTCATCCGAACCGCGGACTGCAGCTGCTTGCCGACAGCGGGATTGTGACGCAGCTGAAAATGCCGCTTCACCTGCCGTTAAGCAAGCAAGCTGTGGCGCGTATGAAAGAGCTGACCCGGCTGGATGCGGACCTGTGCCGCTGGACTTATGTATTTATGGCCGCAGGCTCCGATCACAGCTTGGTGCGTGAAGACATGCTGACATTGACGTTCCCTAAGCAGAAAGCGGAACAAGTTGCCAAAAGAGTGGAAGCGGACCGGTATTTGTTAGATGGCCTGGCTGTTTTACCCGCAGCGGATCGTGAACGAGCCGCCTTGCTTGCGCCGCTGTGGAAAAAGGCGGCGCTGCGATATACCGGCGAAGCGCTGCGGGATTTGATCCGGGTGTATGAGCTGGATGCGGAAGCCGGCGCTCAACCGGAGCCGTATACCGCCGCGTGCCGCCGCGTATTTGCTTCTTATGGCGAAGCGTGGCTCAGTGAAATGCCTGCCGCCGATGTGAACGGATTGCGCATCACCGGTACCGAGCTGGTGGCCCATATCGGTCAACGGCCCGGCCCGTGGGTCGGCAAGCTGCTGCAGAGGCTGCTTGAGCAAACGGCGCTCGAATCGCTTCCGAATGAAAAACAGCCGCTGCTTGCGGCGGCATCAAGCCTATATGAAGAGATGATGAATAACTCATGAACGAACAAATCATAGCGTTGTTTGAACAACATCCGGACCAATTTCTGTCGGGAGAGCAGCTCAGCGAAAAGCTGAACTGCAGCCGAACCGCGATATGGAAACATATCGAAATATTGCGGCAGCAAGGTTATATGTTCGAGGCGGTGCCGCGCAGAGGTTACCGTCTAATTGGCCGGCCGGAGAAATTGGATATTCCGTCCTTGAAGAGCATGCTCGCCACCAAAACGTTGGGCCGTACGATCCATTACGTGGATGAGATCGACTCCACTCAAACACTGGCCCATCAGTTTGCCGAGCAAGGGGCGGAAGAGGGCCATCTGGTGATCGCCGAACGGCAGACCGCCGGCCGCGGACGTATGGGCCGCCGCTGGCATTCGCCAAAAGGCAAAGGCATCTGGATGAGCCTGCTGCTCAGACCCCGCGTGCCCTTGCATTTTACCCCGCAGCTGACGTTGCTGGCGGCTGTGGCGTTATGCCGGGCGATCCGGCAAACGGTCAAAGTGGAAGCTGGCATCAAATGGCCCAACGACTTGCTGATCGACGGTAAAAAAATTAGCGGCATCCTGCTGGAAACAAGCGCCGAGGACGAACGGCTCCGTTATATCGTCGCAGGGATCGGTATTACCGCAAATTTGGAGCCCGAGCATTTCCCGGAAGAATTAAGAGATGTAGCGACCTCGCTGCGGATCGAATCAGGCCAGCCTGTGGACAGGGAGGTGCTGATCTCCAGCTTTCTGCAGCAGTTTGAGGAGCTGTACGAGCTGTATCATGAGCAGGGTTTTGCTCCGATCCGCCTGCTTTGGGAAGCGTTGTCCGTATCGCTCCACCGCAGAATCCGCTGCCAGAAAGGCGGAGAGTACGTGGAGGGGTATGCCGAATCGATCGACGATTCCGGCGCGCTTTCCGTGGTGCTTCATTCCGGTGAACGGATTAAAGTGTACTCCGGAGAAGTCGAACTTCGTTGAGTTTTCCCCCTCAATCCCCCAAGGGGGACTCCCGGGCGTTCAGGCACCCCGGGACCCCGCTCGGTGGAGAGCATATGTGCCTCGTGCCCACGCGCATGGTGAGCCCTTGCAGTCGCTTCGCTCAGCATTGGGCACACCCGCGTTTTTCGCTCGGCGGGGTGACGCGTGAAGCGGCTGAGTGCCACGAGTTCGCGCGTTAGGTGTGCTTTGCTATCGCTTCGCTTAGCATCGGCGGCACCTGCGCTTGAGTGCGTGGATCGGCATATTTTTTATCGCAGATCGACGACAAACTTCGCACAAAAGGTCTGTTCCTTTTGGCAAAAGTTTGTTATAATGGCGGCAAGGAGACGATATCCCATGGGGAATTGTACTCTGAGCCGTTTTTTTTGCAAGTGGATACGGATTCTGCTCTGAGCCAATCGGACCGAGACAGAAGGAGCGAACGATTCCTTTTTGACGACAGGACCTTTTAGCTGTGGGCTAATAAGGTTTTTTTTCATTTTCGGTTCATATTGGGCGGCGGAACGAATACTAAAAGGGACTGTGAGGCAAAGCTTTTTGCCCGCAAAGAAAGGGGTACCGGCATGGAAAAGAAAGCTCTAAACTTAACCCGATTCAGAAAAATGAAACAGGACCGCGTTCCGATTACCGTCATTACCGCCTATGATTACCCGTCGGCCCGGCTGGCCGAAGAAGCGGGCGTCGACGTTATCCTAGTCGGTGATTCGCTTGGCAATGTGGTATTGGGCTACGAATCGACCGTTCCGGTTACGATCGACGATATGGTGTATCATTCGAGAGCTGTGACCCGCGGCGCGCCGTCGACGTTTGTCGTAACGGATATGCCTTTTGCCACTTATCACGGAAGTGTGGACCATACATTACGCGGCGCCTCCCGTATTATGCAGGAGGGTCTTGCTAAGGCGGTTAAGATGGAAGGCGGCGCGGAAATTGCCGGCGCTGTCGAAGCTTGCGTCAACGCGGGCATACCGGTTATGGCGCATATCGGCTTAACCCCTCAATCGATTCATATGATCGGCGGATATAAAGTGCAAGGGAAAAATTCCAAACAAGCGCAAAAGCTGCTTGACGACGCGAAGGCATTAGAGCAAGCAGGAGCATTTTCGATCGTCTTGGAGCTCATGACAGAAGAGATTGCCGAGCTGATCACCGGCTCGATATCGATACCAACCATCGGCATCGGCGCCGGGGCAGTGACCGACGGACAAGTTTTGGTATTTCACGATGTGCTCGGTTACACGGCTGATCCTTTTCCTAAGAAGTTTGTCAAAACGTATGCCAATATCGGCGAAACGATCCGCAGCGGCATTTCCCAGTATGTTCGTGAAGTGAAGGAGCGAAGTTTCCCTGCTCCGGAACATGCGTTTCATATCGAACAAGAGCTGCAGCAGCCGGTATACGGCGGCGGTAAAGCATAAGGAGAGTGCAGTTATGCGTGTCGTGAAACAGATCAATGAGCTGCGGCAAACGATCAAACAATTGAAGGGCAACCAATCTGACACCAGCGTGGGTTTCGTTCCGACTATGGGATATTTGCATGCCGGACACGCCAGCTTGATGGAGGCCGCGCGCAAGCAAACCGATATTGTGGTGCTGAGCATTTTTGTCAATCCGCTGCAATTTGGGCCCAATGAAGATTTCGATAAATATCCGCGCGACCATGAGCGGGATTTGAAGCTGGCGGAGCAAGCCGGTGTGGATATCGTATTTTTGCCGGAAGTATCGGAGATGTATCCGCGCAAAATCAAAACGGCGGTTAGCGTTGCCGGAGTAACGGAACGGTTATGCGGCGCTTCGCGGCCGGGACATTTTGACGGCGTGGCGACCGTCGTTTCGAAGCTGTTTAACATTGTGAAACCTAATAAAGTATTTTTCGGGATGAAGGATGCTCAGCAGATTGCGGTGATTCGCCAGATGGTCGACGACCTGAATATGGACATCACGGTGGTGCCGTGTCCGACGCTCAGGGAAGAGGACGGTCTTGCTTTAAGCTCGCGTAATGTATATTTAAGCGCAGAGGAAAGAAAACAAGCGCTGGTGTTGTCTTCGTCGCTCCGGTTAGCCGAGCAGTGGATTGCCACGGACCGGCTGCCTGCGGATGAAGTAAAAGAGCGTGTGATCCGGCATATTTCCGAAGCGCCGCTGGGACGGATCGATTATGTGGAAATATTGACTTATCCCGGGTTAGAGCCTGTCGAATCAGGAGCCGCTCCGGAATCGTTGATCGTTGCCCTTGCCGTAAAATTCGGAACAACGCGATTGATCGACAATGTTATTGTAGAAATGGGGAGTTAATTTATGTTCAGAACGATGATGAAAGCCAAAATACACCGCGCTACGGTGACGGAAGCCAATTTAAACTACGTCGGCAGCATTACGATTGACGAAGACCTGCTTGACGCTGTCGATATGCTGCCCAGCGAGAAGGTGCAGATCGTCAACAATAACAACGGCGCGCGTTTTGAAACTTATATTATACCCGGTGCGCGCGGCTCCGGCGTCATCTGTCTGAACGGCGCTGCGGCGAGACTTGTCCATCCCGGAGATACGGTTATCATTATTTCTTATGCCATGATGACAGACGAGGAAGCAAGAAAACATCATCCGAACATCGCCATTATCGGGGAAAATAATAAGATTGTCAGCGTAATTAAAGAAGAAATCCATTCCACCGTACTGTAAGACGCATGAAATGTCGGCCTCACGCAAACAATGAAGATAACCTTGAGCATAAGGTGGGATGCTTCCGTGTTTAATCCATTGTTCGCTTCAATGAATGAGGTGCTTGACGAAATTATCGCCGACTACGCTTCAGCCACATATGCCCAAAGAGCTGAAATGGACGAAAAGCTCCGTATTTTGCGGGGGATGAGCGATGTTTGCATTGAGCAGTGGCTGTTGTTCGAAGAAAAAATGGGCAAGTATTTGCAACACCGAACCGAAGAACACGAAGTCGAGAAGCAAGCTCCAGATGTTGAGTTGTCCGGCAAGCATTCGGAGCTGTTCCAGCGGGGACAAGGTTATTATAAGCTGAATATGTACGATGAGGCGATCCGCGAATTTGAAGGGATTGTGCGCAGCGAACCCGATTTTCTGCTCGCCAGAGTGTATTTGGGAATGAGCTTTTTGCAAAAAGGAGATACGTCAGAGGCATACCGGCTGTTTCATTTATTGATCCATATTTCCGAAAATGCCCAAATGAAAGCCATCTCTTACAATGCTATGGGTTGCATTCATATGTTAAGGCGCAACTTGGAAAAAGCTTACGAGTACTTCAGAAAGGCTTATAAAAGCGACCCCGCTGTGATCGAGCCGTTATTTTCAATGGGACTTTGTTACGAGCATAAAGGAAAACTGGAGTTTATGCTTGAATAAAATTATATTCCCATAAGCCGACTCTTTTTGGTATGCTTAAAGGAAGAGCATTTTCAGAAGGGGTTTAGGGAATAAGATGAAATTTGCAGTGCTTGACTTTGAAACGACGGGCAGCGGATCGAATGACGAGATCATTCAAGTCGGCCTTGTCATTATAGATCAATTTCAAATTTCGGACAGGTATACTTCCCTCGTGAACCCGGGGATCGGTATACCTTCTTCTATTACTGCGCTTACGGGCATTACCGATGAGATGGTGGCGGATGCGCCGCGGATGGATCAAGTCGTCTCCGAGATGGTTCCGCTTTTGTCGGACTCGGTACTCGTGGCGCACAACGCCGGATTCGACCTCGCTTTTCTGCAAAAAGCGCTCGACGATCACGGTTATTTTCCGTATGACGGCAGAGTGCTGGATACGATGGATGCGCTGCGCATGCTGTTTCCGGGCATGTCCAGCCTGCAGCTGAGCCTCGCCTGCGATGCGCTGGATATCGTGCATGAGCGCCCGCATCAAGCGGACAGCGATGCCGAAGTGACGGCGCTGCTGTGGCTGAAATGCATGCAGCGGCTGCTGGAGCTGCCGCTGCTCACGCTGCAGCGCCTGTGTACGCTGTACCAGGCGGAAGCAAACGACATGGGATGGTTCCTGGAGGAAATCCGCTTATTTAAGGAAGCTCATTCTTCAGAAGCGGTCGACAATGCAGTATATTTTCGCCAGTTTGCTTTAAATGTCGATGACTGGGACGAAGAGAAGCGGGAGCGTACTGCGGATGAAGCAAGCAGGCTGGGAAGCAATTTTAACGATTTTTACGACGATCTGCGAAACAATCTGAAGACCAAATTTGAAACGTATGAAGAACGGGAATCCCAAGTTATCATGCTTCAGGAGGTTGAAGATGCGTTTCAGGCGAGCCGCCACCTGATGATCGAAGCCGGCACGGGCACGGGAAAATCGCTTGGTTACTTGATTCCCGCGTTGTATTATGGCATGAAGCAGGACAAAAAAATCGTCGTCAGCACACATACGATCAATTTGCAGGAGCAGCTGAAAGAGCGGGACTTGCCGCTGCTTCACGATATTTTTCCGGCGCCGTTTGAAGCGGCCGTACTTAAAGGAAGAAGCCATTATTTGTGCTTGCGCAAATTTGAGCATAAAATCAATACGTTGGATTTTGAATATAGCAAGGAAGACCGCCTGACTGCCGGGCAGATGCTCGTTTGGCTGGGAGAGACGGAAACCGGGGATGAAGAAGAGCTGCATTTCGGCAACAGAGGGCCGCAGTTCTGGCATACGGTGGCAAGCGACGCCGATTCCTGCTTAAACCGTTCTTGCCCGTGGTTTAAAAAATGTTTCTATCACCGGGCGCGCTACAGAGCGAACAACGCCGATGCAATCATTACGAATCATTCGCTGCTGTTTACCGATGTCCGGGCGGAAAACCGGATTTTGCCGGCCTATAAGCACCTGGTCATCGACGAGGCTCATCATTTCGAGGAAGTGGCGAGCAAGCACTTTGGCATTGAGCTGCATTATGCGGCGCTTGTAGGGGCGCTCTTGTGGCTGTACAAGGACAGCCGGAGCGGGCAGCTGTCGCATTTGCGCCAGCGGCTGCAGAAACATGAAGGGGAGTTGGCTTCGGGCTGGTGTGGCGTGATCGACAAACTGATCCCCAAAATCGTGCAGTTGAAAGAAGATTGGGATATGCTGACGGAGCAGCTGTACCAACTGCTCGCGATGAACAACGATCTCGGACAATCGGAGATGGGCCAGCCCGTATTACGGATCAAAAAGGAGCGGCTGCCTTCCATTTGGCCTACGCTGCAAGGAATCGAACAAAATATATATTTGAACCTGGGAGATTTGGGAAAACAGCTGGATAAGCTGCTGCTTGAGCTGAAGGAAGTTCAAGAGGAATACGAGGTGCAAAGCTTCGTAACCGATCTGGGCGGTATCGGCAAAGAGCTGTCGCAGCATAAGGACGCGCTTCATTTCTTCATGAACATGCCTGAAGAGGGGTATGTGTATTGGATGGAGGCAAGTCCCCACGGCAAAGCCAAATCGCTGCAAATTACGAGTGTGCCGATTGATGTCAGCCCTCTGCTGCGGGAATATTTTTTCGAACCGAAGGAATCTATTGTGATGACCTCCGCTACACTTTCGGTGAATAAATCGTTTGAGTATACCAGCGAGCTGTTAGGCCTCAAAACCGAAGAGCAAACTAAGGTGAAAACCGTGCAGCTGCCGTCTCCGTTTAATTACAGGCAGCAGGCTTTGGTCGTCATACCCCGCGATTTTCCGAGCATTAAAGGCGCAGGCAGCGAGGCGGTATTTGTCGAGAAGCTCGTCGACTCCTTGGCCGAGGTGGCCGTTGAAATGAATGGACGCATGCTGGTGCTGTTTACGTCCAACCGGATGCTGAAAGCGGCGCACGCAGGGCTTAAGGAACGGCTGGAGCCTCATGGCATTCACGTGCTCGGACAAGGCGTCGACAGCAGCAACCGCAGCAAGCTGACACGCATGTTCCAAAGTTACCCGTCATCGGTGCTGCTCGGAACAAGCAGCTTCTGGGAAGGCGTAGACATACCGGGCAATGCGCTCAGCTGCCTCGCGATTGTCAGATTGCCGTTTCAACCGCCGAATCACCCACTTGTGGAAGCAAAGATCGAGCATATCAAAAAGATGAACCTCAATCCGTTTATGAAGCTGTCCGTTCCGCAAGCGGTGATCCGGTTTAAACAAGGCTTTGGCCGGCTTGTCCGGACATCCGGAGATAAAGGGATCGTTATTATTTACGATACACGCGTGATCGATACGAGTTACGGCAAGCATTTTCTGTACTCGCTTCCGGGTCCCAAAATAGAACATATGCCGACAAGTCAGCTCGTTTCAAGGATCAAGCAATGGATGGGGGAAACAGGAGGATGAAAACTCCAAAAATATCAGAGGCGGTTGTTCGCAGACTGCCGATTTATTTGCGCTTTTTGAACGAACTAAATGTAAAAAATGTACACACCGTCTCATCCCAGGACTTGGGCCAAAAGCTGGACTTAAACCCGGCCCAAATCCGCAAGGATCTCGCTTATTTCGGGGAATTCGGCAAAAAGGGAATCGGCTACGATGTCGGATACCTGATCGAAAAAATCCGGCAAATTTTAAAGCTTGATAAGCTCATTCCGGTCGCTCTTGTCGGCACCGGCAACTTGGGCAGGGCGCTCAGCAATTATAATGCCTACATGCATGATAATATGAAAATCGTTGCCGTCTTTGATGCGGATGAACGGAAAATCGGCGGCTCGCTTAATAATTTGACCGTGCAGCCGATGCGCGAGTTAGGCGAGGCGATCCGCAAACATCAGGTAAGAATCGGGATTATTACCGTACCCGCGGCGGAAGCGCAAAATGTCGCCAATCAATTTGTCGAGGCCGGCGTGGAGGGAATTCTGAATTTTGCTCCGATCATAATTAAAGTGCCGCTGACCGTGAGAGTACATCATGCCGATTTAACCGCAGAACTGCAAAGTTTAGCGTATTATCTAGAAAAGTAGACAACAAAAAAGCTTGTCCCTTCTTAATGGAACAAGCCGAATAGGATTTTGCACAGCACATACGCCAGCGCCATGCTGATCGGAATGGTAATGACCCAGGTCGTTACCATTTTTGTTACTACAGACCATTTGACATCGTAAAACCTGATCACGCTGCCCGTGCCGATAATCGAAGACGAGATGACGTGTGTTGTCGATAAAGGCATGCCCATTGCAGTAGATGCTTGAATGATAATCGATGAATTCAAGTCGGAAGCGAAACCGTTGATCGGTTCGATTTTGATTAGCTTTTTGCTGACGGTATTGATAATGCGCCAGCCCCCGATGGAAGATCCAAGACCCATGGCCGTCGCAGCGAGCAGCTTTACCCATAAGGGGACGTCAAGATCGGTTTGAACACCGGTAGCGACTAATGCGAAAACGATAATGCCCATCGCTTTTTGCGCATCGTTGCCGCCATGAGAAAAAGACAACAATGCGGCTGAGAACACTTGCAGTGTGCGAAACAAGCGGTTGAATTTCGTGCGCGAGCTGTTTCCTTTGGCCATAATAATCTGCTTGAGAATCCACATAATGAGAAAACCGGTGGCAAAAGCGACAATCGGAGAAAGTACAAGGATTAAAATAATTTCTTTAAAACCGGACCAATTGACAGCGCCCCATCCGGCTCCGGCAACGACCGCCCCGGCTAAGGAGCCGATCAGCGTATGGGAAGATGAGGAAGGGATGCCAAAGTACCACGTAATTAAATTCCAGGCGATCGCTGCAAACAGCGTAGCGATGACAATCATAAGGCCATTGGGAATAACGGCGGGATTGGCGATTTTACCGCCTACGGTTTTGGCCACCTCGGAAGAAAATACCGCTCCCAGAAAATTAAGCACCGCGGCCATAATAACGGCGGTTTTAGGCGTAAGCGCTCGTGTCGAGATGGAAGTCGCAATGGCGTTGGCCGTATCGTGAAATCCGTTAATAAAATCGAATACCAGCGCGAGTACAACGATGAAGATAAGTAAGGTGAGCATGTTTTTCCTCCTGAGAGCTTCCGTTAGGAGAGCTTAACTGCGGTTACAGATGCACATCGTGAAGTTTCCATTAAGAGTAGCGCAATACGACGCTTTCGAGAATATTGGCTACATCTTCACAGGCGTCTGTTGTCTGCTCAAGCCGTTCGTATATTTCTTTTAACTTAAAGTCGGTGTAAGGATCGGTAGGATGAAGGAAGATTTGACGGATTCCTTCGCGCATCAACGTATCGCCTTCATTCTCAAGGCTGTTGATCTGTACCGAATGTTCCGTAATCTGCATATATTTTTTGCGCGGTAAAAGCTTAAACGCATCCAAAATGTGCTGGCACGACTGAACGAGCACTGCGGAGAAATCTTGCATGAACTTATCTGTTTTCTGTACGTTCATGTAATCGAAGCGGGCGATTGTAGCTTCAATGCCGTCCATCACATCATCCAGCTTTGCCGCAAGCTCCATGATGTCTTCACGGTCGAGAGGGGTGATAAACGTTTTGTTAAGCCCCTTAAATATTTGGTGAGTGATTTGGTCGCCTTTATGCTCCAGCTCTCTGAGCTCAGGATAAAAGGTTGCAGGCGGCTCACTCCCCATCATCGCGTTTCGGAATGTTTGAGCGGCCAGCAAACAATTTTCCGCCGATTTTATTAACAGCAGCAAAAAATCGGTGTCGGTTTTTTTGGCAAAAAGCATTGCATTTCCCCCGTTTCGTTCCTTTAATTTTAACGATTATGTAATGAAAAGCCAAAAGAACACAAAGATAAAAATACCATACAAATCGGACGTTTTGCAATCATAGTTTAACCATTATGATGACGGAACATGATTATGTGAGTTTGCAGCGGGTTGGGGGAATTTGCCTTGATTTTGTCACCTTGAAGTTGTACAGTTAAAAAGGATGTCGACTTGCGCTTCAATTATTTTCTACATTATTACATATTGCAGAAGAGAGGTACGGAAATCATATATGAAAACGACATTAATTAAGAACGGCACGTTTATCACGATGGCGGACACGCAGGTTGTAACGGGCTGTTTGGAAATACAAGATGACCGCATTACTTATATCGGCAGTACGCCGAACCAGCCGCTCGATCAATACGATGAAGTGATAGACGGAACAGGCAAGTTATTTATGCCCGGTCTTGTAAATACGCATTGTCACGCCGCGATGTCTCTGCTTCGGGGTTATGGCGACGATCTGGCGCTGCAGGTATGGCTGCAGGAAAAAATGTGGCCGATCGAAGGGAAGTTTACGGCTGAGGACGTTCGATTTGGTACCGAGTTGTCGATTTTGGAGATGGTAAAAGGCGGCACAACCACATTCGTAGATATGTACGATCATATGAACGAAGTGGCGCAGGCTGTTGAGCAATCGGGAATGAGAGCGTGCCTGACGCGCGGCGTGATCGGCTTATGTCCGCCCGATGTGCAGGATGCCAAGCTTAAAGAAGCGGTGCAGTTCGCCAAAGACTGGCACGGCAAAGCTAACGGCCGCATCACCACGATGATGTCGCCGCATGCGCCTTACACCTGTCCTCCAGATTATATCGAACGTATCGTTCAAGCGGCTCATGATCTGAACCTGCCGATCCATACGCATATGTCCGAATCAAGAAGAGAAGTGCAGGAGAATGAAGAACAGTACGGTTTGCGCCCGGTTGCTCACCTTGAGAAGCTTGGCATGTTTGCCAGACCGACACTTGTCGCACATGGCGTTCATCTGACCGACGAGGAGATCGCAACGCTCGCACGTTATGACGTGCGTGTATCCCATAACCCGGGCAGCAACTTGAAACTGGCCAGCGGCATTGCAAGAGTTCCTGAGCTGCGCAAAGCGGGTGTGCTTGTATCGCTGGGTACGGACAGCTCGGCAAGCAACAACAATTTGGATATGTTCGAAGAAATGCGTCTTGCCGCTTTGCTTCACAAAGGCGTATCCGGAGATCCAGTTGCGGTTCCGGCATTCGAAGCGCTGCAAATGGGGACAATCGATGGAGCCAAGTCGATTTGGCTTCATGAAGTAGGTCAGCTTGTTCCCGGCATGAAGGCCGATCTGATCGCCGTGGATATCGATCAGCCGCATTTTTATCCGAAAACCAACTATATTTCCCACATGATTTATTCGGCTTCGGCCAAAGACGTAACGGACGTGTGTGTGGATGGTCAATGGATTGTCCGCGGCGGCGAGTGTTTGACTTTGGATGAAGAGAAGATCAAATACGAAGCTCAGGCATGCTTTGAACGGCTGACCTCGTCATAAGGCGGCGTTTTTCATGAAGCTGAAGCATAAAATAGGAATCGGTTCCGCCATTTTTATTGTAGCGTTTGTTCTTCTGGGGTTGAAGTTTTTCTCTCTTATTCACGAAGACGAATGGGCCACTTACAGGGATGCCGTTAATACCGCATACGAGAAGACGGTGCTTGTCAAACCTGTCAAAGTTGACCGGTTTATCTCCAATAAGCAATATACGGTCATTCAGGGAGAAGATAAAATCGGGCATCCTGTCATTGTGTGGGTAAGCGAAGACGAGGTCATCACGGAGATGGCTTCCGACGGCGTAACCCAGGAACAAGTCGAGCAATCGCTGACGGCCGCCGATCCGGAGGCCAGTCTGCTCCGAGTGACGCCGGGCAAATTGGACGATCAGCTGGTTTGGGAAGCCTTTTACAAAAAGCCCGCGGATGGCGGAGAACATTTCTTTTATAATTATTACGCATTTACGGACGGCTCGCTGATCGATACGTACCGGCTGAGCCTCCAATAAAATCAAATATTTAAGAAAGCCGGGCCTCTGAACAGTGAGGCCACTGAAAAAGCAGCTTAAGTGAGCGAAATCATGCTGGAGAAGCATCAGCGTTCACCTTTTCAGTGGCCTCCTGAGCGCAGGTCCGGCTTTTTTTCCACACATTACATCAGCATTCGCGGGGAGCGTGTGTTATACTTTCGTATATCGGCAAGCAAGTTATCGCCGATGGAATCCAACCGACTCCGATTTCGATACTGCGATTGGGCAGCAAAACATTGGCAAATCTCACTTCAGCGAATTTTAAGCTAAGTCATTTATAATGAAAATACAATAACAAGAAAGGGGGACGTTGCTTTATGAAGTTACGTCTCTTACCTGTCTTAGTAACCGTCTGTATCAGTGCGGTTGTATTGTTTGGGGGGTATTTTACTTATCAAAGTTTGGCTATGGAAAATCCTTTAAATAAAATCATTACGTCCGCACCCGGAGTACAGTCGGCAGGCATGACGCTGACCAGCAGCGAGGCGGATATCGATCTGAAGCTGAATTCAGACGCCAACCTTCGTGAAATAGTTCACAAAATCACAACCGACGGTGCTTCGATATTAGGGAAAAAAGAATTGTCCGTTAAAGTGACGAATGATTCCGTACCGGCCTTGGATCAGTGGTGGTCTTCGGTGTTATTTGATGTAGCTCAGGCGATGGAAACCAAACATTATTCCGATATTCCGGCAACATTGCAGGATAAAGCCAAACAAGTGAACGGTTTACAAACAGATACGCAAATGGACGATAAAAACGTATATATTCGCATCACGGACGGCACACAAAGCAAGTTTGTGATTTTACCGCGTACGCCTGCCAAGATAGGAGTGTGGCCAAATGAGTAAGTACGGTAAAGAGATACTCATTGGAATTGTGCCTGTCATTTTGGTGTTTCTTGCGTTTGTCGGCGTTAATGTCATTCCGCTTATTTTTATGACCGTATTGCTAGGGTCTCTCTTCTTTATGACACGTATGCGCGGCGGCACGATGGGAGTTGGTGGAGGCGACCGGCGCGGTAAACCGCGCGCTCCTTCGTTTCTCACATTTGAGGAAATCGGCGGCCAAGACCGCGCAAAAAAAGAGCTGAAAGAAGCTTTGGACTTTTTGATCCGTTATGATGAAATTCAGAAGCTGGGCATTCGTCCGCTGAAAGGGATATTGCTGACAGGCCCTCCGGGGACTGGTAAAACGCTGATGGCGAAAGCCGCGGCGCATTATACGAACTCCGTGTTTATGGCTGCCGCCGGCAGTGAGTTTGTGGAGATGTATGTCGGCGTAGGGGCAAGCCGCATCCGCGACCTGTTCAAAGAGGCTCGTACCCGCGCCCAAAAGGAAAACAAGGAAAGTGCGATTATTTTCATCGATGAGATCGACGTTATTGGCGGCAAACGCGACGGCGGTCAGCATCGCGAATACGATCAGACGTTAAACCAGCTGTTGACCGAAATGGATGGTATTCATACCAGCGAATCGCCGCGTGTGCTGATTGTCGCGGCCACTAACCGCAAGGAAATGCTCGACAGTGCGCTGCTTCGCCCTGGACGTTTTGACCGTCATATCGAAGTTGATTTGCCGGATAAAAAGGGGCGTCTGCACATCTTGAACATTCACAGCAAAAACAAGCCGATTGCAGAGGCAGTTGAGCTTGAGCATGTCGCCGAGGAAACTTTCGGTTTCTCCGGCGCTCAACTGGAAAGCGTCATGAACGAAGCGGCGATTTATGCGATGCGCGACGAAGTGAGCCATATCGAGCAGCGTCACCTGTCTCTTGCCGTCGATAAAGTGATGATGGGCGAGAAGACGGACCGCGAATCGACCAAGGAAGAACGCGACCGCGTGGCGCTACATGAGTTAGGCCATGCGATTGTAGCCGAGACGGTACGACCGGGCTCCGTCTCTCAGGTTGCTTTAAGCCCGCGCGGCAAGGCGCTTGGTTATGTGCGTCACAATCCGCAGCAGGACCAATACCTGTATACGAAGGAGCACTTGGAGCAGCAGATTATGATTGCGCTGGGTGGCGCCGCGGCGGAAGAGATGTTTTACGGCGGGCGCAGCACCGGCTCACGCAACGATTTCGAGCAGGCGCTTAATCTGGTGCATACGATGATGGATTGCGGTTTGACCAATTTGGGAATCATAGACCGGCAGATGGTCACCAAAGAGGAACTGATGAAAGAAAATGCGGCGATCCTAGAAATGCTCACCAATTCGACTAGAGAGCTGCTTCAACAGCACCGCGCCGTATTCGAACAATCGCTGGACATCTTGATTCAGGAAGAAGTGCTTTCCGGCGATCAGTTCCGCGAGCTGTTGTCCGCTTCCAACTTGCAGCTGGCCTAAAATAGGTTAAGAAGCTCCGCCTGATTCCATTTGCTGGAGGCGGAGCTTTTTTTTGCGTCTTTTTCAACAGGGGGGGTCTTGGTGTATACTATAATGTGGTGCTTTTTATTGTATGATTCATCACTGCAAAGCGCCTGTTATTTATGTATTATACCAGTGAGGGCAAATAGAGATAAAAGGTGGTGCTTTGTGATGGCGATGAAAAAAATCGGTGTGCTTGGTGCCGGCACGATGGGACAAGGCATTGCAGAAATGCTTGCGGCCAAAGGGTTGGAAGTGCTGCTGATGGAACGGACTCCGGAGAAGCTGGAGGAAGCTTGGGAGCAAATTGGTTCGAGTCTCGACAAGCAAATGGTAAAGTGGGCGATTACGGCAGCGGAGAAAAAGCTGCTGCTCTCGAAGATACATAAAGTTACCGACTATAGCGGGCTTGCCGATTGCGATATGGTCATTGAGTCGATCACTGAGGATTTGGAATTAAAGAAAGCGCTGTTCTGCCAGCTGGATGAACTATGCCCGCGCAAGGTTATTCTCGCCAGCAACACATCCACGCTCAGCTTAACGGAGCTCGCGGCGGTAACCAAGCACCCGGAGAGGGTTATCGGGATTCACTTTTTGCCTCCGGTTGCGAAAATTGACCTCGTAGAAATTATCCGCGGGCTCAAGACCTCGGAAGAAACGTTCCTGGCGACTCGGCAATTTGTGACCGAGACCATTGAGAAACATGGAATTCAAGTCTATGAATCTCCGGGTTATGTGACGACACGATTAATATGCGTGTTGATTAATGAAGCGCTGCATGTGCTCTCCGAACGGGTGGCTGCCGCCGAAGATATTGATAATGCGATGCGTATCGGCTACAGTTTTCATTACGGCCCGCTGGAGATGGCGGACCGCTTTGGGTTGGACTCGGTGATGGCCGCTATGGAGCGGATGTTCCGCGAATTCGGAGACTTGAAATACCGCCCTGCGGCGATGCTTAAACAGATGGTCAGAGCGGGACAGCTTGGGGTCAAAACCGGAGAAGGTTTCTTTAAGTATGACAAGGACGGTGACCGGATACTATGAAAATACTTGTCATTAATGCGGGAAGTTCGTCGCTGAAGTTTCAGCTTTACAGAATGCATGACGAATCTGTTTTGGCCAAAGGCAAAGTGGAGCGGATCGGCATGGAAACCGCGATTTTGACCTATGAACCCGAGAATGGCCCGGAGCTGCGCGAGGTCAGTGAAATATTGGACCACACGACGGCAATCCGCAAAGTGCTTGCTTCGATTGTCGATCCCGATACCGGGGTTTTGAAATCGGTTAACGAAATTGATGCTGTAGGGCACCGCGTCGTTCACGGCGGGGAAAGCTTTAAGGGAACCGTGATTGTAAACGAGGAAGTAAAGCGGGAAATCAAGCAATTGTTCGACCTGGCCCCGCTGCACAATCCCGCGCATTTGCTTGGGATCACCGCTGTTGAGGCGAATATTCCGGAAGTTTCGCAGACCGTGACGTTCGATACCGCATTTCATCAAACGATGCCGCCATTATCTTATTTGTATCCGATACCTATGGTTTTGTATAAACGTCATAAAATCCGCCGTTACGGTTTTCACGGCACATCTCACGATTATGTCAGCAAACATGCTGCCGCTTTTCTTGGCAAACCGCTTGAGCAGCTGAAAATGATTACATGCCATATCGGCAACGGCGCGAGCTGTACGGCTGTGCTCGGAGGCAAATCGCTGGATACAAGCATGGGCATGACCCCGCTGGAAGGTTTGATGATGGGGACGCGCAGCGGCGATATCGATCCGGCTATCGTGCCTTTTGCGATGAGCAAGGAGGAGCTGACCTTAAATGAAGTCAATTCCATGCTCAATAAACATAGCGGTCTGATGGCTATCTCCGGAACGTCGAGTGATATGAGGGAAATTCAGCAGGCCATGCAAGACGGCGATTCGAAAGCGGAGCTTGCTTTCCAAATGTACGAATACCGGCTGCGTAAATATATCGGCGCATATGCCGCGGCGATGAACGGGCTGGATGTGCTAGTATTTACCGCAGGCGTCGGGGAAAATTCGGCGATATTACGCAAAGCCGTATGCGATAATCTAACGTTTATGGGCATTGAGCTGGACGATGAGTTAAATGCGCAGCGTTCCGGCAGTGAGCGGCTGATTTCATCTCCGGCATCCCGTGTCGCCGTACTCGTGATTCCGACCAACGAAGAGCTTGTGATCGCCCGCGAAGCTCATGCGTTATTGAATCAGCCAAATTAGTGTATAATGGAAATAAGTTTTAAAGTAACAGGAGGGCGGCAGATGAGTGGAAAATGTATGATTGGGGAAGTAAACCGCCATGTCGGCGACCAGGTTACGATCGGCTGCTGGCTGCACAATAAACGGTCCAGCGGTAAAATCCAGTTTTTGCAGCTGCGCGACGGTTCCGGATTTATCCAAGCCGTGCTTGTCAAAAATGAAGTCGGCGAGCAAATTTGGGAAGCGGCAAGTCATCTTACCCAGGAAAGCTCGCTGTATGTCACCGGTACGGTACGCGAGGAACCGCGCAGTCAAAGCGGCTACGAGCTGACGGTCACCGGGCTTGAAATTATTCAAATATCCAGCGAATATCCGATTGCTCCCAAGGAGCATGGCGTCGACTTTTTGATGGATCACCGCCATCTGTGGATCCGCAGTCCGCGCCAGCGGGCGATTCTTGTCGTGCGCTCGCAAATCATTCGCGCGATTCAGCAGTTTTTTGACGAACGCGGGTTTCATCTTGTTGATCCGCCGATATTAACACCATCATCCTGCGAAGGGACCACCAATCTGTTCCACACCAAATATTTTGACGAGGACGCTTATTTGACGCAAAGCGGCCAGCTATATATGGAAGCAGCGGCTATGGCACTGGGCAAGGTGTATTCGTTCGGGCCGACCTTCAGAGCGGAAAAATCGAAAACACGCCGGCATCTGATCGAATTCTGGATGATCGAACCGGAGATGGCGTTTGTCGATCATGAAGAGAACCTTGAGGTGCAGGAGCAATTCGTATCCCATATCATACAATCGGTGCTGCAGAACTGCGCCGCAGAGCTCAAGGTGCTGGAGCGGGACACCTCCAAGCTGGAGAAGATCGTTGCGCCGTTCCCGCGCATTTCATACGACGAAGCCGTCGAGTTTTTGCAAAAACAAGGCGTGGAATTCGAATGGGGCGAAGATTTCGGAGCGCCGCATGAGACGGCGATTGCCGAGGCATATGACAAGCCGGTGTTTATTACCAAATACCCGACAAGCTTTAAAGCATTTTATATGAAACCCGATCCGGACCGTCCGGAAGTTGTCTTGTGCGCCGATATGATCGCACCGGAAGGGTATGGCGAAATTATCGGAGGCAGCCAGCGCATCGACGATCCGGAATTGATGGAACAGCGGTTCCAGGAGCACAATCTGTCGAAGGAAGCTTATCAGTGGTATTTGGATTTACGCAAATACGGCTCTGTTCCACACTCCGGCTTCGGTCTGGGTCTGGAAAGAACCGTTGCTTGGATCTGCGGTTTGGATCATGTCAGAGAAACGATTCCGTTCCCGCGGTTGTTGTACCGGCTTTATCCTTAAGGCCCGCAGTAAAGAAAGAGGTGGGTTGCATGAAAGAACATACCGCCGGTTGGAATAAGGCGAAAAGCGGCTTTATCGCCGCATTGCAGATGGGGTCCGCAGGGATCCCTTATCTGCTTTTAAAAATGTACAAAAAACTGAAGCTGACCGAAACCGACGCGATGCTGCTCATTCACGTAATTGCTTTTGGGGAAAAAGAAGGCAAGGAATTCCCCACACTGGACGAGCTGCAGTCACGGATGTCGATTGGTCCCGAAGCGGTCATCGCCGCCTTGCAAAAGCTGCTGAAGGCGGGTGTGATTGCGATCGATCAAGAGCTGGACGCCCAGACGGGCGTTCAGTATGAACGGTACAATTTTACCCCGTTGTATGATAAATTGGCCGAATGCTGGTTGGACGAGCAGCGTCAACTCGCTGCAGCTGCGCTGCAGCAGGATGCCGGAAGGAATATTTTCTCGATTTTTGAAAATGAATTCGGACGGCCGCTGACACCGATGGAGATGGAGACGATTTCCAGCTGGCTGGACAAAGACCAATACAAAGAAGAGCTGATACTTGCGGCATTAAAGGAAGCGGTATTCGCCGGCAAGGTGCACTTTAAATACATCGACCGCATCTTGCTCGACTGGAGCCGCAATCGTGTCGCTACAGCCCAGCAGGCCCGCGAGCACGCCCAGAAATTTCGTTCGAAATAGGGATGCGGGATATTTCGCAGGGTGGACTGGCTGAGTGTGCGTATGTGCAGGGTGTAAATGCGTGGAATTGAATGCGGGAAATAACGAAGCGGCCGGTCATACGCTCATGACCAGGCCGCTTTTGTTTTCATGTTGGAACTTACATCGTTACTTGCTTCATCCGGTATACGTATTCGAACAAAAATTCGCAAGTTTCCAGATGACATTTGGCTTCAAATGCAGCGATCATGGCCGCGTTTAGCCTCTTTGGTTCTTCAATACCTCGATCACGTCGAAAAAGTCTGTAAACGGGTGATACGGCATGCCGCTCATCTCGCACATTTCGATCAGATGAGAACGGGCGAAAATTGTATCGACCAGCTTGGCTCCTTCAAAATCGGTGACGCTGTCGCCGATCAAGATCCGCTTATAGCGGTCCTTCGGATAGCTGCGAATGATGGTTGTTTTGCACATGCCGCAGTTGGTGTGGCACGCGTCATCGCATGGATGCGGCCATGTGATGCGGATGCGCTCGCCTGTAAAATCGCTGCCGTTGCAGTAAATATGCTCGGCCGGAATATCAAACGGTTTAAGCAGCGGGTAAACGAAAAAATCGATCCCGCCGCTGGTAACCAAAAAGTGGATATCATTTGCTTGGCAATAATCAAGCAGCCCCTGGAATCCGGCTCGAATGGTTGCATGGTTGAGGGCATAATCAATGACTTCTTGTTCCATTGAAGAAGGCAGCAGGGAGAACAATTTTCCAACGCCTTCTTTGATCGAAATATCTTTGGTGATGATTTGATTGACGAGTTCTTCATACCCATCCGGCTTAAAATGCTTCATGATCTCGATAATGTTATCGTTGTTGGTTATCGTCCCGTCAAAATCGCAAAAAATGACGGATTGCTTTTGCGCGCTGTCGGTCATTCTCTGATCCCCCATGCTTTTATTGCCGCTTTCAGCTCCGGCTTATGTGCTGCAATCTTTCAAAATCAACGGCACGCGGCCGGGATAAATACCGCCGACGGAACCGGAAAACTGAGGTGTTCATGAATGCTACACCTACTTTTTCGCAGTTTGCGGGATGACGGAGGCGCCGGCGCTTTCACTGATGCCTTCGCCGATTTCTTTGGCTCGTTCGGCGCAGCGAAGCACCGCTTGAACGACTCCTTCGCTAAAATGGTTGCGGTCGAGCGTTTCGATGGCGGCTTGCGTTGTGCCGTTCGGGGACGTCACTTTTCGCCGCAGGTCGGCAGGATTTTCCCCGGTGTGCAGAACCATGTTGGCCGCTCCGAGCACCGTCTGAACAGTCAGTTGTCTTGCCGCTTCTTCAGACAATCCGCCTTTCATTCCGCCTTGAATCATCGCTTCCATCATATAATAAATGTAAGCCGGGCCGCTGCCCGATACGCCTGTTACGATGTCAAGCTGCGATTCCTCGACCACCGAGACAAGGCCGGTCGCCTCGAACATTTCGCGGGCGATGGCACGTTGCGTTTCAGTAACGGTCGTGGAGAAGCTAAGGCCTGTAGCGCCTAGCCCGATTGTGCTGGACGTATTGGGCATCGTTCTCGCAATCGGCTGTTTTGTTGCCAAAATATGCTCGATCGTATCGACCGACAATCCGGCGATGACGGAAACGAGCAGTTGTCCGGGATGAAGCAGTTCACGCAGTCCGCGCAGTCCCTCCACGGCGTCCTTCGGTTTGAACGCCACAACAACGACATCGGCTTGGCGCACAAATTCGTCTTTGGCAGCAGGTTCCGCCGTTATTTGCACACCGTACGTCGACTTGATCGAGTCCAGCTTAGCTGCGTCTTGGCGGTTAAAAACAAAGATATTGTCCGGCCGGGCCACATGTTTGCCGGTTAATCCGCGAATAATCGCTTCGGCCATCGATCCGGCGCCAACAAACGTAATTTTTGCATCAGATAAGTTCATTACGGATATGCCCCCTTTATTATATTGTTAGTTAATATACCCAATCCCGTACATTTGCAAAGTTTATACAGATTAGGCAGGAGTAGACGCACCCGCATGGTGCGAATGCTACGGCAGCGGTTAGCCGCGGATTTGTCCGTTGCCGGTCACCACGTATTTCGTTGATGTCAGCGCAGGCAAGCCCATCGGTCCGCGGGCATGCAGCTTTTGCGTGCTGATGCCGATTTCCGCCCCGAAACCAAACTCGAACCCGTCGGTGAAGCGAGTGGAGACGTTATGATACACCGCGGCAGCGTCAATCTCTTGCAAAAATCTTTCGGCATTGCCGGCATGTTCGGTAACGATACATTCGGAATGCATCGTGCTGTGGTTGCGAATATGAGCAAGCGCCTCATCCAGACCGGAGACGATTTTGACGTTCAAAATATAATCGTTGTATTCGGTGTCCCAATCCTGCTCGGACGCGGCTTTCATGCCGGAAGCCAGTTGTCTTGCCCGCTCGTCGCCGCGCAGCTCGGTGTGATGGCTGTAAAACTGCTCGGCGAGCGCAGCCAGATGGTTAGCCGCAAATGCTTCGTGTACAAGCAGCGTCTCCATCGAATTGCAGACGGAAGGTCGCTGCACTTTGGCGTTAATGGCGATGCGCAGCGCCATTTCGTAATCGGCGCTTTCGTCGATATACGTGTGGCAGATGCCGGCGCCGGTTTCGATGACCGGTACAGTTGCGTTTTTGACGACATTTTGGATAAGCGAAGCGCCGCCGCGCGGTATGAGCACGTCGATCAGGCCGTTCAACTTCAGCATCTCGTCGACGGAGGAGCGGTCCGAGCTGAAAATAAGCTGCAGCGCGTCCGCCGGCATAGCCGATGAAGCAAGCGCCTCATGCAGCACCTCCACGATGCGCCGGTTGGAGTCAAGCGCCGCCGACCCGCCGCGCAATACGACCGAATTGCCCGTTTTTAAGCAAAGCGCCGCCGCATCCACCGTCACGTTGGGTCTTGCTTCGTAGATCATGCCGATAACGCCTAGCGGTACACGGAACTTGCGGACAAGCATCCCGTTTGGACGCTCGAATTGCTCCAGCAAATCGCCGACAGGATCGGGCAGCTCGACAACTTGGCGCAAACCGTCGGCCATAGCGGCGATCCGCTTTTCATTCAGCGCCAGCCGGTCGAGCAGCGACTCGCTGGTACCATTAGCCCGGCCGCGCTGCAGATCGATTTCGTTGGCCGAAATGATCGAAGCTTGTTCAGCGACAAGCGCGTCGGCCATTTTAAGCAAAGCTTCGTTTTTTTGTTCCGTAGTGAGCATGTTCATCCGCTGTGCGGCATGTTTGGCCAAACTGGCCTTTTGCACAACTTCGCTGACGGACGTTTGATTGGATAATGTCATGGGGGTTACCTCCTAAGAATTTTCGATAGAAAATTCGGCATCGTAAGCATAAACTAGGCTTTTCGTCAGAAAAGCCAGCATCGTAAGCGCGAAATTAATTGATCTGCTGCAGCGTAATCCATTCGTCGCGGTGAATGACTTCGATGCGCGGCACCTCAACCCGCCGCAGCGCTTCTTCGGTGGACAGCCCGGCGACGGCTTGCAACTGCCAAGCGGAGTAACCGACAACGCCACGCCCTATCGTTTGCCCGGCTTCGCCGATCACTTCGACGACATCGCCAGGGTGGAAATCGCCGTCAATCTCCTTGACGCCGGCCGGGAGCAGACTTTTGCCGCCGCTCACAAGCGCGGCTTCCGCACCGCGGTCGACGACGATCCGGCCGTGCGGCAGGGAGTGGAAGCCAAGCCACTGCTTTTTGACAGGCAAGGCATGCTCCGTTGTTTCGAAGTATGTACCTTTGCCGACGCCATCCAGCGCCAATCTCAGGTCACCCGGCTCGACAACTCTGCCGACGAAGACGGGAACGCCGCCGCGCATCGCAATGCGGGCCGCTTCAATCTTGGACCGCATGCCGCCGGTGCCGACCGATGAGCCGGAGCCCCCGGCAACACGGTAGATTTCGTCCGTGATCACCTCAATGCGGTCAAACCGCTGCGCGTTCGGATTTTTGCGCGGGTCTTCGCTGTACAGTCCGTCGGTGTCGGTCAAAATAACAAGTCGGCCCGCTCTGACCAGGTTGGCGACCAGCGCGGATAAGGTGTCGTTATCGCCGAATTTCAGCTCGTCGACCGATACGGTGTCATTTTCATTGATGATCGGCACTATACCTCGCTTCATCAGCTCGTCGATCGTCATCATGGCGTTATGGATTCGTTTGCGGTTGGAGAAATCGTAGCGTGTAAGCAATATTTGTGCCGCGACAATGCCGTGGGAGGCAAAAGCTTCCTGGTAGGCCTGCATCAGCAGCGCTTGGCCAACTGCGGCCGAAGCTTGCTTTTCATGCAAAAATTTAGGTTTCGCGGCATAACCGATCTGCCGGAATCCGGCAGCGACAGCTCCGGAGGTTACAAGCAGGGCGCTTTGACCGTCCGCATGAACGCGGGCCAGCTCATTTGCAAAAAAAGCGACCTTCTCCCGATTTAATCCGCCTTCATCTGAGGTAAGCGAGCTGCTGCCGATTTTCACAACGACTCTTTGCTGCATAGTTAAATCACTTCTTTCGTTCTAGACTTCGTAAAATTCCGGTAAAAATACAAAAAGCTCCCGTCCGGCTAAGGACGAAAGCTTGAGCTTCCGCGGTACCACCTTGCTTGATGAAATACATTCATCCAACTTGCTGTCTCTATAACGGCAGAGAAACACCGTCCAACTCGTCGTTGGCCGTTCAGGGGCGGGTTCGGTAATGGCGTCGCGGTAAATTCTTTCAGCCTGCGGAATTTACTCTCTGGTCGTTAGCCGGATTCCTACTATTCCCATCATTACGTTTGTTTTCTGAAGCTTTATTACTATAGAATATCATGCGGACTTTCGTTTTGTAAAGATTCATCCGGCCAATCGGATTCGGTATCGGCAGGGTTTGGTTCCGTCTTTTGAAGGAGGATACGGCTCTTTTGGCGAATTGAATTAAAAAAAGGCACAGGTGTTTGTGCGGCAGGGACGATGTTTTCCTCTTGCCGGCAAGCTCCGGCTCAATTTCGAAAGGAAACCTTCACAATGTCAAAAGCCGATCACATGTTATCGATTTTGTGGCTGCTGAAAAAGGGACGGCGCATGACCGCCAAGCAATTGGCGGAAAGACTTGAGATCAACATCCGCACCGTTTACCGATATATCGATTCCTTGTGCGCCAGCGGCGTGCCGATTGTCGCCGATTCGGGCCACCATGGCGGTTACAGCCTGCTTGGACAGTTTAACGAT
Source organism: Paenibacillus thalictri (assembly GCF_004307995.1). GTDB lineage: Bacteria > Bacillota > Bacilli > Paenibacillales > NBRC-103111 > Paenibacillus_AF > Paenibacillus_AF thalictri. Next base: position 17,272 of record NZ_SIRE01000006.1, on the reverse strand, counting down.
TCGCCGCTTCTTTTCGATCTGGAGGAGCAGAAAGCGCTGATCCATGCCGCCCAGTTTGCCCAGGAAGCGGGTTATCCGTATGGCGAGCGGCTGCAGCAGGCGGTGCAAAAGCTGAAAATGTACACAAATCAGGAGCAACTGCTCCAAATTGAACGTCATGAGCAGGGGCTCGAAGTGATCGGCTCAAGTACGGACAAATCACAGGTGTCCATGCTGCAGAAGCTGGAGCTGGGCGCTGCGGATAGCCGTACGGTACTGATGGAATATCAAAAAGGTTACGACAGCACGGTGCAAGAGCGCCATTTGGATATTTACGGTCTGGTATGCTGGAGGCATAAATGGTACGCCGTCGGCTTCTGCCATTTGCGCGGCTCGATTCGCAGCTTTCGCGTCGATCGCATCGTTTCATTGCAGTTGACGGAGGAGCGGTTTGAACGTCCGGCCGGGTTTTCCGCCAGAACGTTTTTTCTTTCGAATCTGCTGCCGAAGGCGGACGGAGCGGACCCGCCGATACGGATTCGTATCCGGGGGGAGGAGCATGCCATCGACGATTTGTGCGGACATTGGTTTTTGTCGCATGCGCTGGCGGAACGAAGCGATACGGAAGCCGTGTTTGAAATGGAGGAGCGGGCGATTCATACACACATCCCGTATTATTTAATAAGTTACGGCGGGACTATTCAAATCATAGAGCCAAAGCTGCTGCAGCAAAAAATGATGGGCATTGTCAAAGAGCTGCAAACCTATTACGAGTCGCTTTATGTTCACTGACCGCTATTGTCAGTGAAGCCCGGTTACAATCAAACCTGTACGACGAACCCCAAGAGGCACATGGGGACTCCGCATACAAATCGCGATTTGGAGGATGTCAAATGGGTTTGAAAATGACGATGAAAACTTACGAATACCATGTCTGGGCCAATAAGAAGGTGTTCGGGCGGCTGAGGGAGCTGCCTGACGTATTGATTCACCAGCCTGTTCAAGATGTGTTCCCTACGATTTATGCCGGGCTTGAGCATATTTACATGTTTGATAACGTATGGCTGATGGTGATGAAAGGCAGCACGATGGAAGAAGTGCAGACGGTGCTCCCAGGCGTTGTGGCAGAAACGAAAAACAGTTCCTTAAATGTAAATGAGCTTGAATTTTTGTTTGAAGGCCTCGCTTCCCGTTACAGGGAGTTCCTTGGAAGCGGCGAAGATTTGCTGACCGTCAAGCAATTTCATCATCCGGTCTACGGTGTTCTTCACGCAAGCTTGTTCGAGCTCGTACAGCATGTGGTCAACCACGACACCTATCACCGGGGCAACATTTCTTCGATGATCAGACAGCTCGGCCATGCCGGAGCTGCGAGCGATATGGTGTTTTATTATTACGACTTGCAGTAGCAAGCCAAAGAGGGGCACCCGCGGAAAAAAGCGGATGCCCCTTTTAACATATATGCCTATGCGTACAACTGCGGTACTCAATGAAATGGGCACAAATGCCCGTTTTAAAACAAATTCAGCTTGCCGATGCGCTGTACGGCTTCTTTTAAGCGTTCTTCAGGGGTCAGCAGCCCAAGCCGCACATAACCTTCGCCGCTTTCGCCAAATCCCGTGCCGGGGGCGACGACGATTTTCGCTTGCTCCAGCAGCAGGTCGGCAAATTCCGCGGAGGTGTACCCTTTGGGAATCGGCAGCCAGCAAAAAAACGATCCTTGCGAAGGCGTCGCATTCCAGCCGATGTGATGCAGCTCTTGATACAGCACATTGCGGCGGTTCAAATACGTCGCGTGCAGCTGCTCCACACAGTCCTGCGAGCCGGTCAGCGCGGTTGCCGCCGCTTCCTGAATGCCGCCGAACAAGCTGCAGTAATAGTGATCCTGAATCAGATTAATCATCCGCACGATTTCTTTACTGCCAAGCGCAAAGCCGACACGCCAGCCGGCCATGTTGTACGTTTTGGACAAGGTATAGAACTCGACGCCCACTTCTTTGGCGCCCGGCTGCTGCAGGAAGCTGACGGGTTTGCTGCCCTCAAAACCGATAGCGCCGTAAGCGAAATCGCTGGCTACAACGATGCCGTTTTTCTCGGCGAAGCGGATCGTCTCTTCATAGAAGGAAGCAGGGGCGTTAACGGCTGTCGGATTGTTCGGGTAGTTGATAAACATCAACTTAGCTCGGTTCAAATCGTCTTGTTTCAGTTGAGCATAGTCGGGCAAAAAGCCGTTTTCCTGGCGCAACGGCATAAATACCATCTCCGCGCCGGACAACGCCACGCCGGACCAGTAGTCCGGGTAACCCGGATCCGGGACTAAGCACACATCGCCCGGATTCAGCAGGCATTGGCTGATTTCCACCAAACCCGTTTTGCCTCCGAACAAAATGGCAACTTCCGTTTCCGGGTCGAGATCGACGTTATAATCTTCTTTATACCGTTTGGCTATCGCCTGCTTTAAAAACAAATAACCGTTAAACGGCGCGTAACGGTGGTACTGCGGATTGGCTGACGCCTCCTGCATCGAACGTACGATATGTGCGGGTGTCGGTTGGTCGGGATTGCCTTGTCCCAAATTAATGACATCGTGTCCTTGAGCGATTTGGGCATTGGCTTTGCCAACCAATTTGGCGAAAAACTGAGTAGGCAGCAGCTGTAACCGCTCCGCGGCCCGAATTTCAAATGCCGAAGCCGAGGGTTGCGTCGATTTCATATATATCGTCACTCCATTTTTTAAGTACTCGGTTGGATACCGTCATCTTTCAATTTAAAATTAATGTATCATGATTCCACGGTTATGTATAGTGAACGCTGCTTGCGTCTGTACATGAATAGAGTGGTGTGATAAACTGAATATAGTTTCACATTGCAATATTAAGTTTCATTTAATGAAACTGCATCTATTTGATTGTGTTGAAGTAAAATGTTTGATTACATTCAGTTGGAGGCGATTCGCGATGCCGATCGATTTTCATCACGAGAGCAACCGTCAATCTTATTCGCAAAGAAAAGCTGATTCTGGCTGGGGGACTTGGCTGGAGCAGCATGTGTCCGTACATGGGAAAAAGGTGCTTGACATTGGCTGCGGCGGAGGTATTTACAGCAGGAATCTTTCGGAAATGGGAGCATCGTCCGTAACCGGCGTCGATTTCTCCGAGCAGATGCTGGCGGCCGCCGCGGCATATTGTACAGGCTTCGATAACATTCATTTCCAGCAGGGCAGTGCGCTGCATACCGGACAGCCGGGAGGGCTAAGCGACGTTGTTTTGGAACGGGCGCTGATCCACCATATCGGCGCACCCGATTTAACTTCCTGTTTTGCGGAAGCATACCGGCTGCTGGCCGATGGAGGCGTATTTGTCGTTCAGGACAGAACCCCGGACGATTGCCTGCTTGCCGGAAGCCGGGAGCATGTCCGCGGTTATTTGTTTGAAAAGTATCCTCGGCTCATCGATGCCGAAATCGTACGCCGACATTCCGACGAGCGGGTGCGCTTCTCCTTGCAGGAAGCCGGATTTGCCCGGGTCGATCGTTTCCCCTTATGGGAAACTCGCAGAAGATATGCGGACTTCGGCGAGCTGAAAGCCGATTTGCTAGCGCGCACCGGCAGGTCGATCCTGCATGAGCTATCCGATGCGGAGTTGGCCGAGCTTTGCGATTATATTAAACATCACGCGGCATGGGCGGAAGGCGAGCCGATTGAAGAAAAAGACCGCTGGACCGTGTGGATTGCCAAAAAAGCGGATCACCGCTAACTTCGGAATTGGCCGTCTAAAAAGGCAATCGGGTTGCCCGCCGGGATAACCGCGGCGAAGGCTCCTCACCTCTGTTAGAATCGTTTAATGCAAATCGTGGCCGACGCCGTCAATCTCTTAAAGCGCCGCTGCAACTTGCCGGACCATTGAGCTTATGGGGAATTTCGATTATCATATAAGGAAAGTTGATCTATATAAGTTGAACAAAAGAACATCAGGGAAAAACCGGAGTGCAACGGGCTTCCAAAACATGTGTTCAATTTATATAGTTATAGAAACCGGAGAGTGTGTATCAATGCCGCAACATAGTTTGAATTTGGCGCTTCTGCAGATGGATATTGCGATCGGAGAACCGGAAGCCAATTTTAATAAGCTGGAGAACATGCTGGAGGAAGCCGTAACCGGCTCGCCCAAACCGGATGTGATCGTATTTCCGGAAATGTGGAATACCGGATATGCGCTGGAGCGCATTCAGCAGCTTGCCGATGAGAACGGGGAACGGACCGATGCGCTGTTGTCTGCCTTCAGCCGCAAACATGGAGTAAACATCGTAGGCGGCTCGATTGCGGAGAAAAAAGAGGATCAAATCTTCAATACCATCTACGTGTATGACCGTGAGGGCAACAAGGTTGCGGACTATTCGAAAATCCATCTGTTCCGTCTAATGGATGAAGAGAAATATCTCGTCAGCGGCGACAAAATCGGCAGCGCGCATATCGACGAAGTAGCTGCAGGAGTGATGATCTGTTATGACATCCGCTTTCCGGAGCTGGCGCGCAAGCTCGCACTTGGCGGGGCCAAGGTGTTGTTTGTGCCGGCAGAGTGGCCTAAGCCGAGATTGCATCACTGGCGGACGCTGCTGACAGCGCGGGCCATTGAAAACCAGATGTTTGTCGTTGCCTGCAATCGCGTTGGCATCAGCGGCGAAACCGACTTTTTCGGTCATTCGATGGTGATCGACCCATGGGGTGAGGCGATAGCCGAAGGCGGAGAAAACGAATGTATCATCCGTGCGGAAATTCATCTTGACGATGTGGACCGGGTGCGCAGGACGATTCCGATTTTCGAAGACCGCCGGCCTTCTTTATATTAGAGATCTATTTTCCACAACAGTGAAATAAAAGCCGGACCGTCAATCGGTCCGGCTTTCTTCCTCTTGAGCGACCTCGCGGAAGGTGCTCATGAACGCTTCGACCGCTTTGGACAAGTAACGCCCTTTGCGGTATGCCATCACAAGCGTACGGGTTGGATGGGTCGTAAGCGGCAAATAAGCGGGCACCAGGTGGCTCCAGCCGCTGCGCGAAACCATCTGCGGCACAAACGCGATGCCCATCCCGGCAGCGACAAGCGATTGCACGGTTTCGATATTGCTGCTCTCAAACACGATATGCGGCGTAAACCCGGCGTTTTCGCACAGCTCAAGCGTAATTTGCCGAAAGCCTTGGCCTTTCTTCAGCGCGATAAAAGGTTCATGGCGCAAGCTTTGCAAATCGACGGCGGAGCCTGCTCCTTTTAAAGCGGAGGCAAGCTTGTGCTGCGGCGGTACGGCCAGCATGATCTCCTCTTCGACAACCGGCTCGTAAGCTAACGTATCGTCGGATAAAGGGAGCGACAGCAAGCTGATGTCGGCTTGTCCGCCAAGGGTCAACTGCTCCAGATTATTCGTCGTTTCCTCGATCAGAACGATTTCGATGTCGGGATATTTCTCTTGAAACACCGGAAGCACAAGCGGCAAAATGTGAGCGCCGGTAATCGGCAGACTGCCAACGACAACCCGGCCCTTGCGCATCTGCGAAATGTCCTCCATTTCTTGCTTCAGCAGCTCGACCATATCAAGAATCTTTTGCGCTTTCTCCATAAAAAGCGTTCCCGCATGCGTCACTTCCACGGAGTTGGTCGTCCTGTGAAACAGCAGCACGCCGATTTCCTTCTCCAGCTTGGAGAGCTGCTGGCTGAGCGAAGGCTGGGCGATATGCAGCTTCTCCGCGGCACGCGAAAAGTTGCGTTCGATCGAGATTTGCAGCGCATATTGCAATTGGCGCAGTTCCATCGTGACAACCCCTTTTATTTGGAATCGTTCGCTTGGGAATCCCCGCCGATGGCGACGGATAACGAAGAACCCGCTGCGGGATTGTCCTGCAGCGAACGCCACAGCTTTTTGTTGCGGTATTCCTCTTCACTTCCGACCTCACGCCCAAACCAATCCGGGGCTGCGAAACGATGCGCGCTTGCTTCATCGGGGAACTCCACCTCGACGACCGTCAAATCGAACTGCGGCCGGTATTCGTCGATATCGTAATGAAGTTCTCCCGCCACGACGGTCGTTCTTGTTTTTTTCAGCGGCGTTTTGCCCGATTGCGCGAGGAGCTGCGAGTAGATCGGCTCCGAAATCGCGTATTCGATTTCTTCACGGGACAAGCCGTTGCCTTTTTTAAACGTATGGGTGTATTCCGCCTCGCCGTTCTCCGACAATTTGCGGATCCGGATTTCCTCTCCTTTGGAGAGGGCGAGATACGTTTGGTCGATTTCTTTGCGAGAGATAAACTGCAGATAGCCTTCGCGGATTTCTTGTTCAGGGAAACGGCCCAGCATAAACTTGCGTTCGATTTCTTGACTCATCATTAATAACTCCCTTGTCTTTATTGATTTCACCTATTAATCTAATGATGATTATAGGGTATCGGACATCTTTATTCAAAAAGAAATTGAGCTGCGGCATCGCGATGCCGGTAGACCTCTATTAGATTTACCTATTAATCTTATAGATATTATATCTTGGAACAATGAAGACATACATGGTACGATGTTAGCAAATCAAACGTGGTAAAGTGTAATGAGGTTGCATTTTACCATAACTTTTTATGAGGTGAGGATTACGATGGCAAAAACAATGTTTGAGAAGATTTGGGACAACCATGTTATTTATCAAGAAGCAGGCGAACCTAGCGTTATTTACATCGATTTGCAGCTTGTGCATGAGGTGACTTCGCCGCAAGCGTTTGAAGGTCTTCGCATGACCGGCCGCAAAGTGCGCCGTCCCGATTTGACTTTCGCAACCATGGATCACAACGTTCCGACCAAGGACCGCTTCAACATCACCGATCCGATTTCCAAACAACAGGTGGATACGCTTTCCAAAAACTGCGCCGATTTCGGCGTGAAATTGTTTGACTTAAACAGCATCGATCAAGGCGTTGTGCACGTTATGGGTCCGGAAGTCGGACTTACTCATCCGGGTAAAACCATCGTGTGCGGCGACAGCCATACGTCGACTCACGGCGCTTTCGGCGCACTTGCCTTCGGTATCGGCACCAGCGAAGTGGAGCACGTGCTGGCCACTCAATGTTTGCAGCAATCCAAGCCAAAAACGCTGGAAGTGCGCATCAACGGCAAGCTGAAACCTGGCGTAACGGCTAAGGACTTGATCCTCGGAGTTATTGCGCAATACGGCACCGACTTCGCAACCGGATACGTTCTTGAATATACGGGCGAATCGATCCGCAGTTTGTCCATGGAAGAACGTATGACCGTCTGCAACATGTCCATCGAAGCGGGCGCTAGAGCCGGATTGATTGCTCCGGACGAAACGACCTTTGCTTATTTGCGCGGACGCGAGTATGTGCCGCAAGGCGCTGCGTTTGACGAAGCGGTAGGCCAGTGGAAACAGCTTGTTACCGACGAAGGCGCCGTCTACGACCGTGTCGTCGAATTTGACGCCGATGCGCTGATTCCGCAAGTGACCTGGGGAACTAGCCCGGGCATGGGAACCAACATTACGGCAAACGTGCCGGATCCGCAAAGCTTCACTACTGAAAATGAACGTAAAGCCGCTGAAAAAGCGCTTGAATATATGGATTTGAAACCGGGCACTCCGATGTCCGAAGTAGCCGTTGATTACGTATTTATCGGTTCCTGCACCAACGGCCGGATCGAAGACTTGCGTGCTGCCGCATCGGTTGCTCAAGGCTACAAAGTATCGTCGAACGTAACTGCAATTGTTGTTCCTGGCTCCGGCCGCGTGAAAATCCAAGCCGAAAAAGAAGGTCTGGATAAAATTTTCACCGATGCTGGCTTTGAATGGCGCGATGCAGGCTGCAGCATGTGTTTGGCGATGAACCCGGACGTGCTCCAACCGGGACAACGCTGCGCATCGACATCCAACCGTAACTTTGAAGGCCGTCAAGGCCGCGGCGGACGCACGCATCTGGTTTCCCCGGCAATGGCTGCGGCTGCGGCGATCGAAGGCCGTTTCGTGGACGTTCGCGACTGGAATTTCAAAGTAAAACAAGAAGCGTAATTTAACCGTTTTTTTATCGGACTGATTAATTTTATAGATCGTGAGGAGATATAATCATGGAAGCATTTAAACTGCATACCGGCCTTGTGGGTCCCGTAGACCGCGTTAATGTCGATACGGACGCGATTATCCCAAAACAATTTTTGAAGCGCATCGAGCGCTCTGGCTTTGGCCAATTCCTGTTTTTTGAATGGCGTTTTGACGAAGCGGGCAACGTAATTCCCGGCTTTTCGCTCAATCAGCCGCGCTACCAAGGCGCATCGGTACTTATTTCCCGCGCCAACTTCGGCTGCGGCTCGTCGCGTGAGCACGCTCCATGGGCCATTCAGGACTACGGATTCAGCGTGATCATCGCTCCGTCTTATGCCGATATTTTCTACAACAACTGCTTCAAAAACGGCATTTTGCCGATCAAGCTGAGCGAAGAGCAGGTGGAAGAGCTGTTCCAACGTACAGCTAAAACCGAAGGCTACAAGCTGACCGTCGATCTGGAAGCGAAAAAAATTACGGACGATCAAGGTCTGGAAATTTCGTTTGATCTGGATGAGCACCGCCGCCAATTCCTGCTGCAAGGACTTGACGATATCGGCTTGACGCTGAAGCACGAAGACAAAATCACCGCATACGAAGCCGCTCATCAAGCACGTCTGGCTTACAAATAATACACCTGAAGCGCTAGTGGCCGTCCCTTCCGGGGCGGCTTTTTTGCTTTTATTGGAGATGGGCGCCGCTAATTTTATTGGGAATTAGCGTTATTTTTGCGCCAATCACAAGGCAGCCCTATGCAAGCAGCGGATAAATATGACAAAATACTGTGAATCTCGCAACTTTTTCGGATTATTTCGGTCTAATAGGATATCGGAAAATGTTGCTATTTATAGGTTTGCAGAAGGTTCGCGTCGAATTCTTCCATTAATCGCTCGCAAAATTTTACATAATAGAGGTGCTGTATGAGGTCTTTATCGTTATTGCTTGCATTGTTATTTGTCGCTTTACTCTCGTTTCCTGTCGCGGCGGAAGCCGCGGTTCAGCCGATTTCGCTTTTCTTGAACGGCAAACAGCTTGTTTCGGAGGTAGCTCCGCGGATCGTGAAGGACAACACCGTCGTGCCTGTGCGGATTATTGCCGAGGAGCTGGGGGCCAAGGTACAATGGGATAACGCAGCACGCAAGGTGACGATCGATAAGGATAAAGTCAATATTCAGCTGCGGATCGATCAGACGGACGCGCTGGTCAACAATGCGCAGGTTGCTATGGAGATCCCTCCGGCCATTGTCGAAGGCAATACGATGCTGCCGCTGCGGTTTGTAAGCGAGCAGCTTGGTGTGAAGGTCATATGGGACGATTTGAAGCGGTCGGTATTGTTGTTTAAGGCTGTAGAAGGCGGAAGCGTGAGTGTACCCGGCAACACAACGGGAAACACAAACGCAAGCGGAAATGCAACGGGAAACACAAATGCAAATGCAGGCAATCCAAACGGAAGCCTGGAGCTTGTGTCAAATTCAGGACTTCAGACCATTGGCCCCGGACAGTCCGCTCAACCGGCAGATAAGACGCCTGCAACGGATCCCGGGAAAAACAGTTCCGTCCCAGCCAATTCGGACGGAAAAACACAAACGCCTGCCGGTAGCGGCAAAAGCCAGACGGATACCGCGGTGAAGACTCAACCGGACAACGGCAAAACGGCAACGGATACGTCAGGCAAAGGGATTGGCCCTCAGCCAACCGCCAAACCGGACAAACCTCCGGCTATCGTACAGTCGATTTCTTTTGCCGGAGAGCAGTTGACATTAAAAACTTCAGGGGATGATCCGAAACCAAACATTACCAAACTGGGCGGACCGGACCGGATTGTCGTTGATTTGCCTAATGCGAAATTGGATCCGGCGCTCAAATTAAACGCCGACGGACAAGCGGAAATTCAGGTAAATCATCCGTCTGTACAAAAAATTCGCTATTCGCTATTTTCAAGTGACCCTTCTATCGTTAGAATAATAATAGATTTAAAGAAAAAAGCAGATCTCAAGATCGTAGATTCCAAGCAAAAGAATTTGCTCACATTTCAGCTCAAGCCGCCGGCCAAGAATAAGATCGTTATCGACGCGGGTCATGGCGATAAGGACAGCGGCGCTGTATCGGTAACCGGTAAATACGAGAAAGATTTTAACTTGTCGATGGTGCTTAAAGTAGTAGCCCTGCTGGAGAAGGAACCCGATCTCGAAGTGATCACCACACGCAAGGATGATACGTTCCTGGAGCTGTCGGAACGGGTGGCGATAGCTAATAATGCGGATGTGGACCTGTTTTTATCTATCCACGGCAACAAGTTTACAAATGCAACTATCCGCGGCACAGAAACGTATTATACTAGAAAGGAAAGCTTGCCTTTCGCGAATGCGATTCACCGTGCAGTTCTGGCGGCCAACGGTTTTGTTGACCGCAATGTGCGGGTGAACGACCTCTACGTCACGAAAAATACGACAATGCCGGCGGTGCTTCTGGAGGTTGGCTATTTGTCCAATAAAGATGAAGAAGCTCTTATGTATCAGGATGCATTTCAAGATAAAGTAGCTGCAGCGATCGTTGCTGCCATCAAAGAGACTTTAAACAACATCCAGAAGTAACATAAGCGATTTACGGCGTTTGCATTATTGCGGCGCCGAAGTATGATGAATTTTGCTCCGCATAGGCCAGACATTCGACGAAAAGAGTTGCTTACGTAGAGAATTTTGCTTCGCAAAGTTCAGTAATGCTTACGTAGAGAATTTTGCTTCGCAAAGTTCTTAGGAGGTAACACGATGCATAAAAAATTAACGGTCTTGCTCATAGGGGTAAGCGTATGCGCTGCGATCAGCGGATGCGGAATGACGAAGGAACCCGGTCAAGGTTTATCGCCGGTGAAAGTTCCGGCCGCTGCTGCAACGGACTCGGGGACGGTAAAGCCTTCTGCCGAGATCAAGTCGACGGTAAAAGCTTACTTCGGTGACGAAGACGGTCAAAAGCTGGTCGAACAAGATGTTTCCGTAACGTACAAACAGGAACAAGACAAGTATGCGGCTGCGCTCAAAGCGCTGTCGGCACAGCCCGCCGGTAAAGCGGTGGCGCTCTGTCAGGGCATCGACGTGAAGTCGGCTGTTCTTGCCGGTAACTCCTTGACGGTGGATCTTCATGTGAGCCAGGATGCCCAGCTTGGAGCTTCCGGGGAAGAGCTTGTGCTGCAAGCAATCCAAAAAACGCTGTTTCAATTTAAGGAAATCGACAGTATTGAGCTGCTCGTCGACGGCAAAAAGCCGGATAGTCTGATGGGTCATCTCGAGCTGCCGCATCCTTTGAAGAGGTCCTAGTATTTTTGCGGCATGGAATCTATGAATCTATCTTTGAAAAATGAATATGATGCTTGGAGAGGAGCAATTTCATGAAGAAAATACTAAAAACGAGATACACGGCGATCTCTGCACTGCTTGCATTAACCATGACCTTTGGAAGCACGGCGGCATTTGCCGCCGATACAACGACCGGTACGTCGACGGGGACATCGTCGTCGACTAGCACGTCGTCTTCCACAAGCACATCTCTAAACTCCGGTCTCAGCTCCTCGGGGTTTGTCAGAACGACTTTCTCCGACGTACAGGCCAATACATGGTACACCAAGCCGATTACGAAACTGGCTGCGCTTGGCATTATCGAAGGATTTGAAAGAAACGAATTTCGGCCGGACAATAAAGTAACCCAGCAAGATGCGATCATTATGGCGATCCGGATGATGGGCCTTGAAAGCGAAGTGAAGAAAACCGACTTTACGCTGCCGGTAACCGCAGACCAGTATGCCAGACCTTATATCGCTTTGGCGATCGACAAAGGGCTGCTACTTCCTTCGGAAGAAGTCGACAGCGGTTCAGCGCAATCAAAAACGGCCTGGGGTTCACGGGAAGCGACCCGCGAATGGGTAACCAAAATCGTCATCCGCGCCATCGGCAAGGAATCCGAAGCCAAGCAGGTATCGATGATTCCGTCTTCGTTTAAGGATGCAAAGGACTTCTCGTCATGGGCGCTCGGATACATTAACGAAGCTTACGTGCTGAAAATCGTCAACGGTATCGACGATTATAGTTTTGGACCTAAGGACTCGGTCACACGCGCGCAGATGGCTACTTTCTTGAGCCGCGGGGACAATTATTTGACCACTCGCTCGAATCGCGTCATGATTGGTTATGCCGCCGAAATTTCGGACAGAAAAATAACGGTGATCAACGACAAGGGTCAAACGGCTGATTATGCGATATCGTCCGACACAGTGGTGTTTAACGGGAAAAACGACAGCAAAGTGACGATGTCCGATATCAAACAAACTTACGAGGTTTATGTCGTGGGTTCGCAAGGCACTGCGTATTACATAGAAATTACGAGCGATGAAGAGCATATGGACGTCTCGGAAGGAACACTCACCGATATTTTTCTGGAGCAAATGGCGGTTGCTTTCACACAAAACGGCTCCAAAAAATATATGGAGCTGTCGCCGACTGTTTCGGTAACCGATAAGGACGGCAAGGGCTTAAGCATCGGCTCCATCCCTGTCGGCAGCGTGATTCAGCTCAAGAAAAGCAAAATCGTCAAAAATGCAAAAGTATCGCAAATCGTTGTAAAAGAAGTGCCGATCAACAAAAAAGCGGAAGGAACGATTACTTCGCCGAAAGATGATTCCGGCAAGATGGCTTTCACGGATTCTACGGGGAAATCGGAATCTTTTGCTATCTCCAGCCGAATCGCCATATACAACCCGGACGGCAGCTTTGGCGATTTCAACAAGCTGCGCACCGGCGATGTTGTCGGATATGAAATTGTGAACAATGAAGTGGCTTCAGTCACGATCAGAAAAGCCGCCGACTATACGACATCGGTGCAAGGCACATTAAAAAGCGTCAGCAGCGATAAAACGAATATGTTGATTAACAAAGCCGGCAATGCGCTGGGGGCTTATTACATTGCGGATAATGCGGTTGTCGCCATCGAAGGGCTGTCTACAGCCGGACTTTACGATCTGGAGGAAGGCGACATTGTCAGTCTCGAATTGCTGAACGACAAGGTCGTTAAGGTCACGGTCACCAACCGTACGGTCAACAGCATCCTGTTTGCGACCATCTTGATCAATGACGCCGACAGCAAAACGCTGATGATTCAACAGGACAACGGTACGGTCGGCGCTTACAAGATGACCGATACGACGGCGATCCGCTTGAACGAAGCGACCATTCCGTTTGACAACGGCTTCTATACGATGTTTACCAAAGGCAAAAGGGTCAATATGAGAGCAACAAAAGATAAGATCACTTCGATTCAGCTGGCCAACGATCTCGAAGGCACGATCACTCAGCTCAATACAAGCGCCATTCCGAACGAAATGACGGTGAGAGTCGCCAGTGGGCAAAACATCAGCTTCAAGCTGAACTCCGGCGCCGGATTCGACGTTTGGGGCAAGGGCTCTTCGGCTACGATTGCCGACGTGAAGGTAGGCGACTTGGTTAAAGTTACGCTGAACTATACACAAGATTTGATCAGCCAAATTCAAGTCAAGAAAACCGGGTTGTATAAAGTGTTGTTCAAGAACAGCACGGACCACCAGCTCAGCGTGAAAGATGAAAACGGCGCGCTCTCCACGATTACAATTCCAAGCGGGACTAAAATCGTGAAAACCGGTCAGGCGACCTCGGCATTTGAAGATATCGCTTTGGATGAATATGTGAGAATTTCATTTAACGGCAGCGTGTTGGATTCGGTAACTTTGCAAAACACGGTCCGCGGCAAGGTAACCGCCATTAATACCGCGGCATCGACAGTGACCGTTCAGGATTATTATCTTGGATTACAAGTGATTCCGGTCGGCCAAAACTTCACCATTAAGCAGAACGGTCTTATTACATCGCCGGCTTTGACCAATTTGAAAATTAACGACCGTATCGAAATTATTAAAGACGGCACCGAGAAACCGCTTATTAACATCGCAACAGGCGCTAAGCGGGTTGTGGCTAGCTTTGACTATATTCTGAACCAGCTGAACCTGAAATCAACGGCGGCGGGCGATAAAACGGTCTACAATTTCTTCGCAAAGGCGTATCTGCACAAAGGTACTGCAACGGTAACGGCCAATGCGTTTGTAGAAAACGACGAAGTGTTTGTATACGTGCTGGACGATAAAATCGTCGAGATTGAGCAATAAAATCGTTCATTTATAGCTTTATGTTTCGCACCTCGGTGTCACATCCCGTCATTCGCATTGGAATCCAGGATCAGAGCATCCTGGGTCTCCAGTCGGGGGTGATACAGGGGTGCTGCTCTGCTTTTAGGCCTATTTCCGTGTTTTTAAAGTAATTTCATACATAATTTTATAAAATGTTCGTAAATTTAGCGTATTCAGCCATTGATTCCATCGACACTTTTCGCTACACTTTGAATAGTAACATCAGATGTCATGAAGGAGCTCTCTAACAGGCATGAATCAGAAGGTACGCCATATTCTCGATACGATCGCGAGCATGTTTCCGGATGCTCATTGCGAGTTACATCATTCCAATCCTTTTGAGCTCACTATCGCTGTACTGCTGTCCGCGCAGTGTACAGACGAAACTGTCAATAAAGTGACGGCATCCTTGTTTCAAAAGTACAAGTGTCCCGAGGATTATTTAGCCGTTCCGCTTGAGGAGCTGCAGCAGGACATACGCAGGATCGGGCTTTACCGGAATAAGGCGAACAATATTCAAAAATTATGCCAGTTGTTATTGGACAAGCATGGGGGAGAAATTCCCCGATCTCATGAGCAGCTAACCGAGCTGCCGGGTGTAGGGCGCAAAACGGCCAATGTGGTCGTTTCAAATGCTTTTGGCGTCCCAGCTATTGCCGTGGACACGCATGTCGAACGGGTGGCCAAGCGGCTTGGCTTGGCAGGGCCGGACGATTCAGTGCTGGAAGTCGAGAAAAAGCTGATGAAGAAAGTGCCGCGAGATGAATGGACGCTTACTCACCATAGGCTCATATTTTTCGGAAGATATCATTGCAAGGCTCAAAACCCGCAATGCGAAGTGTGTCCGCTGCTCGATATATGCCGGGAAGGAAAGCGGCGTATGAAAACCGGCGGCAGTAGGAAATCTAAACCATAGTACATAAGACATGAGCAAAGGATGGGAAAGAAATGAAATGCATATCCGTGTATACGAGTGATTTTGAAGTGTTTTCCGATATTTACGAAAAGGTGCTTGCAACGCCAATCGCCGAAAATGAGGAAAAGCAAGTTGAAGGCGTTACGGTCAACGGTTCGGGCGAAGTTCCTGAAAGTTATTTGGACCGGATGAAGTTAAAGCCGGATGTTGTCGTGATGAAGCTGAAAAGCAAGGACATTACGATCCTGCAGCATAAAAATGTGTTCGAAATATTTATACCTGAAGGCAAAAGCATGATACACTAAAACCGAAGCTTCTTCGGTTTTTTTTCATGAATAGGCATTCCAGGCGGGATGCGCGGCGGTTTAAACCGCTTCGATAGAAGCTTTTGTTATTCACCGGGGAATGGGAGAGAAATCGGTTAACATGAACAACGTTGCAGATCGAGGGACACACTTAACGACAGCATTGGAGCAGTTGAAAACAGCTTTTGATGCCGCAGGCGATGCGGTTAATGCAAGGAAATTAAAGCAGTTGATCGATAAATCGGCGGATGAACGATTGTATATCGCGTTTTGCGGTCATTTTTCGGCGGGGAAATCCAGCATGATCAATAAATTGTGCGGTCATCCGCTGCTGCCGTCGAGCCCGATTCCGACAAGCGCCAACATTGTCAGTATTACCAATGGGGCTGCCGAGGCGAGAATTACGCGCAGATTGGCTGAAACGGATGCCGTACAGGCAGGTGCGCAGGCCATTGTGGAGTCCATCCCATTGGAACAGTTGGGCGAATACGCCCGAAACGGCACGGAGATTGAAGCGGTGGAAATCCGCTATCCGATTCCGCTGCTTGAGTATGCCGTGCTGTTGGATACGCCGGGTATCGACTCGACGGACGACGCGCATCATATGGCGACCGAATCGGCGCTGCATTTGGCGGATGTTGTGTTTTATGTGATGGATTACAATCATGTCCAATCGGAAATTAATTTTGCCTTTACGAAGCAGATGAAGGACCGCGGCAAGCCGTTGTTTTTGATCGTCAATATGATCGACAAGCACCGGGAGCAGGAGCTTTCCTTCGACGAGTACCGCGACAGCGCCCTGCAGGCGTTCCGCAACTGGCATATTGAACCCGATGGCGTGTTATATACGTCGGTGAAGCGGGAAGAGCACCCTAATAATGAATGGAATCGCTTGCTGTGGACGCTGCGGCAGCTGATCGCCCACGCTCCGGAGCTTTCGGCGTTCAGCGTACATCAGTCGGCCGCTCATCTCGTAGAGGAGCATGCCAAGCTGATGGCCGAACGCCAAGCGGATGTGAAGGCGGCGCTGCGGGAGCGGCTTGCGGAGGAAGGCCTTGACGAGGTGCAGTCCGAGTTTGAAAAAGAGCGGGCCAAACTGAACGAGCTGCTGGCGCTTCCTGAGCAGCTGGAGGCGGCGATGCGCAAGGATGCGCTGGCCGTCATTGAAAATGCCAATATCATCCCGGCTCCGACGCGGGATTTGGCGCATGACTACTTGCAAAGCCGGAAACCGGGCTTCAAGGTCGGTTTCTTTTCGCGCGCTTCGCAAACCGCAGCCGAGATCGAAAAAAGGCTGCTGGCGCTGCACCGCGATTTCAGCGAAAAAGTAGGGACGCAGATCGCCTGGCACGTTCGCGACGCGGTCAGAAAACGCTGGGAAGAAAACGGCTTTCCCGCCGATGAGGCGATCGCCGCAGCGGATTCGATTCAAGTCGAGTTGACTCCGCAATGGCTGGCCGATCAAGTCAGCATGGCCGCCGGGTTTACCGGCGAATATACGCTGAATTACAGCCGCGACATCGCTGCGGAAGCGAAGTCGCTTTACCGCAAGCGCGCGTACGAAGCGATCGAGCAGCTGCGCTTGCTGGCCGCAGAGCGGCTCGCCGAAGGCGCTGCCAGCGCGGAGCAGCGGCTCGCGGCGCTGGAGGCGCAGCTCGGCGCCGTGCGCGAGCTCGAGCGGCTCGCGCGCGAGGACGCCGCGTACCGCGAGCGGCTGCTCGCCGCGCTCGCTAGCGCGCCGCTGGCGCCGGCGCTGCCGGACGCGGCCGCGTACCGCGCAGCGGC
>NZ_SIRE01000060.1 GCF_004307995.1 Paenibacillus thalictri | reverse complement strand
CCTCTGTGGGCATGATGACTTGCGAAAGGGCGATACCTCGTAAAACTCGTATCGCCAAGGCACATGAGCCTATCATGCCCACCCCTCCATATAAAGCCTTTGGAGGAACAACTGTAGAGTCGCTCCTCCTTACGTTTGCCTCTGAATGCTCTACTTTGTTTACCAGAGATTGTTACACAAACTTCTTGACGCTACCATATTTTCAATTAGTTCGGTCTTATTAGCAAATCTATATAGTTCAATCGTAAATGGTGGTATCACACCAAAGCCCCCACACAAGCAATCCGACAAACTATCTAGACATCCTCCGAAATATCCTCCTGGCCCATTTATGGATTCACCAAGTGCAAAATAAAAAGAAATCTTATCTGTGACATGTCGACCATCAACATAATACGTTTGATTAGTTTCATCTTGACTATTAAAGGAGCTACTACCACAACTAATGCGATTTCTTATTATCTCCAACCAAATTTCGCGCTGTCGCTTGGTAAAATGAGACCAAATATTGTTTTGTTTTAACTCCCTCCCAAGATCCCAAAGTCTGAGAGTTTCCATGGAAAGAGCTATTGGTAGATAACCATCAAGAATGACATCACGCCCATCTCTCAAATCAGAAGACGAAAGTACTTTCCGAGAATTCAATACAAAATAATACCTACCTACCGTATAACCACAATGGTCTAAAATTAATATATATAAATTACTTAAGAAATGCTTTCGGCTTGAGCAATTCTGTTTAAAGTCATAACTGAAATGAAAATTAGTAAATCTGAGATTGAAGTCACCATCATCGACAGTCTCACTAATGTCCGCATCTGATAACCCAATAATAGAGTCGAAATATCCAATAATTAAGCTGCTATCCTCTTCCATTAGACCATATTTGTATTTCATGGATTTACTCCTTGAAATTATAAATATTTTATGATTTGCTCTTTACGCCGATTTCTTATAACGTCTTCTGTATTCACGAATCCGAGAACCTTAAGGCAGCTTCAGCTGCCGGCCGCGACGCGGTTAGGTTCGCAGGATTGTCCGCCTGGCTCCACTTCCACGAATTATCTTCTGGCGGACCGAGGGGGCTTGACCCCCGAAGCGTGAATACGATGTTATATGAAGGTCCGGGCATCTCGATTTCACTACACAACATTTATTGATATTACTTCGATTTCTTTACAATAAAACTTAATATCCTCGGTTTCATAGTCAATTACTTTATAATTTAAATCAATCCATCCATCTTCTTTAATATCAATCACTTCGAAACCGGATAATTGAATTCCATAGTCACATGTACACGAAATATTAAGGTTGTTTATTCCTTTAAAACGTATTTTAATCACATATGTTTTTTGGCTATCTTTATACTCCACATACAGATCTAAGGTCGGGATTTCTTCAAAAAATTTATTTAGGTCTTTGAAAAAGTGAAAATCAATTATGAACTTGAAATTAATCCAATTAAATACATTAATTTCCGATCTTATTAATTCAAAGTTTTTAATGTTCTTCATTTCACCACTTACTTTCAGTATGATCTTTATAAAAATATTTCAGGACTTTCATATAACGTCTCTTGTATTCACGAATCCGAGAACCTTAAGGCAGCTTTAGCTGCCGGCCGCGACGCGGTTAGGTTCGCAGAGGTTATCTGCCTGGCTCAACTTCCCCGAAAAGCCTCGGGCAGATCAAGGACCCGTCAGGGTCCGCAGCGTGAATACGGTGTTATAAGATGTCCCCGCCTTCTTCGAGTAATCTAAATTGCTTTATACCCTTTTATTTCAGGGTGAATCCTTTCTAGCTCTTCAAAGAAGTTATTTATATTTCCAGTTAAAAATATGTATTCATGGTCTTCAAACAAGGATTTCATTCGATCAATCCACTTCGTTTGATGTGGTTTATCAAATAAGATTGTTACCGTCTTAAATCCGTTTGTTATGTCCTTAATATTCCCAATTCTAGCCATATCCTGAAGCACATCATTAATTGAACCTCTAATTTCAAATTTTTTTATCTCGCTCTTATACTCTTGTAGCAATGTTAGTGATAGATCATTCGGCTCGAGATATCCTCCACCAAAGCGAGATTTAATAGATAGTCCAAAAAATAATTCATTACAGATTTCAATTGTTATATCTAGTTCTTGGTTGCAGCCATTATTCCCCTTATATCTTGGTCTCCAAAAAATCATTAGTTCCTTAGAGTTGTCCCCAAAATAATATTGAAGGAGTCTTACAATTATTGGTTCAGTTTGATTGAATAGTTCTTTGAAGGTACTTATCTCATGGCAGGTTACATTAGGCTTTAGCCATTGCGCATAATCTCTATTCTTTAGTTCATTGATTGCCTTGCCATTAAAAGTCCTCATAATGCACCTCAAGGTTTAAATTTTTTGCGGGGATTTCTTATAACGTTCTTGTATTCACGAATCCGAGAACCTTAAGGCAGCGCTAGCTGCCAGGTCCGCTTGCGGACTTAGGTTCGCAGGGTTGTCTGCCTGAGACTACTTCTCCGAAATGCCTCGGCAGACCAAGGGCCGTCAGGCCCGCAGCGTGAATACGGTGTTAGACGACGTCTTTCGGCCCTCAGTTATGCTTTCAAAAATCTCCCAATCACTTCATCATCCCATACCTGTACCTCAATATATCGTTCTGGACCATTCTTTCCATCCTTATTCCATTCCTGCGGTAGCCCGTAGATTTCTATTAATTTTATTATTTCGTCCTTTAAATAAAGCTTTTCCCGATACGGTTTTCCGTCTTTATATCTCATTGTTGGGAATAAATCACCATACGTAAAACTAATACTTTCCGGATCAAATTCTTCAATATCTATTTTTAATTCCTTACCATTTGTATACCATTCTTTGAGCCAATTACATTCACCTAAAGTCATATAATGTGGATATATTTTTTTAGGTTTCCCGCCTTTTCTTATAAAATAATCTCGTACCTTTTCTTCCAATTCCCTTCTTACAATCAAATAATCTTCTGATCGTTTACTTGCAAAAACTTTTCCTTCAAGTCTTATATGATCAATAACTTTTTGGGCTTCATCATTCGAGAGCGCTGATAAGTTATTAAATGGACCATTCTTGGCTTCGTAATAATGGTATAAGTAACTCAACTGCATCGATTTCACCCTCATAATATGTCTTTACAATTTCGTAAGATGTCGTCTAACGTTCTTGTGTTCCCGAACCCTCACTGCCTTAAAGGAGCGTAGCGACTGGCCGCGACGCGGTTAGGCTGTGCAGGGTTGTCTGCATGAATCCTCTTCCTCGAAATGCCTCGGGCAGACCAAGGGGCGTAAGCCCCGCGGCGGGAAAACGGTGTTATACGCTGGCCCTGCCTTCTTAGAAATACTTTCAAAATTCCTGTTATAATATTTATTTATCCTAGTTAATCTGCATTTCACGCTTGAAGAACTCAAAGAAATGAATGGGTATTATTGTATTAAATTATCTTAAGAAATTTCCCAAATCCCTCTGGGACTCATATCTACAGATTTCATTATTCCTTTATCTCGTAGTTTCTTTGCTGCCCATCTTATTTCGTATTGCCAAGTATAAAAAATATCTCCACTTTCTCTAAGTTCTTGTTCATAATTATCCCAAATATACTTACTTATCTGAACTATGGTCGCTTTCCCATTGTATGACTTAATGGCTTCTTCAACTTTATCAATGAGTTTTTGTCTAGTCATATCGCTACACCCCTACCTACTTATTCCCATTCACTTCTTTAAATTCTTCAATTACCAATATTATACTATCCTTTTGTTGCGGATTACCGCGACGGAAAAATAAGATTTTAATAATGTTTGTAGGGCTTGCGTATAACGTTCTCTGTATTCACGAACCCGAGAACCTTAAGGCAGCTTGCTGCCGTCCGCGAGGCGGTTAGGTTCGCAGGGTTGTCCGCCTGACTCCACTTCCCCGAATTAACTCCTGGCGGACCAAAGGAGACTGTCGATTAATTCCCCAAAATGCTTCTTCTAAAATAACGATAAAACAGCACGATATCTCAATATTTCTCTTATTTACTCTCTCATTCGTGGTATAATTTAGTTATTATGATCGGAGTTGG
>NZ_SIRE01000059.1 GCF_004307995.1 Paenibacillus thalictri | reverse complement strand
AGCGCTTGTTGTCGTTCTTAACCATGCCGATCACATGCAGCCCGCGACAGAGGACTTCCTGAATGAGTGGCGCATGCGTAAACCAACTGTCCATCAGGGCGTACGACGCCGAGATACCGGTTTTTAACGCACGATCCAGCATGGCTGCGATCACTTGCGGAGCCGAACAAAATGCTTCTTGCCGATGCTTATAACCGTGGCTTCGTTTGTCGATCCCGTCTGTTACCCCTGTGATGCCGGATTTTGCTGAACTCATAGTGTTAGACTAAAAAGTAGACACAGAGAACCGAGAATAGGATACAATCATTTTATCCATATTCGAGGTGACCGTGATGAAAAAGAAAAGCTATGACAAAGAGTTTAAACGGCAAGTAGTACAAATGATTCAAGAAGAAGGAAAGGCTGTTTCCCAGGTAGCTCAGGAACTGGGATTGCACGATAATACGGTCTATCGATGGATAGCTGAAATGAAACAAGATGGTCAGCATGCCTTCCCCGGCAGCGGACAACTCAGACCCGATGACAAGGCCATTCGCGATATGCAAAAACAGATTCGTGACTTGCAAGAGGAGAACGAGATCTTAAAAAAGGCGATGCACTACTTCGCCAAAGACCGGCGCTGATCTATACATTTATCCACGATCACCGCTTCCAGTGCCGTGTCGCGAAGTTATGTGCTGCCTTAGATGTTTCCCGAAGCGGCTACTATAAATGGACTAAACGCAAGGAAAGCAAACGGGAGAAACGCCGGAAAAAGCTAGCGCGGCGCATCCGCCACATCTTTCTGGACTCCCGCCGCTTATATGGAAGCCCGAAGATCACCAAGGTGCTTCACAAACAAGGAACACAGGTCTCAGAGAAGACCGTAGCCCGCATTATGAAGGAGTTAGGATTGAAGTCCCGAACCATCGAAAAATACAAAGCCACTACCCATTCCAAGCATCAACTGCCGGTTGCAGAAAATGTGCTGAACCGTCAATTTCGGCCGCAAGCTCCAAACCAAACCTGGGTGACTGACATCACTTACGTGGCTACAGAGGAAGGTTGGCTCTATCTGACCAGCGTGATGGATCTGTACAGCCGTAAAATTGTAGGCTTCCAGATGAGTGAACGAATGACGAAAGCGCTGGTCATCGAGGCGCTAGATCGGGCGTACAAGCAACAACGGCCATCAGGTGAGGTCTTGCATCATTCGGACCGCGGCAGCCAGTTGCATCCCACGATTATCAGGCCCGTTTAAAAGTCTACAAGATGAAGGGCAGTATGAGTCGAAAAGGGAATTGCTACGATAATGCCTGCATCGAATCCTTCCACAGCGTGATCAAGAAAGAGCTGATTTATCTGGAGAAGTTCAAGACCCGGGACCAAGCTCGCAAGCGCATTTTCGAGTACATCACCTGCTTCTATAATGCCAAGCGTATCCATTCTACCATTGGGTATCTGACACCCAATGAATACGAACGTATGTACCGAAAAGAAGCCTGATTCTCTCGATTCTTTGTGTCTACTCTATTGACAGAGGTACAGATTTAGTGACGGTTGCTGGTCTATCATAGAGAGGACACCTCTTCTGTGTGGTAGTGGTTGCTCGACACTCTCACTTTACCAGACGAAGCGGTGTTTTTCTATTTCGTCAAGCCCACTATCCAATTGACCTCAAACCTAAGCTACACGTACTGTTGACCTTATTTTGGTTCTGCGAAAGTTGAGATAGTAAGCTTTCAAACAACCATTTTTAATAATACATTATTCTACTTTCGTAGCTTAAATTACCGAAGAAAAACTAGTCTCTCAAATTGGGGAATGCGAATAATAAACCCATAGTTCCCCTTGTTAAGGGATGGCAAAAACATTCCGTTGCAAAATTATGCACCGTTGTGTTTTTTGGATGCATTTCAAAGTAAAGCAGGATGGGCATACTGCGAACAAGGCTGATCGGTGTTGATTTAAACAGAAACAAGGATGTACTAGGCATTTGGATCGGTAAAAATGAGTCGGTCAAGTTCTGGCTCACTGCGTTGAATGGGCTGAAAAACTGCGTTGTGCAAGATATACTCATTATTTGCGAAGATAACCCGACAAGCCCTTCTCAAGCGATTTCTGTTTGTTTTCCACAGACGGAGATCCTAATTCGCCAGATCCGTAACTCGAATTCACTAAGTGTCATACAAGGACGTCAAGAAGGTGACCAACGCCTTGGGAACCATCTGCAAAGCAGTCACCAAAGGAGACCGTTCAACTAGAGATAAGGCGGTTCGAAGTAACCATGGGGAGAAAAGTATCTGCTCATTATCAAGTCAGTTGCAGCAAAACCGGGGGGCAGATTTGCTGCAACTGACGGTGTATTTATCCTAAGCGTTTCAAGGTACGCTAAAACGGTTTTATTTGGAGAATTAGGTATGGTACCTGCTTGCGAGGGAGGCTTAGTCCTCACACGCTAAAAACCATGCCCGGGGAGACTCAGTGTCAAACTGCGATGAAAATTCAGTATGTAAACGAAAGAAGTGTTTGTTGACCAAATTGTACATGAATTACTTCTAAAGACACACGAATCACTACTACCGCTATTCTAACTAGGGTTTGCTGAAGAATCAAAAAATCCAATAAGAACAAGGGTTTATGACACGTTTTGTCGAAAACATATGCAAACAAATTGCGGAAAACGGGTCAAAAACCATGCACTTGGATGATGATGAACGTGTATCAACCTTACGCTAACGAAGAAAACCAGTTGCTAATGCCGAGCGAGTTTTTCTTGCCGTTTGGAGGTCGTTTAAATCCGGATAACCGGTGGATCAAATTGGCGCAGTTGGTGCCGTGGGCGAAGGTCGATCATAAGTATGCCAAAATCGTTCAAGAAATCATTTCGCGGCCAACGAGCGGTATCTATTCGCATGGCTCTTGATGCGTTGATCCTTCAAGAAAGATTGCAACAATCCGATCGCGAAACAGTCGAGGCGATTGTCGAAAATCCGTATCTGCAATACTTCCTCGGCTTGCCCGGTTATCAAGATCGGCCGCCGTTTCATCCGTCGCTCATGACTCATTTTCAAAAACGACTTGGCGAAAAGGTCATCGCCGAAGTGAATGAATGGATCGCGGTGGAAGCCGCCAAAGTCGAGCAGCAGCGAGACGGTGACAACAACACGAAACCATCGGCTCGGGCGGGCCAGAAGCAGAAACGGAAAAAAGCATCGGAACCGGATCCGAATCAGGGAACCCTGTTACTCGACGCGACCTGCGCGCCGGCCGACATCGCGTATCCGACGGATATCGGTTTGCCCAACGAAGCCCGTGAAAAGCTGGAATCGATCATTGACAACTTACATGCGCCGCACGCGGGCACACGCCTCAAACCGCGGACGTATCGAGAAAAAGCGCGGCGTGTGTACTTGTCCCTTGCGAAGCAACGTCGACTTGGTCAGCGAGCGCTTCGCCATGGTATTGGCAAACAGTTAGCCTTCCTCCAACGCGACTTGCGTATCATCGAGAAACTGTCGGCAATCACACCGCTCACGGCGCTGAACAGACAACAATACAAGCAATTGCTCATCATTCAGGAACTGGTTCGCCAACAGCTACTCATGTATACACAGCGCATTCATCATATCGAAGATCGAATGGTCAGCATCCATCAACCACACGTTCGCCCGATCATCCGCGGGAAAGCGAAAGCCAAGGTCGAGTTTGGAGCTAAGGTGTCCATTAGCATGGTACAAGGATTCGCTTTCTTGGAGCGTCGGCAATGGGACAATTTCAATGAGGCATTACCTTGATCGAATCGGTGGAGACGTACAAGGCGCGATTCGGCATGTACCCAAAAGAAGTGTTGGCCGACCAAATCTACCGAAACCGAGAGAACCGTGCGTATTGCAAAGAACATGGAATTCGGCTCAGCGGCCCAGCGCTCGGTCGCCCCTCGAAGCAAGCGGATCAAGTCGAGAGCAAACGGATCGCGAGGCACGATGCGAGCGAACGCAATGCGGTGGAGGGCAAATTCGGCGAAGGCAAACGAAAATACGGATTGAATTACATTCGGGCGCGACTTGAGCAAACAAATGGGACGGTCATCGCCCTGCAGTTTCTCGTGATGAACTTGGAACGCCGCTTGCGTCTTCTTTTCGTCTGCTTTTTTAATTTGCTTTTGAGTCTTCGCGACCGCCGTCTTTTAGCCTCGTAATGTTTCGTTCAGCAAGCCCTATATAGGGTAGCCCGGTTCAACTTCTTTCATCTCATCATCACTTTCGTCATCACTATATAACTTGAATTAAAGAAGTTCCACAATTCTATCGGACTACACGCGGACGCAGAGACGGTCAATTATGTCTTGAGGATTCTTCATAATTGATTCCACAAAGGAACGAACATTGTTACGAATTTCTGCTAGCGTGTGGTAAAAGACATTGTTAACGACATCGCCTTTGAGCCAATTCCAGAACCCTTTCACTATATTGAGCAGCGGGCTGTATGTATGCTCTCCATTGTCAAGACACGATTTTTTGAGGAATAAGTTAAGTCCTCGAATCTCGTCATCTATTGAATTAGGATGAGATTTTTTCGACATCATGGGCATAAAATTCACAGGGTTTAGCCCCGTC
>NZ_SIRE01000058.1 GCF_004307995.1 Paenibacillus thalictri | reverse complement strand
CGCTTCAAGCAGAGCATGCAAGCCTTGCGCTCATGAAAAAATTAACCACATAGCTGTGGTTTTCATTTTGCCCGGGTGGTCAACTTTTTGATTAGCGCAGTGGTCAACTTTTTCATTGACATTCACAATCGGTTCTAATAAATCAAAAATCCATTCATGGCGGTGATTACTTAAGAGATGGATATCTGCTGATTGACTCCATTCAGAAATGTAATTAACACTTGGTAATAGTTCTAAATGTTTCCTCAGTAATCCTCTAGCAGTGTTAGGCTCAATTGCTGCCTTACAATGTGTATTAAGCCATTCCCAAAATTCTTGTTCACTCATATATCCAGTCCATAAAGCTTCTCGAACTTCATTCTTAATTAGTTCTTTAATCGTATTAAATGGAGTCTTGTAAAGTTGGTTAATCTCCACCCAATATGTTGTAGAAAAATTAGTGACTATCACGCCGCCAACATCTAGTATTAGTTGAGTTCTCATCAATGGTTGGCCTCCGATATATTTTAGGTTCTTTCGTATAACGTTCTCTGTATTCTCGAACCCGAGAACCTTAAGGCAGCTTGCTGCCGGCCGCGACGCGGTTAGGTTCGTAGGATTGCCCGCCTGATTCCACTTCTCGAATTATCTTCTGGCGGACCAAGGCTCCGTCAGGAGCCGCGGCGTGAATACGGTGCAGCTGATTTTGCCTCTTCGAACATACTTTCAATTAATTATTCCAACATTGATTTCACCTTCATGATGAACTTCAATAATTCTATTCATTTCTCTATTTACTATCCAGGTATTAAAACCTACCGCTGTGACATCTTCATAATTACGAATAATTCTACTAAATAAACTTTCAATCACTGGTAAATTCATTTCATCCCAGATAATTAAGTACTCTTCGTCATTATTAAATTCTTCTATTTGATATACTTCTTCAATTTTCTTAATTACAAATCTTCTATTTATTGATTCCCAGTCTATTCGGCCCCATTTCGTAAAAGGAAATGATAAAACCAAACTAGCAACAATTCTAATAGATTGATCTTGACTGCAAATTCTTGTAGATCCTCCTAACGCATCTACACATTCTTGATATAAAGCATTTGGATTTTCCGTTTTAATTTTTTTCTTTAATTGCTCGATACGTATTCGTCGAGCATTTTTGTCCATGGTCTCACGCCCTTTAAACTGTTTAGGCAATTTCAGCTAACGTCCTTGTACTCACGTTTAAGGTCGCGTAGTGCCGCCACCTAGCCTCGCAAGGTTATCCGCCTGACTCCTTCCCCGAAATGTCTCGGGCAGATCAAGGACCCGCCGGGGAGCACAGCATGAATACGATGTTAGATGATGCTGACGGCTTCTCGAATTACTTACAAGAATCTTTATAGTATTCTAATAGTTTCTTATCAATTTCATTAATGTTATTAAATTCATCTATTCCGTTCCAAAATGCAATTTCTAGCGCCTCATCGTTACTGGTAAATTTTCCTATTTTCTCAATACTTACACTATACAAAGCTCCATATTCGGTTCTTCCGTTATGTAGATTGAACTTCATTAGTCCATTAAAATATATGTTTGCGGGTCTTTGATTCGTCTCTTCAAATAACTCTCTTATAGCACACTCTCTACAAGACTCCCCTTCATCGATTATTCCTCCAGGGACCTCCCATTCCTGCCGCCATCTATTATAGATTAACAAATACTTATTTTCATACTTGGCAACAACAAGTGCATGTGTTAAGGGATAATCTAATTTCGTGCTCTTAAGATCATCTTCTGAAATTTCCAAAAACGCTTCAAACACATCGCCTTTCTTGTTTGTAATAATAGGCATCTTAGAACCCTCTCTCATAGTTAATCAATTTTATAAGATATCGGCATTTTCACCTAACGTCTCTTGTATTTACGAACCCAAGAACCTTAAGGCAGCTTCCTGTCGGCCGCGACCGTGGTTAGGTTCGCAGTGGTTGTCTGTCTGATTACACTTCCATGCGTTATCTTCGGACAGAACGAGGTCAGCGCGAGCCGACCGCGGTGTGAATATGGTGTTATAGGATGTCAGCGTCTTCCTCGACATACGTAAACACTTTATTTATCCACTAGATAATTGATATGTTCTTCTACTGCCTTCCAATTTGTTGCTCGATATATATAAGAGTTATTGATTTGATTATTATATGGCTGATTAAACAAGATTACTGGCGTGCCCTTTTGAGAAAACTCCATTGCATAATGCGGGGCATCATCCACTAACACATCTGCCCCGATGTTTCTGAACTCATTATATTTACTCTCTGTAAAAACTAAATTGTGATATTTAGCACCATAGTTCTCTAACCATTTAATTGTAACTTGTTGAAATTGCGTAGGACGTGCAGTCATAATTGTTATATGATGTTGGTTGAATAATTGATTTAATGTTTCTATCGATTGAAAATATGGAATTGACTCCCCGTGGATTGTATACCCATACTGGTTATAAACCTTATCTCGCTCTTCCTGATTCCAGTTGTATAAACGGTAGATATAAAAATCGTTTACATCTTCTTCTGTGTAATTTAGCCCTGAAGCTTGATTATAGTATTTTAAGTGAGGCGTAGTGGCATCAAGTAATGTGTTATCTAAATCTATGACAAGCTTAATATTCTTCATCTCCCATCTGTGCATTTTTAAATTTTTTTAATGGTTATATTATTTGCGCTGATTTCCTATAACGTTCTCTGTATCACGAACCTGAGGACCTTAAGGCAGCTTTAGCTGCCGGCCGTGATGCGGTTAGGTTCGCAGGATTGTCCGCCCGGTTCGACTTCCCGAATTATCTCCCGCGGACCAAGGCTCCGTTAGGAGCCGCAGCGTGAATACGGTGTTATACGACGATCTACTCTTCCTTGAGTCCATCTCTCAAATCGCTTAAAAATTCACTTGCGAATTGTTGCATTTCTTTATAGATAGGTTGAGCTTCAGGTAAATAACATTCTCTCTTACCAAGCACATACTTCTCGAAGTATTCTAAAGTTTGTTCTAGACTTTGTCCTCTTGCGGTCCCTGTACATAAAGATTTCACTATTAGATATGTTTTTCCACCCTCAATCATATGGGCGTCATGTAGTACTTTTCCCTCTAACGTTTCAGGTATCTCGTCTTTTTGGGACTCCCAGGAAATCTTAATAATCTTCTCTATATATTCGCTATTTAATCCTTTTATTTCCAAATATTCTCTGATTAATTCTTCTTCTAAATAGATAAAACCGTGAAAATAGCATGCGTATAAAATTAAATTACGGTCAGATATTTCAGGGTAATACTTTAAAAGTCTGTTAGCTGAATTAATCAATCTGTCAATATGACTTAAATCATGCATTATATCTTTGTCAGCATAATAAGGCTTTACAAATTTAATAAGATTGTCCATATCGATCATTTAAGTTATCAAATCCTTTATCTGTCATTTATATTGTATTGGTTTTATTACTTTTTGGTTTCTAAATATGTATTTCATAGATTGTCGTATTACGTCTCTTGTATTCACGAACCCGGGAGGCTTAAGGCGCAGCAGCGCCGGGTCGAAGACTTAGTCTCGCAGTGGTTGTCTGCCTGATTATGCTTCCCTGTATTAGCTTCTGGCAGACCAAGGGCCGTAAGGGCCGCCGCGTGAATACGATGTTATCCGAAGGAACCGACTTCTTCGAGTTTACAAACCGATGACCTTCAATTATTTGATTTCATATATTTCACTTCAGCATGATTTACAATAATTAACTCTTCACGACCAATCATATCGTCTTCTCTATTTATTTCTTGTCTCCATATTTCATTTCCTCGAAACCATTTACTTTCATCTTGGTAAAATTTATGGTTTCTTTCAGTCACTTTATATAGGAATTGTAACTCCTTATCGCAGCATACCGTTCCTTCTAAATATTCATCCGAAAGTAAAAGATTGAACTGAAATCTAAAGTTCGTTGGATTAAAAAATTGTAAGTCAACGTAATTATAAAAAACACTTGTGCCTGTTCCAAAAGGAATAACTCTTCTATCATCAGGAAATATATCAAAACTATGATGATGTCTTTCTTTGATCTCTAAAGGCGTATGAAGAGCAAGCCAAAATAACATATTAGCTAGTTGGCAAAGCCCACCCCCAATACCTACGCGTACCTCTCCATGCGATAGCATTAGTCCTTCAATATATCCTTTGTTTTTTGTTGTCTTTCCAATTATCTTCCAGAATGAAAAGGTTTCACCAGGATTAATAACTATTCCATTAACGTGTTGAAGAGCTATTCGTAAATTTATTATTTTATTTTCTTGTAAAATTGGATCAGAATTACCTAAAACCCTTCTTAAGATAGATTTATGTCTCTTACAAATATGACTAAACATTTTCGATTTTTTACTAAGTGCATAGTGCACTCTGGGATCTAAATTGATAATGTGCCTCTTCAAAATAAGTTGTTGGACCCTGACTCTGTACAAGAAGGGAAATATCCTCAATATTTTTTTCTTCATGTTATTCCCCGTATTCTTTTTATGGTCTCTAAAAATATTTTGGTTCTTTCACATAACGTTCTCTGTATTCACGAACCCGAGAACCTTAAGACAGCTTGCTGCCGGTCGCGACGCGGTTAGGTTCGCAGGGTTATCTACCTGAATCCACTTCCCCGATTTATCTTCTGGCGGACCAAGGCTCCGTCAGGAGCCGCAGCGTGAATACGGTGTTATATGACGCCAGTGCCTTTTTAGAATAACTTTCAAAAATTCTTATTATAGTTTCTTCAATAATTCTTCTATTAATATCCCATTAATCTTTAACCCTGTTATGTCACAATCTATAATCTCCATATTTGTCAAATTACAGTTCTTAAATTTAATAGGTTTATAAGATTCATCAGGTATGTAATTTCCGTCTCCTTCTACAGGAAGTACAATATTAGAAAACTCCGTTCCTATTAAATGAATATGTTCAATACTCATGTGACTCATGTTTGCATTCTTGATGCTTGTCTTTGTGAAATTAATATCGCTTAAGTAACAATTAGATGCATTTACATCATTTAATGTCATCTCACTCATATTTGCATTATTTACCTTGGTTTTTGACAGATTTACATTGTCAAAATCTAATTCTTGCGCATTCACTTTCTTGAACGTAGATCCCGAGATATTCTTCATTTCCAATTGAATCTTACTAGTTTCTAATTGCATATGCATTCTCCCTTTACGAGTTCACGAATCCGAGAACCTTAAGGCAGCTTTAGCTGCCGGCCGCGACGCGGTTAGGTTCGCAGGGTTGTCCGGCTGATTACCCTTTGTTTTTTGCAAATGAAAAATGCTGAGTTTTGCTGCGAAAAATGCCGAGGTCACTTGCCAGTTAACATGAGTTATTGCGGAATTCGTTCCATCGCTTGTTTGAGTCGGAAGCTCTCGCCGGTGAAG
>NZ_SIRE01000057.1 GCF_004307995.1 Paenibacillus thalictri | reverse complement strand
ACCTGTGGGATGCGCAGCTGGCTGAGAAAATTACCGTAAAAGACCAATTTGCCGACGAATTTGTCGCAGAAAGCGCACCTGGAGCGAAAAACGAAGAAGGCAAATTGACCGACAACATGCTGGTAAGAGACAACGGCGCGGGCTACAACGACAACAATATCTTGAAACTGAGCTTCTACATCTCGGATATTGAAGGAACCAACCCGAAAGCCGTAACGATCAACGCCGATACAGGCAAAATTCAATACACTGGCGCTCAAGGCGACGTAACCAGCTTCAAAGTGAACGTCGTCGCACCAAGCGGAGTGATCTCCACATTTGACGTCAACGTAAAATAATGAGGCGTTTATCCCAAGCAAAAGCTTAAACGCAGCATGCAGCAGCCCTGGCCGATCCGGCCGGGGCTGTTTTTTGTAGTACCAGAGAATCGGTTAACCGGATTATCGGCTTGGAGTCATCTTTTATCATCGTCTCCCGTCGACGTTATTCCACAGCATCATAATCTTCCCATCTGCCGCATAGAGTGTAATTAGCCGATCCTCAGGCATTTGTTCCCTTTATTACGATCGTTTCGGACTGCATACGTCACAAATATCGGGAGGGTTTACAGTCCATGCGCAGCTTGTCCAAAAAAATTAACAATTTCACCGCAAAACTGCTAGACCTGCCGCAGGATGTCGTTACGGATTTGCCGCGCATTACGATGGTCGGCAATGTTCAGCTTTACATTGAAAATCACCGCGGAGTGATTCATTTTTCCAACGAACAGCTGAAGCTGGGTTTAACGAAAGGACAGCTTGAGGTGATCGGGCAAAACTTGACGATCCGTGCCATTTTAAGCGAAGAAGTATTCATCGAGGGTGTCATCCGCGAAATCAAATATATTCCGTAGGGGCAGGGGATACCAGTGAATTTGCCGTTGTTGACCAAAATCAGAGGATACGTACATATCGAGCTTAAAGGAAGCCGGCTTCATGAATTGATTAACTCGATGGCTCAAAAACAGCTGAACGTCTGGGATATCGGATTTGTCGAAGGGACGTCGGTCCGGCTGCATATCAGCCTCGGAGACTTTTTCCGTCTTCGCCCGCTGTTGAAGCAGACAGGCTCCCGCGTGCATGTGCTGGCCCGTTACGGGCTGCCTTTTTTGCTGGACAAACTGGGAAAACGGAAGTTTTTTGTGGCAGGATTAATCGGATTTGTCATCGGCATTTACATGCTTTCATCTGTCATCTGGCAGGTGCGTGTCGAAGGCAACGCCACGATGGCAACCGAAGCTATTCTGCAGGCCGCCAAGCAGACGGGGATCTATCAATTGCAGTGGAAGTACCGCCTGAAAGATCCCGACGTATTGGCTCGCCAACTGCAAAGCGCCTTGCCCGACGCCGCATGGGTCGGAGTCGAAATACACGGCACACACGTCGTGATTAAGGTGGTTGAATCCAAACTCCCCGATCAGAAGCCGCTGAGCAGCCCGCGCCACTTGGTGGCGTCGAAAAACGCGCTGATTACCAGCATATTTGCAGATAAAGGAAAACCGCTCGTCAAGGTGAATACCTATGTCCGCAAAGGGGACATCCTCATATCTGGAATCATCGGAGACGATGTGAACCGCCAAGCGGTGGTAGCCAGCGGCAAAGTGAAGGGACTCGTCTGGTATACTCCGCAGATTGAGTCCCCGCTTGCGCATTATTACCAAGTATACACCGGAGCGGTGAAGAAACGCTTCTATCTGGTCATAGGCGGGCGGGCGCTGCAATTGTACGGCTTTGGCAAACCGTCGTTTGAGCAATATGAATCGGTGCCTGAACTGCATGAGCTTAAGCTTGGAAACTGGACGCTCCCGGTCGGTTGGCTTAAGGAGAGAGTGATGGAGAAAAAGCTGGTGGAGCAGCCTGTCGATCCGAAATTGGCCAAGCAATACGGTTTAGAGCAGGCGCGGAACGAAATATTGACCGCCGCGGGCAGCGATGCGAAGGTGGTCAGCGAAAAAATTTTGCATGAAAAGACGGAGAATGGTAAAGTTTATATGGAAGCGCATTTTGAAGTCGAAGAATACATTACGGAAGAGCTTCCTATCGTTCCGTAACGGAGTATTCTCATATAAAGAAAAAGACGAGGAGTAGGGGCCTGTTGATCGACAATGGACATACGGTCAAAATCGCGTTAAAAAATACGGCGGAAGGGCTGGCGTTATTTGGCCCGCGCGATAAATTTCTGCATTTGATTGAGCATGAAATCAACGCTCAGATCTTCACCCGCGAAGAAGAGATCGTCATTCAAGGAGGGCAGGCGGAAACCGCCTCGCTGCAGCAATTGTTCGAGGTGCTCCTGCAACTTATCCGCAATAACTACACGCTGAATGAGCGCGACGTCAATTATGCAATCGAGCTGGCCAAGCAGATGAAAGCGGACCAGCTTCTCGATTTGTTTAAAGGCGAGATTACGACGACATACAAAGGCAAACCGATCCGCGTCAAAACGGTCGGCCAAAAGCAATACGTTACCACAATCAAGAAAAAAGACATCGTTTTCGGCATCGGGCCGGCGGGTACGGGGAAGACGTATCTTGCGGTTGTGCTTGCCGTAGCGGCGCTTAAGGAAAGCCAAGTGAAACGGATCGTGCTGACCCGTCCTGCGGTTGAAGCAGGGGAAAGTCTGGGTTTTTTGCCGGGGGATCTGCAGGAAAAGGTCGATCCTTATTTGCGGCCGTTGTACGACGCGCTGAATGAGGTGCTTGGACCCGAGCAGGTCGTCAAGTCGCTGGAACGCGGACTTATCGAAATCGCTCCGCTTGCCTATATGAGAGGGCGGACGCTGGACGACTCGTTTATTATATTGGATGAAGCGCAAAATACGACGCCGGAGCAGATGAAGATGTTCCTGACGCGGCTTGGTTTTGGCTCGAAGATGGTGATTACCGGGGACGTAACGCAAATCGATTTGCCCCGCGGCAAATCGTCGGGTCTTGTGGAAGCGCAGCGCATTTTGAAAAATATAGATGAGATCGGCTTTATTACGTTTGCGGAAGAAGATGTGGTCCGGCATTCTTTAGTCCAGAAAATCATCGTCGCCTACAACGAAGACAAAGACCAATAGCCCGCTTTAAAAAAATCCGTTGATTGGGCTAAAGAAAGGGCTGATCCTGTTTGAAGACACAAGAAATGTCGATCCAGGGGAAGTTTCGTTATCGTATGATAGGATGGAAGTTTAACACGGGCATCCGTTTTTTGCTTTTTTTAGCGTTTGCGCTCTTATTTTATTTTGCACTCATGCATCAGGTTGTGCCGCAAACGTACGATATCCGGCTTGGTTCCCTAGCCGAAAAAGATATATTGGCTCCGGGACCGATCCCCGATGCGGTAGCAACCGAGAAGGCCAAAGAAGAAGCCGCACAGAAGGTCGGACCGGTATACAAAATCGTCTCGCTGAAAAATGAAACTTTGGTGGAAGCGATATTTGAGAAGCTCAATCAGCTTAACGCGGATACCGAGGTAGCGGTTAACGATAAGGTGAATATATATAGATCCGTGCTGCCGACGATTAAAAATGATTTTGTCGAAAAGCAGCTGCGGGCTATGGAACTGAGCGGCCAATATCCCGACACGCTGATCAAAGAGGTGCGCAGCAAACTCGCGGAGCAGGAATACCGCATACCTGAAGAAACGTTCTACAAGCTGCCGAAGCTGGCCAAGGAAGACCTGGCCGCCATGGAGCCGGTCGCCAAAGATATCGTAATCCGGCTGATGAACGACCAGTTGCTGGACGCCCAGACGGCGCGCGCCAAAACGGCCGAGCTCGTCAACGCCTCGACTTTGACGAAAAGCATCAGCCGCGAGCTGGTGCAGGAAATGATCCGTTTTGCGATCACGCCCAACAAGTTTTTGGATCAGAAGGGGACCGACGACGCGAA
Organism: Paenibacillus thalictri; assembly: GCF_004307995.1. Classification (GTDB taxonomy): domain Bacteria; phylum Bacillota; class Bacilli; order Paenibacillales; family NBRC-103111; genus Paenibacillus_AF; species Paenibacillus_AF thalictri. The sequence continues at coordinate 4,973 of NZ_SIRE01000057.1, read as the reverse complement.
GGGACATGCCCGGGACATCGTCAAACCTGTGATGATTAACAAAAACGATATTTTGGTCAAAAAAGGCGATAAGATCTCCGAAGATATGTACCAGCGCCTCAAATCGCTGGATTTGCTCAAGGAAGATGCGAACTATCGGCCTCATATGGGGCTTGGGCTGCTCGTGCTGCTGTTTATCGCCGGGTTGTACATGTTTGTCCGCAACAGCCGGAACCCTATCAGCAGCAACAATTCGCAGCTGGTTATGCTGCTGCTGATTTTCGTCGTTAATATTGCAGGGTTAAAAATTATTTCGTTGGGACAAGGCCTCGATTACCCGTATATCGGATTTCTTGCGCCGGCGGCTTTAGGCGCGATGCTCATAACGATCCTGCTTGATGCGGAATTGGCTCTTATCTCGGCGGTTATATTCGGCATTATGTCCAGTATCGTATTTAATCCGGATCACGGAGCGTTATTTGACTACCGCTTTGGTTTGGTGACGATCGTCACGTCGCTGGCGGCGATTTTTTCCATTCAGCGTGCCAGTCAGCGGGTGACGATCTTGCGAGCGGGTATGATGGTTTCTTTATTCGCCCTTCTGGCGGTTGGGGCGATTATGCTGCTTGACGATCATATTACGAAAAAAGAGCTGATATTTGCCTTGTCTTTTGCCGTAGCGGGCGGGCTCGTAACTTCGGTGTTTGTGATTGGCTTGCTGCCGTTTTTTGAAGCGGTATTTGGCATCCTTTCGCCGCTCAAGCTTGTCGAGCTGTCCAATCCGAATCATCCGCTGCTGCGCAAGCTGCTCACGGAGACGCCGGGCACCTATCACCACAGCATTATGGTCGGCAATTTGGCCGAGGCTGCGGCCGAAGCTGTAGGCGCCAACGGTCTGTTGTGCCGGGTCGGCTCGTATTATCATGACATCGGCAAGACGAAACGGCCGAATTATTTTATCGAAAATCAGACCAATATGGAAAATCCGCATGACCGGATCGAGCCGGCACTGAGCAAATCGATCATCGTGGCGCATGCCAGAGACGGTGTGGAGATGCTCAGCGAATACAATATTCCAAAGCAGCTGAGGGATATTGCGGAGCAGCATCATGGGACAACGCTGCTGCAATTTTTTTACTATAAGGCTAAGAAGCAAGCCGAAGAGGCGGGAGACAAGGAAGTGGCGGAAGCCGATTTCCGTTATCCCGGACCCAAAGCGCAAACAAAAGAAGCGGCGATTGTCGGCATTGCCGACTGTATTGAGGCGGCGGTTCGCTCGCTGCGCAGTCCTACGCTGGAACAGATCGATACGATGATCCGCAAAATTATTAAAAGCCGTCTGGACGACGGGCAATTTAACGAATGCGATTTGACGCTTAAGGAACTCGATCTGATTGCCAAAACGTTAAACGAGGCGCTGCTTGGCATCTTTCACTCTAGGATCGAATATCCAAATGATGTTGCGCCGCAGAAATCATGATTTGGAACAAGGGAGATTAACAATGGCTTTAATCTTGGAATGGAATAACGAACAGAATCAAGTGGACATCCCGGAAAGTTTGTTTGAAAGGCTCAATCAGCTGCTGCAGATCGCCGGAGAACTCGAGCGGGTCACAGACGGCGAGGTGGCTCTCACTTTGGTGGACGATGCGGAGATCCACGGGCTGAACAAGCAGTACCGCGGCATCGACCGGCCAACCGACGTCTTGTCTTTTGCGATGCAGGAGATGGGCGACGATGAGCTGGAAATCGTTTATGAAACGGATGAGTCGGACGAAGCTGCCGAGGATGCATCCGAATCGGACGGGCAATTCGAGGAACCGCTCGGCGATATTATTATTTCCGTGGAAAGAGCGGTGCAGCAGGCGGAAGAGTACGGACATTCGTTTGAACGCGAGCTGGGATTTCTGTTTGTGCACGGATTTCTTCATCTGATCGGTTACGATCATCAGGATGAGGCGGAAGAGAAAAAAATGTTCGGCAAACAAGATGAAATCTTGGAGAAGGCAGGGCTGTTGCGTTGAAACAACCTGAGAAATGGCGGCGGAGCTTTCGTTACGCATACGAGGGAATTAAATATGCGCTTGCCACGCAGCGCAATTTGAAATTTCATTTTTTTGCGGCGTTCGTTGTCCTTTTGATGGCCCTCTATGTGCATATATCCAAAACCGAAATATTGTTCATTCTGATGGCTGTCACACTGATGATCGTGACGGAACTTATTAATACGGCGATCGAGAAGGCGGTCGATCTGGCGATGCCGGATCGGCACCCGATCGCCAAAATAGCCAAAGACGTCGCCGCAGCTTCCGTTCTCGTATCTGCGGTTTTTGCCGCTGTAACGGGCATGATCGTTTTTTACGATCCGCTTGTAAGATTGGTTTACCAGGTCAAGACAGTACAGCGCCAGCCTGTGACGTCGGGCACGATTTGGATTATGCTGTCCATCGTCATTTTAACGGTTATTGTGATTGAAACGCGTTTTGCCGGCAGCCGCTGGAAAGTGCGCCCGAGCCTGCTTACCGCATTTGCATTTGCCGCCGCCTCCGTAATCGCCTTGATTGCCAATCATACTGCAGTTATATTATTATCTTACACCATGGCGATTTTGGTTATGCTTGTATTGTACGATAAACGGAGCCGAACGTTGGCTTCGCTTGTGCTCGGAGCTGTAATCGGGGCGGGAACGGCGCTGCTGGCTGGGCTGCTGCTTCAATAAAGCATGCTTTATAAACTCCGCCTGTCCGGAAAGGAAGTGTCTGAATGGATAAGCAGCAGCTGCTGGATCACGCTAAAATAGCAAGAGAACGAGCGTATACGCCGTATTCGAAATTTAAAGTAGGCTGTGCCCTGCTTGATGGAAACGGGCACGTTCATCTGGGATGTAATGTTGAGAACGCCGCTTACGGTCCGACAAACTGCGCGGAACGGACGGCGCTGTTCCGGGCGATTGCCGACGGCGTGCCGCGGCGCACGTTTCAAGCGATCGCTATTGTCGGAGATACAAGCCGGCCGATCACGCCATGCGGCGTATGCCGTCAGGTGCTGATCGAGCTGTGTTCGCCGGACATGCCGGTTTTTATGGGCAACTTGTCCGGAGAGATCGAAGAAACAACGGTGGGAGCTTTGCTGCCGGGAGCGTTTACCGAAGAAGATCTATAAGGCGCCGTTTATGGCGCATTTGTATGGAGGACATAATCAAACATGAGCAAATCCAAATTTAAATCCGGCTTTGCCGCTATTATCGGCAGGCCTAACGTCGGCAAATCGACACTGATGAATCAAGTGATCGGGCAAAAAATCGCCATCATGTCGGACAAGCCGCAAACGACACGCAACAAAATTCACGGCGTTTATACGACGGAACAAGCGCAAATCGTTTTTCTGGATACGCCGGGCATTCATAAGCCGACATCCAAATTGGGCGACTATATGATGAAAACCGCTCAAGGTTCGCTGAGCGAAGTGGATGTCGTTTTGTTCCTTGTCGACGTTGCTGAAGGCATCGGCGGGGGCGACCGGTTTATTATCGAGCAGCTCAAAAAGGTGAAAACGCCCGTTATCCTGGTGCTTAATAAAATCGACCAGGTCGTTCCCGAACAACTGCTGCCGATTATCGCGCAATATAAAGAGTTGTATGAATTCGCCGAAATCGTGCCGATCTCGGCCAAACTCGGCAATAACGTCAACACGCTGCTGGAGCAAATCATCAAATATTTCTCGGAAGGGCCGCAATATTACCCCGCCGATCAAGTGACGGATCATCCGGAGCAGTTTGTTTGCGCCGAGCTGATTCGCGAAAAAATATTGCACTTAACCCACGAAGAAATTCCGCATTCGATTGCCGTATCGATCGAAGACATGCGGTCCGAAGCCAACGGTTTGGTGCGCATCTCCGCCGTCATATACGTTGAGCGCGATTCCCAAAAGGGCATCGTGATCGGCAAGCAGGGCGCTTTGCTCAAAGAGGTCGGCAGACGCGCTAGGCATGACATCGAAGCGCTGCTTGGCTCCAAAACTTTTCTTGAACTGTGGGTCAAAGTGAAAAAGGACTGGCGCAACCAGGACCGTGTCCTGAAGGATCTCGGCTTCCGGGAAGAGTAACCGCATCCTGAAGGCTGATTCTATGCACGGAATCCCCTTGTGGGGGAAAGTATATATTAACCACCTCATTACCGCAGTAAAAAAGCGTGTTCGGCCAATGCCAAGCGAAGCAATGGCAAGGCAGGACAAACGCTGGCTCTAGTGGCACGTCGTCCACCAAGCATCATCGCGCCAAAAGTAAAAGCGTGTCCCGCCAAAGCCAAGCGAAGCAATGGCAAGGCAGGACAAAACGCTGGCTCTAGAGGCAGGCTGTCCCGCGGAGCATCATCGCGCCAAAAGTAAAAGCGTGTCCCGCCAAAGCCAAGCGAAGCAATGGCAAGGCAGGACAAACGATGGCTCTAGTAGCACGCAGTCCCACCAAGCATCATCGCGCCAAAAGTAAAAGCGTGTCCCGCCAAAGCCAAGCGAAGCAATGGCAAGGCAGGACAAAACGCTGGCTCTAGAGGCACGTAGTCCCGCCAAGCATCATCGCGCCAAAAGTAAAAGCGTGTCCCGCCAAAGCCAAGCGCTAGCGATGGCAAGGCAGGACAAAACGCTGGTTCTAGAGGCACGCCGTCCCGCCAAGCATCATCGCGCCGCAACAAAAGCGTGTCCCGCCAAAGCCAAGCGCTAGCGATGGCAAGGCAGGACAAACGCTGGCACCAGAGGCACGTAGTCCCGCCAAGCATCATCGCGCCAAAAGTAAGACGCCGGTGGTGCCAAGCTTAAGCGAAGCGATAAGCAGGCACACCAAAGGCGCGGCTCAAGCGGCACATCACCCCCTCCACCGAAGGCGGGTCCAGGGCGCAGCGCCCAATGTTGTCAGGTTAGCAGAATTTGGTATAGTAGAAGTAAATGAGTGAAATGGGCGGATAAACCGTGAAAAAAAGAGCAAGGCTTTATCGGAACGT
>NZ_SIRE01000056.1 GCF_004307995.1 Paenibacillus thalictri | reverse complement strand
TGACCATTGTATTTTCACGATATATTCTGCTCGCATGGCAACATCGGCAAAGTACGGATGCCCGTTCATTCGGTGGTCTGTTTTATTTACTTTGTGACGAAGTCGGCACGCTCGACTGGGCCTTGGCCCTCCAGCAATTGGTCGATTTAATCCACGAGATCGCCACCAAAGCCGGGAAGAGACTTTCGGCTCTCATTCAGCGTCAACTTCAGATGTGGATTGCTGGTTTGCCCAGTTACATCAAGACCTACCTGCCAATTTCAGGCTGCGAAAGTTGAGTTACTATAAAATATATTTTATTGGTCACAGAAATTATTAATTGAAATTTGATGTAATGATTCTCATAATTTCTTCTTTTTCATTTGGATACAAACTCACTAGTTTATTATATAAATCTTTGTTATCTAGTCCTTGTTTATGAAGAGAAGCTAAATACCAACGAGCCATTTCTCTATTAATGGGATCAGTTAAATTATCACTAAGAGAATAGCTAAAGTAATCTGCTGCAATAGGATAGTTACCATTAATAAATTCAATCTGACCCATAGAAAAATTCATTTTATTAGTAATACTAAAGGGACGTCCCTCCTGCTGTCCTTCTGGTAAAGTTTTTAGATACTTATTCATTTTGATTACAAGATCGTATACAGAAATAGCTTCGTTCCAGTATTTATTTTTCAAATTAGCTTGTTTTTGAATTCTTGCGTTATTACCAAGCTCCTTTAGGAGCATAATTTTAGTTTCGTATAAATTGATATCCCAAGTGAAGTCTATGAGGCCATCATTAATAATTTTAAGTGCACCATCCAAGTTATTAGATTTTATTTGATAATAATACATTAAATCCAATAGATTACGATTGTGAGCGTCACTCTGCTTGAATTGTTCTAACATCCTATTAATATCTGATTGATGTGAATCTTGTTTATTTTGCTCAGATATCTGGAAGAGTAAGTTGATTTTTAATAATAGATATTCTGGATGGTGGGGATTTATCGATAAAGCCTTTTCAAGCGGTATGTTAATTTGATCAAAACTAGATTGTGAGACTTGAGTTGCCGCAAAAGCTGCTTGATAATAACTCGTTGCTTTATAATATTGTGTGCTAATAAAAACTATATATAAAGCTAATAATATCATAGATGTAGGGAGCAGGTAGTTAATGAATTTAAGATTTAATTTTTTAATAGTTGAAGTATGAAGTTTACTCAAACCAGAAGCAATACCCCCTAAACAAATAAACACTATAGAAGTTAAAAATATAAAGCTCATATCAAAATCGATTAGACTATGTAAAAGTAGAGGGAGAGAAATTAGAAAATATGTAAAAGTTACAGGTTTTGCATTTACATCGATAGATATATAATTTTTTACAAATAGTATAAATATTAACAATATAAATGAAATAAAAATGAAAAAACCAAATATGCCAACTTCCACAAGATATTGTAGATAAAAATTATGAGCCTGCCTACTTACATAAGGATTATTTTGATACTTTTGGTAGAGCGTAGACCAAGCACCACCTCCAGCGCCAAAAAAAGGATAATCTTTGAGTAATTTCATGGAATCACTGTAAAATGTTCCGCGTTCTAGCACACTATTTTGTTTAAAATTTATATTACTTACAATATTTTGAAGATCCGTGGGCAAAACCTTAACAAAAGCAGAATTTGTAAGAGTCATAGTAATAATAACCGCACCTATAAGGGAAGCTAATGTTGGCAGAATAAATGAAGCAAATTTATATTTTTCAATTTTAAATATTACATGAATAAAAAGTTTAATTTTATCAAATGCGAGATTTATGAAAACGGAAAATATACATGTTACTAATGACGCAATAGTAAGAATGATCCAGCCCTTAATTGATAAAGTTGATGATTTATCTTGTAAAATTTCAACTCCGATCTCAGTAATTGAATCTAGAATCAAAAAGGAAATTATTATTACTATAAAAAATACAAGTAACATTTCTAGTTGCTTTCTTATATTCATAAAGCAGATGAAAATAATAATCAAAAAAGGGATAATTACAAGTGCACCTCGAGAATACGTCAAGAGTAAGGAAAGGAAAATAGGAATCAACATAAAAGAATATCCTAATCGGGCTACTAATTTGTTGCTAGAGACAAATAAGTTTATGCTAAGAAACAATAGGCTTATAAGATACGCTGCATATGTTGGAGCATATTGAAACACTGAATTGAGACGTATCTTAAAAGTAAGTCCCGCGCCCATAACAGCATCTTGATAGCTCGCATGTCCAAAAAAGTTTATAAAGCCAAAAAAAACAATGGAGTAACCCGACAAAAGTAAAACGAATTTGATAATAGTACTACCAATTTTGTGAGAGCCAAACAACAATCCAAAAATAAAAAAAATAGCATAAGTTGAACTAATAAGTACCATATTTTGAGACAAATGCTTTGAAACAGAATTAAGATGTGAAAGCAAATAACTTAGTGGTAATAGCCAAACAATCGTTACTAACAAATAATTATTCTGAAGCAATTCTTTGTTTATTATTAGATAAATTGAAAGAAGGCAGAGGAGTAGTCCGCTCCATATCAGGAAACTATATATAGGCCCTTCAAATGCTGAGGTTCCTCCATTAAATATTCCTTTTTCAAAAGGATAAATTACCATTATTATTAGAAATAAGATCATGATTAACCAGAAAATTATTGAACTTTTATCACTCATGGAAGATGACGACCGCCGTAATTGTTTGTAATCCATTTTTAACGTACCTCTCCTTTAAAAAACGAAATAATCCCAATCATTTTATCATTTGATGACAGAGATTTCAATGAAGACACAACACAGTAGAAATCAATATTTGGATTTGGTAAAATAATAACAATAAATTAAGCATATTACTTGGAGGGGTCATGGCAAAAGTAAGGAAAGCAATTATACCTGCAGCAGGGCTTGGTACAAGATTTCTGCCCGCTACAAAAGCAATGCCTAAAGAAATGCTACCAATAGTAGATAAGCCAACTATTCAATATATTGTTGAGGAAGCTATTGAATCTGGTATTGAAGATATCATTATCGTAACAGGTAAGGGTAAAAGGGCAATTGAAGACCACTTTGATAGTTGTTTTGAATTGGAACAAAGTTTATTATCAAAGGGTAAAATAGAGCTTTTGAATGAAGTTCAAAAATCATCGCGATTGGCTGATATTCATTACATTAGACAAAAAGATCCAAAAGGGCTAGGACATGCTGTTTGGTGTGCTAGAAAATTTATTGGGAATGAACCATTTGCAGTATTGCTCGGTGACGATATTGTCCAATCTGAAGTTCCCTGTTTAAAGCAAATGATTGATATTTTCAATGACTATCGCTCTTCAGTAATAGGGATTCAACCTGTCGAACCGAGTGAAGTATCTAGATATGGTATAATAGATGGTGAAATGTTCAGTACGGGGCTGTATAATATCTTTGGTTTGATAGAGAAACCTACTATAGAAAGAGCACCTTCTAATCAAGCAATTATGGGGAGATATATTCTTACCCCTGAAATATTTAGTATCCTTGAAAATCAAGAGGCAGGTAATGGTGGAGAGGTTCAATTAACTGATGCATTAAATAAATTGAATAAAAAGGAAAAAGTTATAGGATATAACTTTTACGGAAAAAGATATGATGTCGGAGAGAAATTAGGGTTTATCAAGACGTCGATAGAGTTTGCACTAAATAGAGAAGATTTAAGAGCAGAATTACAAAAATATCTTTATAGCTTACATATCCATTAGCGACTGAAGTTGCTCATTTTGTCACAAGAAAGCCTGTACTGGATAGATCTTATAGGTTTTCACGCAATTTAGAATTTAAAGGACGTAAGAAGTTATTCGTACTAGAGCGTATCTTCAAACCTAATTTAACCATAACAAAATAGAGGCCAGTGATAAAAAGCCCGCAAATGTACAGGTAAGTTTATCGTAACGAGTAGCCAGCCTGCGATAATGTTTGAGTTTGTTGAATAAACATTCCACGAGATGGCGTTCTTTGTAGAGCCACCAATCACACTTTCGCTGGATTTTGCGATGTTTTCGACTAGGAATGACGGCGATCGCTTGTTGCCCCTTAATCAGTTCGAGAATGTTGTTCATATCATAACCTCGATCGGCAATGACAGTCTTACCGGTGAGGTCCATATTTTGAAGCATTTCATAGCCTTTCACGCAGTCGTGGCTATTGCCAGCGGTCAGTTCAAAACGCAATGGATTGCCAAGCGCATCCACGATGGCATGGATTTTAGTCGTTATTCCGCCTCTGGATCGTCCGATAGCCTGGAATTGCTGCCCCCTTTTGCACCCGCGCCATGCTAGTGGACGCGAACGATGGTGGCATCGATCATGATATGTTCAAAATCAGGGGATACAGAAACATGCTTTAGGATTTCATCCCAAATTCCTGCGATCTGCCAGCGACGGAAACGAGTGTATACCGTTTTCCACGAACCGTAATGCTCCGGCAGATCTCTCCAAGGTGCTCCGGATCTGGCGACCCAAAGCATGGCGTTTAACATCATGCGGTTGTCTTTTGCAATTCGTCCACCTTGAAGTTTTCGCTCCGGAGGAAGTAAATCTTTAATTTGATCCCATTGATCATCGCGTATTTCATATCGTCTTCTCATAGGAGAAGTTTACCATGTTTTGGAGTTTTTTTTAGTTTGAAGACACGCTCTAGTACCTTGACCGAGTTAGATTTATTCTTTAAGATCCTCCTACTATAAAGTATTGTTTTCTCCTGTTTTCTCGCTTATTCTCAGCATTTCAACATTGACTCCTTGAGTGGTGGTTGTGCAGAATGTAGCCCTACACCTGATTTTCTGTAAGGACGTAGGCAGGAACAGAGCTTAGGATTGTTTGGATTCCAAAACTATGGATAATTGGATATGATTGCACAGTTGGATCTCCACATTCACCCTTGGGGTTTACCCTCCTATGTCACACGGGGTCTATGCCCTCACATTCCTTCCTTCTACCTCTCAAGGGGTGGATGCCGATTCTTGCTCCTTTACGGGGTCGTTGCCCTTATGGAATGTTGTTCGTCGGCTTCTCCGGTGCTTCTGTTGTCATTGCTTAACACATGTGAATTAACTCGAGTTACAGATGATTTGCTTTGTTTTTAAGCTGCCTCTAACTGCATTTGAAACTGCCTTACAGGACCGAGCACTTCATTTGGGTCATACTCTCTTTGCTTTGTCCCCAATGTATACAGGACTCGAACCAGCTTTCCACATAAGGCAATGAGCGATTGTTTCTTCTTGAGCGGATTCTGACTACGGGTTGTGTAATGTTGATGAAGTGCCTTAAAAGCTTTGTTTTTAGCAGCCATTGGCATCACGGCACGGAACAGCAGCGCACGCAAACGTGATCGTCCTCGCTTACTAATCCCTGTTCTGCCCTTGCGCTTGCCCGAACTGTTCTCTTTCATGTTCAGCCCAGCTAGCCGTATGATTTGTTGTCCGTGATCGTAGTTGTTCAGATCGCCTACCTCCGCTAGAAAACCGGCTACTGTTATCGCTCCGATTCCTGGCACGCTCAGCATCTGCTGGGCCCCTGGGATCTCGCTGAGTATGTGCATAACCTGATTCATGATTTGTTCAAGTTGTTCACAAAACAGGTCGTACTGCCCCAGTAGCGTGTCCAACTCAATCCGAGCAGCTCTTGCACCCTCTGTAAGTCCAATCGATTCAGATGCAACCGTGTAGAGTGCCTCTGCCCGTTTGATACCTACGCCACGTTGGACCTCCGTTTTCCAGTGAGACAGAACACTTCTTGCCCCTTTCAGGACAATATCCACTGGCAGCGCAAATGCTCGCAACGTCATGAGCGATGCCTTACCTTCCCAGTCCTTAAATACCGTGGTGTACTCGGGAAAGAACCGATCAAGCCAGTTACCAATGCGGCCTTTGACCTGAGTCAAGCTAGCCGACACCTTCTCCCGAAGGTTCATGAGAATTCGTAATTCTGCATATTCCTTCGTCGGTAGCTTTGGCTCCGAGTACTTCCCGTTTCGGATGAGATCGGCAATGACTTTGGCGTCCTTGTAGTCGCTCTTGGTCTGAGAGTTGTCCTCCAGTTCTTTTGTCTTGTTCACATGATGCGGATTCACAACGACAACTTGGATGCCTTGATCTTGCAAGAAAGCCGCTAGCGGAAACCAGTAGTGTCCGGTAGGTTCGATACCAAACACGATGTCTGTTTTGCTTTGTGTTTGACCCAGTTCCTTCATCCACATGACCAGCTTCGTTAGCCCTCTATGGTCATTATGGAATACGCAGTCTTTTCCTAGCTCAATGCCTCGGAAATCCACCGCCCGCGCCACATGAACCTTTTTGGCGATGTCTGCTCCAACGACCAGTGTTTTTTCGGTAATTCGTGTAATCCGTTGATTCTGTTTCTGTTTTAGCTTATACTTCATAGTGAGTGCCTCTTTTCGTATGTGGGTTTGTTCTTTGGTCGGAACGATTCCCAGTATACTAGAGGTGCTTTTTTCATTCAAAGCTCAAATTACTTCATTACAGGAATGGCTCCTATAAGAAAAATTTGGGGGGAGTTATCGGTGAACAAAAAATACGAGATTCGACTCCAAAATGAGGAACGCGAACAGATCGAGCAGCACCTTCATGGCAAGTCTACATCCAAGAGCCTTCGATGTCGTTGTCTCGTGCTTCTTCTGGCCGATGAGAATCAGGGTGCGATTCCCATTCAATCTGAAATTGCTCGCCGCGCGAGCGTGAGCGAAGCCACGGAGTACAACACGAGATCCGGGATTACTGCACACGCGGGATTCATGAGACTTTGCGTTACCGTGAACGCGCCGAACCTGCCCGTCCTTCCCAAGTGACCTGGGAGGTCGAAGCTCGAATCATCGCGCTGGCTTGCTCCGAGCCACCTCCAGGTTATGCACGTTGGACGATCCGACTGTTGACGCGTCGAGTCATCGAATTGAATATTCTAGAGTCGGTAGGACGGGAAACCATTAGGACGACGTTAAAAAAACGAAACTTAAGCCTCACCTAAAAAAGCAATGGTGCATTCCGACCAAAGCCAGCAGTGGATTTGTCGCGCGAATGGAAGATATCTTGGAAACCTATGTGCTTCCCTACGACGCTGAAATTCCGCTCATTTGCATGGATGAACAACCTGTACAGTTGCTCGCTCATTCTCGTCCGCCGGAGCCGATGAAGCCTGGAAAGGCGCGCCGGGAAGACTATGAATACGTGCGAAAGGGTAGCTCCAGTTTGTTCTTGTTTACCGAACCGCTAGCCGGGTGGCACCATGTCCACGTGAGTGAACGACGGACCAAAGCCGATTGGGCGGAGCATATTTGTGAGTTGCTTGAGAATCATTTCCCGAATGCGAAGCGCATCCGGCTCGTCATGGATAACTTAAACACCCACACGATTTCCTCCTTGTATGAGCATTTACGCCTGACAGAGCGCTATCTTTGGCCAAGCGTCTTGAGATCCATTACACGCCCAAGCATGGGAGTTGGCTGAACATCGCTGAAATCGAACTGAGCGCTCTTACGGTGCAATGTCTGCATCGCCGAATTGACTCCATCGAACACTTACAGCGAGAAGCAGCCGCTTGGGAAACGAATCGCAATCAGGCACAGAAGTCGGTACACTGACACCTCACTACAGAGCAGGCCAGAGGAAAATTAAAACATTTGTATCCTGAAATTTGATGCGGTCAAGGTACTAGAGCGTGTCTTCAAACCTAATTTAGCCATAACAAAATAGAGACCAGCGATAAGAAGCCGGCAAATGTACAGGTTTGTTTATCATAAGGAGTAGCCAGCCTGCGATAATGTTTGAACTTGTTGAATAGACACTCGACAAGGTGGCGTTCTTTGTAGAGCCACTAATCACACTTTCGCTGGACTTTACGATGTTTTCGACTCGGAATGACGGCAATGGCTTGTTGCTTCTCTATCCGTTCCATGATGTTATTCATGTCATAGCCTCGATCAGCAATTACCGTCATACCGGCCAGATCCATATCTTGAAGCATTTCATAGCCTTTCACACAGTCGTGGCTCTTGCCAGCGGTCAGTTCGAGGCGCAACGAATTGTCGAGCGCGTCCACGATGGCATGAATTTTGGTCGTTATTCCGCCTCTGGATCGTCCGATGGCTTGAAATTGCTGCCCCCTTTTGCACTTGCTCCATGCTGATGGACGCAGACAATGGTGGCATCGATCATGATATGTTCAAAATCAGGGGATATAGACACATGCTTCAGAATTTCATCCCATATGCCCGCTATCTGCCAGCGATGGAAACGAGTGTACACCGTTTTCCATGAACCGTAATGTTCGGGCAAATCCCGCCACGGTGCTCCAGATCTGGCAACCCATAGTATGGCATTCAGCATCATCCGATTGTCTTTTGCAATGCGTCCGCCTTGACGTTTCCATTCCGGTGGCAGTACATCTTTTATTTGATCCCATTGATCATCGCGTATTTCATATCGTCTTCTCATAGGAGAAGTTTACCATGTTTCGTAATGGATTTATAGTTTGAAGACACACCCTATTATTGTATAAATCCAGTTAAGAATTTTTGTTGATACACGCTACAACCGGCTCGGTAGAGTTTTCCTTCGCCGCGTTTCTTGTCATAGAATTCACGCAGCCTTTTATTTCTTAAACTTTTGAGCCCGCATAGAAAGCCATATATAAGGCATGCCTTAATTGCAATAGAGCCTCGTTTTGTAATCCGGTTTGTGGTTGCTGTAAATTTTCTTGAAGCGTAGACTCTCGGCCCCCAGCAAATGCTACTAATTTTTTACGCGGTTAAACCGGTCGATTTCCCCGATTTGAGGTATAATCGTTGCCGTGATTTTTTTGCAAATCTCGGGGATAGATTGGGTAATCTTAAACTCCTCTACTTCTTTAGCAAGAGCATCAATCTTATTCTCAAAGGTGAGACAGATGCTCTTGGTTTTGAAGTGGTAAATCCACCAATAACTCGATGCTAACAAGATGGCCCCTATACATCCCCCCTCTAAAAGGATTGTTTTCCGTGGCTTGTATGATGTGCTCGACCTCTTGGTGGCCTTTTTAGTAATGCTCACATTGTCAAGACACGATTTTTTGAGGAATAAGTCGTGTCCTCCAATCTCGTAATCTATTGAATTGGGATGGGATTCCTCCGACATCATGGACATAAACTGACAGGGCTCGACCCCTTCAAGAGACTGAAGGGGTCGAGCCTGATTGTAAGTAAAACTGGACATAACATGCTACTCCTTTGCGCAGCGCGCCAGAGTCTTTCAGATTCATTCAAGAAGATACATTCGTATTTCGGGAGAACGAAAGTAACATTCCGTACAGCTGTTGTCTGTTGCCCGTCCATAGAAACCTTGATATCTTCCTTTTCCAACAGATTCAGATAATCCGCATTAGTAAAATGTGAACATTGATCGCTGCTCATGATCTCTAGTTTACCGCGCTGAAAGCACGCTTGAGGCATATCATAACAAAGTCCTTTTCGAGCTTGCTGGACAGTTCGTAATCAATCACCGCGCCGCTGTACCAGTCGATGATGTTAACAAATATATCAGACCTGTTGATTAACCAAAAATTGTAACCTAAATCACCCTGAGAGAGGTATACGTTTGAAACAAGCGATCTATTCGGATCTTCCATTCAACCGGCAATTTCCGAAGAAGAAATAGGCGTGAGAAATGAACAAATGTGAGTTTAGCATGCCGAGGCATTCCGGAGGAAACCGCATCAAACGACCATTTGAGCAAGACATAGACCATTAGAGCGCTGCACAGTTGGCCGTACACCGCATTTTCGGTTGTGCCAAATAGCGTAGTCAGGTTCATATGCTGCTTGATCCAGCGAAAAAACACCTCGATCTGCCAGCGTGCTTTATACATCTGAGCAATTTGCTCCGCTGTTACATGCATCAAATCGGTTACTACTCGAATTTCGCGGCCTTCGAAGTCTCGAAAGATCACGACACGATGACGCTTTTCTGAACGGCATTGCAGGGTTCCGAGTTGACAGGTGATATCACGAAGAACCGACGAATCCGCCAGACTTTGACGACGTAACACTTTGGGCTTCTCCAGATGGACATTGTCGCGCAAACGAACAACAAAGGATTGTCCCTCTTGCTTGAAACGATCCAGTCGCTCCAGTTTGCCGTAGGCCCGGTCCATTACCAAGATGAAAGACGCATGTGTGAAGCTGTCGCTCACCGGTCCATCGTGCTTAGAGCCCACGGTTTCTTCAACTTGCAGCGGTTGCTCGGTCTCAGCCTTAAAAGCCACATGCAATTTAACGCCTGCTCGCTCTCCATAGTAGGGCGCCCATGGCGGACGGGGTTTCCCAACCGTCAACGTAGTCGAGTCAATAAGTAGCAATTCTTTGGGGAAAGCCAGCTTTCGCCGAACTTCTCGGTTACACTTCTGGACGAGTACATGAAAAAGCTCCTTAAACACAGCGAAGGGGACCTCCGCCGCTTTACTTGAAAATCGAGAGTAATGGACTTCCGGCAAGCTGCTGCTAGAAGCACGATCTGAGCCGGCCCGATAACTAGGCCATTCTTCATAAGCGGCCGTGCACTAATATTTTAATAATTGATAGACCGTAAATTTACGGGCTGTGTCCTCGTATCCTAATCGTTTGACTATAGATTCAACTTCTTCGATAGTCAAAAGCGATTGAAGAATAGACAGGATCGTGGTAGACTTTTTCATGGAGTCGTCACCTTTCGGTTTGTTTGTAGGGGTACAAACATTTTACCGGGTTGACGGCTTTTTTTCTACCATTTAGTGGTTAATCAACAGGCGTGCAACTATATAAATCCCTCCCCCTCTTAGGTAGATAATATCGATTCCTCAAACCTGATTAGGCCTGTCGATAGTTAATCCGTGAAGCAGATAAGGACACGCGCACTGGGTATGGAAGCGTTCGCTCAAGTTCGGCTTCGGATAGAACGCCTTCAAACCCATGAGATGCATCAGACGGCGTACTCGCTTACGATTCATTGAGAAGCCCTGATCCCGAGAAAACCGATCATGCGCGATAACCGGAGCAAGGATGTTTCATATAGGTATCATCGACGCGATGCATGAGTTGCACATTCTCTTCGAGTTCTTGTTACTCCTCGCTTGGACGCTATCTGCTCGTTCTGTTCACACACCGAGCAGATCTGCCTAACGTTCACTATGATCTCAGTATGGCCACGCTCAACCATCGTTTCCGCACTTACAAGGGGCAATTAAGGTCGGATTTTTCTTGAGCCAGTCCACCTCCACTGTGAGTTTTGCCGACTAGCTTCTCTAGAGGTGCGATTCGGCGTGTATCCAAATGATGTGTTGACCGACCAAATCTATCGGAATCGAGAGAACCGTGCGTACTGCAAAGAACATGGGATTCGGCTCAACGGCCAGCGCTTGGTCGTCCCTCGAAGCAAGCGGATCAGGCCGAGAGTAAACGAATCGCCAGGCTGGATGCAAGCGAACGCAATACGGTGGAGGGCAAATTCGGACGAAGGCTAACGAAATTATGGGTCGACTTGAGCAAACTTTCGGGGAAAGGGCCGCCAGCACGATCTTCAACTTAAACTATGATATATGTTAGTTTTGTTTTTATATAACTCAACTTTCGCAGCTTGAAATCGGCAAATACGCCTTAATGTAACTGGGCAAAGCAGCAATCGACTGTTGGAGTTGACGCTGAATGAGAGCCGAAAGTCTCTTCCCGGCTTTGGTGGCGATCTCGTGGATTAAATCGACCAATTGCTGCAGGGCCAAGGCCCAGTCGAGTGTGCCGACTTCGTCACAAAGTAAATAAAACAGACCACCGAATGAACGGGCATCCGTACTTGCCGATGTTGCCATGCGAGCAGAATATATCGTGAAAATACAATGGTCG
>NZ_SIRE01000055.1 GCF_004307995.1 Paenibacillus thalictri | reverse complement strand
AAGAAAAGCAAGGGGATTCCCTAATCCATCGACGACGGTATGGAGTTTGGTTGTCTTTCCGCCACGACTGACGCCGATGTGCTGATTTACTTCGTGTCCTGCTGCGTTTTTTTAGCACCGGCACTGTGTTGATGAGCTTTGACCGATGTAGAATCGATGCTCAAGTTTTCAAAGTCAGGTTCCACGTGAAGGGCTTGGAAGATGGAAACAAGTAATCCGGTATCTCTCCATAAGCAGAAGCGACTGTAGACCGTTTTCCACGAACCATAACGTTCTTCCGGCAAATCCCGCCAAGCGGCACCACTTCGGGCGATCCAAAGAATGGCATTAAACATCGTACGATTGCCTAATTTTGACGGACGTCCTGTTTGATAGGGCGGGAACATGTCCTTAATTTGTTCCCACTGTTCATCGTTTATTTCGTATCGTCTTGGAATCATGTTCGATGCTCCATTCGTTTTTCTCAAATCATACCACATTTTTCTTTAGTTTTCAGACACGTCCTAGTAAAACCAAAGGATTGCGGTCATTTGACCGCAATTTTTTTTGTGCCCAAAACCTGTTAACGGCCTTCGTCCTGAATTCCAAGGGACTGGGGCCGTTTCATTTTACCTGCAGCGACTCCATCGTCAGCCATTCACTATCGCTTCATTGCATAGATTGTTCCTATCTTGGTCGGCTATTTTACGAGGCCGCTGGAATATTCTTTCAGAATTCTTTCATTAGCCCTCTGTTACACTCAATCGAAGAAAATTCCATTGTTGTAATCGAACAACTTTGGGGAAAACGCTATGTAAAAACTCGTTTTGCCGGTACTTCTTTATGCAGATTTATGGATGGAGGTGTGGCCTTCACTTGTACAAGCGGCCTTTATGTACTCAGCGGCGAGGAGATGGAACGTTGGTGAATCCTTATGTGGTGCTGCCAATGGAATTGCAGAACAGCAGCCAACCTCCTTCCAAATAGGTCTGGAACAGCTTTTATGATAAAGGGGAGGTTCAACAATGGATGATAGAACGGGCACTTCGGTGAGGTCCACAATACGGGCAAAGATGAGATTCATTTGTCTGCTCCTATTGGCGGTTTTGGTATATTTTCCCATTGCTTCGGGCACAGCGGATGCGGTAGCTACGGGGGTAACAGACGGTACTTATGATTTCGGCGGTACCTTGACGTCTTATGACGATAAGTACAATAAGTCAGGCGACAAATTTCTTGTGTCCAAAGATCTTGTGAAAAACGGAACGAGTTTATGGCCAAAAGCGCAAGTGGATGGGAGTAATCCCGGGTACATGGAACTCACTGCAGAAGGGACTTCCGCACTCGGAAGCTTTACATTTCAGGATTTAGGCTTCAGCACTACTGTAAGCAAGGGGGTGAGTTTTAATTTATTTCATATCACCTTTTACGATTCAAAAGGCAATATGACATTTATGAATAATTATGGTTCTGGGGGCAACTGGTCCAATATTGGGACAAGTACAGTTAAACTTTCAACGTTACTTAATTCAAATAAACTGTTTCAGAAAAATGATGTACGACGTATTACGATATTATGGATATTTTCGGATAATTCGGACCCATCCAGATTTAAGCTGGACAACATCAGTATAGCCAACGTTCAAAAGGGGAAATTCTCAGTTGACTTTATCAGTAATGGCGGTTCCGCGGTTGACAGCCAGCAAGTGGTGTATAACGATAAAGCGACAACACCTGCCAATCCGACGAGAACGGGCTACACATTCGGAGGGTGGTACACGGACGAAGGTTTAACGAAAGCCTTCTCATTCGGCACTGCGATCACAGGGAATATAACACTGTATGCGAAGTGGACGCTGATCAATTACACGGTAACGTTCAGCAGCAATGGCGGTACGGCTGTGAGCAGCCAGTCGGTAGGCTACGAGGGCATTCCGATAAAACCTGCCGATCCGACGAGGACGGGCTACACGTTCGGAGGGTGGTACAAGGATTCGAGTTTGACGACCGCATACGCATTCAACACGGCGATTACAGGGAATACAACGCTGTATGCCAAGTGGACGTTAAACAACTACACGGTAATGTTCAACAGCAACGGCGGTACGGCCGTAAGCAGCCAGTCGGTAGGCTACAACAATACGGCTACAACGCCAACCGCTCCCACAAGGACCGGCTATACGTTCGGAGGCTGGTACAAAGATACAAGCTTGACGACAGCTTTCACGTTCACCACAGCGATCACGGGGAATACGACGTTATATGCCAAGTGGACGTTGAACAATTACACGGTAACATTCAGCAGCAACGGCGGTACGGCCGTAAGCAGCCAGACAGTAGGCTACAACAACACAGCAACGACGCCAATGGCTCCGACGAGGACGGGCTATACGTTCGCTGGTTGGTACAAGGATGCGAATTTGACGACAGCTTTTACATTCACCACGGCGATTACAGGGAACACAACGCTGTATGCCAAGTGGACGTTAAACAATTACACGGTAACGTTTAACAGCAATGGCGGCACGACCGTGACTAGCCAATCGGTGGGCTACAACAATACGGCTACAACGCCAACCGCTCCCACGAGGACGGGCTATACGTTCGCTGGTTGGTATAAGGAAACGAGCTTGACGACAGCTTTCACGTTCACCACGGCGATTACGGGGAATACAACGCTGTATGCGAAGTGGACGTTGAACAATTACACGGTAACGTTCAGCAGCAACGGTGGTACGGCCGTGAGCAGCCAGGCGGTAGGCTACAACAATACGGCTACAACGCCAACCGCTCCCACGAGGACGGGCTATACGTTCGCTGGTTGGTACAAGGACACAAGTTTGACGACCTCTTTCGTATTCACCACGGCGATCACAGGGAATATAACGCTGTATGCCAAGTGGACGTTAAACAATTACACGGTAACGTTCAACAGCAATAGCGGTACGGCTGTGAGCAGCCAGACGGTTGCCTACAACAACACGGCTACAACGCCAACCGCTCCGACGAGGACGGGCTATACGTTCGCTGGTTGGTACAAGGACACAAGTTTGACGACCTCCTTCGTATTCACAACGGCGATCACAGGGAATATAACACTGTATGCCAAGTGGACGTTAAACAATTACACGGTAACGTTCAGCAGCAACGGCGGTACGGCCGTGAGCAGCCAGACGGTTGCTTACAACAACACGGCTACAACGCCAACCGCTCCGACGAGGACGGGCTATACGTTCGCTGGTTGGTACAAGGACACAAGTTTGACGACCTCCTTCGTATTCACAACGGCGATCACAGGGAATACGACGTTGTATGCCAAATGGGTGCTGAATTACACGGTAACATTCAACAGCAATGGCGGTACGGCCGTGAGCAGCCAGACCATAAGTCAAAACAGCACAGCAGCAGCGCCTGCCAATCCAACAAAAACGGGCTACACGTTCGGAGGCTGGTACACGGATACAGAGTTGGCGACACCTTTCGTATTCACAACGGCGATCACTGGAAATAGGACGCTGTATGCCAAGTGGACAGCGAATAGTATTACGGTAATGTTTAATAGTAACGGTGGTACGACCGTGAGCAATTTGTTGGTAAACTACAACAGCACGGCGACGGCACCGGCCGATCCAGTGAAGACAGGTTTTACATTCGGGGGCTGGTATGCAGACGAAGAATTGACGATGCCCTTCCTATTCACCACGGTGATCACTGCGGAAACGACGTTGTATGCGGTGTGGGCCGAGAACAGCTACGCAGTGACATTCGATAGTAACGGAGGCACGTCTGTAAGCAGCCTGGCGGTGAGCTACGGCAGCATAGCTGCAGCACCTGCCAATCCGACGAAGGCAGGCCATACGTTTGAAGGCTGGTACACAGATGCAAGTTTGACGGCAGCTTTTACATTCCCGGCGACAATTACAGGGAATATGGCTTTATATGCGAACTGGACGACGGATAGTTACACCGTGACGTTCGACCGCAACGACGGTATGCCGGCAGATAGCCAGCTGGTGAGCTACAATGACACGGCTACGGAACCTGCCAATCCGACGAAGGCGGACCATACATTTGAAGGCTGGTACACGGACTCAGATTTGACGATACCTTTCGTATTCAGCACGGCGATTACAGGGAATATGGTACTGTATGCGAAGTGGACGATGGACAGTTACATCGTGACGTTCAACAGCAACGGCGGTACGGCCGTGAGCAGCCAGGCGGTAAGCTACAACACTACGACTACTGCGCCTACCAGTCCGACGAAGGTGGGCCATACGTTTGAAGGCTGGTACACGGACTCAGGCTTGACGATACCTTTCGTATTCACAACGGCGATTGCAGGGAATACGACGCTGTATGCAAATTGGACGGCGGACAGTTACACCGTGACATTCGACAGTAACGAGGGTACGCCAGTGGACAGTTTGACGGTGAGCTATAACAGCACGGCCGCGGCACCTGACAATCCGACGAAGGCGGGCCATACGTTCGAAGGCTGGTACACGGACTCAGGCTTGACGATACCTTTCACATTTACGACGGCGATTACAGGAGATAAGGAGCTGTATGCGAACTGGACGTTGGACAGTTACGCGGTGACGTTCGACAGCAACGAAGGATCGGCAGTGAGCAGTCTAGAGGTGAGCTACAACAATACCGTCATGGCACCTGCCAATCCGGTGAAGACAGGTTACACATTCGGAGGCTGGTACACAGATGAAGAGCTGACAACGCTTTTTGTATTCACCACGGCCATTACAGGAGATAAGACGTTGTATGCGAAGTGGACGACGGACAGTTATACCGTGACGTTCGACAGCAACGACGGTACGGCAGTAGACAGCCAGTTGGTGAGCTACAACAGCACGGCCACGGCACCCGCCAACCCGATGAAGACAGGTTATACGTTCGAAGGGTGGTACACGGATTCAGGTTTAACGACCGCTTTTTCGTTTAATACGGTGATTGCAGGGAATATAACACTGTATGCGAACTGGACAGCGAAGAGTTATGCGGTGTCATTCGACAGCAACGGCGGTACGGAAGTAAGCAGTCTTGCAATTAGTTATAACAGTACGGTCACAGCACCTGCTGATCCGGTAAAGTCGGGCTACACGTTCGGAGGTTGGTATACGGATTCAGAGTTAACAACAGTATTCACTTTTACCACGGTGATTACGGGTGATACAACCTTGTATGCGAAATGGGCGACAGACAGCTACGCGGTAACGTTCAACAGCAACGGCGGTACGTCAGTAGGCAGTCTAGCGGTGGGCTACAATAGCACAACTACAGCACCTGCCAATCCGACGAAGGCGGGCCATACGTTTGAAGGCTGGTACACGGATGAAGGGCTGACGACAGCATTCATATTCACGACGGCGATTACAGGGAATACCTTGCTGTATGCAAACTGGACGACGGACAGTTATGATGTGACATTCGACAGCAACGAAGGTTCGCCGGTGAGCAATTTGGAAGTGAGCTACAATAGCATGGCCACAATCCCGACAGATCCGACGAAGGCAGGTTACACGTTTGCAGGCTGGTATACGAACGCAGCGCTGACGACGCCTTTCCTATTCACTACGGCGATCACAGCGGATACAACACTATATGCCAAGTGGGCTACGAACAGTTACGCGGTGACGTTCGACAGCAATGGCGGTACGGCCATTAGCGGTCTGGCGGTGAGTTACAACAGCACAGCCGCGGCGCCTGCTGATCCGACGAAGGCGGGTTATACGTTTGCAGGCTGGTACACGGACACAGATTTGACGAAAGCTTTCACTTTTGCATCGATAATTACAGGAAATACGACGTTGTATGCTAAGTGGACGACAAGCAGCAGCGCAGATTTGAACAACTTGATCATTTCGGACACGCTTCTGAGTCCGGTTTTTGCAACTAATACTACCAGCTATACAGGGACAGTTATTAACAGCATCAGATCGGTCACAGTGACGGCCTGGGTGTATGAAAGCCATTCCGCCATAAAAGTGAATAACACCGCTGTTACAAGCGGTCAAGAGACTGAAGCGATTAATCTGAACGAGGGCGACAATACGATTGTTGTGGATGTGATGGCGCAGGACGGTTCCACTAAAACCTATTCTGTGACGATTACGAGAGCACCGGCGGCTCCTGGCGGACTCGCAGTAGTGGCCAGTGACGGAATGGCAACTTTAAACTGGCAAAGTGTGCAGGGAACGGTCTCCTATAATGTGTACGGAGGAACTGCTTCCCGCTTCTACAACGCAACTCCTATTGGAACGGTAAGTGGTGCAACCTACAGTTATGTCGCATCAGGTCTGACAAATGGCACAAGTTATTACTTCGCGGTCATGGCAATCAGCACAGGAGGAAACAGTCTGTACTCCAATGAAGTTATAGCCACGCCACTTAGTGGAGATACGAGTCTGAAAAACTTGAACTTAACGGGAATGACATTAAGCCCGACATTTGAGCCAGGAGTCTTTTCGTACACCGCTAGTGTATTAAGCAGTCTGGCCGCAACAACGGTGACGGCAGCGGTATATGAGCCAAACGCCTCGGCAAAAATCATCATAAACGGTTTGGAGGCTACGAACGATCAGGTGATCTTGAATGTGGGCAGAAATACAATCGAGATCGTGGTCACAGCCCAAAACGGTATGACGAGCACCTATGTAGTGACAGTCAACAGAATACTTTCTGGATCCACTTCGTCAAACTCTGCGTCAAATCAAACGAAGCCACAGGAGCAAGACGATATTCAGCTGATGATCGATGACCGGCCTTATTCTCAGATAGCGATAGCCCATATGACAGGGGAGCATGATTTGACGATAACAATAGATGCTGCCCAGATGCAGGCTCTTCTAGAGAAAACAGAAGGTATATCGGTAGTCAGTATGCTTACCTCCTCCAGGGCGGACAACATATCCATGCTGCTGACCGGGGATATAGTGAAAGCGATGGAAAAAAAGCATGTCGTATGGCAAGCCCACACGCCTAATGGAAATTACAGTCTGCCCGCAACAGAAATAGGAATCGATCGTTTAGCTGCACAGTTTGGAACGGAAACATTAAAGGATATCATCGTGCAGGTACGGATTGGGAAGAACCCGTTCAACTGGGACAAATGGAATGCAATTGGAGCAGGTAAGCGTCATTATACCTTTGTGGGGCAGCCAGTTGATCTGCATATCACTGCCGCATACAAAGGAAATATAGAGAATGTAAGTAAGTTCTCCTCATATATAAAATGGGAAATCCCGCTGCCCGACGGTACAGAGCCGGATAACATCACAACAGCTGTTGTGATGAATGAGGATGGAACGATACACCATGTACCTACGTATTTGAGATTAAAAGACGGGAAATATTTTGCGATCATCCATAGTTTAACGAATGGTGTTTTCGCTTTTATTAAGAATCCAATAACGTTCGCGGATGTGGATAAGCATTGGTCTAAAAACGAGGTCAATGATTTGGCTTCGCGGGCCATCGTGAACGGAGTCAATGATACGCAATTTGACCCGGATAAAGTGGTGACACGCGCAGAGTTCGCGGCTATTATTGTGAGAGCTTTAGGATTATCCGATACAGCAGGCACTGCTGCATTCACAGATGTGCAATCCGGCGCATGGTATGCAGGGGCTGTGTCACAGGCACAGGAATACAATATCATCAATGGGTATGAGGATGGGACATTCCGTCCTGCGAATGCCATCACACGCGAGGAAGCGATGGCTCTTATCATGCGGGCGATGAAGTTGACGGGACTGGACACAGCTATTGGCACAACGGATATTGCAGCGACATTATCCACGGTTTCAGGAGGCGAAGCAGTAAGTGCATGGGCTAAACCTGCTGTTGCTTCTGCAATGAAAAATGGAATCGTGGGCGGTTCCGATGCCGGATTAATGCCTGGGAGCGATATTACAAGAGCGGAAACGGCTGCCATCGTTCAGCGGATGTTGAGGAAGGCCAACCTAATTGATTAATTGAATATACAATATCAATTAAAGCCATCCCTTATGGGATGGCTCTTTTGCAGTATTTGCTGATCCGGCACTAATAGGAACGAGCTAATAAAGAGATACTGTCATGGACTATGTCATGAGCAGCTGCATCTTGTTTGTCGCAATTCGACAGTACCTAGAAAAAATAAAAAAAACGAAACGCGAGCCGTCCGTCTTGATCTTGAATCTATTTAGTTAAGTGTGGTACAATAACACTGGTTTTCACTTCGAGATAATAATCACATTTCACAACTATCCATAATGATTTTATCACTACAAGACTACTTTGTCAATACCTTTTTCATTAGCATACAGAGGAGGTTACACAAGTGACTGTTCCCGAACAGCAATTAGACGCAGAAAAAAGCCGCATGGACAACGTGATCGAGCAAATCACCGAACGCATCGGGCATATGGAAAAGGTGACCGAAGAGCGGAAATCGGCGGTTACAGACATTCGCCAAAACTTCTGGAGCGATATTACCGTCAATGTCGATGAGATTGATGACATTATGGAGACAATCTCAGCGGTTAAACAGCAAACCTTTGTTTTGAAAACAGAGGAACGCGGTCTGCACCATGCCGAGGAAACACTAGATCGGCTGAAGCGCATGAAAGATGCTCCTTATTTTGCGAGAATCGATTTCCGCGAAGATGGAGTTGAGCAGTCAGAGCCCCTCTATATCGGCATCGCTTCTTTTATGAAAGAACCGTCCGAGCAATATCTGATTTACGATTGGCGCGCGCCGATATCCAACTTGTTTTACGACTATGCGCCCGGTCCGGCCGCATATGAGACCCCTATGGGCAGTATTAAAGGCGAAATGACGCTGAAGCGGCAGTTTATCATTCGCAATGGCAATCTGCGTTATATGTTTGATACCGGCGTTACGATTGGCGATGAAGTGCTGCAGCAGATTCTCGGCAAAAGCGCGGACGAACATATGAAAAGCATCGTGGCCACCATTCAAAAAGAACAAAACCAGATCATCCGCGACGACAAGCATCGACTGCTTATCGTGCAAGGCGCGGCAGGCAGCGGCAAGACGTCCGTAGCGCTGCAGCGCGTCGCCTATCAGCTGTATAAGCACCGGCAGTCGTTAAACGCCGATAATATGGTGTTATTCTCGCCTAATGCGCTGTTTAACAGTTATGTTTCCACCGTTCTGCCCGAGCTTGGCGAAGCCAATATGCAGCAGACGACGTACCAGGAGTATCTAAACCTGAGACTTGGCGCATTATTTCAAGTGGAAGACCCTTATACCCAACTTGAATATATTTTAACGTCACAGCAGGAACCAGGTTACGATGCCCGGATCAGCGGAATCCGTTATAAGGCGTCGGCTGAGTTTTTTCAGGTCATCTCCCGTTATAAGGAGCTGTTGGAGCGGGAAGGATTGCTTTTCAAAAATATAACGTTCCGGGGACGCATTCTTCTATCCAGCCGGAAAATCGCCCAGCGTTTCTATGAATTTGATCCGTCCATTCGGCTCAGCAACCGTATTGTGCTGGTGAAGGAATGGTTGTTAAAACAGTTGAGAGAGATGGAGAAAGCGGAATGGTCCGAGGACTGGGTGCGTGAAGAAATCGAGCTGCTGGATACGGAGCAATACCAGAAAGTGTATCTGAAGCTGAGAAAGCAAGATCCGAACTTGGAGTATTCGTTTGATTTCCACGATAAAGAGACGGAGCTGCTCAGCAAAATGATTGTGCGGGAGAAGTTTGACCGGCTGCGGGAGAAAATAAAAAAACTGCAGTTCGTCAATGTCACCGCTACTTACAAACAATTGTTCACAAATAACGACTTGTTCGCTAAAATCGCCTCGGGACAGTCCGAGCCGGAGCACTGGCAGGAAATTTGCCGTTACACGATTGAGCGTTTGGAACAAAAGCAGCTCGCTTATGAAGACGCCACGCCCATGCTGTTTTTAAGCGAAATAATCCAAGGCTTTCACACATTAAACACAGTTCGCCATGTACTGATTGATGAAGCTCAAGATTACTCGCCTTTCCAATATGAGTTCCTGAAACGGCTGTTCCCTCGCAGTAAAATGACGTTGCTTGGCGATTTGAATCAATCGATTTACGCTCATGCCGCTACTTTGGGCAGCTACCAGCCGCTCATTGATCTTTATGGGGAGTCGGACACCCGGATCATACGTCTGACGAAAAGCTACCGCTCAACTCAGGAAATTGTCGAGTTTACGAAAGCGATGCTGCCTGGCGGTGAAGCCATCGAACCGTTTAACCGCAGCGGCGCGAAACCGAAGGTGTTCCGGACAACTGGCCGCGATCTTCGTGTTCAGCAAATAGCACAAGATATCGATAGGATAAAAAGCCAAGGCATGCAATCCATTGCGGTCATTTGCAAAACAGCACTGGAAAGCAAAGAAGCATACGAGCTTCTAAATCAGCATACCGAAATGCGTCTGGTCACAAGTGAAGATCATACCTTTACTAGCGGAACTCTGCTATTTCCAGCTTATTTGGCCAAAGGTCTTGAGTTTGACGCCGTTATCATTTATGATGCTTCTGATCGTGTCTACAAGCATGAAGCTGAGCGAAAGCTTTTCTATACCGCGTGTACGAGAGCCATGCATCAGCTTTATCTTTATTACGAAGATCAGCTCACTCCATTTGTGAAAACCATTGACGGCGCTCTTTATGAAACCGTATTATGATTCATCGAAAAAAAGGGAATCCTAGATATCCATGGATTCCCTTTTATTTTAATGTGTAACAACACTGTAATATTAGTTGTGTTATAATACGGCTAAAATGCTGAATATGACGCTTGAGGTGAAGTTTGTTGAATTGTAACAATCAAACTACATATTACATCTTTTATGATGAGCTGACCGTTATGATGGTAACGGACGTTGACGAAATGTGCGAGTATCTGGCAGATGAGGCCATCTTGTACGGCTATGCCTATAACGAAGACATGGCTCGCACGCTAATGGCCGAATGTATGAGCCGCATTAGTGTCGGTTAGCTTCCTTCACCGTAACGGCGGTTTGAATGATTACGATTCTTCACCTTTTTAGAGCCCGATAACGGCTCTTGAGGCTGGCGATGCGCCTGTTGGCCATCTCCGCCTCCCCCGGGTGTATTGACAGGCTGTGCTTGGTTTTTAGGCATCCAAATCACTCCTCTTTGATTTATACGTCTTTATCCGTTAATACGGAATTGTACCCGGTTCCTTCATGATTCAAAGCGTCTTGATGCCTGTTGTCATTGGTCTGCTGCTGCA
This sequence comes from Paenibacillus thalictri, assembly GCF_004307995.1. Classification (GTDB taxonomy): domain Bacteria; phylum Bacillota; class Bacilli; order Paenibacillales; family NBRC-103111; genus Paenibacillus_AF; species Paenibacillus_AF thalictri. Next base: position 7,273 of record NZ_SIRE01000055.1, on the reverse strand, counting down.
CTTGCTGTGTATGATGGCTGCCTGCAACAGGCTTGTCCAAATCCTTCACGACATTCTGCAAGTTTTTATCGACATTGCTCTTGTTTTTCGTCAAAAAAGGCACCTCCTTATGAGCCGCTTGTTAGTGCGTGAAGCTGCTGCGCACACTCATGAATATGGCGCACATAATCCTCAACCATCGTCTGGATGATGCCGGTTCTTTCATCCACCGTCTGGTCGTCTCTTTCCACATCAACCAATGTGACCTGCAGTTCTCTGGAGTCCACATACGTACAGTGAAAGTCAAAGCTGTACATGGAATGCCCTGCTGTGGAAATATGAACGCGGACCGATTTCGGATCCGCTTCATCGGCATAAACTTCCCCTTTGTCCGATTGATTTAGCACAGCTGGCAATGTTCTTTGCCATGCTTCGACAAGACGGTTCTGGTCAAGCGTTAATTGGTCGGATTTGCTCATCGCTTAACACCTCCACGTATTTAACATACGGCTGTGCGCCCCCTTTTATACAGTTCCCGCATACAGTAAAAAAAGCCATGTCACTGCTTTATTCAGCAGCATCATGGCTTTGGGTTTTCTTGTCTAAATCTACGGAGAGGGTGGGATACTCCCTTCGGGAGACTGCGCAGCATATGCTAACGAAGCTTAAGCTCCGACGAACCCTGGGGTTCAAATCCCACTTTGAAGCTTGTCTAAATCTACGGAGAGGGTGGGATTCGAACCCACGGTAGCCTCACGACTACGGCGGTTTTCAAGACCGCTGCCTTAAACCACTCGACCACCTCTCCATGTAAAGGGGTTTCAGTACTTAGAAACGTCCCTTTTACGTGACAAAAAGCATTGTAACATATTCATCAGCGCAATATCAAGCGTTACTTTTTCGCAGCAATGACTTTCAGACCGTTCATGTACGGTTGAAGCGCTTCTGGAACCGCAACGCTGCCGTCGGCTTGCTGATAATTCTCAAGAATAGCTGCAAGCGTGCGCCCAACGGCTAAGCCTGATCCGTTTAAGGTGTGCACGAATTCCAGCTTCGCTTTGGCATCGCGGCGGAAACGAATGTTGGCGCGGCGGCCTTGGAAATCCTCAAAATTGCTGCAGGACGAAATTTCCCGATAGGTATCGTTGCTAGGCAGCCATACCTCAAGATCATACGTTTTGGCCGACGAGAAGCCCAGATCTCCCGTACACAGAGAAAGCACACGGTAAGGCAGATGAAGCCGCTGCAGAACCTTTTCCGCGTCCGATGTCAGCTTCTCCAGCTCGTCATAAGACGTCTCAGGAGCCACCAGCTTAACCAATTCGATTTTGTTGAACTGATGCTGGCGGATCAAGCCGCGGGTATCTCTGCCGGCCGAACCGGCCTCAGAACGGAAGCAGGCGCTGTAAGCGGAGAAGTTTTTCGGCAAATCGCCCACCGTCAAAATATCGTCGCGGTAATAATTCGTAACCGGCACTTCTGCCGTCGGAATCAGAAAGTAGTCGGTACCGCCGATCTTAAATACATCTTCTTCGAACTTCGGCAGTTGTCCGGTTCCGGTCAAGCTGTCACGGTTGACGATATACGGCGGAAGCATTTCCTCATACCCATGCTCATCGCTGTGCAAGTCCATCATGAAATTGATTAACGCTCTCTCCAACCGGGCCCCTAATCCTTTGTAAAACACGAACCGCGAACCTGTTACCTTGGCCGCTGCTTCAAAATCGAGAATACCTAGATCTTGAGCGATTTCCCAATGTGCCTTAGGTTCAAAAGAAAAAGCAGGCACTTCGCCGATTCTGCGCAGTTCTACATTTTCGTCTTCGGACTTACCGATGGGTACGGATTCATGAGGAATATTCGGCACAGCAAGCAAAATATGATCCAGCTCGCCCTCCAGTTGACGAATTTCGTCGTCCAACTGCTTAATTCGATCTCCGACACCTTTCATCTCCTCAATGAGGGCATCGGCATTTTGCTTCGCTTTTTTCAGAGCGGCTACTTCCTGGCTTACAACGTTCCGCCGATTCTTCAACTGCTCTGTTTCTTGAAGAAGCTCGCGGCGCTTAATATCCAAATCAACAAACCGCTCGATATCTTCAAGATTTTTTCCCCGATTGACCATCGCTTGCTTTACACGGTCAAAATCATTGCGTAACACTTTTACGTCTAACAAAGGTACCCCTCCTGCAAGGGAAAAAATTTTACGGAAAAGCACCCTATGCCTATACGGATAAGGTGCCAAACGTTCCTGATTACTTGGTTTGATGAATCATATCGATAAAGTATGCGTGCATCCGGTGATCGTCAGTCAGCTCAGGATGAAACGAAGCGGCGAGCAAGTGACCTTGGCGGGCAGCCACGATCTCATCATTGTACACGGCTAGAACCTCTACGCCGTCTCTTACTTCTTCAATCAACGGTGCGCGGATGAATACAGCCCGTACGTGCTCATCGATCCCTTTGATCGCCAGATCGGTCTCAAAGCTTTCCCGCTGACGGCCAAACGCATTGCGTGCCACTTTGATATCCATTAAGCCCAGGTGCGCTTCTTCCTGGCCTTCAATTTCTTTGGCCAATACGATCAATCCCGCACAGGTGCCGAACAACGGTTTCCCTTGCCCGGAGAAGTCACGCAAAGCATCGATAAAACCATATCGTCTCATCAGCTTGCCGATCGTCGTGCTTTCTCCTCCGGGAATAACGATCCCGTCAATATCCGACAACTGCTCGATCTTCTTGATAACGACGCCTTCAGCTCCCGCCGCCTCCAGCAAACGGATATGCTCCGCTACGGCACCTTGCAGTGCCAATACGCCAACCTTCATGAATCTAAACCTTCCTTCTCTGTGATTACCAGCCGCGCTCTTGCATGCGCTGTGTAACATCCAGCTTGGAGATTTCGATTCCTTTCATCGGCGTTCCGAGGTTTTTCGAAATTTCCGCAATATGAGCGTAATCCGTATAATGCGTTGTCGCTTCCACAATTGCTTTAGCAAACTTCTCCGGGCTATCCGATTTAAAAATACCGGAGCCGACAAATACGCCGTCCGAGCCAAGGTGCATCATCAATGCAGCGTCAGCCGGAGTCGCTACGCCGCCTGCAGCAAAGTTAACGACCGGCAGCTTGCCTGTTTCGTGAACTTGCAGCAGCAGCTCATATGGAGCTCCCAGGTTCTTAGCTTCAGCCATCAGCTCATCCTTGGACATGCTTTGCACTTTGCGGATTTGCGACATCATCATCCGCATATGGCGTACAGCCTCGACGATGTTGCCTGTACCCGGCTCGCCTTTGGTGCGAAGCATAGAAGCGCCTTCGCCGATTCTGCGCAATGCTTCCCCGATATCTCTTGCTCCGCATACAAACGGAACGGTAAAATCATGTTTATTGATATGGAATACTTCATCAGCCGGGGTAAGTACTTCGCTCTCATCGATGTAGTCAACGCCCAACGATTCCAAAATTTTGGCTTCTACAAAATGACCGATCCGTGCTTTCGCCATAACGGGAATAGAAACAACTTTCATTACTTCCTCAACAACCGTCGGATCAGCCATACGGGCTACTCCGCCAGCCGCGCGGATATCGGAAGGCACTCTTTCCAAAGCCATTACAGCTACGGCTCCTGCCGCTTCCGCAATCTTAGCTTGCTCGGCGTTCATAACGTCCATAATGACGCCGCCTTTTTGCATTTCAGCCATACCTCTTTTTACACGCGATGTACCGGTTTCCATTTCTCCACAACCTCCTGAATCGAACGCCGAAGATTTCGACAATCCGTGCTTTTTGGATAATAACTCTAAACAAATATTTTACATGAACCGCTATAATTATACAACCACGGCTTGTATGAACGCGTTATTTTTGATTTTTATTAAGCATATCGCTGAAAAAGCTACCGATCGCCCGGAACAACAGCCGAATCCAGCTGCCCTTCACTTCATCTGTCGATGAAACGAGTTTCACCGGATAAGACTTGTTGTTATAGGTTACCGTCATGGTGCCAACTTCCTGTCCCTTGGTAATCGGAGCAACCAACTCTGAGTTAGCTTCGGCTTTTTTTACAAACTCGCTGTCCGCCGCCCCTTTCTTAACCAAAAGGGTCAAGCCTTCTTTAGTCACAGGCGTTAATTGCGTGTTGACCCCTTTTTTGAAAGGAACTGTTTTTAAACTCTCAACTTCAGTACCGGCAGCCACGACTTCCTTCTTCTCAAAATTGGTATACCCATAATCAAGAACTTTTCTTGTGTCGAGGAAGCTGGATTCTCGGCTGTTCGCATTCATTACCACAGAAATTAAGCGAAGCCCGTTACGTTCTGCAGTTCCGGTAAAGCAGTAGCCCGCCCTATCGGTATGTCCTGTTTTAAGCCCGTCCAAACCGTCGTACACATATTTCTTGAAGTTAGGATTATCTTTATTGCCCGATAACATCCAGTCATAGTTAATCATCGGGTTAGCGTCGGTAGACCGGAATTTTTTCGAAACGATGCTTGAGTACTGCAATATTTCCGAATGTTCTTTGATCAAATGGTAAGCGATAAGTGCACTATCCCGTGCGGTAAAAATGGTCTCACCGTCGATCGAAGTCGGGGCATACTGTTTTAAGTCCGATCGGTCTAATCCGGAAGTATTGATAAAATGCGCTTCTTTGGACAATCCCATCTTAACGGCAGTCTCATTCATCATCTGCGTAAACTTCTCTTCCGAACCGGCTATTTGTTCTGCCAGCGCTACAGCGGCTCCATTATCCGAATAAATCGTCACGGCATAAAAGAGATCCTGGGCCGTATACTGATCCCCTTTGGCTTTCGGAATGCCCGATAGCTGCTTGTTATTTGATAGATAAGCCGAATATTCGCTAATCGGCACACTATCGGTCCAATTTATTTTTTTATTCGTGACGCTATCCAATACAAGATATTCTGTCATCATCTTCGCCATACTGGCCGGCGGCATGGGCTGATCTGCATTTAGTTCGTACATGACTTGTCCTGTCGAAGCCTCCATAAGAATCGCCGACTTCGAATTCAGGCCCAGATTGGTGGCGTCTGCTGCTGCAGCTTGCGCAGTATTATTTTGTATTGAAAAAATGGATAGTTGCAGCAACAAGGATGATACGATAATCAGCTTACCAGCTTTCCAAAGACGTCTCACTTCTCCACACTCCCGTTTTTGATATCCTATTTATTCTACCATACCCCCCACCGCAAAAAAAGAAGACAGGGATCCCGGTCCCTGTCTCCTTATCTATAACTAGCATTTTTATAGAGAATAGTTAGGCGCTTCTTTAGTAATCTGTACATCATGAGGATGACTTTCTCTTAAACCTGCACCCGTAATGCGGATAAATTGAGTGTCGTTGATTAGCGATTGAATCGTTTCGGCCCCACAGTAGCCCATACCGGATCTTAATCCGCCAACCAATTGATAGATCGTTTCCGCGAGCGGTCCTTTGTACGCGACCCGTCCCTCGATACCTTCCGGTACAAGCTTGCTTTCGTTCTCTTGGAAGTATCTGTCCTTGCTGCCTTCCTTCATCGCACCCAAGGATCCCATACCGCGATATACTTTATATCTTCTGCCCTGGTAGATCTCGGATTCTCCCGGGCTTTCTTCCGTACCTGCAAAAAGACTTCCGATCATTACAGCGCTGGCCCCTGCTGCAATCGCTTTGGACACGTCACCGGAGTATTTAATGCCGCCGTCTGCGATAATCGGAACATTATATTGACGAGCGACAGAAGCACAATCGAATATGGCCGTAATTTGCGGTACCCCAATACCGGCGATAACACGTGTCGTACAGATCGAGCCAGGACCAATACCAACCTTCACCATCGAGGCTCCTGCTTCGATTAGGTCTCTAGTACCATCGCCGGTGGCGACGTTACCTGCACAGATCGGCAGATCCGGATACTGTTCACGCAGCTTTTTCACCATATTGAGAATGTTGATATGATGGCCGTGCGCTGAATCGACAACGATCATATCGATCCCTGCTTCCACCAGAGCCGCAGCTCTCTCCAAAGCTTCCTTGGATACACCGACGGCTGCGCCTACGAGCAAGCGTCCGTGGCGGTCTTTAGCTGAATTCGGGAACTGGATCGCTTTTTCAATATCTTTTATTGTAATAAGACCCTTTAGCGATTTGGATTCATCCACTAATGGCAGCTTCTCAATTTTATGCTTTTGCAAAATGAATTCCGCTTCTTGAAGCGTAGTTCCTACAGGAGCAGTCACCAAATCTTCGCGGGTCATCACTTCTTTAATTTTGATGGAGTAATCATGAACGAAGCGAAGATCTCGGTTGGTTAAAATACCGACAAGCTTGTTGTCGCCATCCACAATAGGCACACCGGAGATCCGGTATTTAGCCATTAGTTCTTCGGCATCATACACGTGGTGCTCAGGCGTTAAAGAAAACGGATTGGTGATAACGCCGCTTTCTGAACGTTTCACGCGGTCGACTTCCTCTGCTTGCTGGGCAATCGTCATATTCTTGTGAATGATCCCGATGCCGCCTTCTCTTGCGATCGCAATGGCTAATGCCGACTCCGTTACCGTATCCATGGCCGAGCTAAGGAAAGGAATATTAAGCTTTAAGTTCGGTCCCAGCGTAGTCGCTACACTAATTTCTTTACCGAATACCTCCGATTTCCGCGGCACCAACAACACGTCGTCAAATGTAAGTCCTTCCTTAGCAAACTTTGTTTCCCACACGAAAGTGATCCTCCTTCTTGTTTTCAAATCCGTTTTCATCAAGGCTTTCCTGATACTATAACAAAAGGCCATTTTGAGTGTCAAGCAGAAGTTCAAAGTAAGCTAAGCAAGAGTCCTTGTTACAATATTATTTGTTAAATTAGCAAATATAACGCAAAAAGCCCTTCTGGAAAATTGTCCAGAAAAGGCTTTTTGTTTAATTGCTTGGCAACGTCCTACTCTCCCGAGACCCTGCGGTCTAAGTACCATCGGCGCTGGAGGACTTAACGGTCGTGTTCGAGATGGGTACGCGTGGTTCCCCTCCGCCATCGTCACCAAACATGTTTTGCTTTACGCAAAACGGTTCAGGTCTTGATCCCTGAAAACTGGATGCGAATCAACTTCAACTTTGCTTCTTGTCCTTTGGGCCCCGAGAAAGTATTCGGAATAAGCTGCAACGCTTATCTTCACTTTCTTGGGATGTTTGGTTAAGCCCTCGACCGATTAGTATTCGTCAGCTGCACACGTTGCCGCGCTTCCACCCCGAACCTATCTACCTCGTCGTCTACAAGGGGTCTTACTAATTGGGAAATC
>NZ_SIRE01000054.1 GCF_004307995.1 Paenibacillus thalictri | reverse complement strand
AGCGCTTGTTGTCGTTCTTAACCATGCCGATCACATGCAGCCCGCGACAGAGGACTTCCTGAATGAGTGGCGCATGCGTAAACCAACTGTCCATCAGGGCGTACGACGCCGAGATACCGGTTTTTAATGCACGATCCAGCATGGCTGCGGATCACTTGCGGAGCCGAACAAAATGCTTCTTGCCGACGCTTATAACCATGGCTTCGTTTGTCGATCCCATCTGTTACCCCTGTGATGCCGGATTTTGCTGAACTCAGCAGCGCAAAATCCATGGGCACAAACGAATAGCCGTCCGACCAGCCCATCGTCAGCATGCGGAAATCTTTGTAGAAAGCGCCGGTCGCATGATCTTTAAAGCGTGCCAACATCTCCATCGCCTTGCTCCGGTTGCGCTCAAACATGGAATCGTCGAAGATAAAGGCCGTTTCCCAGTTGGATGAAGTCAGCGGTTCCATTCGGGTGATCGTTTCACCGCTGAGTGCGAACAAAAACCGCCGCCAGGCATAGCCGCTATGATTCAAGAAACGATAGACCGTGTCTTTACCAGGGAACCTTTCGCCCTTCTTACTTTCCAAAAGTCGGAACCAGTTCTTCTGGTGAAACAGCAGGACAAATACAAGACGGAATAGATCGGTGCACGAGAAGCCGAATTTCTTTTTAAAACCCGCGTCACGCAGGTGTTTGAGCACCTGTAGTTCCTGAAAAGCCGGTTTGATTTCATTTGGCAGTTGATTCAGCGACGGTTGCTGGTCTATCATAGAGAGGACACCTCTTCTGTGTGGTAGTGATTGCTCGACACTCTCACTTTACCAGACGAAGCGGTGTTTTTCTATTTGGGTCTGTAAAATAAAATGTGTAACCTCTTAAATCGGAGAAAAATGGGCATACTAACCCCATATAAACAATCCGACCGGAGGTCACCACATGAAAAGTAATTTATGGACCAAGCAAGAGCTGCGTGCGTTTGTAAAAGAGCACAACTTCACTTCACCTGAACAAATCCAAGCCACGCTAAAAGAACTGTTTAAGGATGTTTTGCAGGAAGCACTCGAGGCTGAACTGGACACACAATTGGGCTATGACAGGCATGATGTCAAGAATAAGCAAACGAAGAACAGTCGTAACGGATACACCCGGAAAACGGTGAGCTCGGAGTATGGTGATGTCGAGATCCAGGTACCTCGGGATCGTCTTGGCGAATTTGACCCCGTGGTGGTCAAAAAACATCAGACCAACGTCACCGGCATTGAAGACCAGATCATCGCGTTGTACGCCAAAGGTGTAAGCACCCGGGGTATCCAGGATCACCTGCAGAACTTGTATGGTATTGAGGTTTCTCCCACCCTTATTTCTAACGTAACGAATAAAATTGTTCCCCTCATTAAGGAATGGCAAAACCGTCCTTTGCAAAATGTGTACACCGTCGTGTTTTTGGATGCGATTCACTTCAAAGTAAAGCAAGACGGGCACATCGTGAATAAAGCTGCCTATATGGTCATCGGCATTGACCTGGACGGAAACAAGGACGTACTGGGCATCTGGATCGGCGAAAATGAGTCGGCCAAGTTCTGGCTCACCGTGCTGAACGAGCTGAAAAACCGCGGTGTACAAGATATTCTCATTACCTGCGTAGATAACTTGACGGGTTTTTCTCAAGCAATTTCCGCTTGTTTTCCGCAGACGGAGATCCAAAAATGCATCATCCACCAGATTCGCAATTCGATCCGCTATGTGTCCTACAAGGACGTCAAAAAGGTGACCAGCGACCTGAAACCCATTTACAAAGCAGCCACCGAAGAGGCCGCTCAGCTGGAGATGGAACGTTTCGAAGAAACGTGGGGAGAGAAATATCCGCTCATTGTCAAGTCATGGCGACAAAACTGGGGTGAATTAACAGCCTTCTTCAAGTACCCGCCAGAGCTGCGCAAGCTGATCTACACTACGAATATGATCGAAAGCTACCACCGGCAGCTGCGCAAAGTAACCAAGGGCAAGAGTGTTTTTCCTACGGATGAATCCTTGCTTAAAATGTTGTACCTATCCACGATGGACGTACTCAGAAAGTGGACAGGACGGGTTCAAAACTGGGGTCAAATTCTGCTGCAACTGACGGTGTATTATCCTGAACGCGTCAAGGTACGCTAAAGCAGCTTTATTTGGAGAGGTGGGCATGGTAGGCTGCTTTGCCGGGCGAGGAGGCTTAAGGCCAACTCGCCCACTCGCCAAAAACCATGCCCGCAGAGGCTCCAAGTCAAGCCGCGGCACTAACCTTTACTAGATTTGGTTTAAAAGGTTACACAATTTTCTTGACAGACTCTTCTATTTCGTCAAACCCATCATCCAATTGACCTTAAGCCTAAGCTACACGTACCGTTGACCTTATTTTGGTTCTGCGAAAGTTGAGTTATATAACTTTACTATCATTTATTTTTATTCTTTACTATGTCAACCTATGAAAAAATAAAACTTTTTGTTACTTTTTGATTGAACTTGTTTCCCGCCAATACTCTCTAAAAATAATTACAAATAAACATAAAATTAAAGTAGAAATACCCGAGATCGCTATATTTGTTATTTTTTTAGGGGCTACAGCATTCTCTGGTTGTAATGAAGGAGTTATTACAACTGTTTTAAATGAATTATAGATGTTTGTGCTTGGGCTTTGACTTTTTGTTTGAAGATCACTAATTATATTTTCAGATTCTTTAATTGTACCGATAAGATAACTTTGTTCTGTTTCAAGTTTTGTTAAGTTTATAGTTGACTCAGAAATTTTCGTTTTTAGTGATATATATAAAGCATTGATTTCTTCAGAACTTAGTTCCAATGCCCCTAAATCTTTATTTTTGATACTAGTTAAATCAGATAATACACTTTGTAAATAAGGATCTTGCGCAAGAGATTTCTTTGTAATAAGTTTTTCTGGAGTCGTCAGAAGTAATTCGTTTGATTTTGCTAATTCATCCTTCAGTACTTTAATTCCCGCTTCTACCTCAATTAATCGTTTCTTATTGGTTACAATAATATCTGAACGATCAGATATCTCCAGTACTGCTCCTAGTTGGTAAGCAAATTGATTACTAATTTTTGAAATTGTAGATGGGTCTGTTCCTGTTACTTTAATTCTAATTAAATTTGAATTTTTTATAAGGTCAATACCTGTAGAATTTTTTAAAGAAGTTCTTGTCTGTTTTAAATTTAAATTTGTGATGATTTTATCTAGAACAAAATCACTCTTTACTTGCTCAATAAATGGGTTAAGGTCTTCTTTAATAATCACGTTATTATTATTTAATTTTATTGTATTGACAGTAACCAAAGTTGCTGCTTCAAAAGTTGGATTTATATAGAAATAATTAATACAAGCTGTGATAATCATGATACTCAGAGTTGTCAGTAAAAGAACCTTTTTGGTAGATATAATCAAGTTAATGAAATATCTTAGTCTATAGTTATTAGTCATTAGAAATATCCTTCCTTGTTTTTTTTTTTCATCAAAGAGTATACAACTATTAGATATAACAAATCAACTTATATAATCTTTGACTGAAGCCCAATAAGATCAGTGCGAAGCGCAAATCAAGTATTGCAAAAAATAAGAGCCAGGAATATTTGATTATTTAAAGAATTTTCCCTTCCCTTTGAGATTCTGAATAATCTTATCTAGCAATGTCACTTTTTACTTAAATCAGTTTCCAGATGTAATGCGAGCCAAAAAACAGAAACATCCATTCGCTTCCGTACAGGTAAATTCGTCGGTGTGCGCAAGAGCACTCAAAAAAGTAAATAGCCTTACAGATACGAATTTCCTTATGCCGACAAATAGTTGTAGACACGAATTTCAAAGAAATAATCAATCTCTTTGTCTTATAGATTGCAATCTAAGGTGCGATTTTTTAAATAAATGGGTATAGAATTGATCTGACTTGGCGGCTGCATGAGGCCCTCCTGTATGAGTCTGTCAAACTAAAAGTCAAATGCACAATCTCTTACTTGGTACATCACGCATCATATTTCAAAGCAGAAAGAACAATAAGACCCCTAGAAGAAACCATCCATTCTTTTTCTGGTTCGCAGACCAGCATATATCCAAATTATGGAATTCAAGTGAGATTCACATTATAAGTCTAGGATTTTGCACCTGTACGAAAACGTTGATGAGAACAAAAAACATTAAGATGATAATTGGGCAGTCTGCGCCGCCATCTGGAACATATGAACACGTGGTGACTGCATTATTCATACAGGGATAGGTTTATAATAGCATGACATGGTTAGAATAGCGTATCTTAACGAGACATAAGGTCTTTTATTGTAAATTACCTTCACAATTTCTGTTTTTTTGCTATAATCCTATTTGTTAAAGCAATTAAACGGGAAGTCGGTGTCAAAATTATGTCACGTATTACCTGGATTGATATTCTTAAAGCAATTGGCATTATTCTTGTTGTTATGGGACATACCACGAAAGATGATGTTATGAGAAATGTCATATATGCGTTTCACATGCCGCTATTTTTCTTTATAACTGGCTATTTATTTAACGCTGAAAAATACGCGAAGGATCCGCTTGGACTTTTCTCAAGTCGGATCAATACGATAATACTGCCATTTATTTGCGGCTCCATTTTTGCTTATTGGTACGGAGAACGGTTTGCTCAGGAGCCAATCCAGAGTAAGGTAATGTGGAAAGCCATCCTGCAAGCAAATGGGGAAAACTTCAATACCTTTACCTTACCTATGTGGTTTTTACCATGCATGTTTGTAACGATTATCGTTTTCGGAATGTTACTCATAAGTGTCAGGAGGCTATCTTGGTATTTAAATTCCATGATCTTTATTATTATTTCCTTTACCGGAATCCAAGTTATCAGTCTAGGAAAGGCTTATGGATTGCCATGGGGAATAGATTTGATACCTGTAACAATGTTATTTTGTTATGCTGGACACGTCTTCAGACAGTTTGAAGCGAGTATTACATTTAGAGTAAATATAATATTGTGTATTATCGCTGTAATAGCTTTCGTTTATGGAGTGATCAAAAACGGGCGCGTAGATATGCTTGGAAGAAGCTTTGGTAGCTTCCCCCTTTACGTTTTAACTGCACTTGTTGGTATTTATCTGTGTATCGTAATATCAAAGTTAATAAGTAACTTAAAACTAGCATTTATAACGCAGTTGCTACAATTAATCGGAAAAAAATCTTTGATAATATTGATTTTTCATCCATGGGCGATCTCTATAACAGTTAAATATCTTGGAGATTTCATGTTTTATGTATTAAATAATAAAAACTTTAGCATCACTGAAAATTATTATTGGGTAGTGTGGCTTTTTAATATCGACGGCATACTCTTACCGATTCTATTATCACTATTATTGTTCGATAATAATGTTTTAAAATTAATGTTTAATGGTGATAAGGTAACAAAAAACACTTAAATTTTAAAAATGATGGGGCCATTTCAGAAGTTGAAATTCACCTGTTAAGTAGACTGTACAAAAAAAACTACGACGGAATAACCAACGAACTGCACTTTTCTTCAAGCTCTTTGAGGTAACTTCCTGGATTTCGACGGAAACGTCGACGTAACACGCTTTCGGTTAGACATGCATACCATTACACTCTTTGTTCTTTGTGTCTTTCATAAGGAACTAGGCTGAGCCGAACGGAAAGGTCTTTTTGTTTGAGGGCATCGTCCACGAGGGGACGATATATTCTCCGTTGCGGAGAATATATTCGTTCCACCTTCTTAGGCCTGTCATACGGCGGTGGCGCGTCTTGGTTTGTCTATAAAAACGCTCGTGGTCATTGTTTGTACGAGGGAGAAAAGAGAAATCGTAGCATGAAAAGAGGCCTTTCCAAAAGCCCTTTGTATAAGAATGGATGTTCTTCACCATAGGTAAATCGCTCTCAAGTGTGTAGGTTTACTGCAGCCATTCGAGGATGCCGCGAAGCGATTTCTTAAGTTCGGTTTTTAATTTTCGATCCAGATCCACTACGGGCTTCGCAATATCTTTCAAGTAGTGATATTGACAGTATTGGTAAGGAACATTGGGGAGTAATGATTCAAAGGCCATTCGGATAGACTGCTGTCCATCGCTAACAATCTCAATAATGGGATAGCCGAGTTCGATGATGGGGCGAATGAGCGATTTCAATTCTTCCGCCGCGCCGCTTTTCATATTTTTAGCAGAGAGGACGGTTCCGCTAAACACTTCCCGAATGACGTACAATGCTTTTCATTGCCTTTTTCGGGCTGAATGCCATCCATGGAAAGCATAAGGCCGCCGTTTTGTTGCGATACTTCTTCCAAGACGATCCCAATATGGTCGGTGGTACTTGCTCCAAGCAAAGCTAAGTAACGTTCGTATAACATTTGTGCATTGCGATCTGTCGTTTTTACGCCGCGGCCATTCAAATCGTCTGCAATTTCTTGTCTCGTCATGTGGTGTTTAAAGCGAAGTTCCCCAACAAGACAAAGGACGTCAAAACCGTATGTAGTGAATTTCATACACAATTTTTCTGCCTCAGCTGAACGGTAAAGAGCCCGAGGGTGTGAACACTCTGAGTTCGAACAGCGGTAAGATATGCTCCATGCAAAAATAACGCCTTGTAGTGTGGATATCTTCTTTTTCCAAACTGTATGAGCCCTAACCAATTTTGCTTCACAGTGAGGGCAATTGGTAATCTCAGGTCGAAAATATATCGTTTTCTCTGGGATAATTCGATTTTTGGGACGCATTAAAATCCCCTATTCATCGTCGTAAGTATTGCTTAATTACTTGAGTGTTGCGATTTCATGAGCAAAGATGCTCCAAACGACAGACTTGTCGTGTGTGGTGACCAATTGCGGTTTAAGCAGATAGCCTGAGCAGCTTGAGAATGTCGAAAAGCGGCTTTTTCTCCAGGGCTTGCTGGTAGACATAGACAATGATTTGCCCGAAGTAATCTTCCCGGATGTGCCGAACGACATCGCCAAGCGTCAACTCTGCATTTTCCCGGCTCCATTCTTGGCGCTGAAACTCCAAAAAATTTTGCGTCAGGAACTGGATTGCCCAAAACCGCTGAATGCCGGTAAAGGAATGCAGTTGGTACTGCTCAAAGCACAGCAGTTCTTTGAAGTAACGATATCCCGTCTCGATGTTCCATCTGACATGGTAGTACCACTGAATGGTAACGAGATCCAGCGACACATCCGTGCAGAGGAGACAAACCTGCGGTTTGCTCGCAGCGGTATAGTCGTCCTTCTTCCAGGAAAACAACAGCTTGGCATTTTCAATTTCGCTGACGGGGCCCTCATAATCGTAGACCCGATAATGACCTTGACCTTCCACGGTAACGGAGCGGAGGTCAGCGTGGCGAATATACTGCTCAGCGAAATCGCGAATCGAGATGGGCAGACCCACCGGGCAAATGATACGGTTCGTGCGGACAGCGGCGATGACATGAAACCCTTTGCCGCTGCAAGCATTGATCACCTTTTCACTGGCGTACCAACTGTCGATCAGGACATAGATGCGCTCACCCTCGTCAGACGTAAACGATTCGATCAGCTTACAGCCAGATCATTCTTGCTCTTAAACTCCAGTCCCTGTGCGGCACAGTAGCCCTTCTGCAGATAGGGGCGGAAATCCCAGGCGTAAGCACCACCGCTTGCGACGACATGCGCGGTGACCAGTTTGTGGCACCAGACCGCCTTGCCGTCTTCGTGCGAATACTGAAAGCTGAACTCCTCCATTTTTTGTGTGGTTTTGTCCTTCTTGCAGCAGGTGTCGTCTACAATGAGAAAGATCGGGTTACCGGCGTCGTCCTTTTTCTTGCGGGATTTCGTGATCTGTTCCATCATCGTTGCCATGCGTCTGCGTTGCATCCGATTGACGCACCAAGGCGAGTGGTTCAAGAAATTCGTAACATTGCTCAAATGCCAATTACCGCGGGCAGACCGCCCAATCTGCGTAATATTCTTGCGTCCCGCACACAGAATGATGCCGTGAACGAGCGTAAACAGGTGGTTAAGCTGCGGCTTGGAAAGTTCCAATTTAAGCAACAAAATGAACTCGACGATCGGCAGATAGAGAGATACCATGAGAGTGGCACATCTCCTTATCTTGGAAATTGTGGTCTGGTAAACGACAATTTCTCGATCCGAGGACGATGTCCTTCTTCTGTCTGCCCATTCGACAAAGCTTCCCATTTGCCGGTCTTTAATTGCTTACATCGACAGCGATTTTTTCGCAACATTCAAGTTAATTACTTCGACAAATAGGGGACAAAAACCTTGCTGTATGGTAATTCCGTCGTAGAAAAAAAACTACATCAAGAGCAAAATGCTCCAGTGTAGTTTTTTTCTACAATTATATTAACCCAGCGGATGATGTCTTACATCATGCCGCCCATACCGCCCATGCCGCCCATGTCAGGCATAGCTGGCTTGTTTGGTTCCGGTTTGTCGGCAATGACAGCTTCGGTAGTCAGGAACATTGCGGCTACGGAAGCGGCGTTTTGCAATGCGGAACGAGTTACTTTAGCAGGGTCAACGATACCTGCTTCGAACATGTTCACCCATTCGCCGGTTGCAGCGTTGTAGCCTACGCCTACAGCTTCTTTTTTCAGACGCTCAACGACAACGGAGCCTTCTTGGCCGGCGTTGGTAGCAATGATGCGTACAGGCTCTTCCAGAGCGCGCAGGATGATGTTTACGCCTGTTTGCTCGTCGCCTTCAGCCTTGACTGCAGCAACTGCACCATACACGTTTACAAGGGCTGTACCGCCGCCAGAAACGATGCCTTCTTCAACAGCAGCGCGAGTGGAGTTCAAAGCGTCTTCGATGCGCAGTTTGCGCTCTTTCAGCTCGGTTTCAGTAGCAGCGCCTACTTTGATAACGGCTACGCCGCCAGCAAGCTTAGCAAGACGCTCTTGCAATTTTTCGCGATCGAAATCGGAAGTGGTTTCTTCCAATTGGGAACGGATTTGGGAGATGCGAGCGCCGATGTCTTTTTTGTCGCCAGCGCCGTCTACTACGATTGTGTTTTCTTTGGATACGCGGATTTGACGGGCAGTACCCAATTGGTCAGGAGTTGTGGATTTGAGCTCAAGGCCGAGTTCTTCAGTGATCACTTGGCCGCCAGTCAAGGCAGCGATGTCGCCCAGCATAGCTTTGCGGCGGTCGCCGAAGCCAGGAGCTTTAACAGCTACGCAAGTGAAGGTGCCGCGCAGTTTATTGACAACCAGCGTGGAAAGAGCTTCGCCTTCGATGTCTTCAGCGATGATCAAGAGCTGCTTGCCGGATTGAACCACTTTCTCAAGCACAGGCAAGATTTCTTGGATGCTGGAGATTTTTTTATCGGTGATGAGGATGTACGGGTTGTCCAGAACAGCCTCCATTTTGTCGGTGTCAGTAACCATGTAAGCGGAGATGTAGCCACGGTCGAATTGCATACCTTCTACAACTTCCAGCTCGGTTACGAAGCCTTTGGATTCTTCAACGGTAACAACGCCGTCGTTGCCCACTTTTTCCATAGCTTCAGCGATCAATTGGCCAAGCTCTTCGTCAGCAGCGGAAATCGCAGCAACTTGTGCGATGTTTTGCTTGCCTTCAACCGGTTTGGAGATTTTTTGCAGTTCTTCTACAGCCGCTCTAACCGCTTTATCGATACCTTTGCGGACAACCATCGGGTTAGCACCTGCAGTTACGTTTTTCAAGCCTTCGCGAATCATCGCTTGAGCGAGTACAGTTGCTGTTGTTGTACCGTCACCGGCCACGTCGTTTGTTTTGGTAGCAACTTCTTTAACAAGCTGAGCGCCCATGTTTTCAAAAGCGTCTTCAAGCTCGATTTCTTTAGCGATCGTTACGCCGTCATTGGTGATGAGCGGGCTGCCGAATTTTTTCTCAAGTACAACGTTGCGGCCTTTCGGTCCGAGCGTCACTTTCACTGCATTAGCCAAAGCGTCCACACCGCGAAGCATCGAACGGCGGGCTTCTTCACTGAAACGAATATCTTTTGCCATGGTTGGAAAAACCTCCCTGAATATGTTCTTGTAAAAAAAGTTAAGTATATGAGCCTGATCTTAGGCTAAAATCGCAAGGATGTCGCTTTCACGCATAATCAACAGCTCGCGGCCTTCGAATTTCACTTCGGTGCCTGCGTATTTGGAGAAAATGATGCGGTCGCCTTCTTTTACTTCGAGCGGAGTACGCTCTCCGTCCTTCAGCGTGCCGCTGCCTACAGCTACGACTTTGCCTTCTTGCGGCTTTTCTTTAGCATTATCCGGCAGTACGATACCGCTTGCTGTGGTTTCCTCTTTCGCAATGGCTTCGATGACTACGCGATCACCTAACGGTCTGATCATGTGAAAATAGCCTCCTTTGAGTGAGTATTGGATTGTTTATTAGGTTTATTATTAGCACTCAGATGTGTTTAGTGCTAACAACACTTATTATGATAATAAGTTTCGCTCTATTTTGCAAGTGATTTTGCAACATTTTCGAACTTTTTTCCTCATATCGAGAGGTTCATAATCAAGTGTATTTCATATGCGGCTTTAATCGGCATACAGCTTGGTGCTTGTACGAGGGACTCATTATTGTTTCCAGCGGAGTTCCGGAATTAAAGCGACTGCCGCGCGTAGCTCGCGAACCGCCGCTCAGCTTGTCCCTCCGTGCCCTTTTACATTGTATCCATATACTGGTTAAATATTCGAAACAGCAGGCCGATCGCAAAACGTCAAGTAACTTCTGGTTGCGACCGCTCAACTGGCGGCGAGAATGGGGGATGAGCCGATGCGTTGATACCTAAAAAAATGAGCCTTTCTCTTATTTAAGAAAAGCTCGCTTTTATCAAAATATATGTATTCGCCGGGCGAATTGAATTGGATCTCAGATATCTGCTATCTGATCTGCAGAGGAGCCCCGCCGCATCTCTCGATGCCACTGCTCTTCATTACATGGATCTTCACATACAGATAGGATCTTCATATAAACTTTTTTCGCCCTGATTTCAGGCACATCGACATCCCTTTAACATCTTTACCAACTGGCTTCTTACCGGCCTAGTCCACAAATCCCCAATGCGCGTAAAAACGTCGTGTGGCGGCCGTCAGCGACCCACAGGATCAGCTCTTGTCGTCCTCCCACTCCTTATCGCGAATCAACTGTCTGCGGTAAATAAATCCGGATAAGAAGGTACTGAACTCGTACAATACGATCATCGGCAAAAATACGAGGATCATTGAGGTAGCATCAGGCGGCGTAATTACCGCGGCCACAATGACCAGCAGCAAGTAGGCGTAGCGGCGCAATTTGCGCATCAACATAGGGTTCAAAATCCGCAGCTTCGTCAAAAACATCGCGACGATCGGCAGCTCAAACAGCAGCGATAACGGAATGATAATGTTAAACATAAAGGAAAAATATTGCGAAATCCCGTAGGTTTCGGTCAATTGCAAGTTTTTGCTGATGGAGGAGGTAAAGATAAACGCCATCCGGAACACTACGAAGTATCCAAAGGCCAACCCGATTAAAAACAGCAGAAACGCAAACGGCACGAACATCAGCGACGCCTTCTGTTCTTCGACGCGAAGCCCCGGTTTTAAAAACGCCCATAGATGGTACATCGCAACCGGTAACGTGACGATGAGACCAACCAGCAGCCCGAAATTCATATACATACGCAGCGAATCTCCGGGCGAAAATACGTTCCAATTGATCGTATTGGCCGGAGGAACGGTTTTAAAATAAATAATAAGCGGCTGAGCAAAAATGAGTCCGATCACCATGCCGACAATCAGCACCGCAATCACCCATATGACCCGCTTGCGAAGCTCCGTTAAATGCTCGACAAGCGACATCCCTTCGTCTTGCTGTTCCATGCAGATTCACCTGCCTTTATAAAAAAAGTTGTCAATCCGGCAATCTGCGGTTGTCGGACGGAATCGGCTTCGATTCGCCGCTCTGCCGTTCCGCGGACATCTGCGGCTGAGACGGAGGTTGCGCTTGCGTCTGCGGCTGAGGCGCATCCTTGGGCTGCACTGGCTCAGTCGACATCAGTTCGTTAGCGGTATTTTTAAATTCGCGAATCGTCCTGCCCAGCATACGTCCCAGCTCTGGCAGCTTGCTTGGCCCGAATAACACCAACGCCAGCAAAGCGATCAGCAGCAATTCGCCCACACCCAAATTTCCAAACAATGGTATCAGCTCCCGGAAGTATACATAACCCCAATATGCAGTTTAAAATCTCTTGAATGTACGGGATCTTACAGCCTTAAAAAGCGGCAGCACCCGCTTGTGTCAACGGTGCAACATCGGCAGGCCGGCAAATCTGCCGGGTCTGCCCCACGCAGCACATCGGCATCGACAGCGGAAGTATGACCGGATTCAGCAGCCAGGGTAGGCTGAACAAGACGTCAGCATCCCAGCAAGCCGCCGTAACCTAAGGCGACAATGTCGCCTTTGACGATTGGCTCTCCGGCGCATATCCGCGGCAGCAGCTCGTCAAAGGACGTGTACGGATCATGCATGACGCAGCCCGGAAGACCCATAATCGGCGTATCCCCGATATAGCCCATCAACAGCATAGAACCGGGGAGCATCGGCGTCCCGTAGCTCACAATCCGGGCTCCGGCGCGGCTAATCGCTCCAGGAGTACGGTCGTCCGGATCAACGGACATGCCGCCGGTCACTAAAATAAGATCCGCCCCAATGTCCAGGAAATAACGGATCTCCGATATAATCACTTCGCTGTCGTCCGGCGCCAGCCGCTGCTCGATCACCTCGGAGCCTAAAGCCGCGACTTTCTCCTTCACGATAGGGCCAAATTTATCCGTAATACGGCCCTTAAACACCTCGCTGCCGGTTGTAATCAAACCGACCTTCAGCGGACGAAACGGCTTCACTTCGATCAATCCGCTCGTCTGCAAGGCTCCGTTCAGCGACATTTCTTGTTTATGATGAGCGGCAAGCTGTTCTACCCGCTCGACCTTGATTTCCTCGACGATCAGCGGAATTACCCGGGTACCTGCAAGCGATTGACCCGCCTTCACCACCGTGTTATTTTTCACCGTCGATAAAATAACCTGGTCCGTTTCGTTCACATCGTCAACGAATGGCTTGTATACTTTGGCCAAACCGGCAATCGCGGCTTTCAGCGTCACTTTGCCTTCGTGTGGTTCGGAATTGTATACCACGTTCTCCCCGGCCACCGCACGCGCCATCCGGAGCGCCGCTTCGTCCTCGTGGAGGACGCCCTCCTTCAGCTCGATCGTGTAGATATGCTCTTTTCCGATACTAAGCAAGGCGGGAATGTCGTCTTCACGAATGATGTGGCCTTTTTTAAAAAGCCTGCCTTTGAATTGACCTGGGATAATTTGCGTCAGATCGTGCGCCAGCACCATGCCGATGGCGTCTTCAACCTTGACTTCGCGCAGCATGGATTCATTTTTCATCTGCATGTTCCCCTGCCCTGCCCGTCAAAATGTTTAAAGCATGCGGCAACTGATGGATGATGGCGGTTAAATTTTCCGACACGCCGCGTGGGCTGCCCGGCAGATTGATGATCAGCGTGCGGCCGCGGATGCCCGAGATGGCTCGCGACAGCATCGCCTTCGGATTTTTCGCCATCGACTGATAACGCATCGCTTCGGCAAATCCCGGAGCTTGCCGGTCGATGACCTTCAACGTTGCCTCAGGTGTCACGTCTCGTGGAGCCAGCCCCGTGCCTCCCGTCGTTAAAATCAGATCGGCTTGAAAATAATCGGTCATCTCGATCAAAGCCGCCATAATTTCATCCATTTCATCGGGCACAATCCGGTATTCTACGATTTCCCCCTGAATTTCCTCTTCGATCAATTCCCGAATTACCTGTGCACTAGTGTCCTCGCGTTCTCCCCGGGAGCCTTTGTCGCTTGCGGTCAAGATAGCTACTTTCCAGCGCATAAGCTTCACCTCTCCATGGTCACTTTACCGGTTTATTGTAAAATAATTGCTTTTTAAGCTGATTCATTATGTATGACGGTAGAAGTCTCCGCTTTTGCCCCCGGTTTTGGCCAGCAGCTCGGTCGGACCAATCGTCATATCCTTCTGTACCGCTTTACACATATCATACACGGTCAGAGCCGCGGCCGATACGGCTGTGAGCGCCTCCATCTCGACACCGGTCGGACCTTTTGTTTTGACTGTAGCTTCGATGATCAGCTCATCCTGCTCATTATCCGAAAAACGGATATCGACACCGGAAAGCGCTAGCGGATGGCACATCGGAATCCAATCCGAGGTTTTCTTGGCGGCCATAATACCCGCAACTTGAGCGACGGCAAGCACATCGCCTTTGGCAATGCGTCCGGACTTGATCAGCGTCAGCGTATCCTGCCGCATGTGAACCGTTGTCTTCGCCGTAGCTATCCGAACCGTCTGTTCCTTATCGGAAATATCGACCATCCTCGCCCGGCCTTGTTCGTTAAAATGAGTCAACCCGTCGTGTTCGGTCACCGTTTTTCACTTCCATGATTGGTATAAGAAGAAGCGACTACCGAACGCGATTCCGTTACGATATGATGCACGCGAAAATCGAACATGCCCAGCGGCACCTCGGCAATGAGCTGCAGTTCGAACGCTGCCGCAAGCAGGTAGGGCTTGGGCCGGTTCGCTTTGGCGTACCGCTGCATAAAACGGTCGTAAAAGCCGCCCCCATACCCCAGACGTCCGAATTTCAGGTCAAACGCCAGTCCCGGAATGAGCACCAAATCCACCTCGCCAATATCCGTAAGCAAGGGGAGCGACTCCAACGGCTCACGGATTCCCCAAGCGCCAGTAGCTATATCTTCATAGGAAGTCACCTCATGCAAACGCATGATGCGGTCCTCTTGAATCGATTTGGGAATCACGACACGGAATCCCTTTTCCCAGCACGCTTCCATAATGGGCGTGACATCGGCTTCCGTCTTATAGGGCATATACGTAAACAACGTAGGCCGGTATTGTTCGGTTTGAACGGCTTCAAGCCGGGGGATGATTTCGCGAAGAAGCGTTTTATTCAGTTCGGCAGTTTTCTTCTTGCGCTCCGGTTCGGTAAGTTGGGCCCGTTTCTGGGCCATCTGCTTACGGAGCTCGATTTTACGTTCTTTTATGTTCACGGGGCGTAGTCCTCGCTTCAAAATATCCGGTCATTCATGCCGCATTTATGCAAATGGGTGAACTTATTTTCATTCTAACATATTTGCTGAAAATAAGAAAAACTTACATCGATGAAGTTTCGACGAGGGGCGGACTGTCGATAAGATACACATGCGCGTGAGAGGGGGACGAATATGGAATGTTGTCAGGATAAGAAATCAATGAACCAAAGTATCGTCACAGGAATGATCAAGCTTCTTTTATGCGCGGCGACCCGTTCTGGACATAGGACCATCCGGATAGATCAAGGACTGAGTGAGACTGTCGATTCATTGTGCATCATCCAACCATTGTGCAACTCCAAACGTTGGAGAAGCCCCCTTTCTAACGGACATCAGCGCAGCTATATAAACCAAATCTGTGGTTTGCTCAATAGGACGGACACCAGCGCTCTTATTTGATCTACCATCGCGGTTTCCCCGACTTTTTTGATCAAATAAGGTCGCGCCTGTCCGTTAAAAATGATAACCTCGATTTTTGGGCCACATAACGGCGCGCCTGTCCGTTAGCGTTGGAGCATGACGTTCGCATGCATAAGGCAACCATAGTGACAAGGATATCCGTTACAGAAAGCTGGCCAAAAATCAATGTTAATCAGCTTGAATCGAAATAGCGTCATTTACTGCGTTCAAGCATGTCATGGTTTCGGTTTACTCCATAATCGCGATATGATTGCGCTAATGCAACCAATACGCGATCTGAATACCAGTCATTTATTGCTAACCTGACAACATTGGACGAATATGGGGTTCCGACCGCCAATTAAAAAAGTGACCCTGGAACGACATCAAAAGGGGCGGTCACTTTTTTATAAGCATCGCTAACGCTTCTCCACCCCATAATCGTCCCTTGGTTCAGCTACCCGCCAGTCCGTATATTATTCTGCCAACTACAGGCTGATATTCAAAGTTCCCTATAATTCGCAAAGCAGTTTCTCTCGTTATCCGTTACGCAATTAGACAGAAAATACTAATCTGAAGACAACCCGAATGCATCATCACAATCAAAAATCTCTCTTCGTTCATCGCAGTGTATGACGTGTTTGGCTCAAACGAAATTCAGCGGTCATAATTCTTACAGCCGCAAGATCACTAATGAACGGGATGTGCTCGGAAGCATCGCCTGCCTGTATTCGCGCATCGCCACAATCAAAAAAACCACTCTTCGTTCACCGCAGTGTATGGGCGTGTTTGACTCAAACGAAAAGCAGCGGTCATAATTCTTACAGCCGCAAGATCACTAATGAACGGGATGTGCTCGGTAGCAGCGCCTGCCTGTATTCGCGCATCGCCACAATCAAAAACCACTCCCCGTTCATCGCAGTGTATGGCGTGTATGCCCCAAACGAAAAGCAGCGGCCATACTTCTACAGCCGCAGATCGCTGATAACAGGGATGTGGTCGGAGGCGTCGCTTGCTTGTGTCCATGCATCGCCAGATAACGGCAGGTTGGTCAAGATGTGATCGATCTCTCCTCCGTGCTGCACGGTGCCCATCGGATCTATTAACGGAATGGGAGCGACAGCGGACAACAAGGCGGCCATGCCGGGGCCGGCTGCACCGGCGTTAAAATCGCCCATCACGATTTTCGGACCGGGCAGCGCTGCGACGATATCCGTGACCAGCGGCAGCTGCCGCTTGCGGTCTTCAGCGGATACTCCCAAATGAGTCGCTGCAATCGTGACGGGGCCGTGGGCCGTGTCCAACTGCACTGTGATGACGGAGCGGGGCTCCTTCTCACCCGGCAGCGCATAAATATGCGGCGCGGTCAGCGGATAACGGCTGAGCAGCGCGTTGCCGTATTGGGCAAAGCCCTTTTGGATGCTAGGCGAATATTCGTAGTACATATGCAGGGAGGCTGCGATTTTTTTCACCTGATCCTCCATGCCGCTGCGCCACCAATAGCGGTCGACTTCCTGCAAGGCAACAACGTCGGGGTTTGCTTTTTGCAGTTCGCCGATGGTTCGCTCCAGATCGACACGGTTGTCCAATCCTTCGCCGTGACGGATGTTGTAGGTCATGACCCGCAGCGTGCCGGACGGCTTAGCCGGAATCGGTTTTGGCGCATGGCTTGCAGAGACACCACCGAACAATGATAGATAAAGAGGGAATATCAGCGAAAGGATCACAGCACCGAGCAGCAATAAAATGAAAGGAGTCCGGCCGGGAACGCGGGAATAATTCGTATTCGAATGAAGCGGCAGCATCGTTTTCGCCTCCATCTCAGGGTGCCTCATATTGTTTTTTCGTTTTTAAGTGAAGGCCTGTTTGCCTGCTGTTTCTTTACTCAAAGATTACGATACCCACGTCCTGCCCGTATAGTAGGAATGATTGGGAGTGTTCTACATGTTTTGTACCTTTATTTCCGGCCGCGTATCATATACGATAAAGAAAAGAAACTCCGGCTCAAAAGACGAGGCCATGAAAAAGCAGCGGAATGAGCGAAATCATTTTTTACGAAGCGCCAGCGTTTGCCCTGGTCCACGAATTTCTCCCGTCACATGCGAGTACAATTGAAGAAATTTAAGGACAATCAGCGAACATAGAATGATTCGTACATCCAGCATTCACTTTTTCAGCGGTTCCCTTAAAGACAACGGGGTCACATAATAGGAGGAAGCATCATGCTGCTGCAAGTTAACGGCATAAGTAAAAGCTACGGGGTATCCGCCGTGCTTTCCAATATATCGCTGCAAATCGAAGCCCGCGAACGCATCGGACTGGTCGGCGTCAACGGCGCCGGCAAATCGACGCTGCTGCAGATTATCGCAGGGGAAATATCGTACGATTCGGGAAATATTTTTAAAGCCAAAGAAACGAAAATCGGGTACTTGAAGCAAAATAGCGGGCTGCAATCGGAAGAAACGATTTTTAACGAAATGTTGAAGGTGTTCGCCCATCTGCTCGACGCCGAGCAGGAGCTGAGGAAACTGGAAGCCGACATGGCCGACCCCGACCTTCAGCAAAACGAAAAAAAATATGAAGCGACGCTGCAGCGTTATGCTGTGCTTTCCGATCAATTCCGCGAAAAAGGCGGTTACGAAATAGAAGCGAAAATTCGCGGCGTGCTGCATGGCATGGGGTTTGGCGGCATGTCCCCCGAAACGCGCGTCCACACGTTAAGCGGCGGGCAGAAAACGAGACTGGCGCTGGCCAAGATGCTGCTCGAAGAACCGGATTTGCTGATGCTAGACGAACCAACCAACCATCTCGACATCGCTACGCTCACTTGGCTTGAAGGTTATTTACGCGGTTATCCCGGTTCGATTCTTGTCGTTTCCCATGACCGTTATTTTCTTGACAGTCTTGTTGAAGCGATCTATGAGATCGAACGCCACGTGTCCCGCAGGTATACGGGCAATTACACGAGATATGTGGAAACCAAGGAGGCGGAATATGAAATCCAGCTGAAGCAGTATGAAAAGCAGCAGGAAGAGATCGCTAAGATGGAAGATTTCGTGCAGCGCAACATCGTCCGCGCTTCAACCACCAAACGGGCGCAAAGCCGGCGTAAGGCGCTGGACAAAATGGACCGGCTGGACAAGCCGCTGGGGGACCTGAAACGGGCTTATTTCGCTTTTGAGGTGGAGCAGGCCACCGGCAAGGAAGTGCTGCAGGTCAGCGATTTGGCGATTGGCTTCAAGCCGGGCGAGCCGCTGCTGCGGAATATCTCCTTTCAGCTGCGCCGCGGCGACACGGCAGCTCTGATCGGTCCGAACGGGATCGGCAAATCGACGCTGCTCAAAACCTTGATCGGCCAGCATACGTCCGAGAAAGGCATGTTCCAATGGGGAACAAATGTAAAAATCGGATTTTACGACCAGGAACAGGCGGGGCTGAATCCGTCCAATACGATTTTGGCCGAGGTATGGAACGCGTTCCCTCATATCGAGGAGGCGCGCATTCGCACGGTGCTGGGCAATTTCCTGTTCAGCGGCGAAGACGTTTTGAAAAAAATAAGCTCGCTAAGCGGCGGCGAGAAAGCCCGTGTCTCGCTGGCGAAGCTGATGCTGGAGAAAGCGAACGTGCTGATTTTGGACGAGCCCACCAACCATCTTGATTTGTACAGCAAAGAGGTGCTTGAATCGGCGCTGATCGACTACGAAGGAACGCTGCTGTTCATCTCGCATGACCGCTATTTCCTGAATAAAATGGCGGAGCAAATGCTCGAATTAAGTTCGGATAACTTGGCCGCCTATCTTGGCAACTATGACGATTTTGTCGAGAAAAAGCAGGAGCTGGCCGAGATGGAGCGGCAAAGGCTGGAGCAGCAAGCGCTGAAAAAAAGTGGAACTGCCGGTGGCGGTTCCGGAGCTGCGGCAAACAAATCGGGCGGCGGGGGCAGCGATTCCTCAGCGGGAAGAGCCGCTGAGACGGCAAACGGAAAACCTAGCGATTACGCCGATGGCAAGCTGCAAAAACGCGAGGAACGCAGCCGTCAACGCAAGGTAGAGCAGCTTGAAGCGGACATCGCCCGGCTGGAAGATGAAGTTGCCGCAATCGAAGCGGAGCTGGCTAACCCCGATGTATACAACAACTATGTGCTCGTTCAGGAAAAAAATGCGCAACTCGACGGTAAAAAAGCCGAGCTGACGGAATGTTATGAGCAGTGGGAGCAGCTGCTCGGGTAATGGTATGAAATTAGCAAGACATAAGTAAAGAGGACGGTTCCGCTTCGATAAGCTTCCTTATGATAGACAGGTGAAAGCACAGATCCTGCTAAAGTAAGGGAAGCATATCGCTTTTGGGACCGCCCTCTTTTTTGTTCTTTCGCATTTTTCCCCGGTTATTTATGCCAGGAATGGCAGAGTGAATTGGAGAAAGGGAATGGTCTTGCCAACAGGCAAGATCATTCCCTTTCTGAATGAAATAGGCTCCCAAATCATGCTTTAACCTAGAAGGCTCTTCTTTATCCTCTTTGCTCGTTCAACCGAAGCAGCAGCATCGGTACGGCCACATAAACAATCATGGTAGCCGCAGCTACAATGCCCGAATCGTTAAAAACCAGCGCGGCTACGGTGCCGATTGCCCCCGCCGTAAAACCCTGCATTAAATACGGATACCGGCGCTGCCATTCTTTAAAAATGCCGCGCGGCTTCAGCAGCATAACCGCCATCACAAATAAGGCGGTCAGCAGCACCTTGCTCCACGCCGATACGGCGATCAGGTGCGCATTCATTTCCAGCTTGCGGCGGATGATCGCGCCGATGACGTCCACCCGGCCGGCCGCGAGCTGCCCGAAGGCGCGGCCGATATGGGTTTGCTGCGCCGGCGGAAGCGTTATGGCTGCGTTCAGCAGCCATAACGCGGCCACGGCCGCGGCGACAAGCGCCGCCAGCGCGAGCGCAAGCCGGCCCCAGCGCAGCGGCTGGGGCGCGGCGCCGGCGCGCAGTCGCCAGGCGAGCACGCCGAAGGCGACGCTCGCCGCGATGGCGCCGCCGGCGTTCGTGCCGAGCGCCGGAGCG
>NZ_SIRE01000053.1 GCF_004307995.1 Paenibacillus thalictri | reverse complement strand
AAGAAAAGCAAGGGGATTCCCTAATCCATCGACGACGGTATGGAGTTTGGTTGTCTTTCCGCCACGACTGACGCCGATGTGCTGATTTACTTCGTGTCCTGCTGCGTTTTTTTAGCACCTGCACTGTGTTGATGAGCTTTGACCGATGTAGAATCGATGCTCAAGTTTTCAAAGTCAGGTTCCACGTGAGTTGCCTAATTTTGACGGACGTCCTGTTTGATAGGGCGGGAACATGTCCTAAATTTGTTCCCACTGTTCATCGTTTATTTCGTACCGTCTTGGAATCATGTTCGATGCTCCATTCGTTTTTCTCTAATCATACCACATTTTTCTTTAGTTTTCAGACACGTCCTAGTAAAAGTTTGCGCCGCGGCTTGACTTGGAGCCTCTGCGGACATGGTTTTTGGCGAGTGGGCGAGTTGGCCTTAAGCTGGAGTGCTACGATAAAATGCAGTCGATAAACCCCCTCATATGAAATAAAATGAAAGTTGACGAGGGGACGAGAAAGAATGAATCGGTACGACAAAACATTCAAAGAAGAAGCAGTAAGACTAGGCGATGAGATTGGACCAAAGAAAGCCGCCGAGCAGTTAGGCGTAGCTACTATACCTTACAGGAATGGAGAAAGCGAATAACCCTGCACGGCGACGGAGCGTATATCGGGAGCGAAAGGACTTATGCATCTGCCGATAAGACTGCGCGTGAAATCGAATTAGAAAGAGAAATAGGCGAGTTGCGCCGCACGAATGAAATTCTCAAGGACACACTCGGTTTTTTCGCAATAGACCGGAAGCGGTAAAGGCATGCTAGCTCTATGTTTACATCCGTGAACGACGGGAGCAATGGACCGTCAAGGAGACGTGCGAGGTACTTGCTGTCAGCGAATCGGGCTACTACCGTAGCTTGAAGCCCGCTCCCAAACAGGAGCGGCAGCAACTTCTTCTGGTCAAAATCAATGACATTATTGGAGAGCATGAAGACAACAGTAATTACGGTGTCCAGCGTATTCTGCTGGGGCTGTCACAAATAGAGATCACGACCAGCTACAGCACCGAATCATGAAGAAGCATGGCCTGCTGAAGAAAAAGCCAAGTGTCAACCCAATGGCATAACACGCCAGGATGCCGCAGCTCAAAAGAGCGAGAACCTGATTCAGAGAGACTTCAGATCCTCATCACCCAACCAAAAGTGGCTATCGGATATAACCGAAGTCCCTTGTTCAGACGGCAAGCTATCTGTCCGCGGTACTGGATTGTTTCAACGGAGAGATCGTGGGCCTAGCCATGGACGACAACATGCGCAAGGAACTCTGCATCCAGGCCTTTGAGAACGCCTATAAAGCAAGAAATGCGCGCGGAATGATTTATCACAGTGATCGAGGGCCATGCTTTCCGGGAGAGTCTGGCTACACGTGACGCCATTCAGAGCATGAGCGGCACAGGACGTTGTTATGAATGTTTTTTTGCTACGCTAAAGAAAGAGAAGCTGTACAAGGTCGACACGGAGCGCTATCCAATGGCCTATATTAAATCGATCATCTTCAGATACATCATGGTCTACTACAACAGACGACGGATCTAGAGCTCTAATCCAGGGGGCTGGCCCCAGCTATTTATCGCAAAAGAATGCTGTTACAAGCAGCTTAGTAATGGGATTTCTGTACGAGGGTGTTTTCAAACTGTACTTTTTTGACAACTCCATAAGGACTTTTCGAATAGTTTATGTGTTTTCCACTCCAAATTTCCGTTTCATATTTCTAGGTTTCTAATTATGCATCCAAATTCGCTATTTTAAGAGTCATAGAGAAGTAGATTGTGAGTTGCTTGTAGGGTCCATTCATATTGATTTTAACGATGGATGTGATAGGTCTCGCTTATAAAAAAGTTCCTTTCTTTGGGTGGCGTTGTTTGGGTGAGCATCGTTCTACCAAAAAGAGATGGAGCCATTTTCGTATTTTCACAGAAACACAGGATATGTTTTGTAGTAGACTCTCAGATGATAGAGATGATAAAATAGGTTCATTGATTGTTTGAATCCCATCTGTTAAAATTTTATATATTGATATTTATTGACAATAATTTTAGAACTACAGAAAAAAGGAGCACAAAGCTGTCTGAAAAGGAGAAAATATGGCTATTAACGGCTTTTTTAAAAATAGAAAAATACTTATTATTGGTGGAACAGGTACAATAGGTAAGAGCATATTATTAACCCTTCTTAAAGATGAGCCTGAAGTGGTTAGAATATTTAGTAGAGATGAGTACAAACAATTTGAATTAGAAAATGAATTGGGATATCAAGAGAATATTCGCTACTTAATAGGTGACGTGAGAGATTGTGATAGAGTAAGAAGGGCAATGCAAGATATAGATTACGTTTTCCACGTTGCCGCAATGAAGCATGTTCCTTCGTGCGAGTATAATCCTTATGAAGCAGTATTAACTAATATTATTGGTACCAATAACGTTATTCAGGCTGCAATTAATTCAAATGTAAAAAAAGTCGTGTTTACAAGTACGGATAAAGCGATATCTCCTACCAATACGTACGGTGCCACCAAATTAACAGCTGAAAGATTGATTGCTGCTGCGCACTACAATAAAGGTAAGAGTGGAACAGTTTTTGCAGCTGTTCGATTTGGGAATGTTATGGGATCAAGAGGCTCCGTTATACCCCTATTTGAAAAACAAATACTAAGCGATAGGAAAATAACTATCACTGATATGGATATGACAAGATTTATGATGACGTTAAATCAGGCTACCAAGTTAACGATTCAGTCATTAGTTCACTCTACTGGCGGTGAAATATTTGTGCTGAAGATGCCGGTAATAAAATTAAGTGACCTAGCAGAAGTAGTGATTGATAAATGTTCTTTTAAACACAATATACCGCTCAGTGATATTCAAATCGTAGAAATCGGCTTACGTCCAGGCGAAAAGTATTATGAGGAATTAATGACATTTGAGGAGTCGAAAGTTGCTGTTGAATTGTCTCATTCCTTTGTGATTCCTTCTCCATTTGTTGAACAATTACCTGAGTATGAAGGCGGGATTAAAGCGAGATTGGGAACGTATAGTTCTGAGAATATACAACCTATTTCAATAGATGAACTTAAAAAGATAATTGAAAACGAGAGACTGTTATAAATTATTTTGTGAATTTTGGGAGGAAAAAATACATGAAGAAGATTCTTGTAACGGGCGGAGCAGGATTTATTGGGAGATGGGTTGTAAAAAAATTACTTGATGACGGACATAAAGTTTGGGTTTTGGATGATTTGTCTAACGGAAGAGAAGTGAACATTAAGGAGTTTTTTGAATATGATGGACTAGTTAAATTTATAGCCGGTGACATTAAGGACGTTGGATTACTTGAAACGTTGTTTGGTGAAAAATTTGATATATGCTATCATTTGGGAGCTAGCATTAATGTTCAAGATAGTATTGACGATCCAAGAACTACATTTGAAAATGATGCTGTAGGGACATTTAATGTACTAGAACAAGCTAAGAAGCATGATACTAAAGTTGTATTTATGAGCACTTGCATGGTGTATGATAAGGCGTTGGGTGAAATGGGGATAGATGAAAATCATCCCACAAAACCTGCTTCTCCATATGCGGGGTCAAAAATTTCAGCAGAGAATATGGTGTTGTCTTATTTTTATGCTTATGGGATGCCAACTGTAGTTATACGTCCTTTTAATACTTATGGACCTTATCAAAAGACAGGCGGAGAAGGTGGCGTAGTGGCTGTCTTTATTAAAAGAAAACTGAATGGAGAAAGTCTGAATATTTATGGTGATGGCACTCAAACTCGCGACTTATTGTATGTTGAGGACTGTGCTAGATTTGTTGTAGAATCTGGCTATTCAGATAAGGTTAATGGTCATATAATAAATGCTGGCTTGGGAAAAGATATTAGTATTAATGAACTTGCTAAACTCATTATTCAAGATGATTCTAAAATTAAACATGTGAAACACATTCACCCTCAAAGTGAAATTGCGAAATTACTATGTAATTATAATAAAGCTAAGCAATTACTGGGCTGGGAGCCTAGAGTCGCACTAGAAGAGGGCGTGAAAAGAACTGAAGAATGGATAAAATCCACTAATTTAATTTGAGAGGTTAAAAATGAAAAATGAAGGATTGGCTATTAACGGAGGAAAACGTGTAAGAGAGACATTTCTACCTTATGGAAAACAGTGGATCGATGATGAGGATATACAGGCCGTGGTATCTATTCTTAAAAGTGAGTATTTAACGACTGGTCCTGCGATATGTGAATTTGAGGAAAAAATTGCTGGTTATGTGGATGCTAAGTATGCTGTTGCTTTTGCAAATGGTACAGCCGCTCTCCATGCAGCCTGCTTTGCAGCAGGGATTGCTGAGGGAGATGAAGTGATTACTACGCCGTTGACTTTTGCTGCTAGTGCCAATTGTGTTCTTTATCAAGGCGGACGTCCTGTGTTTGTTGATATTGATAAGGAAACTTATAATATTGACGCAAAAAAAATTTTTTCTCATGTAAACAGTAAGACAAAAGCGATTATACCTGTTGATTATACCGGTCAACCTGCTGATTTGGATAGTATCATTCGTATTGCTAAAGACAATAACCTAGTGGTAATAGAAGATGCGGCTCATGCTTTAGGTGCTACGTATAAAGGAAAAAGGGTTGGTTCAATAAGTGATATGACTATGTTTAGTCTTCATCCAGTGAAACATATCACAACAGGTGAAGGTGGTGTTATAACCACAAATGACTCGTATTACTATAATAAACTAATTCAATTTAGAGCACATGGAATTACAAGAGATCCCCAACAATTAGTTACTGAAAATCGAGGATCTTGGTATTATGAGATGCAAGTATTAGGATATAACTATCGAATTACTGATTTTCAAGCTGCTCTAGGAAGTAGTCAACTTGAGAAACTTCCACTCTTTTTAGAACGCAGAAAAAAAAACGTGGCTTTGTACAATCAATTGCTTACAGAATTTTCAGAGAAAGATAAACTGATTATTCCTTTTCAGCACCAAGATGGAGAATCAAGCTGGCATCTTTATGTTATACAACTAAGATCCGAGTGTTTGAAAGTAGATAGAGATACTATTTATAAAGCCTTAATAAAGGAAAACATCGGAGTAAATGTGCACTATATTCCAGTGTATTTACATCCATACTATAGTCAATTAGGATATGATAGAGGTATTTGTCCTGTGGTTGAGAAAATATATGAAAATATCATCACCCTTCCGCTATTTCCGCTTATGGAGGAAAGCGATGTTTATGATGTGGTTAATGCTTTGCAAAAGGTATTGTCATATTATGCAAAGTAGGTGAGACCAATTTCAAAGATTGGGATAGGTACAGTTCAGTTTGGATTAGATTATGGAATTTCAAATCAAAATGGTAAAACTTCTATTCAAGAAGTCGAAAACATTTTAACGGTAGCTAAAGAATTAGATATTAAATATATTGATACAGCACATCTATATGGCTCAAGTGAAGAAATATTGGGTTTATCAGAGGTTTCTAAATTTGGAGATTATAAAGTTATTACAAAGACACCGAAATTTAGTGATCTGATTTTAGAGAGCGATGCACTGTATCTATATCAGACACTGCTAAGATCTTTGAATAAATTAAGGAATACATCTGTTTATGGTCTATTGATGCATGATGCTGATGATTTGTTAAAGTCAGGCAGTGATTTATTATATAACAAATTGCTTGAAATAAAACAAGAAGGTCTGGCCGGAAAAATAGGGGTATCTGTATACAATAGTATGCAAATACAAAGTATCATTGATCATTACCCAGTTGATATTATTCAGTTACCGCTGAATGTTTTTGATCAGCGTCTTATTGAAAATAGAATGCTCAATAAATTGAAACAAAATAATATAGAAATTCATGTGAGATCTGTTTTTTTACAAGGACTCCTGTTAATGGAACCGAGTGCACTACCTTCGTTTTTTAATAAATACAAAACTCATATAGTGAAGTATCGAAATTATTTAGAACAGCATAATATTTCTCCGTTAGAGGCAGCATTAAGTTTTGTGAGTTCACAGACAACAATTGATTGTGTGATATGCGGGATTAATAATGCTGCTCAATTAAGAGAAATTTATGCGGCATCTAAAAAAAAATATGACGTGAATAAGCTAAATTTATCTCAGTTTGCTTTACATGACGAAAAAATAATTAATCCGTCTAATTGGGGAATATAGGGGGTAGATTTCGTTGTTAAGAAGATGTGTGAAATGTGGTCTTCCTGAAACTTACGAAACAATTGAGTTCAATAGCAAGGGAATTTGCAATATTTGTACTCAAAAAGTGTTTAAAGATACAGAAATTGATTGGGAATTACGAAAACAAATTTTAAATGATTTGATTGAAGAGTACAGAGGAAAGTATGATTACGACTGCATTGTACCGTTCTCTGGTGGTAAAGATTCAACCTATACACTAAATTATTTGGTTAGGGAATATAAGTTGAAGCCTTTAGTTGTACAGTTTAATCATGGCTTTATGCGTGAAACTCTATTGAAAAATAATGAAAGAACATTCAAGAAACTTGGAGTAGATGTCTTAAGCTTCACCCCGAATTGGAAAGTTGTTAAAAGATTGATGAAAGAGGCTCTAATCAGAAAAGGCGATTTTTGCTGGCATTGCCATACTGGGATTTTTGCTTATCCTATGCAAATAGCGATCAAATTTAATGTTCCTTTAGTTTTTTGGGGCGAACCTTCATCTGAGTACACAGCATATTATGATTACAAGGATAATGAAATTGAAGAAGTGGATGAGGATCGTTTTAATCGCTATGTAAATCTTGGGATTACTGCTGAAGATATGGAGGGTATGATTAAAAATGATTTTGAGCTCGATTCAAGAGATCTTAATCCATATATGTATCCCAAACTCCGTGATTTGAAGAAAATTAGATATCGTTCTGTATGCTTAGGTTCTTATATTCCTTGGGATGTTAAGAGGAATGTAGAAGAGATCAAAAGTGAATTAGGGTGGCAAGGGGACGAAGTGGAGGGTATTCCTTTTGAAGCGTATCCGTATGAAAAAATCGAGTGTTACATGCAAGGTGTTAGGGATTATATTAAATATTTAAAACGTGGATATTCCAGAGTAACCCAAATGACTGCTTTAGATTTAAGAAACGAAAGAATAACGAAGCGAGAAGCGGATAAACTAATAGAAGATTTTGAAGGGAGAAAACCACCGTCATTAGATCTTTTTTTAGAATATCTTGAAATATCAGAAGATGAATTTAATGAGATTGTTTCAAAAACAGTTGTAGCCCCACATATTCCGGATTTTAAAAATATTGAAATAGCACCAAAAACTTGGGATTTCGAGCATTGGTATAGGGAGAAAAAATAATGTATGATTGGAATTATTGATTATGGAATGGGTAACCTTCGTTCAGTTTCTAATGCAATTTATTATTTAGGTTACGATTTTATACTGGTAGATAATGAACAGAAACTTGACGGAGTTAGTCATGTTATTTTGCCTGGAGTTGGGGCTTATAACAAAGCAGTTGATTTAATCAAAGAAAAAGGACTTTTCGAGGCTATCAGAAAATATGCTGTTACAGGAAGGCCATTTCTGGGCATTTGTTTAGGTATGCAACTTTTATCTGATAATGGACATGAAGGTGGAATGACAGAAGGGTTCTCATTC
This sequence comes from Paenibacillus thalictri, assembly GCF_004307995.1. GTDB lineage: Bacteria > Bacillota > Bacilli > Paenibacillales > NBRC-103111 > Paenibacillus_AF > Paenibacillus_AF thalictri. The sequence continues at coordinate 15,718 of NZ_SIRE01000053.1, read as the reverse complement.
ATTCCAGGAACCGTTTCAAGGTTATCCGAAGAATTTAATTTACCTATACCACATGTAGGATGGAATACCGTACATTTTACGGCAGACCATCCTGTTTTTCATAAAGTAAAGAATGATTTAGATTTCTACTTTACGCATTCGTATCATTTTGTTTGTGAAAAAAATGAATATATAATAGGAAAAACTGATTATGGACAAGCCCTGAACACGATTGTAGCCAAAAACAATGTCATTGGTTTTCAATTTCATCCAGAAAAAAGTCAGAAAAATGGTTTGAAATTAATTGAAAATTTTTGTGAGTGGGATGGTAAATGCTAAAAAAGAGAATAATTCCTTTACAGTTATTGTTAAATAGTCGTTTAGTAAAAACTTTGAATTTCGATTCCTATAGAGATGTTGGTGATCCTGTTAACAGTTCTAAAATATACGATTCACAGGATGCAGATGAGTTGGTTTTCCTTAATATTGATCGAAGTAATCGAACTATTGAGCCCCTATTAAAATTAATAGATAAGGTTTCCGAAGTATGTTTTATGCCGTTGGCTTTGGGGGGAGGGATTAAAACGGTTGAAGACGCTACTTCACTAATATTGAATGGAGCAGATAAAATAATTATAAACTCTAAGTGTTATGATGATAAGAGTATTATAACAAAAATATCGGAAAAATTCGGAAGTCAAGCGGTTGTTGTCTCTATTGATGTCAAGAGAAATGTTTTTACAAATAAGTTTGATCTATATTCTGCATGTGGCATTAAAAAAGAAATGGTTAGTTTAGAGAATCATATTAGCGCGGTCGTGGAAGCAGGTGCTGGAGAAATATTAATTAATTCTATAGATAAAGATGGAACAATGTCGGGATATGATTTGGATTTGCTTAAAACTGTTTCGGCTCTGTCCTGTATACCGATAATAGGATGTGGTGGTTCGGGTAATTTTGTTGACTTATTAAATGCCTTTTCTGAGACAAGTGTTGATGCGTTGGGATGCGGAAGTATTTTTAATTTTGGGGATAATAACCCCTTAAGAGCGAAAGCTTTTTTGAAAAATTATAACATACCCCTTAAGCATATTGGATAAATTTAGATAAAGGAGGTGAGTCAATGGATGAATTCGTCCCAATAAAAGGTGAAAAGGTGCTGTTAAGATTAATTAGTATTCTTGATTGTAATGAACAGTACTTAAATTGGTTGTTAGATCCAGAAGTTAACCGATATTTAGAGACCAGATGGGAATCACAAAGTATTGATCAAATTAAGTCATTTGTTTTTGGGATGATTAAATCCGAGCAAAATTATTTATTTGCTATTATTGATTCAAGTAGTAATAAACATATTGGTAATATTAAATTAGGTCCAATTAATTTCAATCATAGGACTGCCGATATCAGTTATTTTATCGGAGATAAATCAATGTGGAGAAAAGGACTAGCAAGTGAAGCAATTAGCTTGGTTGTTAAGTTTGCTTTCAGCGTTGGTATATATAAGATTTTTGCTGGTTTATATGAAAGTAATATAGGGAGCTTAAAGGCTTTACAAAAATGTGGGTTTTCAGTCGAGGCCATCTTAAAGGATAAATTAGTAAATACCAGTAATCAACGGGAAAATCATGTGATTCTTTCTATAACAAACATTAAATAATCATGTGGAGTGGTAGTAATGATTATCGCTTTCTTACAAGCAAGATATTCTTCTTCAAGATTACCAGGTAAAGTGATGAAACCTTTACTTAATGAGCCTATGCTAATCAGGCAATTAGAAAGATTATCGATATGTAGAACGCTAGATAAATTAGTTGTATTAACAAGCATTGACTCGTCAGATAATGTTATAGAAGAAGAATGTTCAAAAAGAGGAATTACTTTTTTTAGAGGTAATTTAAATGATGTTTTGGACCGTTTTTATCAAGGGGCAGTGGTATATAATCCGAATCATATTGTTAGATTAACTGGCGACTGCCCTTTGATTGACCCAGAGGTAGTAGATAATATTGTGAAATTCCATATATTAAATGGATTTGATTATACTAGTAATACTCTTGAACCAACTTTTCCAGATGGTCTAGACGTTGAAGTTTTTAAACGAGAGTTATTAATCGAAGCATGGAAAAAAGCAACTTTGCCATCTCAAAGAGAGCATGTTACTCCCTACATGTATTTAAATGAAGATAATAAATATACGTTAGGATCTTACATTAATAATATTGATTTGTCTCATTTAAGGTGGACTGTAGATACATTAGATGATTTTATGTTTGTTGAATCGATTTATTCTAATTTATATGCTCAGAATCCTAGCTTTTCAACAGAGAATATTATTAATTTTATTAGCAAAAATAATGAGCTTGCAACGATCAATCAATCATATATAAGAAATGAAGGCTATTTGAAATCATTACAAGCCGATAAAAAACGATAAAAAGGAGATGGATCAAATGTCTAAATATCTATTATCTGAATCAATGTTAAATCGAGCAGAGAAAACAATACCACTGGCTAGTCAAACTTTTAGTAAAAGTAAAACTCATTATCCATTTGGGGTATCTCCATATTTTATTAAAAGAGGAAAGGGGAGTAAGGTATGGGATGTTGATGGGAATGAGTATACAGATTTTATTAATAGTTTGTGTGCAATTACACTTGGTTACAATGATGTAGATGTTGTCAAAGCAGTAAAAGAACAATTGGAAGAAGGAACCATTTTTTCCTTGCCTCATCCAATAGAATTTGAAGTTTCAGAAAAAATTGTTGAAATGATTCCATGTGCCGATATGGTGAGATATGGTAAAAATGGTTCAGATGCAACAGCAGGTGCTGTAAGGGTTGCTAGAGCTTATACACAACGAGACAGAGTAGCGGTATGCGGATATCATGGTTGGCAGGATTGGTATATTGGATCCACTACTCGAAATAAAGGCGTACCACAGGTAGTTAGGGATCAAACTCATAGTTTTCAGTATAATAACATTGACTCTCTTAAAAAGATATTTGATGATTTTCCCGATCAGATAGCATGTGTAATTTTAGAGCCTATGAACGTTACAGAACCACAAAATAACTTCCTTCAAGAAGTTTTGGAATATACACATAGTCAAGGCGCTTTATTAATATTTGATGAAACAGTTACTGGGTTTCGTTTTGCAAATGGAGGGGCACAACAATACTTTGGTGTAACCCCTGACCTAGCAACATTCGGAAAAGGATTAGCAAATGGATTTCCAATTTCGGTGGTTGCTGGAAAAGAGAAATACATGAGACTAATGGAAGAAATATTTTTTTCATTTACATTTGGTGGTGAAACATTATCATTAGCGGCTTCGCTAGCAACATTAAAAAAATTACAAGCTGAGCCTGTAATTGAAACGTTATATAAACAAGGCTCCAAGATAATTGAAGGCGTTAATAATTTAATTCAAAAACATGATTTAAAGGAGATAGTATCTATAAGTGGTAATCCTACATGGTCATTCCTTAATATTGCTGGATTCAACGATTATAATAGTTTCGAAATCAAAACATTATTTCTTCAAGAAATATTTGATCGAGGCATTCTATCAGTAGGTACACATAATCTTAGTTATTCTCATAGTGACCAAGATATAACGAAATTGCTCAATGTTTATGATGAGGTATTTTCTATTTTGCAAAAAGCTATTTTTGATAAATCACTAGTTCAATATTTGAAGTGCAAACCTCTAGAACCATTATTTAAAGTAAGATAAATACAAGAGATGGAAAAGAAAAAATTGGTAGTAAGAACGGATGCCTCATCATCGATAGGTTCTGGACATATTATGCGCTGTTTAGTCGCGGCCAAAGAGTTTCAAAAACAAAATTATGATGTTATTTTTGTTACAAATGGTGATATCGGACTAGCTCTTGAAGAATTAATTCAAAAATCAAAAATGGAGCTCCGGAAACTTCCGAAGGCAGAGAAAGATTCTCTGGTAATATGGAACGATTTCTTTATTGAAAAGGACTTGCAATTATTCCTTGATGCTATTCATGATATTAAAGCACATATAATTATTGTAGATCACTATAAGCTTAATAAAATATGGGAAGAAAAAGCAAAACTATTTACAAATTGTTTGTTTGTTATAGATGATTTGGCAAATCGTGAACACAGATGTAATTATTTATTAGATCAAAATTATTACTATAACAAACCAGAGAGTAGATATAATTCGTTAATAAATATAAACTGTAAACTTTTGCTTGGTCCCAAATATAGTTTGCTTCGAGAAGAGTTTTATAAATTAAGAGCTACTAGTTCTACCCGATTAAGAGGAGTTCCATTAAAAAAAATTCTTGTTTTCTTTGGGGGAAGTGACCCTACCAATGAGACAAGTAAAGTAGTTGATGCTTTACTAAACCACAAAATAAAATTTGATGTTGATGTGGTTATTGGAGGAGCTAACAAAAATTATTTCAATATTGTAGCGCAATATAAATTTTATCCAAATGTAAAGATTTATTATAATATTTCCAATGTAGCGCAAATAATGAGTCAGAATGATATTTCTATTGGAGCTGGCGGTACAACTACTTGGGAAAGATGTATACTTGGACTTCCTTCAATAATTATTTGTATTGCTGAAAATCAAATCGGAATTTCAAGTGAAATAGATCAACACGGGGCCGCCATTAATTTAGGCTGGCATAAAGATGTAGGAACTAAGGATATTATACGTTGTTTAGATGAATTAATACTAACTCCACAAAAGATAGAAATAATGTCGAGTAAGTCTTTAGAGCTCATGAAAGAAAGTTTTGGTGCAAAAACAGTCGTTCAAGAACTTTTGAAAGGGGAGGGCACTATTTGGAAATCAGTTTAAGGCCAATTTCTAAAAACGACTTGGAGATGGTATTAAATTGGCGAAATACAGAAAGAGTAAGAGATTGTATGTTCAATAATGAAATAATTAAGATGGCAGACCATTTAAGATGGTTTGAAAATAATAAGGAAAATAATAAGTGCGAAAATCTTATATTTTTCTATAATCAAGAACCTACCGGTGTTGTTAATTTTACAAACATCGATACAATTAATAAAAAGTGTAGTTGGGGATTTTATATTGGAAAACAAGATTCAAAATCTGGGTTAGGAACTATAATGGGAATCCTTTCTCTTGACTATATCTTCAAAAAGGACATTAGAAAAGTATCGGCAGAAATATTGGATTTTAATATAGCAAGTAAAAGAGTGCACGAGAAGCTAAGATTTATCCAAGAAGGAACGTTAATTAATCATATTTTTAGAAACGGAAGTTATGTTGATGTTATTTTAATGTGTCATTTTAAGGAACGGTGGCTGAAGATGAAAGATGAGTTAAATGAGAACTTTTTAAAGGAGCCAGGAAAAATAAAATGATGAATAATAGTATAACCATTTACAATAAAAAAATCGGAAAGGATCATCCTCCATTTATTATCGCCGAGATGTCGGGCAATCATAATCAATCACTAGAGCGTGCTTTGAAAATTGTAGAGGAGGCGGCCAGAGCAGGTGTTCAAGCTTTAAAAATTCAAACATATACAGCCGATACAATGACTTTAAATATTGATAATAAAGATGATTTTTTTATTAGCGATGAAAAAAGTCTTTGGAAAGGAAATTCTCTTTACAAATTGTATCAACAAGCATATACACCTTGGGAATGGCATAGACCAATATTTGAAAAATGTAAAGAACTAGATATTATTGCTTTTAGTACTCCATTTGATTCAACAGCAGTAGATTTTCTAGAAGAACTTGATGTGCCTTGCTATAAAATTGCCTCATTTGAAAACACTGATATTCCATTGATAAAAAAAATAGCTCAAACAGGCAAACCAATGATTATATCAACTGGTATGGCTACAGTGGCTGAATTGGATGAAACAGTACAGATAGCTAGACAATATGGTTGCAATGAATTAGTTTTGCTTAAATGCACCAGTACGTATCCAGCTTCGCCTGAAAATACGAACATTTCAACAATACCACATATGGAAAAATTGTTTGGGTGTCAAGTTGGTCTTTCGGATCATACGATGGGAAATGGTGTAGCTGTTGGAAGCGTGGCACTTGGTGCAACAGTAATTGAAAAACATTTTACTCTATCTAGAGCTGATGGTGGGGTTGATTCTACTTTTTCATTAGAACCTCATGAAATGTCCCAGCTTGTAATAGAAACAGAAAGGGTTTGGAAATCACTGGGTGAAATTTCTTATGGACCTACAGACACAGAAAAATCCTCATTAAAATATAGAAGATCATTATATATTTCAGAAGATTTAAAAGCAGGAGATGTTCTGACAATGGATAATATTCGAGCAATAAGACCGGGTTATGGTATGCCTACTAAATACTTAGAAATAATATTGGGTAAAAAAATAAAGGTTGATGTAGAAAAAGGACAACCTTTAAATTGGGATATAGTAATCTAATATGTTAAAAAATAGCTTTTTTAATTTATCATTAAGAGGGAGTACCCTTTTAAGTAAATTCCTCTTAATGTTTGTTTTAGCAAAATATCTTGAACCTGGACAATTGGGTATTTATGGGATATTTGTTTCGGCTATTGCTTTTTCGTTATATATTATTGGAATGGATTTTTATATTTTTAATACCCGAGAAATTTTAGCTTCTCCAAAAGAAAATCATTTAAATCTTATTAAGGATCAATTTATTCTTCATTTCATACTTTATCTATTTATTTTTCCGTTACTGCTTTTTTTATTTTATTTCCATATATTACCTTTAAAATATTTAATATGGTTTTATCTTATTTTGATTGTAGAACATTTGTCATCAGAATTTAGTCGGATATTTGTTACACTGGAATATCCTATTATATCAAGTATAGTTGTTTTTCTAAGAAACGGAGCCTGGGCACTTTTTGTTATTATATATATATATATATCAACAATTAAAGACCTTGAAATTATATTTTATTCATGGTTCATAGGTGGATTTGTAAGTATTGTTATTAGTATTTTTATTCTTCGTAAGTTACTTTTGATAAAAGTAGTAAAAAAAGTTGACTGGAAATGGTTGAGGAAAGGTTGTAAGAACTCACTTCGGTTTTTGATTTCGTCAATATCTTTGGCAAGTATTGAATTTGTTAATAGAAATGTCTTGAAAATAGCTTATAGTAATGAACTGGTCGGTATATATACATTTTATTCCAATATAACCAATTTAATTCAAGTGTTTGTTTATACAGCAATTATTATGATAATGCAGCCTCAATTGATATCCTTATTTCAGAAGAATGAATTAGAGAAATTCTATGAACAGAAAAAAGTATTTAATAAAAGAATAGTTCTATCTTCTTTTTTATTAGGTATATTTAGTATAATAGGTATTTATCCTATTTTATACCTTGTTAATAAACCAATATATAGTACTTATATTTCTGCTTTTTGGATACTGTCATTATCAACTGTCATTAATGTGATCTCTCAAGTATTCTATACATCCCTATACATTAGGAGAGTTGATTCAAAAATAGTTCTGAGCTCATTTATTTCATTTCTTATTGCCTTAATTATGAATATAATACTAACACCTTCTTTAGGCATCTATGGCGTTGCTATTAGTACATTAGTTTCCTCAATTGTAATATTAGTTTTACAATATTATTTTGATAAAAGTTCTCAAAAAGAGTATTGAAAGGTGAATCTTCATGAATATAGGGTTTATTGCTCTTTTTAATAATACTATCTTTTATAAAGCTATTGCGGATGAGCTTGAAAAAGATGGACATAGTATATTTTGGATTACATCATCAAAAAAAAGAAAAACTTGGTTAATTAATAATGGTACTTTGGCTGAAAAAATTGTTTTATTGAACAAGTCCGTATTAAATGTGCAAATTATCGAGAAAGGTAAGCAATTGATTAATGAAATTGAAAGGAAGACAAACGAGAAAGTAAACAATATTATTCTAATGGATAGAATATTGAGGCATTGGAATTATAGATCAGCGTGTGAATATGTCTATAGTATCAGTAATACAATTAATGAATTTTTATTAAAGAATGATATTGAAATTGTAATCAGTGAAGGAACGACTGTTCAGGAGTTGATAACAGCGATATTGTGTAAATATAATAATAAAAATTTTTATAATCCAGGTACTATGAGGATACCGAGCGATCGGTTTTTGTTTTTTAAAGGATATTTACAAAAAGAATATGAAAAGTTTGAAGAGTTTGATAGTAACAGTACTAGAGATTTATCAGAACGAGTTGAAGAAATAAAGATAGGGGTAAGATCAGGAGTAAAGCCTAATTATTTTTATTGGAATGACCAAATCCCGAAAATTAATATCTCATGGTTTTCAAAAGTAATCGAGAAAATAAAAGAGTCTCTAATTGAATCTAGAAATGATGCAACGGTCAAATCCCTAGGTTATCATTTGTTTAAAGAACCTAAGTACCTAAAGCCATTTAGGTACTTTAGAGCAAGAAGTCTATTTGAGAAGCCTGATTTGGAAACTAAATATGCTTTATATACAATGCATATGCAGCCTGAATCTGGTATTGATGTTTTTGGCGCAAAAACATCAAATCAGCTTGATGTTATTGAAAAAATCTCAAGAGAATTACCTGTGGACATGGTTCTATATGTAAAAGAGCATTCGAATTGTTTGGGTGATCGAAGTGTTTCCTATCTTAAAGCAATACAACGATTGCCGGGAGTTAAATTAATCGATCCGTTTTTTAGTACCCATAAACTTATCGAAAGGTGCCAGATAGTTTTTACTATTTGTGGGACAGTTGGATTTGAAGCTGGTTTTTTTGGGAAAAAGACAGTATTATTTTCTCAAATGTATTTTGATGGGTTATCTTCTGTTATTAGCATTATAAATTCAAATCAAATCAGTACGATATTAAAGAAAGAATCGGAAGAGTTTACTGCAGAAGATAAGTTATTTATTGAAAATATGTTAAATAACTCATTTGAAGGTATTATAAGTGATCCGATAAGTGCCCCAATATGTATATCTGATGAAAATCTAAAAAGAGTATCATTTGCATTTCGAAAATTAATCGATTTGATACAAAATAGAAACGAGTGCACGAATAAAAAGCAGATGCTTAATGAAGACTGAAAACGGCATGATTGGTTGACCGTAATTTCCAATCAATTTCATATAAAGACTGTTCCTAGTTGCTATTTGAATCTTGTTCCATTTTTAAATCGGAACAAGATGTAATTTTTTATGGAAGTAGCAAAATGCGGGGTGATAGTATTGGCTAAGGTTGTAAAGCACGAACTTTTCTTTTTTTATTTATAGTATAAGAAATGTAAATAGGGATTCAGATAAATTTAACTTAGCAGGCTATAATAGTAATCTTCTATTCTTAAGAGGCCGAACAAGCGTTGCCGCGCGTAGAAGATTTAGGGTAAGCCGACAAAAACATTCTCCTACTGAATCCCTCCTATAGACTTTGCTAAAGTTATCACTTGTTGATCAGCGGGTACTTTCTTAATGCAAAGTATGGTATTAATGAGAATTAAGGTGGAGCGATCTGTCGTGTCGTGCAAAGGCTCGTTTTAAAGTTAATCACTAAATCCGACGCCAACGGATGATCCGAGAAGAAAACCGAAAAATTCAGACGGCTTGTTTCGGAGCGGTTGGATCACAAACCTTCACAACATGGTAGATATTACTGACTAGCTGTTTTACCAAACGGGATTTTAGACGCTATGTGTGGAATTGATAGAATTAACCATCTCGCTCCTAATAACATTAACTAGACAAGTTGGACCCTTAGCTTAGGTTGGCTAAACCATTTAAAGCCTCTCAAGATCATGGTTGGATTCTATTAACTACACGAAACCGTAATCGTTATAGCGGCGTAACCCATTATTGTTGTTGGTTAAAAAAGAAACAATAATGATTTATTGATTGAAGGTGTTATTTATGAAATATTTATCTCCCAGATATATTTTTTCTTTATCAATTTCTATCTGGATTGTTTTGTATTTATTTTCACCTATTGAATATATTTATACCCCATCTAAAATGGCCATTATTGTTATAATATCTTATATATTCTTTTTTTATCTTGGAACTTATTTGATAAGCTTATTTAATACTGTATTCATTCTTAAGGGATATGTTCAGAATAATAATGAGTTCGATTCTTTTAGAGTTAAGAAAATATACAATATTCTATTTGTTGTTACCTCTATTGGAATATTGTTAAGGTTTTATGATTTATTAATTGTAAAGTCTTTTTTTAGTTATAGTTCTATTACAGACTTTAGAATAAATTATGAGGCAAATGATTCGGGTATAGTATCTATTACATCAGCAATTCTATTTCCGTTTGGAGTAGCTCTCTCTATGTTCACCATATATTTATACAAATATTTAGGAAGCAAACATTATATACTTTCATTTATATCATTAATGTGCATTCTTTTTTATCCAGTTCTAAGAGGTGGAAGAACTACTCTTACTCTATTATTTGTTATTATTGCTGTTTCAATAGTACTAACAAATCCAGCGTTTATAAAAAAACAACTAAAGAAACTGTTTATTTATGTTATATTGTTTATATTCGGTTTATTATTTTTTGTTTATTCAATGAACATTATCATTGATCGGTTGGAGTTTAATGGGTTTACTATACCCAGTCATTTGGAATATATGCAACCTGAATATGGTATATTTATTCCTGAAAATATAATAGATCTGACGAGAAATGAAGGAATTGTTGCCAAGCTAATATATACTCTCATTAGTTTGTCATGGTATTGCACTCATGGACTATTTGAGTTTTTTTATCTGTTTGATAATTTTAGTTTAGATAATCTCGTATTTGGAGCGCAGCAGTTTTATCCTATTTTTAAATTTTTAGAGTTGGTCGGGCTTAGTTCAATTACACAAGAATATTTATCTTCTATAGTTCCAATGCCGGGAGTATATACAACCTTCTATGGTCCTGTATTTATTGATTTTGGCTATTTAGGTTTTTTATACTGCTTTTTATTAGGTGTACTTATTCAATATTTGTGGACCAAGATTCAGATAAATACTCCCATTGGATTGTTTCTATACCCTTTTTTTGCATCGGTATTATTACATTCTGCGTTTATCAATATGATTGATGCTGGTTTTGGATTATATTTCCTAGTCTCGCTAATAATATCCGTATGTATAGTTAAGTACATAGGGATTAGGGTTCAATAATGGGAAGGTTGGGGTGGAGTGAAGATCTTACATGTAGGGGAATATATTAAAGGTGGAGTTGGTACCTATCTTAGGGAAGTATTGCAATATCAATCTCAACGTAGTGACATTACTGATCTGTTTGTAATCCTAAGTAACAAAAGTAAGGATTTTGATTTGTCAATAGATAATAGTAAAATATTTTATTACTCTTTTGAGAGATATCCTCAGTATGTTTTTTTAGCTAGCTTTCAAATTTATTCGTTGATTAAAAAAATTAACCCAGATATTATTCACGTGCATAGCACATTTGCAGGTGTATTAGTCAGAATATTGTTTTTAATATATAAAAAAAGACCTATAATCTATTGTCCCCATGGTTGGTCATTCTTGATGCATACAACTAAATTTAAAAAAAGGGTCTTTGCATTAATTGAGAGAACTCTATCTATCCCAACAGATTTAATTATTAATATTTCGAATGATGAGTACTTGAAATCTACTCAACTAGGGATAGATGCAAAAAAGTCTAGGGTTGTATACAATGGTATAAGTGAGACTATTCATGTTTCCCAGGATAAGGTCTTTGTAGTAGATGATTCAAAGATCAATCTGTTATTTGTCGGTAGGTTTGATCATCAGAAGGGATTAGATATACTAGCACGTATAGCACAGTCGTATCCCTTGGATCATATTAAGTTTTATTTGATTGGATCTCAAGTGCTAGAAAATAAAGATTATATACTAGATTTACCTGATAGTTTTGTTACTCTTGGATGGGTAGATAATTCAATAATAGATGAGTACTACAGTCAAGTGGACGCTGTTATTATTCCATCTAGATGGGAAGGATTTGGCTTAGTTGCACTTGAGGCAATGAAGAATAAGAAGGCTGTCCTAGCTAGTAATGTAGGAGGTCTGAAAGAAATTGTTGAGCATAATGAAACTGGATTGCTTTTCAATATTAATGATGAAGAAGCCATAGTACATCTATTAAATAATCTGAAAAAGGAAGATCTTCAAACTATGGGGTTAAAGGGATATAATAGCTTTAAAGAACATTTTACAAGTGAAAAAATGAATAATAACATTTTTAGGTTGTATAAAGAATTATTAGAAAAGTGAGAGGGGTGCGGGGTATTTCAAAAGCACTGGGTTTATTATACATTATTATTGGTTGGATCAAGCACATCGTATTCATTTCAGGAGCCTGTTTTTTTAGACAATCCCAAGTTAAGAAGGGGAAAGGTACAAGAGTATATTTTAATGTGTTTATTAAGTATCCCGAAAATATAGTTATTGGGGCGAATACTTTTATTAATTTCGGTTGTTGTTTATGGGGGGCTCCAAATGGAAGAATTACGATAGGTAATGATGTACTATTTGGACCTAATGTGACAGTTGTCGCATCTAATCACGGGATAGAGAAAAACCAATTAGTCAGATTAAATGAATGGCATGATGGGAATATAATCATTGAAGACGATGTATGGATTGGAGCTAACTCTGTTATTCTTAAGGACGTTAAGATCGGCAAAGGGGCTATTATAGCTGCTGGGTCTATTGTAAATAGAGACGTCCCAAGCTATACAGTTTATGGCGGGGTGCCTGCAAAGTTTTTAAAAGAACGACTATAAAATAAGCCTGGGTGATAAGATGATACGGGGAAAAGAAAGGTTTTTTTCACAAGCGTATATTTTAATTGATTTTTTTATCATTCAAATAATGGCACTTTTTTCTTGGTGGATAAAATTTGAGAGCGAGTTAGTTTCTTATGAATTAAACCTGCCCCTTGAAAGGTATTACTTATGGAGTATCATTTATGGTGCGATAGCTGCTTTTATCGGCTACACAGGTTCGTTATATTCATCTAAAAGAAACAAGAGCTTTTCATATGAATTAATAAGAATAATACAAGTTCACTTCATAAGTTTATTGCTTCTTCTTAGCTTATTATTTATTTTTCGGGAAGTAAATCTCTCAAGAACATATTTAATTTTTTATTTAATTAATAATATAATGTTTATTGGATTATACAGATACTGCATCAAGGTAGTCCTAAGAATCTTTAGAGAAAAGGGTTACAATAAAAAATTTATTTTGATTATTGGGGCAGGTAAATTAGGTCAAAAATTTCATGATAATATCACTCTCCATCCTGAGTTGGGTTATGAGGTTGTTGGTTATATTGATGATTTTCACTCTACACCAATTAACAATAAGTTAATATTAGGTACCACTAATTCGCTTGAAGAAGTATTAAATAAAGTGTTTATTGACGAAGTAATTATAGCTTTACCTCTAACCGCGCACGAAAAGTACTTGTCAATAATAAATATTTGTGAAAAAGTTGGAGTTAAAACACTAATTATCCCCGATTTTTTTAATTTATTACCAGCGAAGCCTTATTTCGATAATTTCGCAGGTATTCCGATAATAAATGTGCGTGATATTCCTCTTGATGAACTAAGTAATCGGCTTTTTAAAAGGATGTTTGATATTGTATTTTCTTTATGCGCTATTTTTTTAGTTTTACCTCTTATGATAGCTATTGCTGTCGGAGTAAAATTGACTTCGCCGGGTCCAATTATTTTTAAACAAGAGAGAGTCGGTTTAAATAGAAGGAATTTTTATATGTACAAGTTTAGATCAATGAGAGTCATGCCCCCTGGGTTTATCGACACAGGATGGACGACATTAAATGATCCTAGAAAGACACGGTTTGGAGCCTTTTTACGAAAAACAAGTCTTGATGAACTTCCACAATTTTTTAATGTATTGTTTGGACATATGAGTGTAGTTGGTCCACGGCCTGAAAGGCCATATTTTGTTGAACAATTTAAGGAAGAAATCCCAAAGTATATGATTAAACATCATATACGTCCAGGTATTACTGGATGGGCACAATCAAACGGATTGCGTGGAGATACTTCAATTGAGGATCGCATTAAACATGACATTTTTTATATTGAAAATTGGAGTTTTTTATTTGATATAAAGATTATTTTTAAAACAATAGTAAATGGGTTTATTAACAAAAATGCATATTAAGTGATATGTAGCCTAGGAGTAGGCTTGAAAACTTTTTTATCTATAATAGATTGAATTAGTGATCTTCCAGTATTAGGAAGGATTTTACTCCCTCACCGTCGAATTCAGAAAGACCTTGAAGAGGGTGGTGAACGGGATGGAAGCCAACGAAGCCCTGACGGCTATTGAAGAACGAATGAAGTCAACGAAAGACCGTCGAATGTACGAGCGACTTCAGACGATTCGTCTACGATTATGAACATGCCTGTAAGTGAAATCGCTATGATCATGTGTCGTTCTGAAAAAACAATTCGCAGCTACATTCATGCCTACGAAAAGGAAGGCATCTCCGGTCTCATCATGCGGTTCTCGCCAGGACGCTCCTCGCGTCTGACGAAAGATCAACGAGACGAGTTAAAGCGAGTAATCGTTAACCAAGTACCCGCAGACATCGGTTTCACGGCTAGATTCAATTGGACGTTGCAACTCATTGCAGATCACATCAAGCAGACGTATGGATGCCAGTACTCGTTACGTGGTGTATCTAAGCTCATGGAACAAATGAATATGAGCTATACAAAGCCTACGTATACCCTTACTGCTGCGGATCCTGTGAAGCAGAAACGGTTTGTCGAAGAAACGTTTCCCGCTATAAAAAAGGGTTGAAGATGGCGAAATTGATCATCTTTTGTTTGAAGATGAAAGCATGATCCGTGATTATCAAGCGCTGCAACGAACGTGGTTTGAGAAAGGCAAGCAACGTATCGTTCGGACAACGGGCAAGCATCGCGGCGTGAAGTTGCTTTCATCCGCTGACTATTGCAATGGAAAAATAGTTTGGCATGAAGACGTAGAGTATACAGCAGACACGTTTCTGAATTTCTTGAATCGGGTGCTGGAAGCTTATCCTTCAGGTAACATTACAATGGTGCTGGACAATGCTCGGATTCATCACGCCAAGTTACTTGAGCCGTTCATGAACGAAAACAAGCGCCTCACATTGTCTTCCTTCCACCTTACAGCCCGCAGCTCAATATTGTGGAAGGGCTCTGGAAGTGGCTCAAAGGCGATGTCGTTAATAATGTCTTTTACCACACGGTAGCAGAGATACGTAACAATGTTCGTTCCTTTATGGAATCAATTATGAAGAATCCTCGAGCCATAATTGACCGTCTCTGCGTCCGCATGGAGTCCGATAAAATTGTGGAATTTCTTTAATTCAACTTATATAGACCATAGGACAGTGGACAAATAGGCACTGTATATAGCTCCATTCTATGAAGCAGCCGATACAAAGATTTGGATTTGAAAGTTCAACCGGATACCGTATTCAGGATATCTTAAGGGTCTGGCAATATTTTTGTTCTGTACTCATTTAAAGGGGGGAGAAGGATTGTAATGCTCTCCATTGTCAAGACACGATTTTTTGAGGAATAAGTTAAGTCCTCGAATCTCGTCATCTATTGAATTAGGATGAGATTTTTTCGACATCATGGGCATAAAATTCACAGGGTTTA
>NZ_SIRE01000052.1 GCF_004307995.1 Paenibacillus thalictri | reverse complement strand
CAGCGTTCGTCCTGAGCCAGGATCAAACTCTCCATTAAGGTTTGTTTAATATAGCTCAATTCATTGCTGACTTGCTTGTTTTACATTCACTCGTTGTTCAGTTTTCAAAGAGCAATTTCAAATGTTTCTTGTTTCATCAGGTTGTCCTTTTCAACAACCGGATTTACAATATACCACATTGATTTTTTAATTGCAAGCTTTATTTTTTCTTTCTTTTAGGTCATTTACCAAAAACCTGACCCGAGAAAGTACTTTATCATGTTTGAAGTAAATTTGCAAGTCTCTTATGAAAACTTATTTACTTCCCGTTCCGCAGAAGCTCTCGCGGCCGGAATTACAATATACCACGCTCAGCAATAACATGCAAGTATTAAAATCAGATCACAATTTGGCCTAGAAGCCCACCCTATAATAAACCGATGAAAGACCCGGCGGGCTGAACCGCAGCTCCAACGTTAGTTGTGCCTAGCCCTTAAGAGTCACCCCAGTCCCGGCATCGTTCCGTCCAGCTTCTAAATTGCAACAGTCGATGAAGCCGAGGTTTATTCCTACATTAAGTAAAATCACCGCCGAAGGAATCCCCGGCGGTGACTGACTCCTTTTCCGAACCCTACTTCTTATTGATTGCCAAGGTTCATCGCCCAAGCGACCTCTCCTTCATGCTGGCCATTAACAGGCCACCACTTAAAGCCGTCTTCGGCTAGCAGCGCTTTCGCGCGGTCCGGTCCCCAGGAACCCGCAGGGTAATTCTCCAGATCGCCTTCGCTTTCCCGCCAAGCTTCCGCAATTTTATCAATGAACTCCCAAGCCAGCGAAACCTCATCCCAACGGGTAAAATAAGTTGAATCCCCGCGGGCCGCATCATACAGCAAACGTTCGTAAGCTTCAGGCGTATTTAATCCGACCTGGCAGCTTTGGCAAAAGTCCATCGCAATCGGGATAACGGAACCTTCGGAGCCGGGACGTTTGGCGTTCATCTTCATATAGATGCCTTCCATCGGATTGATGCGGAAAACAAGAAGATTCGGCTCAAGCTCATGTTTCTGGGCCAAATATACATTATTCGGCACATTCTTGAACTCCACGACCACTTCGGTCGTTTTGACGGGCAATCTTTTGCCCGTACGGATATAGAAAGGTACTCCCGCCCAGCGGAAATTATCGACAAACACTTTGGCTGCAAAATACGTTTCCGTTGTTGATTCCGGATTGACGGACGGCTCGCTGCGGTAAGCGGCCAATGGTTTGCCCTTGGCCTCTCCGGACGCATATTGTCCGCGGACCACGTGACGCCGCACTTCCTCCGCGTTTTGAAAACCGCGCAGCGAACGGAATACCTTCACCTTCTCGTCGCGGATATCTTCGGGATGAAGCCGGCTGGGCGATTCCATCGCCATAATTGCAAGCATTTGAAGCATGTGGTTCTGGGCCATGTCCCGCAGCGCCCCGGAATGGTCGTAATACCCGCCGCGGTCTTCGACGCCGACTGTTTCGCTTAATGTAATTTGAATGTTGGCAATATATTTATTGTTCCAAAGCGGCTCAAAAAAGGCGTTCGCAAAACGAAGCACGCCGATATTCTGCACCATTTCTTTACCTAGATAGTGATCGATCCGGTAAACGTCTTTTTCTTTGAACACTTGACGCAGCTCGGCATTCAGCTTTTCCGCGGACGGCAGGTCGTAGCCGAACGGTTTTTCAATGACCAAGCGATGCCAGCCGTCAACCTCGAGCAGACCTCCTTCGCGTATGTTATAAGAAACGCTGCCGAACAGTTCCGGCGCAAGTGCCAAATAAAACAGCCGATTGCCGCCCACATTGAACTTTTCATCCAATGAATCCGTCAAGCGCTTCAGTTCACGAAATCCTTCAACATTATGTATATCAAGCGACATGTATTCGAAATGTTCGGCAAACCTGTTGAATTGCTCGTCTTTGCTTACATCGTAACGGGCAAACTCCCGGATCGAACTCAACAAATCATCGCGAAATTGTTCATTCGTCCGGGCACGGCGGGCTAGTCCCACCACAGCGAAGTTTTCCGACAGCTTCCCTTCGCGGTAAAGAGCGTAAAATGCCGGGAACAATTTCCTGCGCGCTAAATCGCCGGTTGCTCCGAATAGCAAATAAACCGCATTGCTCATTAGTCATCATTCTTTCTTTTAGTTATTTTATTGCAAAGTATTCCCTGTTTTAGCATAGCGAATGTGGGGCCAGGATTCAATACGGCACTTGGATGTTTACACCCATTGCAAAATAGGCAAACACGCAGGGCGTCTGCCCAATCCAAGGCAAATGTCCACGAATAGGCTACATCAAGAAGCTGATATTTACTTCTCCCGATTTTTTAAGGAGGTGAAACGAAGGTGGAAATGATTCACCCCGTTGTGGAAGAACATTGCCGCGCTCATTATGGTAAGACCGTCTTGGTCGTACTGAATGACGGCACTCAAATACCCGGTGTACTTAGCAAAGTGGAAGGCGGGAAACTTTATTTGAATGCCGAGGAAGGAGAGGCCGTCCAGTCAAGCAAGCTGAAAAGCGCTTCTACGAAATCGAAGAAAACAGTAAAAAGACAAGTAAAAACCTCGGCTTATGGTTTTGGAGCTGGATTTGGGTTCGGCCCGGCGCTTGCTCTTGACCTCGCTTTGATCACTTTATTATTCGTTCTTTAAGTTTTAGAAACCAAGGCGCGCGCCTTGGTTTCTTTTTTATCATACGATGCGTTTGGACATTAAATAACATTGAATATTAGGATCGAAATAGGTGGCCTCGAAGCCCTTGCCCATATAAAATCGCTGAGCGCGGTCATTCGTATCGTCGACCCACAGCGCCAAATCGCTGCAGCCAAGCAGTCTTGCAGTGCGCTCGGCTTTCTGCATAAACAAGGTGCCGTACCCTCTTTTTTGAAACCTGGTTTGTATGGCCAGCATATCGATATAAAGCGTCGTCTTTATATGACGAAGCGTCATAAACCCGACCGGCTGCATGCCCGTCGCTTGAGCTACATACGTAATCCCGCCCTCCAGGCGTTTACGCAGCGATTTCAAGTCGATGCGGGTTTCCGGCGCATGTTTGCGGGTAAATGGCAGAAGCGTCTGCTCGATAATCGCTACAATCGTTTTATCGTCGCGTGCGGAAATTCGTTTGCGGATCATACCCCATCGCCCCTATGAATGGAATACTCCATTTTATGAGAGGACAGGAGCGCCCGCATAGTTATAAATCTAAAATTTACTTAATATATTTTTTGGCAACAAACCAAAGGAACAAGATACAAACGATGACGACACCGCCAATAACCGCGATGTAAGCCCAATCCACGGGCATTCTCCCCTTTACTTTTCGAGTAACTACATACTAACATGCGTCAATTTGGAGCACAACGGGATGTCAAGCGCCAATTTACGGTAATTGCACAATCGTATATAATAAATGTAATTTATAACATAGATCGTGAGGTGTTTGAGATGGCGAATGCGTGGCAGGTTTTAAGCGCCTATCAAACGAATAACAGATATTTTCTTGTCGATTCCTTTCGTCGCAGCCGGGCTGCAGCCGCGGCGGCCTCTCCAGAAACGAAGCAGCCGGTCAATTACCCTTTAGCCCGCTATGCGTTTAATCAGTTCATGCAAACAGCGGCGTTCAGCACTGCCTCCTTGCTGCAATCGGCCAAATCGGTTCAGCAATCGGCCGATCAGATCTCGACAAACTCCAGCGCATTGTTCAAACGGAAAGCGGATACATCCGACAGCACGTCCGTCTCGGTAAAAGCGGACACCGCCGCCCCGCTGGGCAACTGGAAAGTTAAAGTCGACAGCATCGCCCAATCGCAAAAAAATACCGGGCTCCAGTTCAAGCAGGACGATCCTACTTCGCTTGCGCAAAAGACCCATCAATTCACTTTGACGGCGGGCGGCAAAACAACATCGTTATCCGTCAGCATTTATGATTGGGACACAAACGAACAGGTGCTCGGAAAAGTAAAAAATGCGATTAACGGCGCGAACCTCGGCGTCCACGCCAATCTGATCCAGCAGAAATTATCCGGCACGCTGCAGTTGGAATTGACCGGCGATGCCACTGGGAAGGATCATGGCTTTACGCTGGCAGACACCGAAGGAAGTGTTGTAACTGATCTGGGACTCAGCAACGTGACACGCGAAGCGTCCGATGCGGTTTACAGCATCAACGGTCGGTCTGAACAATCGTCGGACACCAATGAAATCACCTTAAGTCAAGGTAAACTGCACATCGCGTTAAAATCGGCTTCATCCGAGGAAATTAACGTTTCCGTCAAACCGGACAGCAGCGAAATCATCAAGCAGGTCCAGTCCCTGCTGCAGGGCTATAACGGCTTCCAAAGTGCAGCCGCCAAAAATGCGGGGCTGCTTAACTCCGCCATGCTGCAAGGATGGCAGCGCTCACTTAACGATGCCAATATGGACCGTCTCGGAATCGTCAAACAAGCCGACGGTACGCTGAAGCTTGATGAAGCAAAGCTGACGGACCATTTCGAGCGAGATGCCGCAGGCGTTATCCGCAGCTTGACAGGTTTATCCGGAGTAGCTACCGGATTGGGCCAAGCGGCCGAACGGCTTCAAGCGCTTCCTCCTGAAGCACTGCTGAATAAAGGAAGCTCACAATACAAAAGCTTTACCAATTACGGCTTTGCAGGGGCCTTGCAATCTTATTTGCCGGTGCCGATGACAGGTTTGTTGTTTAACGGTTACTTTTAATAAGACAGCGCCACCCCAATCGATGAATGATACCACACCGGCTCTATTGAGCCGGTTTTTCATGTTTCGGCAAAACCAAGCCGCTGCACCATACGCCGGGCCGCCACGGAAAGCGGCATGTCCCGCAGCGTTACCAACCCGATCTGGCGGGGTGGGATCGGCTTTTGCAGCTGCACCTCAAATACATCTCCCCGCGTCAGCTCATCCTGCACAAACTCGCGAGTGACACAGGCAAGACCAAGGCCGATTTTGGCCAACTGGACAAGTAAATCGAGACTGCCCAGCTCAATTTCCGGCGTGAATTGCAGACCGGAGTCGCGGGCATACTGATCGAAATACCGTCTTGTGGTGCTTCCTTCTTCTAGCAGGATAAGCGGATAAGAGGCGAGCGCTTCAAATGCGAGAATCCGTCCGTTCAGATCGGCATATTTGGCCCCAGCTATCATAATATCGTGAACCTGCATGCCGGCCCTTACCTGCACAGGAGCGTCGACAGGCATATTGACGAGACCAAAGTCAATTTTGCCATCCTGCAGCAGCCGGATGGTCTCCGGCGATGTACGGTTAGTTACATGCAGCTTAATTTGCGGATAATCCCGATGGAATGTTTCCAGGTAAGGCAGCAAATAATAACGGCACAACGTATCGCTGGCCCCAATGCGGATTTCACCGCTTTCAAGGTTGTGCATCTCCCCGATTTTGCTCTCCGCCGCTTTGACAAAGTTAAATGCCTGTTCAATATATTGGAACAACACCTCTCCTTCCTGCGTCAGTGCAACCCCTTTGCTTGTCCGAAAAAAAAGCTTTACATCCAATTTCTCCTCCAGCTGTTTAATCGCATGGCTTACCGCGGGCTGTGTTATGTACAGCTTCTCGGCGGCTTTGCTGAAGGAGCCTGATATAGAAATCGTATAAAAGACCCGATATAGCTCTAAATTCACATCCATTATATCAACCTCATTTATAACTAATATGAATTATATTAATTTTACTAATGTCAGTTACACATATTATACTCATCCTGTAAGCATCGTTACAAGTGTAAAAGAACAATGAGATATAAGGAGAGATTGCAAATGAAACAAGGCGTTACGGCAGTCGTCGGAGCAAACTGGGGCGACGAAGGAAAAGGCAAGCTGACCGACGTGCTTGGAGCGGAAGCGGATTACGTGGTCCGTTTTCAAGGCGGGAATAACGCGGGGCACACCATCATCAACGAATATGGGAAATTTGCGCTGCACATGCTGCCGTCGGGCGTATTTCATCCTGCCATCGTGAATGTGATTGGAACGGGTGTAGCTTTAAACGCAGTTGGTTTGCTGGAAGAACTCGACTCGCTTCGCTCCCGCGGTGTGCCGGAGCCGAATTTGCGCATTTCCGACCGGGCTCAGTTAGTATTGCCGTACCATCTACTGTTTGACAGGCTGGAAGAAGAACGGCTGGGGGCAAGGCAATTTGGCTCGACCAAATCGGGTATTGCGCCGTTTTACTCCGATAAATACGCCAAAATCGGCATCCAGGTAGCCGATCTGTATTACCCTCAGCGGTTGACGGAACGGCTGCAGGCAGCACTCGAAGTAAAAAATGTGCTGCTGGAGCACCTTTACGGCAATCAACCGAAGCTGGATGCCGCGGCGCTTGCAGCGGAGCTGACTCAAATCGGCGAACGGATCCGCCCTTATGTGTGCGATACAACCAAGCTGCTGCAGGACGCTTGGCGTGAAGGCAAACACATCGTGGTTGAAGGCCAGCTCGGTTCGCTGCGCGACCCGGATCACGGCATTTTCCCATATTCGACATCGTCTTCGACACTCGCGGGGTATGCCGCTGTCGGCGCCGGGCTGCCCCCTCACGCGATCAACCGTATCATCGCCGTGGCCAAAGCGTATTCCAGCTGCGTCGGAGCCGGACCTTTCGTCACCGAACTCCACGGTGCGGAAGCCGAAGAGCTGCGCCACAGAGGCGGGGAATACGGAGCCAAGACGGGAAGACCACGCCGGATCGGCTGGTTTGACGTCGTCGCCACCCGCTACGGCGTCATGGTGCAAGGCGCAACCGAAGTGGCTTTGTCGCTTCTAGATGTGCTTGGTTATCTCGACACAATCCCGGTTTGCACGGCCTATGAAATCGACGGCAATACAACCGGCGATTTTCCGCCGACGGCCCTGCTCGACGATGCCAAACCGGTCTACGAATACTTGCCGGGATGGAAATGTGACTTAAGCGGTATCCGCGACTTCGACAGCCTGCCGGATGAAGCGAAGCAATACATTCGCTTTATTGAGGACCGCATCGGTGCCTCGATTAAGTGGATCGGCGTTGGTCCCCGCCGCGAAGACATGATCCGGCTGTAACAGTGTCCTTCCTCCTCCGCACATAAAAAAAAGCCGGTTCCTGCTTTTATGCAGGGAACCGGCTTTTGTTATTTTATTCCACAAGCCCGTGCTTAAAGGCATAAATAGCCGCCTGTGTACGGTCTTCTACCCCAAGCTTGGCAAGAATATTCGTTACATGAAATTTGACGGTTTTGATCCCGATAAACAGCTCGTCGGCCACATCCTGATTTGACTTGCCGGCGGCAATCAGCCGCAGCACTTCCATCTCGCGATCCGTCAGCTCCTCATGCGGCAAAATTTGAGATTTGGCAGGCTGACGGAAGCGGTTCATGATTTTGGAGGCGACCTGCGACTCGAGAATCGGCTGGCCTTTTACGGCAGCGCGGATGGCTTGTGCGATCTCTGAAGCACGCGACGTTTTCAACAAATAACTGAATGCCCCGGCTTCAATGACAGGGTACATTTTCTCATCGTCCAGGAAGCTCGTAAGCACGATCACTTTGCAATCGGGATGCAGCTGCAGCAGCCTACGGGTCGTCTCGATCCCATCCATGCCTTCCATAACAAGGTCCATTAACACAACATCCGGTTTGTACTCCTGCGCCAAACGAATACCTTCAAGACCATTGCTTGCTTCTCCCACCACTTCGATGCCGTCTTCGGTGCCCAGCACTGCGGCTAGACCAATGCGAACCATCTCGTGATCGTCCACCAACAGCACTTTAATCGTCGATTCCATCCGTTTCCCCTCCTCCTTCGCTTAATACCGGTACGCGAATTTCCAGCCTCGTGCCTTTTTCCGGGGCGGTAATGATACTCAGCGAGCCGCCGATTTCATTCACCCGCTCCCTCATCGTTAAAATACCATAAGAAGCCTGTCTCTTCTCGTCCAAATTAAAACCGACGCCATTATCGCGGATCGTCAGTCGGATGATATCCCCCGGCTGGGCCAGCTTGATTTCAAGCCTTGTCGCCTTGGAATGGCGAAGCGCATTGGACATCGCCTCCTGCACGATCCGGAACAGGTGGTCTTCGATTCCCTTCGGTAAACGGATATCTTCAGCCACTTCCCAATGAATGTCCATCGGCACCTTCGCCGTCAGCTCCTGCAGCAGCTCCACCAATCCCTCGTGAAGATGTTTGCCCTCCAGATGCACCGGACGCAGATGAAGCAGCAGCGCCCGCATTTCCGACTGGGCCACCGAAGCCATCTCTTCGATCAAATAAATTTGCCGCTGCGCCTTGTCAAAATCTTTATCCAGCGTCCTAAGCGCCGCCGTCGCCGTCATAGAAATCGCAAACAGCTGCTGGCTCACCGCATCGTGAAGCTCGCGCGCAAGCCGCTGCCGCTCCTCGACAATCGCCGAATATTTGGCTTTTTGCGCCAGCTGGGCATTGTTGGTTGACAGCCGCTGCAGCGAGGTAACCTGCTCTTCCCACTTTTTCGTCATCTGGTTCAACTGCTCGCCGAGCCGGCCGATCTCGTCTTCTCCGAGAAACGGCACCGTACGGCTCAAGTTGCCCTTCTCCAGCGACAACATGACCTCGCGGATCTGTTCGAGCCTACGTGTTGTTTTGCTGCTTGTCCAATAACCATAAGCGCCGCCGATAACGGCGACAATAACGATCATGGTGAGGGTGAAGCTGACACCCTCCTGCCAAGTCGAGAACGGCGTCAAATAACCGCCCGTACTTAAGAAATAGACGGCTGCGCCAAACAACACAAAACCCAGCAGGATAGACTCTCCCATGCTTCGCCACATCATATTGGTCAGGCGCCGATTGTATCCGCTCATTGGCTAGTACCCTCTCAAACGATTTTGATGTCGACATCCCCGACAACGTAAGAAATAATGAGCTTCAACTGCTGGTCGCAGAACTCATAATTCGGAGATTGCCAAACGATTTTATTCGTGACGCCGGATTCCTTCTCCATGCCGACATGAAGCTGACCGAACATAACCGAGGAAGTAACCGAGATGCCAATGTCCTCCGGTACGATGATATCGACATCGGCGATAACGCCTTGCAAAATAATCGTCGTTTCCTTATGTTCGAAAATGGCATAGGTCAAATCGATGTGCACCTCGCCAACAACGTTCCATATCGCGCAATTCCGTAAAATCCAAGGATCCTTGCCCCATTGGATACTGTCGATCATACTCTGCTTCTGCATAAACGAATCGTCTTTGTGCACCTGCTTTGATTTCAGATAAAAAAAGCCCAGCGAAATCAAAATCACCGATAAAATGATCGTCAAATGGCCGCTGAACAAAATCAGCAGCCCGATTCCCAGCATCACATATCCTTTGCGGTTGTGCGCGCTTCTTACTTTTTTCACGCCAAAAACAATAAATAAAAGGGCGACCACCGTGAAAAAGCCGATATGATTGTCTGCCAGCAGAAACAGGCCGGCTACGATCAGCACAATCGCCGCTATTCGGGTCCTGTTGTTCTTTTCCATGGGGTCACCTCCCTGTATGAGCGCATTCGGCACATGATCTTAAAAAAGCCATAGCGGCCCGTTTAGCACCCCTATGGCACTCCTTAGCATATCACAACTCGCGACGGCCGGGCAAAAGCTAATTTGTCCGCAGTTTCGCCTGCGACGGGTCAGCCCAGAAGAGGCTCGCGCTTCTTTTGAAGCCAAGCTCCGCCCGGGCCGATTTCAGCGCCTGCGCTTGCAGCATAAGCTCGTCCGCACGCAGCTTCGCCGCCGTATATTGCTCCGAATATTCAACCGCCTTGAGCTCATAATACAGCCGGCTTTCAACGGCGAGTTTAGCATCATCCGCATGCTGCTCCTTTATCGCAGCTTCGGCTTGCTCCTGAGCCTTCGAAGCTACCAGCAGCGCATCCTCATAACGGTCCTTCGCTTTGGCGGCGGCTTGATGGCAGCGAGCCGACTCGCTTTCCTTGCGATCTATTTGTTCATCTATATCATGCAGCCGCATGTGTTGTCCCGTCGTCGGGCTGCTTGCTCTCTCCTGCACGTCATTCAACAATGCTCTTGTTTTATCAGCCATACGTTTCCATACGTTCATCCCATTCACTTCTCCTCTATTACAGCACTTTCTGCATTTTCCCTGTAACCCTTTCCCTGTAACCCTTACTTTACTTATTGTAAGCCAATAGGGACTTGGGCAAAACCGTCCCGCGACGGTATTTCATACTGGACCTAAGACGGGGGATGCTCACAGATCCGCAGCCGCCGCCGGACGGCATATAATTGAACGGAATGGAGAAATTAGTTTTGAGGTGAACCCATTGATGAAAATGCGATTCAGTCTGATCCTAGCTGCCGCCGCTTTATTCGTCAGCAGCCCCCAGGCGTTAGCAGACCACCAAACCGAGCAGCTCGAACGGCCGGTCACAGTTGAGACGTTAGCCGGTCCGGTTCAAATTTTTGACGTGGCCTTAGGCAAAGTTGTCGCAACATTGCCTAATACAAAGGAAATGCAAGATCAAGCCAAGACATGGATCGGTTCGATAACGGGGTTTTCGCCTTCCATTAAGGCGGAGCCTCGCGACGGTCTTGTCATCCGTATCCCGCTCCAACAGGCAGAGCCGGTTCAGAGCGGGATCAGCGGCGATAAAGTGCAGGAGCTGTTCCTATTTGCATCCTCCACACATCCCAGACCGTTTCAGATGCTGATGTTTACGCAAAAAGGCCAGCCTCTCTTCGTATTAACCGAAGCGGAGCTGACCCCGTTTTTGCACAAGTTTGCTTTGGATCCATATTTCAAAAATGCTCAGAATCAGAAATAGTCCATCAAATAGGTCGTCTGTTGCGGAATGAGCCATTCGAGCAGCTCAATCGTGCGCCCATCCGTTTGAAGTTTGCCGGTCATCTGCAAGAACGCCGGACGCTGGTAACCGATCAGCATTGTCGTGAGTGTTTGAATATCGCAGACGGCATCGGCGTCCTGACCGTCCTCTTCGGCTTGTCCGGCACGTACCGTCCCGTCTCCCGCGATATCAAGACGGAATACCCCGTTGTTCCATGGCAGAAAAGAATCCTCGATCCGCAGCGTCAACCCTTCCTGCCCGGAGAGAGCGGCAAACGGATATTCATTCAAAAATGCCGGAACATCTACAATCCGCGCCATAAAATAAGGCACGGTCTCCTGCTTGCAGCGCGGATTGCCAAGTCTCGCGGGCAGCCTGTCATCCATCGGGGCCTGCAATTTGACCTTATCCATCATGGAATCGTGATTGGCGATAAATTTCCACAGCCCTCTCCAGGCCTGCTCGTCCAGCCAAACCAATTCCTGAATGGACATGATTCTGTCTTTTACCTTATATATGATGTAACCGCTGGCATCCCCTTGCGGATTGACATACACGGCGGTCGTCACTTTCCCCTTGTTGTAGACGCGATCTTGCCACCATTCCCCCGAACGCGCCAGCGTACCGGAATAACGCGAAGCATATTTCTCATAAATACCGGCAATCACCGACACCGGCTCTTTGGGACGCACGACGCTGCCTTCTTGTGCGGGAAGCGACGGAAGCTGAGACGCATCCAGTTCATAACGTTTGTATTCGGTCAGCATCTCCCAGCCGTATTTCCGGTAAAACGGATATTCAAACGGATGCAAATAAGAGATCGTTTGGCCATTGCGCTTCATCTTCTCCAACACGCGAAAAAGCATTCTTGCCACCATGCCGCCGCGGCGGTATTCCGGCCATGTCGCTACCCCTGCCACCCCGCCCATCGCAAACCGCTTGCCGGCTATCCACGTTTCCAAGTCGAACACAGCCATTTTAGCCGCAAGACGGCCATCCAGAAAACATCCCCATTGATGCGGAAGGTTGAGCATCATTTTGGCTTTCCGATCCTCAATGTCGCTTTCCGATACATCGTATTGAAATGCAAACGATCCCATCATAATACTTTCTTCCAAATCTTCGGGCGTTAAATTGCGGATGATTTCTTCCATATTCCTGCCCCTTCCCATTTTCATAAGTACCGACTCTCCCATTTTACAGCAGAAGCGGAAGGCGATGCCACATATGACTGAAGACTTATTTTCGACATTCCCTCTTTAAGGAAGACACACCCATTTCAACGGTTTGATCCAAAACCTTCACAGACGATTTCTTTTCATGTGAGTAATGTCCTTTATTTGTCCGAAACAGCGACTTTATGCCTAAAAAAGGCAGCAAATTTTCTGGGAAGGAGGTAGAATTTACCGCTAAGTTATAAATTATGGATGTGCTATGATCGTTGCGAAGGGACATGCAGGCAGGTACCGCTTACATGTTTTCCTTCCAAAATACGCTCATCTGGAGGAACGGACATGAAACGCCAACTGCTTACCGTCATGCTCTCTGCCGCTCTTTTTGCCACCCTAGTTCCCGTACAAGCGATGGCTGCTTACACCGTCAGCATCCCTATGGCCAAAGTTGTCAAAACAGTCAATTTCCGCGATCAGCCGTCTACATCGGGCAATCAAATTCGCTACCTGAAAGTAGGAGAAACGTTAAGCGTGCTAAGCGTGCCAAACGGCAGCTGGCTGCAAGTGAAAGACAGCAGCGGCCAGACGGGTTACGTTTCCTCACTTACTACATACATACAGCAATACACCGAAAATGAGCAGCCGCCGGCCAACGCGAAAATCGTCAAATCCGTCAATTTCCGCACCGGACCTTCCACCGATGCCGCGAAAATCCGCTTATTAAGCAAAGGCGAGTCGTTATGGATCCTTGAGAAAATAAACAGCTACTGGTATAAAGCCGCCGATACAAACAACACAATCGGGTATGTGAGCACCGGCTCCGAATATATCGACACCGATTTTGACGGCGGTGCAGCGCCGCAGCCGGCACCGGAGCCAGAGCCAGAGCCGGAAGTCGAACCGGTCGAACAGACATTCATATCTCCGCCCAACGCCACGGCCGTTTCGTCCGTTTCGTTTCGGACAGGCCCTTCCACCGACGCTTCGCGGATCCGTTATGTAAGCAAAGGCGAAAAGCTGCTTATTTTGAACAAAACAAACAGCTACTGGTATTATGTTCAAGACGAGTCCGGGGCGCTTGGTTACGTCAGTACCGGCAGCCAATATATTTCGACCACATACGTAGAGCCTTATAAACTGCTCGACCCAGCAACAGCCGCGCAGAAGGCGATCGAAACCGGCATGAAGTATCTCGGTACACCGTACGAATTCGGCTCCAGCCGCTCCGATACCTCGACGTTCGATTGTTCGGATTTTGTGCGCCAAGCTTATTTGGACGGCATCGGACAACTGCTCCCGGGAGATTCCCGCAGCCAAGCCTCCTATGTCAAAGGCATCGGCAAAACAAAAACCGACTGGCGCCAGCTGAAGAAAGGCGATTTGATGTTCTTCATGTCCTACAAGGGCAGTACCTCTGCAGCTTATGCGAACGTTGACAGAGCAAATGAAACGGTTACCCATGTCGGCATCTACTTGGGCGACGGGCAGGTCCTTCATACATATTCCATAAGTTCCGGGGGCGTCCGAGTCGACTCCGTCGCCGATTCGCAGTGGGAAATGCGGTTTTTGTTCGGCGGATCCACCTACTAAAAAAGCCGAGCTTTTCCACATTTTGCTTATAAAAATAGGGCATTCGTCCAATCAGCAGCCGCCTGTCGAACATATCGTATATCATGTCTTCGGAAAGGGGGATGTGGAAATGAGCGCATGTGGCGGATATGGTGGTTTCACTTCGGCTGGTGTAATTCTTGTGCTGTTTATCCTGTTGGTTATCGTTAGCCGCAGCTTCCTTATCTAATTTGCAAAAAAACAAGTCCTTGCCCTGTTGTGGTGGGGACTTGTTTCTTTTTTTGCCGCGCTTGGTTCACCCGGCTAACCGGACGGCGAATCCAGCCGGATCACGCGCACTTTTTGTCCGGCCGCGGCACCGCTGCCCCCGGCTGGAATGAAAATCAAACAATCCGCGTCTTTGATCGACATCATGCTGCTCGATTTGTCCAGGCCGGCCGGTTTTACAATCAGCCGTTCGCCTTGCATCTCCATCATGCCCCGCACATAACGCGGATACGCGGAGCCCTTGGCGTAAGGGCCTTCGAGAAGGCCTTCGCATTCAGGATGATTCACGTTGGCTGCTCCCAGCATACCTCGCATAAAAGGCTTTACGAAGAGCTGGAAACCTACATAACACGCCCCCGGATTGCCGGAGAGCGCAAACAGCAGCTTGCCGCTTACGATTCCCGCCGTTGTCGGGCTTCCCGGGCGCATAGCCACCTTATTGAATAAAAGCGCTCCTGGCCGGTCAGCAAAATATTCGGTAAGCACGTCCTTGTCGCCGACCGACACTCCGCCGGTGGTGATGATCATGTCAGAGCGAAGAGCCGCCGCTTCGATCGAACGACCCACTTCGGCGGCATCGTCGGGCAGAACCGGCATGACAATCGGGTCTCCGCCCGCTTCGCAGACTAACGCTGCCAGCATGTAGCTGTTGCTGTTGCGGATCTTCCCCGGCGCTAAAGGGACGTTCAAATCGAGCAGCTCCGAACCGGTGGCAAAAATAGCGACCCTCGGCGGTTTATACACCTCCGCCTCCGCATGTCCAAAAGCGGCCAGAACGGCCATTTCCCCGGCCCGTATCAACCTCCCTCGTTCCAGAACCGGCTCTCCGCGCGCTGCTTCATGACCAATGGGCGTTACGTTCTCTCCGGGCGTCATGCGTTTCTTTACACACACACGTTCCCCCGGTCCTCCACCGTTCATCTTATCCGTCATCTCCAGCATGACTACAGCATCCGCGCCTTCCGGAACCATCGCCCCGGTCATGATCCGGGCAGCCTGTCCCGGTTTGAGCCGCAGGGCAGGGACATCACCGCAAAGTATGCTTTCCACGATATCCAAAGCGGCCGGTTGTCCGCTTGACGTATCCGCTGTATCCGCAGCGGCCAAGGCGTAGCCGTCCACTCCCGACCGGCGGAAATGCGGCACCGGTTGGGCAGCGGCTACAGGCTTCGCAAGCCGTCTGCCGAAGCTCATCTCCAGCGGTACCCGCTCGGGCGGCTGCAGCCGGAGATGCTGAAAAATACGCCGCTGCGCTTCTTCCACCTTGATCGTTTCGCGCTGAAATCTTGTTTCAGCGGGCCCGCCCGTCAACAGCTTATACTGCTGCGTTGTGTTTACATTTTGTACAAAATCGAGCGAGATGCCGCTTTTCTTAAAAGATGCCTCGTCCGCTGCGATCCAGCGAATCGAGTCCAGCAGCTTCATCATCCTGCGTTCGCCATCCTCAAGGTGCCGTTCCACCGCAGCCAGGCACTGGCGGCCATATATGGCGTGCAGCGGCTGAAGCCGGCCGTCGATGCAAGGAATCACCGCGTCCACGCCATACTCCTCGTATAATGCCGCCATAACCGCTGCCGCGCCAGCGCTGACAAAAGGCATATCGCAGCCAACCAGCCACACCGCGGCACCATCCCCAATTTGGCGCAAAGCCGCCTGCATCCCCGCAAGCGGCCCAAGACCCGGCTGCACATCGGCGGTGAACCTCACCTTATCACTTCGATACTTCGTCAACAGCTCAGGACGGTTCGTTACGATGAACGTTTCCTCGCATATTTGATTCATCTGCTCCAACTGCAGCTCCAAAAACGTCCTGCCGCCCCATTCGAGCAGCGCCTTCAGTCTGCCGCCCATCCGCTTATTTTCTCCCCCGGCCAAAATAACGCCGGTCAGCGGTTTGCCGTACGTTCGCCCAGCACCCATTTGGAGTTTCATGTTGCGGCATCCTTCAGCCTTTTCGTAAAGCCGTCCCTCCAGCTCGCGGACAACTCGGGAATGTCAAGAAGCCGGCGCAAGGCATCGTAATTATGTTTATCCTTATACTTAATCTCATTGGCAAAATCAACCGTGACCGCTGCAGAATGGCGTTCTACAAGCCGAATTTCCGCGCCTGCCGCCACAACGCCTTCCTTTAACACGCGAAAATAATAGCCGGTATACCCCGATTCCTGCACAAGCACAGGCAGTTCGTCCACACCGTGCTTTAAGCCTAATTTAAAGCAAGGCTGCCTTGGCTGGCTTACCTGCACAAGCGCGCTGCCGATCTCGAATATATCGCCGATGCATACCTTCTCTTCCGTCAGACCGGTAACTGTAAAATTTTCGCCAAATGCGCCATAAGCCAGCTCCGCACCTAGCTCCCGTTCCCAATGCGGATAGTGCTCCGCACAATAAACGCACACCGCTTTATCCGGGCCTCCATGATTAACCCGGTCGGCTTGCCCGTCCCCGGCCAACTGTTCGGAATACAGATTAACTTCTCCTTGTACGGCTTCCTTGTTAATGGCCGTCGCTACCGGACGTCCCCGGTAATCCAGCTCCTTGGGTTTACCTACAAGCAGCGAAACAAGCTTCACCCCAAGCACTCTCCTTGTCTAGGATCACATTTTCCCTCTACTATAGGCGAATGCTTGCCAGTTGCGCAAGCCCTAATGCAGCTGCCCTGATTCCGTCAAGCTTTGTCGTATTTATTGACCGGAAGCACCCAAGCATCATTGTCGTACCCGCGGGCTTCCCAATAGCCGATATGCTCTTTGTCGATCAGTTCGATCGCCTGCAGCCATTTAACCGACTTATAAGCGTACATCTGAGGTACGATTAACCTTACCGGTCCCCCGAGCTGCTGAGGAATCAGCTTGCCGTCCATCAGCACCGCCACCATCACATCGTCCATACGTGCCTGGTCCAACGATAATGCGTCGGTATACACCTTATCCCCGGAATAAAATTTGACGAACTTGGCCGTATCTTTCACCTTGGCCATATCAAGCAAAGCCGACAAGGGGATCCCCTCCCACGTGACTTTATTGACAGACCATCCGGTGACGCAATGAAAATTGCTGACCTGGACCTTGCGTGTAAGCTTCAGAAACTGTTCCCAGTCCCACGCTTGCGGATTGCCGACCAAACCGGTAATCGCGAACTTCCAGTTCTCGCTTGTAAACACGGGGAATTCCGTAACCGTATAGATGCGGAACTCACCGCTTAACCCGCCTCCGATCGGAGTTGCCGATTCCGGAGCCGGTTCGGGGAGAGGAAGCATCCGATTGGCGTCACCGCTCCCTAACATGTCCACATCCGTACCGCTACCGTTAAAGGTCATTTTGAACCATCTGTAAAAGCTCGGGCCGATCACAACAATCAGCAGACCGCCGATGATAAGACGGATAAATGTGGCCCTGGATACGGGACCATTTTTAATGGCCTGCACAATCGCTTGCGCCGCCGCCCTCCGCGCGGAAACTCCCTCCTCATCTGAGGCCGTAACTTGTGCGGCGGCGTATCCGTCAGATTGCCCCGCATTTTTCAGCGTCTCTTTTGCAGCGATGGCTTGCGCCGCTTCCTTGCGTTCCCGCAATTCTTGAAGACGGGCTTCTTTGACCCAGCGGCTGCGCGATATGGAGTGATAAGCGGCATAAGGGATACCTACCCATGTAAACAAGTCGTGCCAAGTAAGCGCAACATTGCTCCATGACGGAGGCAAGCTGCGGAACTGCCACAACACCAGACCGGTCAGACTCCAGCCCGCCAGCATGATCAGCACGATAACCAGGTTCCACCGTTGGATCAGCCTCGATTTGATCTGCCTCCAATGCTTGGCGATCAGCGGAATATACAGCGCAATAGCCCCTATCGATACAAGGCCCAGCACGATATGCAGCCATTTGAGCATCACCCGGAACGCCCCGAGATCGCCGCGGATCGAAGGCACCCAAAGAATGATTCCGCTTACGGCGAGCAGCAGAACAAGCCATGCATTCCAGGCGTGCAGCTTGAGGAGCTTTTTGCCAAACGTTTGCTTCAGCCAACCTCTTCTTTCCATAATTCCGTACACTCCTTCCCCCATGGGAACGCTTTTACTTAAGTATACGAGATTGAGGGCATCTCTAGTTTGACATTCATCCGTTTACAACAAAAAAAGCGCCGCAAAAATTGCGAGGCACTTTTTCATCCACACTTATTTCATATAATTCATAATGATTCCCGCCGTCTCTTCGATCGCTTTGTCGGTAACGTTAATCACCGTACATCCAACCTGCTTCATCAAACTATGGGCATAGTCGAGCTCTTCGCTGATTCTCTCCAATGTGGCGTATTTGGCTCCGTACGGCAGACCGACCGAACGCAGTCGTTCCGTGCGGATTTTCAGCAGATGCTCCGCGTCCATCGTCAGACCGAAAATACGTTTGCCCGGCACAAGAAACAGCTCTTTTGGCACTTTGACCTCGGGAACCAGCGGCAAATTGGACACTTTCAGCCCTTTATGCGCCAGAAATATGCTAAGCGGCGTTTTGGACGTGCGGGAGATGCCGATCAGCAGCAGATCCGCTTTCAGCAGCGCGCTGGTGTCGCGGCCATCGTCGCATTTGACGGCAAATTCAATCGCCTCGACGCGGCGGAAATAATCCTCGTCCAGCTGATGAAGCAAGCCGGGCTTGCGTTTGGGCGAATCGTTGAACGTATCGATAAACGCCTGCATCATCGGCCCCATAATGTCCACCGCACGCACGTTAAGCCGAATCGCTTCTTCTTTCATCATTTCCCGCAGCTCGGGCTGCACCAGCGTATACGCGACAAAACCGCCCGTCTTCGCAACCTGCTCCATAATCGAACGGATTTCGTCTTCATGTTTAATATGGCCGATTCGCTTGGTTCTCACCTGATGGGCGTCGAACTGGCGGATGGTGGCTCTTACAACCGCTTCAGCCGTTTCGCCAACAGAGTCGGAGCAAATGGTAATTTCGTAATTGTGTTCGATCATCGGTATTCCACCTCTCAAGATTCAGCAGCAATGTCCAGCAAAACTTTTGTCATCGTTGTTTTCGTGATGCGGCCGACCACTTCCTGCTTTCCGTTCTTGGCCACTGTCACTACCGGAAGACTGTCCACTTGATGATGGATCATCTTCCGCGCCGCATCCAAAATCGCTTCTTCTGGCTGGACATATATAATGTTGGGCTGGCGGGTCATCACCAAACTCACCGGCATCGTAGAAGCCGACGGATTGCCCAAAGTGAACTTCAGCAGATCTTTGCGGGAAATGACGCCGGACAAATAACCGTCATCGTCAGCAACGATCAAGCTCCCCACATTTTCCAAAAATAAAGTGACCACCGCATCATGTACGGATGTCGTTTCACGTACGATGACCGGCATGGCCTGAACATCCTTTATTTTTAACCCGTTCAGTCTTTGCGACGCTTGTCCGCCCGATGCCATCTCCGTCCCGAGAAAATAACCGACCTTAGGCTTCGCGTCTACGAGTCCCAGCATGACAAGCAGCGCCAAATCGGAACGCAGCGTTGGCCTGCTCAAACCGAGCATTTCGGCAATCTGCTCCCCTGTAACCGGGGCGTGCTGTTTGACCAACTGAATGATTTGCAATTGTCTCGCTGACAGTTCGATAGGTGTTGCCTCCCTTACGTGCTCTTTATTTGCATTGTAGCATATGTGACGAAATCCGATCTAGCGGAATTATATTAATACTAACCAATAAACCTATTTAATACACATTTCTCTGTTGAAAAATCATCGAATATGTCATATCATTTCATTATTGCATACTAATAATATACAAAGTAAGCTAATCCACTTAAATACAACGTCAAAATAGGAGTGATTAGAATGGAAAGAGAACTTGCTTTAGAAATCGTTCGCGTTACTGAATTGGCCGCTTTGGCCGCCGCAAAATGGATGGGACGAGGCGACAAAATCCAGGCCGACGGCGCCGCCACCTCCGCTATGCGGGCGATGTTCGATTCTGTATCGATCAAAGGAACCGTTGTGATCGGCGAAGGCGAAATGGATGAGGCTCCAATGCTGTATATCGGCGAAAAAGTAGGCAATCTGCAAGGACCTGAAGTCGATGTCGCCGTAGACCCTCTGGAAGGTACCGAACTTGTAGCCAAAGGGCTGAACAACGCACTCGCCGTTGTGGCCGTCGCAGGCAAAGGCAATTTGCTGCATGCTCCCGATATGTACATGCAGAAGCTGTCTATGGGGCCCCAGCTTGCCGGAAAGCTAAATATCGACGATCCGCTGCAAGTTACACTGGAGAAAGCCGCTCTGCATTTAAACAAAGATCTCAACAATTTAACCGTTATGGTGCTTGACCGCGAGCGCCATCAAGACATTATCCGCACCCTGCGGGAGGTGGGAGTTCGCATCAAGCTGCTCAGCGACGGCGATGTAGCCGGTGCAATGGCTCCGGCGATGTCCGAGTCCGGAATCGATTTATACGTAGGCTCCGGCGGAGCTCCCGAAGGTGTGCTCGCAGCAGCGGCGCTTAGCTGTTTGGGCGGAGAACTGCAAGGAAGGCTGCTGCCGGCAAACGACGAGGAGTATGCCCGCTGCATCGCGATGGGAATCGATAACCCGACTAAAGTATTAACGATGGAAAATATGATCGGCACCGAAGATGTCATATTTGCGGCTACGGGTATTACCCCCGGAGAATTTTTGAACGGCGTTAAATACATGCCTGACAAACGCGCGGAAACTCATTCC
Source organism: Paenibacillus thalictri (assembly GCF_004307995.1). Lineage (GTDB taxonomy): Bacteria > Bacillota > Bacilli > Paenibacillales > NBRC-103111 > Paenibacillus_AF > Paenibacillus_AF thalictri. The sequence goes on along the minus strand of NZ_SIRE01000052.1, from coordinate 5,502 downwards.
ATCGTTATGAGAGCCAAAACCAAAACGATCCGCCTCATTCAAACACAGCATTATTTGCCTAATAAACCGCAGCTTGACGAATTGTAAAAGGCGATCCGAAAACTTATATTTACTGCACTTATTCTGCAAAGTATGCTAAAATATCCAAGTATTAGCCCCCTATCCCCATGGACGTACGACAAGAAAGCCGTCATTCGGCAAATGGGAACTGGACGAATCTACTTGGAAAGCGAGTTCTTCGTATGAGCTTCTTATTTTATATCGTCGTTGGCCTTGTGGCCGCTACATTCGGGAGCCTGGTAGGCTTGGGCGGAGGTATTATCATCGTACCTGCGCTTGTTTACCTGGGTCCGTTTTTTTTAGGCAAAGAGGTCGCCGTTTCGACCGCCGTCGGCACTTCGCTGGCCGTTCTCATCTTTACGGCGTTATCCTCCAGCTTTACTTTTTATAAGCAGAAAAAAATCGATTTTAAAAGCGGCTGGCTGTATTTTATAACGAGCGGTCCCGGTGCGATTCTCGGCTCTTATTTGACCGGATTTCTGAATGCCAAGTCGTTTCAAACTTATTTCGGTTTCTTTATGCTGCTTATGGCCTTGCTGCTGATCTTTAGAGACAAGATCAAACCGCTGAATGTCCGTTGGGGCATCCAGAGGACGTTTACCGATCAGAAAGGCGATACGTATTCCTACGGCTACAGTGTATTTCCCGCGCTGCTGGTTGGACTGATCGTCGGGCTTATTTCCGGGTTGTTCGGTATCGGCGGCGGCTCGTTGTTTGTTCCGGCCATGGTGCTGCTGTTTCGATACCCGCCCCATATTGCGACCGCCACTTCAATGTTTGTCATCTTCCTGTCTTCGATCACCGGCAGCATTACTCATGTTGCGCTCGGCGAAGTTGATTTCTTGATGGTGCTTGGCCTTGCGCCCAGCGCTTTGGTCGGTGGGTGGTTAGGCGCCAATATCGCCGGCAAACTTAGCGGCAACAAGCTGCTGTGGGTGCTGCGGATTTCTTTTTTCATCGTGGCCGTTAGAATGATTTGGGAAGGTTTCACCGCTTCCTGATTTTATAGTTCCGTGCTGAAGGATAAACTCCCCCTTTTTCCGCAAAATATTGATACTACCGGGAAAGGGGGGAAGCCCTCCTATGTTCAAGTATGTCCTCCTCGTCTGTCTGCTGCAGGCCCTGATCGTCTCAGGCTGCGGCTCTTCCGTCCATCATGAAGAGCAACTTATGCCCCTTGCCAAGCAAGATACGGCTCAACGATTGCCACTTGCTGCCGAAACACTGCAGTATGCTGCGCCTGCGGGACCGGACTTGTACGAGCTGCAGCGTATCATCGCCATCCAGCAATATGAAGCGAGCAAGCAGCCTGCGCCGCCTCCACCGGCACCGCCCGCCCCCGTACAGCCTGAAATCGCTGCAGACTCCCATGCGGGCAAAAAGAAACGCAGCAAACAGACGGCTTCCACCGCGGCTGTCAGGAAAAGCGAGAACCGATTGACCATCGCTCAGTTGATTAAGAAATACCCTGACTCCTTTTTGCTAAAAGCGCCACATAGCCGTCAAAAAGCGGCATTAACCTTTGATGATGCGCCAGACGATAAATATACCCCACAGGTACTGGACATTTTGAAGAAATACAATGTAAAGGCCACATTTTTCGTCGTTGGTTCCAGGGCTGAAAAGCACCCCGGCATGGTCAAACGGATGGTACAGGAAGGCCATATTGTCGGCAATCATTCTTATAACCATGCCTTATTCCCGAAGCTTGATGACGATACATTCAAACATCAAATCAATAAAACCGACGATATTATAAACAAGCTGACCGGCTACAATCCGAAATTTTTTCGCCCTCCTTACGGTGAGATCAGCGAAAGCCAGCTTAATTGGGCGGCAAGCCGCAATATCCTTGTCGTGAACTGGAATGTCGATTCGCAGGACTGGAGACAGGTCAATGAACAGCGTGTTATTCACAATGTGATGAAGGATGTTAAGCCCGGCTGCATTATATTGCAGCATTCCGCCGGAGGACCCGGCCAGGATCTGTCGGGAACCGTCAAAGCGTTGCCTTCGATCATTGAGCAAATCAGAGCCAAAGGAATCAGTCTGGTGACGCTCCCCGAGCTGCTCGGCCAACCTAAACAAAAATAAGTTTAAAAAAAGACCTTCCGTTTCACTCGTCACTCGGGTGAACTGAAGGTCTCTTTGTTCCTTATGACATTAGCTTGTTTTACGGCACTGTTGGGGACGCCAAGCCTCATTTTACGGCCTTCTTTGGGCCAACTGCTGCTGTGCCATTTTTATCATTTCGCGTACCATTGCGCCGCCGATTTGCCCGCCGATTTTACCGGCCTGTTCTGTCGTTAAATTGCCGTTATTACTGGGAGAAAGAGGAATTCCTAATGATTGAGCCACAGCATATTTGATCAAGTCTGGCCTGCCTTCCGGGGCTTCCACTCCCTGCTGTCTCATGACCTGCGCTTTAAACTGATCTACACCATGGTGCGCATCCGGGACCACCAATCTTCGGCTGCTTCTTCTTGCCATTTGACATACTCCTCTCATTATAAAATAAAAAATAACTTTCTTATCGTAGCTTATCCTGTCTTTCCCGTTCTATGGCTGGAAAATAATATGGAACCCAAAAAAGAACCTGCATTATTATGCAGGTCCTCGATCTTTGGCGATGTTTTCAGTTGTCGTCGGCTTCAAGCAATCCGGATGTCAATTCTTTGCGAACCATATCGGGATGCGTCAATTCGACCCAATCATGAGTTCTTCTGCTTACGTATTTGCTGTCTTTTCGTTTAGCAATAATACTTTCCTTTACGTTGGCGTAAACTACTCCGTATAAGTGCAGCTTATCTTCCTCAAAATAACGTATGCGCTTGTAATACTCGTCCTCCAATAAAACGGAGTCCAGGATCGATTTTCGTTTCATTAAGGAAAGCTTTCGCAAATCGCGTCCCTTCAGCGTTAAAATATCGAAGGCGACGAAACGGACAGGCAGCTCACGAGCTGCGCCGGCAATCTGTTTTCTTTTTTTGATGCGAGCTCTTTTCTGAACCAATGTACTTCCGGATTCCATGTCTCTGCCCAGCAAGCTGCCGCTGCATATGACCCCGTCTAACGTCACATCGCCGTCTATAGGTACATGATACAGCTCAGGAAAAAGCCGCGTAACTTCAATGTCCTTCTGAAAAAACAACCGGGTTTCGGGCCCGGATTTCATTAATATAGCACGTACTCCCTGCAATTTCGGTTCAAAGATATAATCCCTGAAATCGTAGGGTTTATCGGAAGAGTCCAAAAGCATTGGCGCGATAATCATAAACGAATCACCCGTAAACCATTGTAACATGATTTAAGGTTATTTTAATCAGGGAATTGACGGACAATTCGTAAACTTAAGGTATCGAAAATCCCCCCGGGAATGAAAGCAAAAAGCCTGCAAAACGCAAAAATGTTCGCAAGGTTTCCCTTGCGAACATTGTCGATGCCGGTGAAGGGACTCGAACCCCCACGGTTTCCCTCACGATTTTGAGTCGCGCGCGTCTGCCAATTCCGCCACACCGGCACATCCAAAACTCTCAACAGTAATTAAATGGCGTGCCCTAAGAGATTCGAACTCCTGACCTTTTGATTCGTAGTCAAACGCTCTATCCAGCTGAGCTAAGGGCACTTACAATGCTGCAAACCGTACATGGTGCCGAAGACCAGACTTGAACTGGTACGGTAGTCACCTACCGCAGGATTTTAAGTCCTGTGCGTCTGCCGATTCCGCCACTCCGGCTTAAAAAGATGGAGGCGCCACCCAGACTCGAACTGGGGGTAAAGCTTTTGCAGAGCTCTGCCTTACCACTTGGCTATGGCGCCTTAAGAAAAAGTGCTATAAAAATGATGGAGCGGAAGACGGGAATCGAACCCGCGACCCTCGCCTTGGCAAGGCGATGCTCTACCGCTGAGCCACTTCCGCATAATACTGGGGATCTAGGATTCGAACCTAGGGATGACGGAGTCAAAGTCCGTTGCCTTACCGCTTGGCTAATCCCCAAAAACACAAATGGGGCGATCGAAGGGAATTGAACCCTCGAGTGTCGGATCCACAAACCGATGCGTTAACCACTTCGCCACGATCGCCATATTTAGTTGGCAGGGGCAGCAGGAATTGAACCCACACCAAAGGTTTTGGAGACCTTTGTTCTACCTTTAAACTATGCCCCTATATGAAAATGGTGGAGGCTGATGGATTCGAACCACCGAACTCGAAGAGAGCAGATTTACAGTCTGCCGTGTTTAGCCACTTCACTAAGCCTCCACAAAACAATGGTGCCGTCGAGAGGACTTGAACCCCCAACCTACTGATTACAAGTCAGTTGCTCTACCAATTGAGCTACAACGGCATAATACACAAATGGTGGCTCGGGACGGAATCGAACCGCCGACACGAGGATTTTCAGTCCTCTGCTCTACCGACTGAGCTACCGAGCCTTGCTGAAATCTAACTTTCACGAACCGGAAGGTTCTCATCCCTTGCATAAGGATGTAAATGGCGGAGCCGACGGGATTCGAACCCGCGGTCTCCTGCGTGACAGGCAGGCATGTTAGGCCTCTACACCACGGCTCCGCGATAAAAAAATTTGGTTGCGGGGGCAGGATTTGAACCTGCGGCCTTCGGGTTATGAGCCCGACGAGCTACCGGGCTGCTCCACCCCGCGTCGTTAGAAATATATATGGTGGAGGCTGACGGGATCGAACCGCCGACCCTCTGCTTGTAAGGCAGATGCTCTCCCAGCTGAGCTAAGCCTCCTGGGTAAAAAAATGACCCGTAGGGGATTCGAACCCCTGTTACCTCCGTGAAAGGGAGGTGTCTTAACCCCTTGACCAACGGGCCTTAATATATTATGGCGGAGAGAGAGGGATTCGAACCCTCGAGACGCTTGTGGCGCCTACACGATTTCCAATCGTGCTCCTTCGACCAAACTCGGACACCTCTCCATAATGGCTCCCCGAACAGGACTCGAACCTGTGACAACTCGATTAACAGTCGAGTGCTCTACCAACTGAGCTATCAGGGAATGGTAAGCAACCTATATAATTATATCAGCTGCTTGTCTGCTTGGCAACGTCCTACTCTCCCGAGACCCTGCGGTCTAAGTACCATCGGCGCTGGAGGACTTAACGGTCGTGTTCGAGATGGGTACGCGTGGTTCCCCTCCGCCATCGTCACCAAACATGTTTTGCTTTACGCAAAACGGTTCAGGTCTTGATCCCTGAAAACTGGATGCGAAATACTTCAGCTTTGCTTCTTGTCCTTTGTTAAATCTTTTCGGGCCCCGAAAAAGTACCTGAGTAAGCTTCATGGCGTTACTCCACTTTTTTGGGATGTTTGGTTAAGCCCTCGACCGATTAGTATTCGTCAGCTGCACACGTTGCCGCGCTTCCACCCCGAACCTATCTACCTCGTCGTCTACAAGGGGTCTTACTAATTGGGAAATC
>NZ_SIRE01000051.1 GCF_004307995.1 Paenibacillus thalictri | reverse complement strand
CAGTTGTCGCAAACTTAACGATAGGAGGATAATGGGATGCTGGCAAGTGTCTCTTTTCTTTGCAATTAGTTAAGCATTTTTATGCTGCAATGTTCGGCACTTTTAGTATGCAATATACACGCCTGTGGGCGTGTCTACTTCCGGCCCGGAGGGCCTTATGCCGAACTAGCGGGGGGGCGCACCAAGACCACACACCGGAGACGGGGATTGTTCACCGCACTGGTCGCCTCGCGGTTGCAGGAAGCCCGTGATCGCGAACGGACGCACGCCTTCGTCGACGCGCTGCCGACCTCCGCGCCGATCCTGCGCAAGCAGGGCTTCCAGTTCGTGACTCGGACGCAGCCGTTCGTGTTGAAGCAATCGCGGTGAACGCCGACGCTGATTGGGCAGAAAAGAGCAAGAAGATAACAAATACATCTTTTTTAGATGGATATAAGATGTGAATGGAGTACCTTTTGAGCTAAAACCAGCTATAGTTTGTCAAGATTTTTCTCTTAATTTATTTCAACTCAAGTTATATTAAATTTAGGCATGCTTAATAACCTTCCTCTTAACCGCTGGAAGGTTTTTCACATGGATGTGCATGTGGGTATTCATCTAAATCAAGGAAAGGTTCTTTCTTTATCAGGATAGCATCAACCAGTGAAGAAGCTTGTTTATGCACGCTACCATCGATACACGGGATGGTTTTCCTTCGCCGCGTTTCTTGTCATAGAATTCACGAAGCCTTGGAGCATTCGATGCAAACGTACTCCGTCGTTTTGATAGACCTGATGGCTCGATTATGCATGTAGAATTGCGGATTGACGATACGATTGTTATGATTGCGGACGCCACAAAAACTTAGACTGAAACTGTTACTCAGCTTCATCTCTATGTGCAAGATGTGGCAAGTACATATCAGCGTGCACTTCATGCCGGTGGCTTATCTGTCTTGGAACCAACACGCAAAGAAGGCGATCCGGATCGACGTGGCGGAGTGAAAGACCCAGCAGGAAATACATGGTGGATTGCGACGCAGGAAGGGTAAGATATTTGCATTTCATGGGCTTGTTTTAAGATGCTCAACTAAATTCAGCCAGAAAGGGATCGATAACTTGGATTTACTTTTCAAAACATCCAGCCCTAATCATGAGATATCCGTTTATGACACTACAGAATTGTACGGTGAAAAAGGCAAGTTTCGAGTGTTGGAGTTTTCCAATAAAGCCCTACAAGGTGCGATGGATTTGAATGATCCGGAACGTATCCTATTTGAATATCCGCGAGCTATTATACACCTAATTGAATTTAACATTCCTTCCTTCGAAAACGTATTTATCATCGGTCACGGGATTGGGACGATTGCTGGCCATTTTCCAGAGAAGCGATTTAAGGTGGCAGAGCTCGATCACAAAGTGGTGGAATTAAGTAAGAGGTTTTTTGGATACCGAAAAGATAATGTTAGCATTGGTGATGGCCGACAAATTCTTGAAAGTGAAGATCAACAGGCTTATGACTTTATCGTTTTAGATGCCTTTACTGAAAAGGGAACGCCTCTTCATTTGATCTCTAAAGAATTTTTTGTGATTTGCAGAGAAAAGCTTGATTCCTCGGGATTGATCGTCATGAATTTGATCGGTAAAGGTGAAAATGACCAGCTCATGAATGCTATTCATAGAACGCTAAGCGAGGAATTTGCGTACATCAAAGCATTTTCGCTACCGTCAGAAGGCATCGCCGACATTCAAAATATCATTCTCGTAGGCAGAAATAAGCCGATCAGGTTCCAAGTACGCCAAATGGCAGGCTTCACAGAGATCGAACTCGGGCAAGGGTATATCATTAGGGACAGAGGTCCGCAGTGAACATTTCAGTCATGTATAGTCCCCCGGAAAGAAAGACGATCAAATACCGCAGTGGTCAATCCATAGATTGCGACATGCTGACGGGATATATCAAGCAGGCTGCAAGCTCCCTATAGAAAAACCCGTGCGATCCCAAGAGCGCGTTGCAACGCTGCGCGGCGGTTGGCCGATTGAGAATTCATGACTATACCGGTGTGGGAATGTTATTGACAGGAAGATATTGTTAACTATAAGATTGAACTACTATTATCCAAACGCAAAGATTGGGATTATTAAGGAGTAGCTGTTGCTCAGAGAACTGTCGGCAGGTGTGAGACAGTGTACAGCTTCCCTAACTCACCCATGAGCGATAAGACTGAATATTATTTTAAGTCTTAACGGTTTGCCTCCGTTATCAGGTTCAAAGATGATTCGTTGTATTCATAAACGAATCAAGAAGAGTGGTACCGCGCTTGGTAAAACCTATCGCCTCTTTTGTAGGCAGTAGGTTTTTTTATTTGGATTTTAAATTTGAGGATAAAGGAGTGGCTGTTAAAATGATGCCTTCAAACGATTGTTTTGTATGCCGCAAACATAACGGCGAACTTCAAGTAAATGGCGGATGCATTTATGAAGATGAATTTGTATATGTGGGACATATTGGGTCTAACGAACCTTTGATTTATTGGGGTTACCTTATTGTGGATTTAAAGCGGCATGCAGCTGGCTATGGTGATATGAACGATGATGAAGCGCGTGCTATTGGATCTATTTTAAATAAGTTAGGCAGAGTATTAAAAAACTCAGAAAACGCTGAACATGTATATAGCTTTGTACAAGGAGATGCTTTTCCTCATTTCCATATTCACCTTATTCCAAGGTATCCTGACACACCTAAGGAATTTTGGCATCCAACAAATATCCGAAACTATAAAGAAGTACATGGTACAGTTAATCAAGTAGATGAAGTTTGTTCCCGATTGAGAGGTGATCTCCAGCGTGAAATCGAATAGTTTAAACTGGATTGGATCTGAACAAGCGTATCTCAATTTGCCATCAGTAGAGAAGCTGCGACACATAACAATCGGTAGGTATGGTGGAAACACCGAGAGGGGCGCACATAAAAACGAAGACGGTTTATTAGTCTGGCAAAGTATTTCATGGGAGTTTGTAACACTGATTGATGCACATCACTCTTGTGATAGTGCCGAACTGATTATCGCCACACTAAAGGAAAATGAACATTCGATTAAAGCGATTCTCGACTCAAAAATAAATGTTTTGTTTGATCAAATTGAAAAATTACTGCTTCAAATATTTAAATCGGATAGGTTTAAGAATAAGTGCCGTTCCCTGAAGGGGGAAGCATCTTGTTTAATCTGTATTCGCAAAGAAAACGTTCTTTGGTGGTTTTCCGTTGGTGATTGCCAGTTGCTTCTCATTCATGATGATTTGGAAAAATGGGGTCAGGTGAGCTTAAACCAAAGAAATTTTTACGAATGGATGGGTAAAGTGAATACGTTCGAAAAGACGGTGCCGAGTTATTCGCTTGGACGCAGGGAACTTCGAACAGGAGTCAACTGTATTTTGTTAATTACAGATGGATATCTAGAAGCCAAAGAGGCTGCAATTTCAATTTCTGAGCTTTGCCGCTCGGAGAGTTTGGTTGTATCCTTTCTCAATAACCTGCATTGTCAGCAAACAGTGGATAGTACTACATTAGTACGTTGGGCTGTAAAAAATGAGCTGGATGCAGCAATGCCTTCAGATTTATAATAGATCGTACGTCATCGGGAAAGGCAAAGCGTGAAAGGAGGATAGATGCCGAGCTCTTTGCTCTTCTCGCCATAGAGAATAGGATAGGGGTGCTCCAGCGTCAAATCCATTCCTTTACGCTAATTTTTAGTAACGGGTTTGTTATAGTTTTCTTGCTTTGATGACAAAAGTTACAGGAAGCATCTTTGCTTTTTTGGCCAAATCGCTGTTTTCGCCCCGCGATTGTATGATGTCATCATCAGATTGCTCAATCATTTGCTCAATGACAAATCCCGCTTTGGCCAATGCATTCACATAAGTTGATAGTTTACGGTCCGATAATGTTAGCTCACCTTCATCAAGTGGTACCGAATACCAAGATTCATCGAAATAACTTTTTTTAAAAGCAAGCATATCATTTTCTGCAACAACACATTTGTGTATAGGGTGAGACCAACTGAAAATAAATACACCGTCTTTTTTAAGGTAAGAAGCGATCCGGCAAAAAGTGCCCTCAAGGTCGGTGGTCCAGCCGATGGCATAAATCGAATAAACAAAGTCAAAATAATCCGCCGGTACGCCACATTCTTCTTCCATGGGAGAACAGATTAATTTCGCCGAAAGACCACATGCCTTCAGATGCTGCGCTGCCTTTTCGAGTTGTTTTTCTGAAATATCCATTCCCCATAGTTCGGATGCTTTGCGTTCCCCCTGATATTGCAAGGATTGGCCGTTTCCACAGCCGATTTCCAGCATCTTTTTCCCTGATACATCGCCAAAAAGCCGGCATTTTTCTTCTGAGACAAAAGCTCCATAATAAGGAAGCACGATTGCTCCCAAGAAGTCATTTCCTTTTGTATCCCAATAAAAGCTGTTTGTTCCATAAACAGATTGCTTGTCCATGCCAACATCCTCCCCAAATATCCATATTGTGAGCCTAAACGTACATCCCGACTTGCACCTTATCCCGTAACATCTATCAAACTCGAACTCTCTAAGCTATTGATCCCCAATATACCGTTTTTCTATGAACAAATCCACCCAAAATTATCCAACCGGCGTCCAATAAATCTTGCAACCATGATCAAACCGATTCTGTGCAATGAGATGAAGAAACATACCTTTTATCGCCGCGTGAAGGAATGAGCACGTAAAAATGTGGTAGAATCGAATGAATCCGTATTTGATTGACGGCATCAAGTACGTGCATAGGCACTTGGGGTGAAAGGGGTAACTTATGGACAAGACCAAAAGTCTTTTGAAAGAGAAGTACAAGCTGGATATCACCAATATGATCCCGCAACAAGGGGGCTGGGCGGCACTAGCCTATAAGATATGCTGCAACGAACGTTGCTTCTTCTTGAAGGTTTATGAAAAAAGCAGGACGTCGACTTCGAAATGGACCGCTCTAATTGATCAATACGTGCCGATTACAGTTTGGCTCATGAAAAATAGCCGCTTAAAAAACAAGCTCCCCGTACCTGTGCCAACCATAACCGGCGATTTTAAATCAGAAGATGACAGAGGAATCTACTTGCTGTATGAATATATCGAAGGAGAGACGATTGGCGACAAGGATTTAACCATGAAGCAGGTTGACGAACTAGCGAACATGATAGCGGAGCTTCATTTGTATGGAGAAGAAATCCCTGTGGGAACGAATGCCATCAAAGAAGATTTCGCGGTTCCGTTTTTAATGCAGATGAGGACTGTGTTGAATCAGATTGACGAGCTTCCTATCGATGTAGAATTATTAATATTACCACACATGGAACATCTCGTAAGGCTAATAGATACCGTAGAGAGATGGTCTGCCGTTTTAACGCAGCGGAACTTAAGAATGGCCCTGTGCCATACTGATCTACACCACTGGAATTTGATGCAATCCGGCGGGCGTCTGATGTTGATTGACTGGGAAGGGCTGAAATTGGCTCCTGTTGAAGCCGACCTGATGTTTTTTATAGACAAGCCTTATTATCAAGAGTTTATTACTAACTATCGTAAGATGCATAACCATTTTGAGATCAATCCCGATGTGCTGCAATTTTATCGGGGCCGACGCAAATTGGAGGATATTTGGGAATTCATGGAACAAATTTTGTTTGACCGGCAAGAGGCTCAGGAGCGAGCTGCAACTATTAATCAGTTGAGTAAGGAACTAAATGAAATTTTCTTATATTAGAATATGGCTGTCTAATGACAAAAGTGCCCTTCAGATTCGATACAGGGATATCCTTGAAGCGGATTTGATTCAGGTAACGAATCAACCTACTGTCCCGAAGCACTGACAGCTTTCTCCGGTTGCCGCCTCTGTCCCGTTTTCATTAAGAAGATCAGCAGGAACGCATAAATCGCGGATAAGATAAGAACAAATTCCAACGCGACGGTAAAGGCATGTGCATAACGGGCATGAATATCAGGCAAATCGGAAATATCCAAAACCCGATAAAAGAAGATTCCGACAAAACATACGCCTAACGCAGTGCTGAGCTGGGTCGTTGTCGTCAAAACACCGGAAGCCGCCCCTATATTCTCCTGACGGACCTTGGACAGAATGGTTCCGATGAGCGGCGCCGCGCAGGCGCCTTGCCCGATACCAATGACGAATAAACTCGGCCAAAGCGCATGCCAATCAAGATGACCGCCGTAATGATTGACAATTTCCAATGTGTAACCTATGCCGAAGACTGTAATCATAGCTCCGACGAATAGAACAGCCGCGCCGAACTTTCTCACGAGCTTGGGTGATGCCAATGAAGCGAAGTAGAAGCCGATTCCCAGCGGCAAATAGGTTAACCCCGAAGTGAGAGCAGAGTACCCGAAGCCCGTCTGCAGCATCACGGCTAACGTGAAGAAAAGTGCCGAAGCGATCGCATAAAAAACAAGAATGAGCGATATGCCAAGACTAAAGGAACGATCGCGGAAAAGCGAAGGGGCGAGCAGCGGCGATTTTCCATTTTCAAGTATTTTGCGCTCATATATAATAAACAGTGTCAAACCTGCCGGGAAACAGGCAAGCAAAATGAACGACCATACGGGCCATCCCGCCTCGCGGCCTTGAACAAGCGGAAATGCAAGCGCCAGCAGGCTTGCCGTTAAAATAAGTGCGCCGGTCAGATCAAGGCGTCTGGCTGCAGGGTTGCGCGACTCTTGGAGCAGCGGGATGCCGGCCAGTAAGGCGGCTACACCAATCGGGATATTCACGAGAAACACAGAACGCCATCCCAAGTCGAACAAATTTGCACTGATAAGATAACCGCCGAACAGTTGCCCGGATACGGTGGCGATGCCGATGGTTGCGCCGTACAAACCAATTGCTTTCGCTTTCTCATGCTCGGGAAAACTCACTTGTATCATGGCGAGCACTTGCGGCATCATCGCAGCCGCCGTTATACCCTGAAGCACGCGAAACAAGATCAGGTACATCGCGGAGGGAGCAACGCCGCATAACGCCGAAGCGATAACAAATCCTAACATCCCCGTGAGAAATAAACGTTTTCGCCCAAACATATCGCCGAGCCGACTCCCGGTAATCAGCAGAACGGCATAAGCAAGCGTATAACCTGCAAGAATAAACTGAATGTCCGAGGCGCTTGCCCGTAAATCGGATTGGATGGAGGGAATAGCGACGTTGACGATAAAAGAATCAAGCAAAGCCATAAATGTCGCCGACAACACCACCGCCAAAGCCCACCACCTGCGAGGATTAAGCAGCGCTTCATTTGCATTAGTCACTTCGATCACCTTCTTAACAAGTAATATCCCCATCTTAAATTAGAAAGTTTTTTTTGTAAGAATACCGTTTATACGATTATAAAAAATAATACTTAAGACAGGGGGAAGCGAGTATGGAAGAAGATTTGAAACGCCGCAAAGAGTTAGGGGCTTTCTTGAAATCGCGCCGATCGCGCTTATCCCCGTCCGAGCTTGGGATTCTAAGCGCGCCGCATCGCCGGGCCAAAGGGCTGCGCCGCGAAGAAGTGGCAGATATGGCTGGGGTAAGCAATATTTGGTATACGTGGCTTGAACAGGGGCGGGATGTCCGGCCTTCTGTCCAGGTTCTGGACAGTTTGGGCCAAGCACTGCAATTAAACCGGTACGAGCTGCTGCATTTATATACGCTTGCCGAGCACCGCCCGCCCGTCAAAGAATGGATGCCCGACATTCACGTGGATCAGTCTGTGCAGCGGATGCTGGATAAATTAGATCCTTTCCCCTCTTACGTAAGAGGACCGAGGTGGGACACGCTCGCTTGGAACAACGCGGCTTGTGAGCTGTTCGGCGACTTTAACGAGATGAACGTTCTGGAAAGGAACAGTTTGTGGCGGATGTTCGCCCGTCCCGACTACCCCGATTTGCTGCCGGATTGGCCGGATGCGGCCCAGAGCCTCTTGGCGCAATTTCGGACCAGCTACGGCCAGCACATTGGCGATCCTTCGTTCGAGGAGTTGGTTGATCTGCTTAAGAATTCGAGCGAACAATTCAAACAATGGTGGGGAGATCACGAAGTGTTAGGTATCCCTCTTGGACTTAAAAGGTTTAATCACCCCAAGCTCGGTGAACTTCTGTTCGAGCACCAGTCGCTTACCGTTGCGGATTATCCCGACTTAAAAATTACAGTATATATCCCGGTTCAAGCCGAATAAGGCTGTTTAGCGCAGCTGCTTGTTTTATCTGATCTATAGGCTTCTCTCTAACAAAGCTCCAACTTGTTTGGCGATTTCTTGAGGCGGGGAAGGCATTCCGTTTCTGATCCACCATTCAATGACGCCTACATAAGCGTTCCCGGTATACTGAAGCATAACAGCTTCGCTTAAGTCCGTATTTCTTCCGCTTTCTTTGTCAATCTCATCTTTAAATCCTTCTGTAATGTAGTCAAAAAGCCGTTTTCTAAATGAAGGGGCCCCTTGACTGGCTAGCATAGTCGAAAAGAACAAATAATTTTTTTCAAAATACTCGAAGAAAGGCAAAAGCGCACTGCTCCAATCCAGTCTGCAAGCCCATTCACCCAGCTCCCTTAATTCGTAGATGTGTGCTTCTATGAGTTTATCCAATAGGTCATATTTGTCCTGATAATGAAGATAAATGGTGCCACGGTTTATGTTTGCCCGGTCGGCAATATCCTGAATGGTAATGTCATCGAAATTTTTTTCGGTCATCAGTTCAATGACAGCTTTTTTCATAGCTTCTTGTGATTTTAAAATTCTTCGATCTACTTTTGCCATTGTAAATTCACCCGGCTTTCATAAATAATTAAGCATGTTCAATTATGTTTATGTTAATAGACGCAAGTTGAATAATCAAATGATATTGACTAAAGGTATTTTAATAAACAAAATATATGAATTTGTCTATTAAACAACGAATTACGTTCTTTTAACCATTGATAGCATGTTGACTTAAGGTATAATTATAGACAGATGTTGATTAATCACGAAGTCTTTTATAGTAAAAGATCTATTCATGAATTGCAGGAGGTATATGAATGATTAATGCTAATGCACGTGCTGTATTCAGTCCGGAAGGCCCGTTTGAACTAACCTCGATCGAGCGTAGGGACCTTCAGCCGCATGATGTCCTTATTGAGATAAAGTATGCTGGGATTTGCCACTCCGACATTCACACGGCTCGCGGCGAGTGGGGGCCGGTTCAATATCCTCTCGTTCCGGGTCACGAGATCGCAGGAATTGTTACTCGGCTTGGTTCGGAAGTTACTAAATATGCTATCGGCGATCGTGTAGGAGTAGGCTGTATGGTTGACTCCTGCGGAGAGTGTGATAGCTGCCATAAGGGAGAAGAGCAGTATTGCCTTAATGGAATGACGGGCACCTACGGTGCTATTGATCGGTATGGACAGTATACGCAAGGCGGTTATTCCACTCACATCGTCGTAACCGAGGATTTCGTGGTTCGAATTCCTGATAGTATTGAGCTTGACGCTGCCGCGCCACTCTTGTGTGCCGGCATCACAACGTACTCGCCGCTGCGTCACTGGGGAGCAGCCCCAGGCAAGAAGGTAGCGGTTGTTGGATTTGGCGGGCTGGGGCACATGGCCGTGAAACTTGCTCATGCCATGGGCGCGGAGGTAACGGTATTATCACAGTCATTAAAGAAGAAAGAAGACGGTTTGCGGCTTGGCGCTGACCAATATTTTGCCACAAACGATCCTGAGACGTTTAAGAAGTTGGCCGGTTCGTTTGATCTCATCGTAAATACCGTGAGCGCGAAGATCGATATCAGTGCCTTCCTTTCGCTCCTGAAGCTGGACGGTACAATGGTCAACGTCGGCGCACCGGCGGAGCCGTTGTCTGTTAACGCATTCTCTCTTATCGGTCATCGCCGGTCATTTGCCGGTTCGATGATTGGTGGAATTCGGGAAACGCAGGAAATGCTTGATTTCTGCGCTGAGCACAACATCGTTCCTGAGATCGAAGTGATTTCCGCCAAGCAAATAGATGAAGCCTGGGAGCGCGTGTTGGCTTCAGATGTCCGGTATCGATTTGTCATCGACAGCAGTACAATGGAGAATGCATAAATATTACTCCTAGCCAATAGGATGAGGCACGCCTACAGGGGTGTGCCTTTTCACTTTTAAAAAATTCGTATGGTTACCTTGCTTAAAGGGGAATTAAATGTGTGACTGTTGGGAAATCTACATATTTAGTTTTCTTTGTCAGTACACCAGAGTATGTCATAGCCGTATTCTTGCAGCAGTCTCGTTCAGCCGCAAAAATAAGCGGGGAGGATTAGTTATGAATCGAATGGAAAAAAGCCAAGAAACGTATAAACAGCTATTTGGCGATGGAGTGCCAGCAGCGTATGCTACGGATCCTGATCTTCAGGATATCCTGAGCCGTTTCATTTTCGGGGAAGTTTTTTACCAAGGCAACCTGGATCACAAACAACGTGAGCTTATTACCCTAGTCGTTCTTGCAACCAATCAAACCTTGCCCCAGTTCAAGTCACAAGCCCATGCCGCGCTAAACGTTGGGCTCACTGCGGTGGAAATCAAAGAAGCCATTTACCAGTGTGCGCCATATCTTGGATTCCCCAAAACGCTCAATGCTCTCACTGAGGTAAACGAAGTCTTCAAAGACAGAAATATTACATTGCCGCTGGAGAGCCAGAAACAGGTTGAAGAAGATAATCGGTTTGACAAGGGGCTTGCAGTGCAGGTGGAAATTTTCGGGGAGATCATAATAAAGAATCGGGAGAATGCTCCAGCCAATCAAAAACATATACAAGACTATCTTTCCGCCTTTTGTTTTGGCGACTTCTATACACGTGGAGGTCTTGATTTGAAAACGCGTGAACTGCTTACGCTCTGCATCGTGAGTAGTCTTGGCGGTTGTGAAAGTCAAGTCAAAGCCCATGTGCGGGGGAATCTGAATGTGGGCAATGACAAGGATACGATCATCGCCGCCATCACTCATTGCCTTCCATATATGGGTTTTCCGAGAACATTAAACGCTTTGAGCTGCGTAAATGAAACTTCTGCCCGCTAACATATAAATGAATTGAAAGCAGGGATTGTAACATGAAGAACGAACAGTTAAGCAACAGCACCATCTTCCCGTTGGGTCAAAAAGTAGAACAATACTTTACCGGTGACGCCTACTTGCAAATGGTGTTTACCGACCCAACACCACTCAATACGGCTGTCGGGAATGTAACCTTTGCTCCGGGTGCCCGCAATAATTGGCATTCTCATCACACCGGGCAAGTGTTGTTAGTTACCGGCGGTGAAGGATGGTATCAAGAAGAAGGGAAACCAGCTCAATTCCTAAAAACAGGTGATGTGGTAAACATTCAACCCAACGTAAAACATTGGCATGGGGCTACGAAGGATAGCTGGTTTGTGCATCTAGCACTTACACCTGGACATACAGATTGGTTACAGCCCGTAACCGATGAAGAATACGGTGAACTGTAAAAAGGATGGTGAACATATGAACTTAACTCCACTGCAACAATCCATACTATTGGCCTTAACTGCCGAATGGCAGTCGCCGGCGCAGATCGCAGATCAGCTTCCTAAGGCTGCGGAGAATTTGTCAGACGTAAACCAGGCACTAAAAGATCTTTTGCTTGAGGGATATGTGCAGGCTAATCCCGTTGTACTCGGACTGTATCGGTTAACCGTACTGGGCACAGACAAGGCGACGGAAGTACATGAGGACAAGTAAAATGACTCTGCTCTTTGGATCCCGATTTTAACTAATATCCAATCGAATCGTTTGGAGACTACGGTATGGCTGTCGGAACAGATTATTGAGCTGCGAAACAGGCCGACACGACTAAATAAAAAAGACCTTTATCTGAAGTTAATTCTTGAGATAAAGGTCTTTTCCATAACAAGACAAATTGATAGGAATAACGCAACGAACAGAAGTTGCCTGCGTCAAACTGATGGAGGAATATGAAGGGAGTCGAGTGAGAAAATGACAGCATCATTTTTACATAAACCCGAAGGGTACGAATGTCCATTTTGTCGTGTTGTCTCGGGAATCGAAAGACCTAATCAGGGAACCAAACAAAGGGACATCGTCTATCGGAATGAATATGTAACGGCATTTATAGCGAGCAAATGGTGGCCAAATAACAAAGGACATGTTCTTGTTGTCCCGAATCAACATTTTGAGAACATCTTTGAGCTCCCTATGGATTACGCTGCTGAAATTCATCGAGCGGCTCAGCTTACAGCATTTGCAATGAAAAGCACATATGGATGCGACGGGATTTCAACAAGGCAGCATAATGAGCCCGCTGGCAATCAAGACGTGTGGCATTATCACCTCCACGTTTACCCAAGATATGTGAACGATCAACTTTATTTAACAAAGGGTTTTCAGACTGATCCAGATGAACGCCCTTTCTATGCTGAAAAGTTACGTTCTTGGATTAAGGAAAATGCACGACCGGAAACAAGATGAGAGGTGAAATATGATTCGAGGAGTCATTATTGAAGGACTGTCTACCTCCGGAAAATCATCGGTATTTTCTGCAATAAAGAGATTACACAGCCAAACACAAAATGGTGAAAAGACGATTATTGCAATAAGTGAACATTATTCGCAAGTTTTGCATTCATATCAGGGCGTTTTAAAATCCATGGACAAGGATGAACATATTCAACTCTTACATCGTCATGTTGATTACCTTGAGCAACAATTCGAATGGATTGCTTCGCTTGGTCATACGAAAGCATCAAAAGGAGTATTTTATCTTCTGGAGAGATTTAATGTAAATCATCGTGCGGCCTTTATAAATTCTCCAGAAATTGAAATGCTGGAAAAACGTCTATCACGGCTGAATGCACTTTGTGTAGTCTTAATATTATCCCAAGATGCCGTAGAGCCTAGATTCATTGAAAGTCGAGGCGAAGCTTGGAAATCGTATGTGATGGAAAACCACTCTACGGTAACAGAAGCATGCCAGAAGTTTTTAGAGGATCAGGAGAAGCTTCTTATGTGTGCTAAACAATCATTGATTCCCACTCTAGAGATAAACACAGATGAAGCGGACTGGGATTCTTATGCAAAACAAATACTCGCAAAATTAAACTCCCTCGATATGATTCATAATCCCCGCTCAAGCTCATGAGATCGCAAGATTACACCCTGGCAGGATAACGCTGCAAAATGTTGAATTCTCTGGAAGGAGTAAATTACCAGAGGTGAGATATGAAACAATTTGAATTGGCTGCCATTACATGGCATGAAACAACGCCAAATTTGAAAAACCTGATTACTTCAGGGGCTGAACTGACGTTTAGCCCGCTTTCGCCGGGACTTGAGGCGGATGTGGCTAAAATCACGCAAGGGGAAAGGCATTTCGTGCTGAAGGTGTGGAACCAACGCTCTAAACCCGATGTTCTGCGCCAATATCGCCTTTTGGATGCCCTTCATCATCGAGGAATCCGCGTATCCGAGCCAATCGGCTATGGGCGAACCGAAACAGGGGACGATGTGCTGCTGACCCGTTATCACGGCACTACAATAACGAAGGTAAACCCGAGCATTTTTAAAAAAATGGCTGCCGTTTTAGCTGACATTCACCGACTTTCTCCGGATGGATTGGAAGGAGGGATACTAGCTAAGTATGATTTTGTTGGGTATTTTTTCTCGGGGATCGAGGCGTTTCCAGCGATGAAAGAGGAATTGATCCGTCTCGTCGCTTCCGCGGACATTAAACAGGACCGGATTATTCACGGAGATTTCAATTTAGGCAATATTCTAGAAGAGAATGGACAATACACAATCATTGATTGGACGAACGGGCAACTGGGGGACCCTAGGTATGATCTATCTTGGGCTTGTCTGCTCCTGCGCATCTATTTGAGCGAAAGCAAAAGCCTTACGTTTTTGTACAAATATCAAGAGGAAGTGAGCGTAGCGGCGGAGGAGTTGGAGATCTTTGAAGCGCTCGCCTGCCTCAGGTGGCTGTTGCTCGACCGAATCGCCGGAGTGCCCAAACACGCGGATACGATGAAGAAGGTAAGAAAAATCGTCAGGGATAATCATTTTTTAAATGAGAATGTGTTGCTGTAAGGTGTTAAAATGGGAACAACATTGGATGACATGAAGCAGGACTCGAATTACACTCGTAAAAGCGAGCAGGAGGAAGCGACTAATGGTTGAGAAAATGCATGTTGACGAAATGGAAATTGACGAGGCACTCGTGCGCCGGTTGCTTGTCGCCCAGTTTCCCCACTGGGCAGAGCTATCTCTGCGACGGATTGAGCCGGCCGGCACAGTAAACGCCATCTTCCGGCTAGGCGACGACTATTCGGTTCGGCTCGCGAGGCGGGAGGGGCCTGCGGCACCAGGAAGTCGCGAGTTTATTTGGCTGCCCAAGCTCGCGCCGTTGGTTCCACTTGAAACCCCTGTACCTATCGCCCAAGGGCATCCGAATAGCGAATATCCGTGGTTTTGGGAGATACATACGTGGGTTGAAGGCGAGACGGTGCCGATAGAGGAGATTGACGCGATTCAGGCAGCGCGTGATCTTGCGCAGTTCGTTGGAGCGCTGCAACAACTCAATTCATCGGGCGGGCCGCAGGGACGCGGCATTCCTTTGGCTCAACGGGATGAGGAGTTCCGATACTGGCTGACGCGGTTCGATGGCGATCCTGCGGTGGCTGCTGTGTGGGAATCGGCGCTTGCTGCGCCTCCGTGGAACGGCCCGCCGGTTTGGCACCATGGCGACCTTGACGCGCGTAACTGGCTTGTGCGAAATGAACGCATCACCGGTGTGATCGACTGGGGTACAATGGGCATCGGCGATCCTGCATGTGATGTCATGGTCGCATGGAAGCTGCATTCGCCGGCAGCTCGTGATGCGTTCCGCGAATATCTTCCGACGGACAACGCTACCTGGGCAAGAGCTCGCGGATGGGTCGTATCGCAGGCGGTGGCAATACTGGCTTACTACACGCCGGAAAACAATCCAATTCTGTACCATGAGGCGAAATCCTGGCTTGATCTAGTATTGTCAGAATGATGCTCGATTAACTGAAATGAGGAAATTATTTACATTCATCTGCGACTAAGTCATCACATTAACGTCTAAAGGTATAAACGATAAAAGAGCTATTCCTGTAATGAAGTAATTTGCTCTTTGAAAACAAGAAGCGCCACTTGTTATACTGGGAACCGTTCGGCCAAGAACAAATCCCAATAAACGAAAGAGGCGCTCACCATGAAGTATAAGATGAAACAGAAGAAGAATCAACGGATTACACGAATTACCGAAACGACGCTGGTCGTCGGTGCGGACATTGCCAAGAAAGTACACGTAGCTCGCGCGGTAGATTTTCGCGGGATCGAACTCGGTAAAGAATGCGTGTTCCAAAATGACCAGAATGGGCTAACGAAGCTCGCAACGTGGATGAAGGAACTCGGGCAGTCACATGGCAAGGCGGACATTATCTTTGGTAGGGCCACTATTGGTTTCCGTTAGCTGCTTTCTTGCAAGACCAAGGCGTTCAGGTCGTTATTGTGAATCCACATCATGTCAACAAAACGAAAGAGATTGAGGACAATTCACCGACGAAGAGCGACTACAAGGATGCCAAAGTTATTGCAAAATTGATCCGGGACGGGAATTATTCGGAACCGAAGCTGCCGACGAAGGAATTCGCAGAACTGCGGATCCTGATGAACCTGCGCGAAAAGGTGTCGGACAGTTTGACCCAAGTGAAAGCCGGGTTGGCAATTGGTTCGACCGCTTCTTCCCAGAGTACACTAGCGTATTTAAGGACTGGAGTGGCAAAGCATCGCTTCTGACGCTTCGCACCTTTCCGTTACCTGCCGACATCGCCCTCAAAGGGGCCAGAGATGGGAAGACAGAGGTCAAACGTGGCGTGGGAATCAAGCGGGCAGAGGCGCTATATGCCGCCGCTACAGCCTCCATTGGGTTGAGGGAAGGAATCGTAGCGGCTCGATTGGAACTGAGGACCCTTCTAGCGCAGTTCGACCTGTTTAACGAGCAGCTTGAAGCCATTATGGCTCAGGTGGAAGAGATTTTAGAGGGGATCCCGGGAACGACAGAAATGCTGACCATACCCGGAATCGGTATCCTCACGGTCGCCGGATTTCTAGCGGAAGTGGGCGATCTGAATACCTACGATCATG
The DNA here is from genome assembly GCF_004307995.1 of Paenibacillus thalictri. Taxonomy (GTDB): domain Bacteria; phylum Bacillota; class Bacilli; order Paenibacillales; family NBRC-103111; genus Paenibacillus_AF; species Paenibacillus_AF thalictri. Next base: position 11,278 of record NZ_SIRE01000051.1, on the reverse strand, counting down.
GTCAACAAATCATTCGTCTGGCCGGGCTGAATCTCATGGAGAACAGCTCCGGAATACGTAAAGGCCAGACAGGTATAACCAAGCGAGGGCGATCCCGCCTGCGGGCATTGCTGTTCCGAGCGATCATGCCAATGGTAGCGAAGAACGCAGAGTTTCAGGCACTACACCGCTATTTCACGACGAGAGGTCAGAACCCGCTAAAGAAGAAACAGTCGCTCATCGCGTTATGTGGAAAGCTCATTCGAGTCCTGTATACGCTGGGGACAAAGCAACGCGTGTATAACGCCATAGATGTGATTGGAACCGTTCGGCAAGCCCAGATGCAACAATTGGCTGCTTAAGATCAAGAAGCAACCGCCTGCAATCTCGATGATTCACAAGTGAGCGATGAGACAACGGAAGCACCGGAGAAGCCGACGTACTACACACCGTAAGGGCAACGACCCTGTAAAGGAGCGAGAATCGGCATCCACCCCTTGAGAGGTAGAACGAAGGAATGTAAGGGCATAGACCCAGCGTGACATGGGAGGGTAAACCCCAAGGGTGAATGTGGAGATCCATTGTGCGATCATACCAATTATCCACAGTTTTGGAATTCAAACGATCCCAAGCTCTGTTCCCGCCTACGCTCTTACAGGAAATCGTGGTGAAGACGACATTCTCCACCACCGCCTCTTAAGTTGTCAAAGTTGAAATACTGAGAATGAGCGAGAAAACAGGAGAAAACATTACTTTATAGTGGGAGGTGCGTTAATGAAAAAATTTGTGTTGGGCTTAGGTTGTGGTTTAGTCATCGCAGGTTCATCTGTTGCCTTCGCGTCAGATGCTATCCAGGCGTTATTGTTCCCTGCCCATTTCGAAATAAATGGAAATACGATTTCCTTAAATGATGACTATAAAGTGCTTAATGTTGACGGTCACGCGTACGTGCCGATTCGTTTCGTAGCCGAGCAGTTGGGTGCAACGATCGACTATGATCAGGAGCAGCAAAAGATTTTTGTTGAAAATCGAAAGCTTAGCTTATCGGATCCGAATTACAAAGGGCTACATGTTGGCAATTTAATCTTAACAAAAGACGGCAGCAACACCAAGGTTACCGGTCAATTGCAAATCGAAGGTGTAGGGAGTATAACAAATGCCGTTGAAGCAACCCTTGTATTCTACAATGATAACAGTGAACAAATCGGCGAGGTTGCGATTCATGGAGATGATTTTGGGGTAGACGCGAAAACCTTCGTCTCAGAAGGTCTAGGGGATTTTAGAACGTATTCAACGGTTAACCTCCATGTTGGGAATGTAAATGGCCATATCATTAGCGCGGCTCCAGTCATCGTTTATGAAAACGAAAAAAACAACTTCACCCTCAATCTTCCTAAGAGCTGGCAAGGGAAATATGATGTGGCGGAAGCGATAGATGAAACTTCGAAATTCGTAAATATTTCTTTTATCGACATAGCAAACAAAGAGTACGGGGGAGTTGTTTTTTCGATCGGCATACAGACTAAAGAGGATTGGAGTCGAGATGGTCAAACGGCTATGGAGGTCGGTCATATATCGAAAATTGGAGAACTTGGAAACAAAGTGTTCACAATAAGCACTCCGGGTGATGTACAATATGATCCGCACAACGAAGAGTTAACGGCAGAATATCAATCCATGTCGAAGTTCGTAAACACGATTAAAACTAGTTTTCATGCAAATGTAAATCTCACTGACAATGAAGTAAAAGATATTCTCAGCCAGCTTATACCGAAGGCAGCAGACGTCTATGGCATGTTTAACGGATCTGGATGGTTTAAAGTCGATGAGACAAAAACGATTCCGGGTGAAAACGAGTATTGCCTAGTAATAGATGAGGCTTGGAAAACGGATATTGATACGAGTAGCGTTAGATCCATAGCAGACTTGAAAAATGTAGTAGAAGGAGTATTTACAAAAGATATCGCTCAAAAGCTATTTTTAGCTCATTATTTGGAAGTGAAAGATGCTGGTCTTCCTCTTTATAAAGATTATGAAGGACGGCTTTATGTAAACACAAATAATGGAGGACACGGATGGGCAAGAAAATTTCAAATTGAAACTGCCAAGATAAAAAGTCAGAAAAATCAGGTTGTAGAAATCACGTTCGACGCTACATCCTATGACGACCCGGAAGGTACGCTGATTATTACAATTGAATATGTAAATGGAAAGTGGCTGATGGCATCAGGGCTTGATGATTATGAGAGCAGGATTACGGGGCCTTTTTGAAGCGGGACACGAACCAAGCATTTGCGGGTTGACTGAAAAGGAAAATTATTGTACTCTTATTTCGACATTGCAGTAGGTCAAAAAAAGGAGGGCTTTCCGATCATGTCTCCCCGAACGAAAGAGCAGAACGAAGAGATACGTGCGGTCCGGATCCAGCAAATGCTGCGGGCAGCTGGGCAGGTGTATATCGATAAAGGCATAACCATGGAGATGCGCGATGTCGCGGCCCAAGCCGCACTTGGTTACGGAACGGTTTATCATTATTACAAAAATAAATACGAGTTGTTTGACGATTTGCTGTGGTGCGCTTTCGAACAAGCGAAATCGATCACGGAAACTGCCTTGGGCGGCGAAGGACCCTGGACTGAGCGGCTGCGGAATTTATATCGTGTTTATGCTTCGCCAGTGGTCGGAGGATCTATCGGTGTTCATCTTGTACAAAATGTCAGCGGAAAATTTTCACCAGCTGCCCGGCGGCCGCTATAGGGAACTGTCCAAACGGTTCCACGAAGAGCTGATCTTGCCGCTGGCGGAGGTTTTGCGGGAATGCGTCGGCGCGCGAAGCCCGGAAAAGGCGGTCAACATGCTGATTGGCTCGCTGGTCGGTTATGCCGGATTGCATATTCATCATCAGCATGAAGAGATGGATGGCGACGAGGCTGCCGAAACTTTGCTTACGGGAATTTTGCCGGGAGGGGGCCGATAATATGGTGACTTTGAAATCGGCGGCGGAAATCGAAGAGATGAAAATAGCCGGGCAATTCGTGGCGGCATGCCACAAAAGAGTGGCCGAAATGATGGGTCCGGGCATTACGACGCAGGAAATTAACGACGAAGTAGAGCGGCTCATCGCGAAAGCCGGGGGAAGGGCGCCCACTTTGGGCTACAATGGCTACCGGTATGCAACGTGCACTTCCGTGAACGATGTGATCGCGCATGGCTTCCCGAACAGCAAACCGCTGCGGCAGGGAGACATCGTCACCGTCGATATCGTTGCGGAGCTGAACGGTTGGGTCGGCGATTCCGCATGGAGTTATGCGGTCGGCACCGTCTCGGAGGAAGCCGAGAAGTTGATGCGGGTCGCGAAAGAGTGCATGTATATCGGTATCGAACGGTCAACCGTCGGCAGCCGGATCGGCGATGTCGTCCATGCGATTCAACAACATGCGGAGCGAAACGGTTTTGGCGTCGTGCGCGATTTGCTTGCCCATGGAGTGGGCAGAAACATGCATGAGGAGCCTAATTTTCCGCACTTCGGGTCACCGGGTAAAGGATTCCGCCTTAAGGAAGGCATGGTTTTTACCATTGAGCCGATGTTGAACGCGGGAACGTATCGCATGACGATCGATGACGACGGTTGGACCACACGAACTGCTGACGGGAAGTTATCCGCTCAGTATGAACATACAATTGCCATTACGAAAGCGGGACCTGTCATTTTGACTGCGCAGCAATAGCTCCGCTGATTAACTCCTAGGTGCCCATAACATCACGGATACACCCGCTATGCAAATGGCGGCACCTATCCAATCGTACATATCGGGTGTTTTTTTATCGATAAGCCAGCCCCACAGCACCGCGAGAATGACAAATACGCCGCCATATGCGGCGTATACGCGCCCGAACGCCGGGAAACTTTGGAGCGTCGGAATGATGCCGTACAAAATCAGAATGATGCTGCCAACAATCCCGTACCAAAGGGGCTTCGATTCCCGCAGCCAAAGCCATACCAAATATCCTCCGCCAATTTCAGCAAGCCCCGCAAGCACAAAAATAAAAATAGCCATTAACATAAAAAATTGTCTCCTAACACGAACCGTTATGTTCTATCTTCTCCAGGCATTCCGACCACTTTATGCATTTGCAGCTTAATCCGCTATCTAACAGATTCATAATAACGCAGCGTTGATGCGTTTAATTCAGCTTTTGCCGCCAGCTGACCAATAGTCATTCCAGCCATAATAACACCTTAATTTATCATGAAAAGTATACTTAACTTGGGAGGTGATGTAAATGAAAACGGCGCTCGCCTGTCTTGGGTTATTAGGGGTCACCTCACGAAACGGAAATAACAGGTTGATGTGTTCCCATCCCAGTTTTAGCATTTCCACCCCTTCCAGAATGTCACGTGCGGCTGGCGCAGCTTTGAGCTTTAGTTATTCCAAAAGTGTTGGAGTGTAGCGGCGAAGCTGGCTGAAACCGTCGCCGATCAGCGGAAGATAGTCGAAGTCTGCGGGCTGAGCCAATCTTTCTGCTTCTGTGACGCTCTCGGTAAATACCTGCCATGGCAAGATGGATTCGATGGCCGCAAACGGATCACCTCCACTTTCGAAATTGCCTAACACAGTTGCGGATAGATCGTCAGCATACTCAAAACTTCATATTCAGATTAAAGAGGGACGGCATATGAAAATTTTGAATTTTTTACTTGTCTGCGGCTTGTTATTTATTACTCTAACAGGATGCGATTTGGGTAATGGAACTACTGCTGCACCTTCGCCAGTTCCCAATGCTGAATCGACTTCGGTACCAACAACCCCCAGTAAGCCTTCAGATTCTTGGGCCTGGAAGAAAATCGGAAAGGGTCAGCTTGATACTTTTCATATTAAAGATGGAGTTATTCTATATCCGGAGCCGATCACCTATAAAGGATTCCCCGGAAAAGATTTTACTTCAGGTACTACGACCGCTTACTTTATACGAGCTTCCGACGAACAATTTTCAAGTCCCGACTCGTTCGAAATAACCATGAAACCATTAGCTTTTGGCACAGGTTTCACGGTAAAGGATCAACTGTTTTCAGCAGATGGAAAATCGATAAAAATGGCTAGCGGGGACCTGGTTAGAGGCGATGAGGATCAGAAAAACTTATGGCTCATCTCGAACGACGGTTCAGTAAAATCCATTTTAAGTACCAAAGGCTATGATGAATTAGACCTGAAGGTCAAGGCAGACGCAGCTAATTCTGGCGAAAGCAAATATAGATTAAACTGGAGTTCGGACCCGCATCCGATGGTTGACGGGATAAAAATTGCCTTTGTTTCTAATAGAAATGGAATTCTCTCGAAAAATAGAGGGAATAGTGTTTTTCTTGTAAACAAGGACGGCAGTAATGAAAAACTACTCATTGATTCTCAAAAGTACGGAAACCTGACTATTGTAGGAACTGCGAAGGATTTGGCAGCCGCTCAAAACGATAAAAATTCGCTCATTATTGTGAACGCTACAAGCGGAGAAATTAAAGAGTTTCCGATAAACGGCATGTCAATCGCTATATCTCCCGACGGTACGAAGGTTCTTTTTCGAAAGGTAGCGGAAGCTTCCGTCCAAAAAGATTTATGGCTTTTGGATGTTAAAAGTGGCAAGGAAACGATCGTAGATGGCTTTCCACAAGGTTACTTTTTCAATTTAGCGGGTGAATGGTCCCCTGACAGCGCTAAGTATGCGTTTTACGGTAATGGCATAGAAGTCACAGATAAAACAAAAGGCTACAGGGACAATAACATACTGCTTGTTATTGACTCCGCCTCATCAACTATGAGTTTATACGGAAAACCGGAAGGCACTGCCAGTATATATCCGCTAGGAACAAATCATTGGATCGACTCTCAGCATGTGCTTGTTTATCTAGACGATGACACGACTTGGATCGCAAAATTAAAAGCCGACTAATCTAAACGAAAAACGATAATTCTGATGTCGAAAACCGGATTCCTTTGTGAATCTGGTTTTTTCATTATACTAAAGAAAAGCCAACCACATCACTGAGCAGGTTGGCTTTGGGGAAGTTTTTAAAAACGCTGCGTATCGGACATAACATAACAAATCTATCGCTTTTCCGGCATTTCAATTTGTTCTTTTGTCGTCATTTTGGCTGTATTGCGATCTCTCCACACCGCTTCTTTGGCATCGAGAAAATAGTTGCTGTATTCCGCTTTGGGAATCAGATGATAGACAAGACTGATCTCAACCGGCTCTTCACTAATCGCTTTCCAACCACCCCCTTGAGATGCCACCATACTATCTTTCATATCGTTGACGGCTTCATAGCGCAGCTCCAAGTCGTATTTGTCGAGCAGCATCTTGTTTAATTTCGCATTGTCGACTACGGGAAGCGATTCATAATTGTAATCGTTCAGCTGGTTGCTAAATCCGATAAATGATCCTGTCTTCTCATCTATATCGACATAAAGCAAGTTCGGGTTCCATACGCCCGAAATATGCCGTACAAATTTTACACTGTAGTAGCTGTATCCTTCCGGCTCTTTCTGCAATAAGGAAACATCTTCAACCGCCAAATCTTTATACGTGCTTTCAGGCAAGTATTGTTTGACGAGTTGAATCGCTTTCTGTTTGGCCAGATCTGTGGTAAGCGATTTGCCGCTTTGATTCATGCAGGCATTCCAATAATCAACCAATTGACCAGAATTTTGTTGAAAAACCGTTCTCGCGTAGCAGGAATCCGACTTTACCCAGATAACCTGCCAAAAAGGACCGATTAACCGATCATTAAAAACAGTATTATAGTCCATGCGGACTTCCGGTGAAGGACCATTGCTTATTCCAGCCACCAATGAAGCGTGTTTTAATGCCTCCTTTTCCGTCTCGATCGGCTTTATGGGAATATTCGCGGTTTCTCCGGCAAGCGAGTTCTCATCTTCGATAGAATCGAGCTTCTGCTTTAAATTATAAGGCTCTCCCGTCAACGTAAAGTCCAAAGCTTCCGGATCAAAATCGTAGCTATAAATGCTCGATTCCGTTAGTCTCGAATGAGAAGAAGCTCCATTAAACCAGTAGGAAAGAAGCGGCTGCATATGTTCAAGGAATTGCGCTTTAACGTCTTCCTTGTTTAATACCGGCTCTTGCTTTTCAAACTGAACCTGCTTGTCCCAATAGATGTAGTGTCCGAGCCTTTTACCCGTTTCGTCGAAAGCATAGAAGATTTTATTATTCGGATAAGGGACATTCCCAATCATACGTTTGAAATATAACGAATAATGAGTTTTCTGATTTAAGACAAACTCCTGATGCAAATCAAGCACAATTTGATCTTTGGCAAAAGGATAATCTGCAGCGATCAGCTTTTTGGCATAATCTTCGGCTTGGGTGAAACTGCTTATCGACGCGACAGCTTGGTCTGCATTTGCACTAGACGCCAGAAACCCTGACGACAGGATCAGCAGCAGAGTAAACATAAAAATGGGGCCGTATTTTCTTTTCATTTCGAACCTCCGCCTTGAATTATTTGTTCATAATAATAAGACGCAGCATTTCAACCGGAAGTTTCAAAGAAAGGGAATATTTCCTAATCCCATCACCCTCACTAGACAAGGGGGAACAAGCCGTAAAATCACTCAATCGTGTACAAGTAAACCAGTCGTCGTAAAAAATACTTATCACCGGAGTGCCGGCCAATCCGCGCAGGTGGAAGATTATCTCGGTGCGGTCGCCCTGTGCGGACGGTTAAAAAAGAATTTTTATATCCAATAAATATATTTACATATTATATCTTTTTGATATAATAAAAACGATCAAACATTAAAGGAGGCAATAAACGATGTTTAAGAGCGGCAATGTGACTGTCATGGTAGCGGATTTAAAAAAGGCAGTAAAATTTTATGTCGAAACCCTTGGATTAAAACTTCAACACGAAATGGACGGGCATTTTGCGCAGGTCGAAGCACCGGGATTGACGATTGGCCTCCTGCATCTTGCCGGAGAACATGGCCTTCAACCGGAAACATCGGGCAGCATGTCTATTGGATTTGAGGTGGAGGAATTGGATTCAGCCATGGAGACACTGAAATCCCGGGGTGTTGAATTCCATAATGGTGTAGAAGGCAATGCAGCCCAGGTTATACACTTCAGTGATCCTGAAGGCAATACCTTATACTTGGTTTATAATCGTTAATCAAGGAGAGAAAACGTGACAATGAAAAGAAGCGTCTTCCCATGACACAGAAAACTAACGTCAACATGGTTGTAATCGGACTGCTGGCGGCGATGTTCATCGGCGCGTTGGACGTGACTATCGTCGCCACCGCCACGCCGCATATTGTCGCAGATTTGTATGGTGAGAGCCTGTTCAGTTGGGTGTTTGCAGTTTACACGCTGACCACTTGTGTAGCGGTGCCTATTTTCGGCAAACTGGCCGATTTGTTCGGGCGCAAAACCGTGTTTGCGGCCGGCATCGGTTTGTTTGTACTTGGTTCCATTTTGTGCGGGGCCGCACAGTCGATGGCGGAACTCATTTGGTTCCGGGCCTTGCAAGGAATTGGGGCCGGGGCTCTGGCGCCCGTGTGCTTTACAATTATTGGCGATTTGTTCTCGGGCAAGCAGCGCGGCAAAATGATGGGCGTCTTCTCGTCCGTTTGGTCTGTGGCAGGTTTGCTTGGCCCGCTTATCGGCGGTTATTTCGTCGATCAGGTATCGTGGCGCTGGATTTTCTACATCAACGTGCCGATCGGCGCCGCCGCCTTGCTGCTGGTCACCGTATTTTTACACCAACCGATCGAGCGCCGGGCGAAAAAAATCGATTACCTCGGCGCACTCACCTTTACCGTTTGCTTTTCCGCGCTCCTGTATGCGCTGCTGAGCGGCGGGTCCGACCATCCGTGGGATTCCCCGTTGATTGTAGCGCTGTTTGCGGTATCGGCCGTGTTTTTGCTGTTGTTCCTCTGGATCGAAAAACGGGCGGAGGAACCGATGATGCCGTTATCGATTTTCCGCATCCGCGTGTTGAATGTGACGAATGTCAGCGGTTTTCTGACGTTTGGCATCACGACGGGTTTGACGATTTACGCGCCAATCTGGATTCAGTCCGTGCTTGGCCATTCCGCAACAAGCTCGGGCCTGATCGTCATGCCGATGTCACTGGCGTGGCCGCTGGCTGCCAACATGGTCGGCAGGCTCATGTACCGGATGGGGGTGAAGGCGTCGATCGTGTTGGGTTCCGGTCTGGTGGTCGCCGGCTCCATTTGGCTTGCCGTGCTTCAGATGAACTCTCCTTACGTTTACTGGATTGGTATTCTCGTCGTCATCGGGCTCGGGATGGGTTTTGTCGCGACGCCGTCCACCGTTGTCGTGCAATCCGCCGTCGGCTGGGAAAAACGCGGCGTCGCCAACGCTTCCAGCATGTTATTGCGCTCAATGGGCCAAACGATCGGCATCGCGGCATTCGGCACGATTTACAACCAGCATGTGACAACACTCGGATCCAAAGCGGAGCTGGCTGCCGGAATGCATTCCGTTTTTCTGCTCATGTGCGCCATTGCGATTGCGAACCTGCTCGCCGTGCAGCTCCTGCCGAAACATCGCGAGCTGATGGCGCAGCAGCAGTCGGCGTGAAGGGTGCACGAAAGAAAGAAACCGAAATTGGCCGCAAACCGATGCTTCCCGGAAAAAGTCGCGACGATCGCGGCTTTTTCTTTTTTCGGGTACCGTATGTTATACTGTTGTTTACATATTATATCTTTTCGATATAATAAAAAGCAGTCAAACACAGTAAGGGAGGCCACTCGCTTGAACGAATTGTTCATCCTCGGCGAATTGATGAATAACTCGATGCATGGCTATTTGTTACATCAGATCTTGAACGGGGCTATTGGACCTACGCGAAAAATCAGTTGGGGGGTGCTTTATCCGCTCATTCACGGTCTGCTTGCAGACGGGCTGATCGAGCAGGTCCCCGATGAACAATCGGAGGGCGCCCGGCAGGGAAGAGGGAAAAAGAAAATAATGTATAGCATTACCGAAGAAGGCAGAATGCGCTTTTTTCGATTGATGGAAGAGCCGATCCCCTACTCGCCGGATTACGAGCTGCACTTTTATATTAAACTGAAAAATTTTGATCTGATCAGTAGGGAACTGCAGTTTTTAATTTTGCACCAGTACAAGGATTATCTGCGTTATGAAATCCGCCACGAGGAAGAACGGATTGCGTATGTGGACAAGGATGAGCGGATACCCGGCGGGGAACAGCGGTATATTCTGATCTTTTTCCGGCATCGGATGGAAAAGCTCCGTTTTGACGAAGAGTGGGTATTACAGTTAATTAATAGCCATCGCACGAATGGGGAAGGGCCTGAACGGGAGTAAACCCGGAAATGTTTAACCGATGCATTGCGATGCTTGGAGCGATGTACTTCGTCATAAAAGGTGTATAATGCAAGAAGTGAAACTTCCGCATCGACGGCAGCATGACAAAGGAGATTTTATGACATTTGAACAATTGAAATTGATTCCCCCCATTCTTAAAGCGCTGGCCAAGGAAAATTATAGACAGCCCACTCCTATACAGGAGCAGGCAATTCCGCCAGTGCTGGCGGGCCGAGATTTGTTCGGCTGCGCTCAGACGGGGACCGGCAAGACCGCGGCGTTCTTGCTACCCATTATCCAACTGCTGAGCGAGCAGCAGGCACGACCGAGCGGCAAACGTGTCATTCGTTCGCTGATCCTGACGCCTACGCGTGAGCTGGCGATTCAGATATCCGACAACTTTAAATCTTACGCACGTTTTTCGAATCTGCGAAGTGCCGTGATTGTAGGCGGCGTCTCGCAAAAAGCTCAGGAGCTGGAACTCGAGCAAGGCATGGACATTCTGATAGCAACGCCGGGCCGACTCATCGACCTGATGAACCAAGGATTCGCCGATCTGCGTCACGTGCAGATTCTCGTGCTGGACGAAGCAGACCGCATGTTGGATATGGGCTTCATTCACGACATGAGAAGGATTATCGCCAAGCTGCCTGCCAAACGACAGACGCTGTTTTTTTCGGCGACGATGCCGCCCGAGATCACATCTCTGGTAAACTCGCTGCTGAAGAATCCAATGAAAATCGAAATTACGCCCGTTTCCTCGACGGCGGAGCGGATACAGCAGGCACTCTACTTTGTGGACAAGCCGAACAAGCTGCCGCTGTTGATCGATCTGCTGCAAGACAAGTCGATCGAGAGCGCGCTTGTGTTCACCCGTACGAAACATGGCGCGGACCGGCTGGTGAGGGGCCTGACGAAGGCGGCGATTACG
>NZ_SIRE01000005.1 GCF_004307995.1 Paenibacillus thalictri | reverse complement strand
CGCTATCAGAATGTCCATGCCTTGCTCGAGTTCCAGCTCCTGAGCTTTTTGCGAGACGCCGCCTACAATCACGGCACTTCGCAGATTCGAAAAACGTGCGTAAGATTTAAAGTTGTCGGATATCTGAATCGCCAGCTCACGCGTAGGCGTCAGGATCAGCGAACGAATGACACGTTTGCCGCTCGGTCGTGCCTGCTGCTCGCTCAGCAGTTGGAAATGGGTAGCAAGAACGCCGCGGTCTTGCCGGTCCCCGTCTGAGCGCAGCCGAACAAATCTCGGCCCGCCAGCACTGGCGGAATTGCCTGCTCCTGTATAGGAGTGGGCTGTCTATAATTTTCCTTGGCCAGCGCTTTAAGAATGGGGGGAATCAATTTCAATTGTTCAAATGTCATAAAATCTCCTTTGTCATGCTGCCATCGATGCGGAAGTTTCACTTCTTGCATTATACACCAGATATGAGATGGACACTGCATTCTCTTAACGGCAATTTCTACTTATAATGTATAGACGGAACTCTTAAGAGCGGCACCTCGTCTTGGGCTCCCCTGTTTACCATAAAATTTGCGTCACTTATGGTACGGTTCACCTTAACGCTTGTAATGGTGGCATCCGAGGTTGGAAGCCCTTTTAAAGGGTAACAAGCACATTTCTGGTCAAGCAGCATTTGTTTATTTTCGCTGTAAAACGTTTTTTTATTTCCAAAAAGCCAACCTGCTCGTGATGCGGTTGGCTTTTTCTTTTGTATGCGGTTGGTTTCATTGTTTTTCCTGTGATTATCCGATGATGATGTTTATATTTGATTGAATGTCGGATCGCAAGAAAGCTTTTGCTTCTTCATGTCCTGTCAGCTTCAGTAGAAGCGGCTCATCTACATTGCCTGCAATGACCGTAAACGTTAGGAAAGGAGGGCATGTCCGCTCCATGCTTACCCATTCATTGATAAGCCGCAGTGTTTCCGTGTCTCCCGGGAAAGCATATTGGTACCCGTTTTCAAGCTCTGTGATGCCAAGTCTTCTCATTTCTAGCTCTCCCCAAAGGCGCAGCATAAGGCACATGCTCCTAATAACCCAAGACCGGCCAGCGCGTTTTTCATTTACATCACCTTCCAAGTTAAGTATACTTTTCATGATCATTGTTTTGCTGGAAGGCTTTGAAACGGGTGGCTCGCTTTCGGAACGTTGGGAACAGATGGCCAAACAGAAGCGGTCCCAACTTGAGGAACGAAAGAAGCAGTTGAATTCGATGATACAGATACTAGATAGCGGATTAAGCTGCAAATGCATGACGTGGTCGGAATGCCTGGAGAAGATAGAAAATAACGTTTCGTATTAGGAGAGAGTTTTTATGCTGCTGGCTATTATTATTTTTGTGCTAGCGGGTCTTGCTGAAATTGGCGGGGGATATTTGGTGTGGCTTTGGCTGCGGGAATCGAAGCCTCTTTGGTATGGGATTGTCGGCAGCATCATCCTGATTTTGTACGGCATCATTCCGACGCTCCAAAGCTTCCCAGCGTTCGGGCGCGTATACGCCGCATATGGCGGTGTATTTGTAATCCTCGCGGTGCTGTGGGGCTGGCTTATCGATAAAAAAACACCCGATATGTACGATTGGATAGGTGCCGCCATTTGCATAGTAGGTGTATCCGTCATGTTATGGGCACCTAGGAGTTAACAAGGGGTAGGCGTTTGTTCAGTAAAAAGCCGGCTAACATCGCCGGCCTTTTCTATATAAAAATTGCGTGGAAACGATGCGAAGCTATTCCTGTGCAGTCAAAATGACAGGCCCCGCTTTCGTAATGGCAATTGTATGTTCATACTGAGCGGATAACTTCCCGTCAGCGGTTCGCGCGGTCCAGCCGTCGTCATCGATCGTCATGCGATACGTTCCCGCGTTCAACATCGGCTCAATGGTAAAAACCATGCCTTCCTTAAGGCGGAATCCTTTACCCGGCGACCCGAAGTGCGGAAAACTAGGCTCCTCATGCATGCTTCTACCCACTCCATGGGCAAGCAAATCGCGCACGACGCCAAAACCGTTTTGCTCCGCATGTTGTTGAAGCGCATGGACAACATCGCCGATCCGGCTGCCGACGGTTGCCCGTTCGATACCGACGTACATGCACTCTTTCGCGACCCGCATCAACTTCTCGGCTTCCTCCGAGACGGAGCCGACCGCATAGCTCCATGCGGAATCGCCGACCCAACCGTTCAACTCCGCAACGATATCGATGGTGACGATGTCTCCCTGCCGCAGCGGCTTGTTGTTCGGGAACCCGTGCGCGATCACATCGTTCACGGAAGCGCACGTTGCATACCGGTAGCCATTGTAGCCCAAAGTGGGAGCCCTCCCCCCGGCTTTCGCGATGAGCCGCTCTACTTCGTCGTTAATCTCCTGCGTCGTCATGCCCGGACAAATCATTTCTGCCACTCTTTTGTGGCATGCCGCGACGAATTGCCCGGCTATTTTCATCTCTTCGATTTCCGCCGCCGATTTCAAAGTCACCATATTATCGGCTCCCTCCCGGCAAAATTCCCGCAAGCAAAGTTTCCGCAGCCTCATCGCCATCCATCTCTTCATGCTGATGATGAATATGCAATCCGGCATAGCCGACCAGCGAGCCAATCAGCATGTTGGCCGCCTTTTCCGGGCTTCGCTCGCCGGCGCATTCCCGCAATACCTCCGCCAGCGGCAAGATCAGCTCTTCGTGGAACCGCTCGGACAGCTCCCTATAGCGGCCGCCGGGCAGCTGGTGAAAATTTTCCGCCGACATTTTGTACAGGATGAACACCGCTAGATCCTCCGACCACTGGCGCAGCATGAGCACGATATAATTCCGCAGCCGTTCAGGCCAGGGTCCTCCGCCGCCCAAGGCGGTTTCCGTGACCGATTTCGCCTGTTCGAGAGCGCACCACAGCAAATCGTCAAACAATTCGTATTTATTTTTGTAATAATGATAAACCGTTCCGTAACCGAGTGCGGCTTGGGCCGCGACATCGCGCATCTCCATCGTTATGCCTTTATCGATATACACCTGCGCAGCCGCCCGCAGCATTTGCTGGATCCGGATCGCACGAATCTCTTCGTTCTGCTCCTTCGTTCGGGGAGACATGATCGAAAGTCCCTCCTTGTTTTGACCTACTGGAATGTCGAAATAAGAATACAATAATTTTCCTTTTCAGTCAACCCGAAGATGCATGGGCTCGTGTCGAAAGCCTTTTTGTTGCACGAAATGAAAAGAGGGTATCCCCTCAGCCATTTTTACGGCTTTTGGGACACCCTCATTGCGTTTTGCCGGCACCATTTATTGCCGCTTACAGGGCGGACTTGAAATAAAAACTAATCTTCAAGCCATTGCTCGGTAATGTGCTTGCCCAGCAGAAAAAATTTGCGGTCCGGGTACCACAGCGTCATGCGGCCCTGAAACTCGGTCAAGCTCGGGTATGTCGCGATTTCATTTGTCCCTTTCGGGCCAATCGCCAGCCCGTCGGTGTCGAGAAACATGCGCGGCTTGCCGAACCAGACAGGCTGATGCGCGCCTTCCACATAACGCCCCGCGGCCAAAAATGCAGGCCGGCGGTTAAACAGCGCGTCCTTCGGCGCATACGGCCCGATATGTCCGTCATTGTTATGGTACACCAGCACATAACGTCCGTCCGCCAACCTGTACACCGGGCACGAGGCGATAGGCTGGAGCAGCTTGTCTCCGCCGTCCCGGTCGCGGAGCGGTTCCGGATGCCGCCATGTCGTTCCGTCGTCGGTCGATACGGAGTACCAGATGTACCCGGTATAGGTGCGCATCACGCAAAACAACCGCCCATCCGGAAGCAACGTCAAGCTGGGTTCTTGGGCGACGGACAATTCGGGCCTTTGCGGGTAGCCGACCTCCAATCCGATTCCGTCCTCCGGCAGCCAAGTGACGCGCAGCTCATCCGGGTCGGGCCCTTCGTCGATGTTGTCGAACCGCATGAAGAGCGCGCGGGAATCTTTACTGTACCAGCCCTCCGGCGGTCCGGGATACACGGCGCGGCTGCTCCACTGGGTATATCCGGTTATCCAGCGCCCGCGGCTGTCGCGGATCGGCTTTTGCCAGGCGATCCAGCTGCGCGGCACGCGCGGATCGGGATGATCGTACCGATTGCGCGCCATTGGAATATCTTTCCCTGGCGTCCACGTCGCGCCGTCATCGTCGGAATATACGCAGCCCATCGTGCCGGTCGTCTGAGAATCGACATCATACACGCCAATGTCCTTCGTATAAAATACGTAAATCCGGCCTTGCCGGGAAACAACCGGAAATCCCCAGCTTGCTTGATTTCCCCGCTCGCCGCGCCTGGAACCGGCCACATAGGCGGGCTCGCTCCACTGCAATTGATCTTTGCTCCGCGCAACGACCAGATGGTTGTCCCCGTGCCCTTCAACTGAGCTTTGCGTCCACAATGCGAGCCAATCCCCGCCCGGACTTTGAAATACGAGAAAATGCTCGTTGTCGCCGGTGTATTCATCTTCCTGAGGAATGTAGACGGCCACGTCCGGGCGGCTACGCTTCCATTCTTCTTCACGGGATAATATGGACGGCTCGTTATTCATACCGCTCCCCCATCTCCTTGTCGGGCATCATTTGACGCCGATGCCGATTTCAAAATCGCCGCGTATGGCGTAAATCTCCGCGCTTATAAGTTCCACTTCAATATGCATATATTCCCCGCCTAGCTCCCCGGGTCTGCGGCCGGAGCTCCATCTTGGCTCGTGGAACAGCGCGTCGCCCGTAAAAGGGACGCTGTCCGCAAACGAGAAACCTTCCTTGGGAGCGCCTTGCGCATCCGATAACTGCACGCGTACGGTTCCAAAAGGAGCGCGCACGTTGAGCTTCAGCGTATCCCCCGAGAACCGGACGCAGCGTGTCATGATGCTGCCCTTCATGGCGTGGCTTTCCAGATAAAAGAAACCGTCGAGCCGCAGCGTATGCAGCATCAAACCAGCGTCGGCCATGTGCTGGTTCTGAAAATGCTCCGTCTTCGAGCCGCCCGAATAAAACCGGATCCGGTGCTCCGAATCGACCAGCATCGTGCTGACGTAAATACAGCCTCCCCCGTGTTCGCCGCGTTCATTGCGCGGAATAAACGGCCCGTGAAGCGCCTTGAAAAAGTTTCTCCCGTTAAAGCTGTACGCCAGCGAGCAGTCGATCGGACCGAAATCCTTATGATATTCGATTTCGCCGGGATAAGTATGAAAATGCCACAGCAAGCCGACGTACATCCGCTCATACTTGTAAACGGGCATCCCGTAAAACTGCACCATCGCCGGATCGGACGGCTCCGGATGAAGCACAACCGCGGGCTCCGTAAACCGGTGAAAATCGGTTGTTTCAATCAATGCAATTCGGCGGTCCCCATTATGGACACGTCGCGATAACGTATAACAGTCGTAATTCTCGTTATAAAAACAGGTGATCGGCGAGTCCAGCTTGATCTCGGGCAGGCCGGTTTCTTCGACGCTCCAGCGAATGCCATCGCGGGAAACCGCCATTTTCTGTTTGCGGTCATTTGCAAATAAATATTTCAGCCTGCGGTTTGGGTCTGTCTCGCGTGTGTCGTAAAATACCGGGCCGCCATCGCAATGTCCGGCCAGCCCGAATACTTGGTTGGACGCGTAACGTTTGCCGGAAAACGACACCGCGGCGCTTACATCCCTTTTCACCCAATGGATGCCGTCGGCGCTTTCGGCATACAGTAAGATTTGATTGCGCAGGTAGCGGTTTTTATGAAAGCGTACCGGATCGAAATCAACCGCCCCGCCGTACAGCGCTTTCCATAAGCCGTCGTCTTCATCCTGGAACACCAATGGAAAGTTCCATGTTCCTTCCGTCAGCCCATCCTCCAGCGTAGCTTCCTTGATCCATACAGGCTTCCCTGTCTTCCTAACCACGTTAAAGCTGGAGCACAACAGCCAGTCGTCCCAAAACAACATCGTTTCCATACGAACGCCCCGATTCGCCGGTTACATCCCGGCTGGATGATTTTTTTCGGGATATCGCACCGTAAACCGCTCCGCGTAATTCGCACGCCGCGGCAGGTTTGGCGATATCCCCGAATCCCGCTTGGCATGCCGTCATGATACCAACTACTTCTTGCGGTATTTGTAGCTTGGCGCGGATTTGTCCTTTTGCAGCCGGTTCACTTCCTCCGTTACTTTGTCGCCCCCTCCGGACTTCCATTTACCCGCCATTTCTTCAAACGTCTTATCAACGTCCACCTTGGTATCGAGCAGCATTTTGGTGTAGCCCTCCTCCAGCACCTGCCGGAGCTGGCTCGATTTTTCCTGTAAGGTCGGAATCGTCACATTGGGGCGCAAATAGTCGTACATGACGTATTTTTCATACGTATCGAGTTTTTTGATCATATATTCGGCAATTTCCTTGGACACGAATTTGGTATATTTCTCCGTGTCGCTGAACAGCCACTCCGGCTGCAGCAGCTCAAGCCCAACGTTTGTATTGTATTGCGGGTCCTTCTTATCGTCGGCAAAAGGGATCTTCACGCCGTTTTGCACGCTGTACGTCTTGCCTTCCACGCCGTATTGGATGTAATCAAAGCCGCCCGTAATTTGATATTCCAAATACCGCAGCGCCGCCTCGGGGTTTTTCGATTTACTCGAGATTTGATTCGTCCGGTTGATCGGCGTAGCGGGAAGCGTCAAACTCCATATGTTGCCTTGACGTTCAAGCGGGTCCAGGATCTCCGCTTTCATGCCGGGCATTACGGCAAATTGCCGGAAATCGCCGACATTGGTGACCAATACGCCAACTTTGCCGGCCTTGAATTTATCGATGCCCAGCGTCTTGCCGACAAGCAGATCGGGATCAAGCAGCCCTTGCTGGCGAAGATCCCTGAACGCCTTCAGCATATCCTTGGCCGCCGGTTGAATCAGCCCGTACTGCAGCTTGCCCGGATCGCCTGGAGCGGGGGACCAGCCTGGATTCACTCCGAACAGCGGCAGCGCGGCATAAAGGTTTGATACTTGATTGTCCTTGAAGGTCAAAGGAATTGTATCGTTTTGCCCGTTGCCATCCGGGTCTTTGTCCTTAAACGCCTTGAGCACTTCGACAAATTCGTCCCACGTTTTGGGCGGCTGAAGGCCCAGCTTGTCAAGCCAGTCTCTGCGGATGACGACCCCCGAGCCGCCGCGGTCCCTCATCCACGGAATTCCGTAAATTTTGCCGTCGGTCGGGTTTTTCATGTAACTCCATGTTTCGTCGCTGAATGAATCTTTAAGTTTGGGGAACTTTTTGAGCAGATCGTCCAGCGGCATAAACACGCCTTGATCGATCAGCGCGTTGTGCTCCGGATCATTGGGGCTAAACGTGTTGATGATATCCGGGATGTCTCCCCCCGCCAGCCTCACGCTAAGCTTTGTCTTGTAGTCGGCGCTGGGCGGCGTATCGTAAGTCACCTCGACGTTCGCCGCTTTCTCAACCAGCTTCTCCAGCTCAGAATCGGGATGGTAAATGTGTCCTGGATAAAGCGGCTTGATGACGGTAATTTTGGCCGGGGGTTGTACGGCGGTCGCTGTTTGCTCCTTGGAAGCCCCACTCGCAGCCGGCGCCTGTCCTCCTTGTCCGGCGCTGCAGCCGATCAGCGCCGCAGAGCTAAGCAGCGTGCCTGCAACCGCTGTCGCAATCTTTTTCTTCAAAGCGATAACCTCCTTTTTTTATGACGCAGATTGCCTTATCTGCACCCTCATGGTAGCGCTTCCCGAACCGTAAAGTAACAGGGCTGGTTTAATGTTTTACCGTGCTTTGTTCAGTTTAAAGGCGGCGCAGGAGCGATCACCGGGTGCAGCAGCGTTGCCATACAGCCGCCCTCCGCCCGGTTAGTCAACGAAATCCCGTAAGTTTCTCCGAATTTCAGCTTGAGCCGCCGGTCCACATTAAACAGGCCGACGCCGGCATGCTCGCCGCTTCCGTCTTGCCCAGCTTGCTCGGGCTGATGATGGGGCAACGGCTGCGGCAGACCGCTTGCGATACCCGGCCCGTTGTCGGCCACCGTGCAAACGATAGCTCCGCCGTCCTGCGTCCGGTACATGGAGACGATCATTTTACCCGTGCCCTCCTTTAATTTCTTCATGGCGTGTTTGATCGCGTTTTCCACAATCGGCTGCAGCGTCAGTTTCATAAAAGGCAGATGAAGGATGTTGGGCTGGATTTGGAACATCACCGAAAAAGCGTCATGATTGCGCTGCAGCTCGATGCTCAAATAGTTTTTCACATGCTCAAGCTCGCGTTCTACGGTTGTCAGTTCGTCGCCGTTGTTAATACTGAAGCGAAGCAGGTTGGACAGCGACGAAACCATGTCCGCGATATCGGGCACATCCGCTTTAACAGCCTTCCATTTGATCGTGTCCATCGTGTTGTACAAAAAATGCGGATTGATCTGATGGATCAAAGACCGGATTTCAAGCCGCCGCTTTTCCTCCTCGAACTGCTTGGTTTTGGCAATCAGCTCGCTCATCCCGGTAATCATGGAGTTATAGCCGCGCATCAGCTGGCCGATCTCGTCGGTTCGTTGGCCGTGTTCGCGGCAATAAGAAAGGTCGCCCAAATGAATCCGTTTCATATGCCGGACAAGCGTTCGGATGGGCACCGTAATTTTCCGCACAATAATCAGCAGCAGCACATTCATCACCACAATACCTGAAGCAACGAGCAGCCATGTAAAACGCTTAATATTTTCCACCGGCCCGGTTAACTCAGCGACGGGAATCAGCGCGACCAGGCGCCAATCGCCTTTGCCAAGCGAGGCGGACGCCGTGTAGTATTCGGTCTCCCCTATCTTGATGGCCTGGACGGGGCTTTCCGGTCCGGAAACCGGCGGAGGGAGATCAACCATCGGGGCATCGGGGGGATTTGTTTTGGAAGCGATGATCTGCCCCCTTTCATCAACCATGTAAAAGCTTAAATGACCCACCCGTTCGGGGATAATCAGCTGATTGGCAAGCAAAAAGCGGGGCAATCTTAAGGTCATCACCCCCAGCGTCTGCAGATGGGGAAAATCTCTGATCGCCCTGACATAGAGCAAATCGGTCGGAGTTTGGCCATTGACGGAATGCAGAAACCAGACGCCTTTGCCTTCGCTCTCCAGCGCGTTGAGAAACCACGGCTCCCGACCGTTTACGTGATTGGCATAGTTGGGGTACAGAAGCGGCTCTCTCGGATAAATGCTCATCTCATAATCGCTTCGCAGCTCATCGATCAGCGGATTCATCTGTCTTATAAAATCATATTCCTCAAGCAGCGATTGCGGCGGCGGACTGAGCAGCGCTTCCTTGATTTTGTTCGAAGCGATCACCTTCTCGGATTGCTGTACGATCCGCTCCATCAACGCGTTGACCCGCTCCGAGTTGTGCTGCAAATTATCAAGCAAAAAAGCGTTGGTTACCGTTTGGATTTGCTGATTCGACTTGTGAAAAGACAAATATCCCAACAGCATCGTTGGGATAGTGACAATCGAAACAAGCAATATGCCAAGCTTGGCGTACAGATTTAAATGAACTTTCACCTTGCCCCTCCCCTTATTTGCCGTAACGGAACTCCTTGGGAGACATGCCCGTACGCTTCTTAAAAATTTTCCCGAAATGCTGAAGATCCTGATATCCGATTTTGGCGGCGATTTCATATATTTTCAGACTTGACTCCCGCAGCAGCTTTTTGGCGTTGTCGATCTTCAAATCGATCATATAATCGGAGAAGTTCTGCCCGGTTTCCTTCTTGAATAAATGGCTCAGCCACACCGGGTGAATCGCCAGCCGCTCGGCCAGCCGATTTAAGGAAAGCTCCCCATGGCTTTCCTCGGCAATGATCGCCTTCGCCTGCTCGATAATCGCGTTGCTCATGACCGGCAAATCGGAAGCGATTTTGGACGATAAAGCGACATAATAGCCGGTCAGCTCTCGCTTGATTTCCTCCATCGTGGCGCATTGCTCGAGCTTTTCCCACAACGAAAGCGGGATTTGATCCATCTGAAAACCGGTTTTCTCGTTCAGCAGCGCCTGCACGGCAATAATCCAGTCCAGACAGCTTTGCGCCAGCTGCTTGCGATGCTGCACGTGGGTGAAGCGAACCATATTGTCGATCTTGCGCCCGACAACGGCCTCAATTCCTTCCGAGTCGCCGTTCATCAGCATGGATACGCAGTCGGCATCGGCGTCGCCGGACATGTTTTCCCCGCGTCCTTCGGATATGTCGCTGTAAAACAACAAAGGACTTCGGTTGGCAAACGCCCAACGCAAAGCCTGAATCGCCTGATCGTAGGCATCCGACAGCGATTGAAACGAAAACATCGTTGCGCTTGCCCCGAAAAATAGCTCTTGTCTTTGAAATTTCCGCACATTATCCCGGATATCTTCCATGATTTGTTCTGCATCAGGGTACGCGGTAATGACAATCCAGCGGTTATGCACATTTTTCAGCAAATAGGAAGGCGGGAAGCGCTGCAGCGTTTCCGCAGCTACGTTGCTTACGGCAAACAGCTGCAGCTCGACCTCCTTGTCACGCCCATGCGCATCGCCGTGCAGCCCGAAAGCGAACAGGCGGTACGGCGTTGTGGTAAGCCACGTCAAGTTCCATAACTGCAGCCGATGATAAATATGCTCCTGAAGGTGCGTTTTTTTGGTGCAGAAGCTTAAAATATACTGGTCCATCAGCACCTTCGTACCCATCCGGGAATGCTCGATTTGGTGCTGCAGCTCGCTGATCTTGCGGTCTTCCCCTTCGATCAGCTCCAACACGCCGGCGATTTTCTGAATAAACTCGGACTTGTCGAACGGCTTCAGCACGTAATCAAGCGCCCCCAGCCGAAGGCTTTGCTGCGCGTAAGCAAACTCGTTATAGCTGCTGATGACAATCGTTTTGGGAGAATAACCGGGGATGGTCCGCACTTCCTCCAGCAGCTCCAGCCCCGACATTCCCGGCAGCACAATGTCCGTTACGATAACGCGGGGTCGGATGGCTTGCAAAATCTCCCTCGCGTCTTCGGCGTTGCCGACCGCATAAATACGGCATGTGTCCGCAACAAGCTGCCGGAGGGCCAGGCAAATTCCCTCCAGCACTTCGGTTTCGTCTTCTACCAATAAAATGTCCATAACCGAACTCATTGATCGCGTCTACCCCTTTACGGCGCCCATGACGATTCCTTTGACAAAATACTTTTGCAAAAACGGATATACCAGCACAATCGGAACAGTCGCAAACATGATGGAAGCGGCCTGTACGTTAGCCGGCTCGATGTTCACATTGGTCGTGTCGGCGCTTGTCAAATCGTTGAAATTTTGATCAAATACGATGGTTTTCAGCAGCACTTGCAAAGGCCATTTGCTTGCATCGGTAATGTAAAAAACGCCTTTGAAAAATTCGTTCCAGTGCCCGACGCCGTAAAACAGCCCTACCGTGGCGATGACCGGCAGCGATAGCGGAATGACCACACGCGCCACCACCATCAGTTCCCCTGCGCCGTCCATTCTGGCTGACTCCTCGATTTCTTGAGGCAGATCCATGAAGAAATTTCTCATTAAGATCAGGTAGAAGGCATTCACCATGCCCGGAATGATCATTGCCCACAAGCTGTTGATCATGCCGAAGGCTTTGACGTTTAAGTAATTCGGCACAATTCCCGCATTAAACGTCATGATCACAACAACAATCAGCATAAACACCTTCAGGCCGGGTAAATATTTTTTGGAAAGAGCGTAAGCCGCCGTAATCGTAAACAGCAGATTCAGCAGGGTCCCCGCCACCGTAATTGTTACGGTGATGCCGAAGGAGCGGATCAGCGTCGGCGTGGCAAAGATGTAGCGGAACGCCTGAAGGGTCGGCTCTTTCGGATATAACATAAGACTGGAATGATATACCGCCTCCGAACCGCTAAGCGATACGGAAAATACATGAACGATAGGCGCTAACGTTATTATACACGCCCCCGTCAAAACGAGGAATATGATAAAGTCCCCGAAGGTCCAGGATGTTGCACGCATGCTTACAGCTCCTTTTTGTGTGCTACCAAATCGACCGCTGGCCGGCCTTCCTGAGCAGCGCGTTCGCCGATACGACAAGGACGAAGGCGATAACGCCTTTGAACAGGCCAACGGCCGTTGCCAGACTGAATTGGCCGCGTTCCAGTCCCATCCGGTACACGTAGGTGTCGATGATGTCGCCGACCTGATACACCGAAGGATTGATCATCACGTAAATCTGCTCGAAGCCTGCGTCGAGAATGTGACTCAGATTGATGATAAACATCAGCGTAACCGTAGGCATGATGCCCGGAATCGTGACATGCAGCAGTTGATGCCCCCTGCCCGCTCCGTCGACGGTCGCCGATTGATACAACTCGGGATTGACGCCGGCCAGCGCCGCCAAATAAATGATCGCGCTCCAGCCGAACTCCTTCATAATATGGGTCGCCACGATGATTGGACGAAAATACGCTTCGTCGATCAGGAAATTGACCGCATCCAGCCGCAGCGACTGAAGCATCGCGTTGATCACGCCGGATGGGGTGAGAAAGGAGACTACGATCCCCCCGTACACAACCCATGATAAAAAATGTGGGAAATAAGTAATTGTCTGCACCGTTCGCTTAAACAAGGCGTTTCGCGCTTCGTTCAGCAGCAGCGCAAAGATGACGGGAACGGGAAACCCGAAGACAAGCTTGTACAAGCTGACAAGCACCGTGTTCGTCAGCAGCCGCGTGAAGTCGGGATTGTCCATCAGCTGCTTGAAATGCTTCAGGCCGACCCACGGACTGCCCGCTACGCCGCGGAACGGAGAAAAGTCTTTAAACGCAATCGACAGCCCGTAATAGGGCAAAAAATGGAACAAGGCAAAATAGACAATCGAAGGAAAAAGCAGCGCATACAGCCATCTATGCTTAAGTATTAACCTCAATTAGCTCCGGCTCCTTTCTGTAAAATAAGAGGTCATGTTTTATTGTAAGCGCCGTCAGTTAGCCGGAACACATGGTTATCTTCATGTTTTCGGGGGGACAGTTAAGGCGATGGTCCGCCCGCTGCCGGTTTACAAGCCCGCTCTGTAGTTACCTACCGCTTCGGAAGTCAGCAAATACCGGTCGTAGACGCGAAGTTTGCCGATAATCCCTTTCCAATCCGGTCCGACCAGCGCCTTCTCCCCGCCGTTCACATCCAGCATGTACGGGGAAAACCGGCCCCAGCCGAACTGCCGTTCCGCGCCGCCGTCGCACAGCTGGCCGTTGATGACAAAGGTGATCATGTTAGGCCCGCCGTCCACAATAATCGCGGCATGCAGCCAGGCGTTGGGCGAAATGATGCCCGCATCGCTTTCCCAGGCCGCTTCGCTCCTGCCGTCATTTAGCGTAATCCGCAGCGTCCAGCGTTCGGTCATGCTGATTGCCACGCCTTTGCCGTCTTTGCCGCGGGTATCGAGCAGCATGGAGCCGGCGTCTCCTGCCGCTGGATATATCCAGGCGTCGACTGCAAAGCCCCCTCCCTCGCGCAGCGCCGGCAGCGGCGGCATTTCCGCGAAAGCGCCGGCCAGGTTCGGGCCGGCAAGCTCCAGCGCCAGACCACGCGCGGCCGCGCTGTTATTCTCATGCTGGTTCCACATGGCTTCCAGCAATTGGGGGTCGATCTCATGAACGCGGGCAACCGTTTTTTGCGTCTCGGTAATAAAATACCGTCCGCCGTCCTCGATAAAATCGGGGTAACTGATACGCACCGCCGGATCGTCGTCGAACAGCACGATTTCCGGCTGCGACCATTCGATATATCCGTTCCGTTCGATGCCGCCGCACAGCCATGCCGGATTGCGGTCGCGGTACGCAAGCGAAGGTGTGGCCCGGTTGTCCTTGCCGTGATTGTGGAACCACAAGATGAATTTGCCATTGCTGAATTTGCGCACAAAGTTGGCCGCCCGCGGATGCTTGATTTTACGGCCGAACCTCTGGTACTCCGCATATTCCGGAGCCGTCCATGTGTGGCCGCCGTCACGGCTGTACGCCTGCCCGTTATGTCCCTCCACCGTGCGGTACGTGCAATACAAGCTGCCGTCCGAAAGTCCGACCAGATTATGCTCGTCAGCCACCTTGCCAAGCGGAGCCCGAATGCCGCTTTCCCCTTCGGGCAGCGTCTCCCATTTAATGCGCGCCGGATCGGATTCCGTCAGGATGTTCGCGCTTTTCAGAAAGATTCCTTCGGAAGTCGCCATAAAGCCGTCCCCGAAGCGGCCTACCTTGGCGAGCCCCATATAAACGGCTCCCTCATGGACGATCGGTTTGCCCACGCCCCAAAAATATTGCACCGCGCCGCCGTACGGGTTGTCCCGGTCGATCTGCATCTCGCGGATCGGCACGTGATAACGCTGCTCCGACCAGGAGATGCCTCCGTCATCGGAATATTTAAACATCAAAAAACCTAACGTATCCACCCTTTTCTGAATATGCTCGAAATCGGCTTTCATTTCCCGCAAATTGTCTTTGTTGTAGGTGTAGAACGCGTAAATTCTTCCGCCCGGCACAAGCAGCGGCATCACCCATGACGCCTCCGGCCCGTCGGCCGGTTCGATATCCGTCAACTCCGACCATGTGCGGCCCTGATCATAACTGATCGCAGAAACAACATGTTGGCCTTGCTCGCCTTCGACTCCGCGTCCGGTCGTCAGCACGCACACCCAGTGCCCGCCCTCCGCCACGACCACGTACGGCTGATCGCAATAATGCTCGCGGGGGATTTCCGCACCCCATTTAATATTTCGTCCATCTTTGACGCCTTCGCTCGCCGGTAAACTCATCGATACCCCATCCTTTCGGTGACAGTGATTGTACGCCTTGTTATATCTTAATTTTTCAGCGGACGTGTCAAAAGGGGGATGAATTAATGTTTCGCATGGGTCGGCGCATGAATTGTGATTTGGTTGCAATTCCTGTATAATACCCATTACATTCAAATATCTGATTATTTGATTTTTTAAAAATAACATAAGGAGTGGGTGCGAATGCCGGGCTCTACGAATATTAACTCATCACATCAAGATTCGTTATCCTCTCACGAATCGACCGCACCTTCCATGCGGATAAGCAGGCAAACCGTCATAACAATGGGGATTCATGCGTTACATGAGATCGGGTCCGATTCCATTTGTCATGTTTGTATCGCCGATGGAGGATCCTGTTGTAAAGGGTGTCGACATCTTGTCACAGGTATTGGATGCCAAAAACGAAATACAAGTTGCACGGCATGGTTATGCGGGTTTTTGAAGTTCTTTTTGTATGAAACCGGCCTACTGCGAGAATGGAACGACTTTTGGGATCAAGTCCCGGGACAAGATTACCGTGAGGACTTTACGCCAGAGGTCTTTTATGTGACAAAGTCGCTACACCTTCCGGATCTTCGGAATTTGAGTGAGGCTCTTGCTACCGATCTTCATGAGTTGGCTAAATCTCACATTGCCATCGGGTTTATCCTAACCCTACGTGAAAAAATCGATAAACATATTGATCAGCTCAATGAGTGTCAGCATGATCGGAAAAAGAAGGCCAAATTAAAAAGGAATATAAAAATGTTATCAAGTCCTTTCCATCGTTTTCAAAAAGAACTACATGAATATCGACAAAAATTCCCGATTTCATAGTTGAACTGAACCGGAAACACGCATCCTGTGAAAAAGCAAGAGCAGCTGCCTCATGGCAAGCTGCTCCATCATAAACATATCTTGAAATCCCCTCCCCCTCCTCGTTTGACCGGCTGCTGCCGGACGGCTTTCTAATAAATAACACCTCCCACAACACCCGTCAGAACCATAAGAAGGATCGGGTTCATCTTCCATCGCCTCAGTGCCAACAAAGAAGCTGCAAACAGGGCTGCCGCAAGCCAATCCACATCGCCTGCTTCGCTTATTGCCGATGTCCCAAAAAACGTCAACAGCAATATGGTTCCAGTTGCGGAGATAATAAGGCCCAGTGAAGCCGATCTCAGGCCGTTCAAAACTTCAAATACATAGACCGATTTGTTAAATCTCTGGAAAAAGCGATACAGCAATATCGAAATGCCGACACCTGAAATCACACAGCCAAAAGTTGCAATCATCGCGCCCGGTATCCCCGCAATCTGTAAGCCGACAAATGTGGAGGTGTTAACCGCTAACGGGCCGGGTGTCATTTGCGAAATCGTGATGATATCGGTAAAAACGCGTTGTGATACCCATGCGTATTTTTCAACTGCCTGGTCTTGAATAAACGGGATGATTGCGTACCCGCCCCCGATACTGAACAAACCGATTTGAAAAAAAACCAGCAACAGCGTTAATAGTTCCCCCATCGTTTTCGCCGCCTTTCGTTTAGCCACACCCGCACGATGCAGACAACACAGCACACTGCAAGGATCAATATGACGTTGATTTCAAAAATAAAGCTCGCGGCAAATGCCGCCGGAACCGCCAAAGCAAGAAATATAGAGCGTTCCTTGATTATCATACCGCACATATCAACAATAAAATCAACGATAAGGGCCGCCACACCTGCCTGCATGCCTCTCAACACCGCGGAAATCAACGGAGTCGCCGCAAAAGCAGCATAAAACTTGGAAACCAACACCAATATAACAAACGATGGCATGACAGCGGCAATGCAGCTGATTACAGCGCCTTTCATCCCTGCTGCCCGAAGCCCCGCAAGGGTTGACAAGTTGATTGCGATGGCTCCCGGAGAAGACTGGGCAATAGCTGCCATATCAACGAGTTCATCTTCGCTGAATAGTTTTTTTCCGGATACATAATACTTCCGAATCATCGGAACAACCACATATCCCCCGCCAAATGTAAACGTGCTGATAAATAAATTGATGCCCAGAAGCCATATGTATAGCTTGTTTTTTTCGCTTATCATCTGCTCCGCCTCCTTGTCACTCATTATGGAGGTTGTTGATCCATTAGTAAAATGATAATATTTCGTAATAACCATTAGTTTTACTCATGGAGGGGAAGCACATATGATGTCACTTCGGCATTTTGAAATATTGCGGGCAGTTGCTGAAACAGGAAACTTCACAAGAGCCGCGGAAAAGTTATATATCACGCAATCCGCTGTATCTCATGCGATACGAGAACTCGAAGAAAAGGCAGGAACGGCATTATTTGACCGGTTATCCAAAAGCGTTCAGCTTACCAAAAGCGGCCGGCTCCTGCTGGAGGAAATTATACCGATCTTAGCTTCATGCGAAGCTTTGGATACACGGTTTCGCTGTTTAGAAAAACTAGCCCCCCTGCACATTGTTTCCAGCATTACCATTGCGGCGTTCTGGTTACCGAAAATATTAAAAGCTTTTGAACAAGATTTGCCTGATATACCGATCCATGTCGATGTGGTCAGCGCAGCAAATGCCATTGACATATTGCGCGACGGCAAAGCGGACATCGCATTAGTTGAAGGGGCAGCTCCCCAAGGCCCTTATTTATGTACCCCTTTTGCATCATATCCGTTATATATTGTGTGCGCTCCCGATTACCCCATCGCTCACAAGGAGTTGACGCTGCAGCAATTTTGCTCCGAAAAGCTATTATTGCGCGAAAAAGGCAGCGCGATCCGCGATACTTTAGACAGCGCGCTTTATTTGTCCGGATACACTGCGCAGCCCACATGGACAAGCGTGAATTCCCTGGCATTAATAGAAGCCGCCAAGGCTGGATTGGGCATTGCGATTTTGCCGGATGTTCTTGTCAACGAGCCGTTATCGCAAGGAAAATTGATTTCACTGTCTATTCAGGACCTCTTGTTGGAAAATGAATTATTTGCCGTTCACCATCGGGATAAATATATGACAACACCACTCAAGACGTTTCTTTGGCATATAACCCAAGCTGTCTCTTTGGGCTTCGGGTGACATAAAAAATGCCGTTATGACTGGTATGTCATACGGCATAAAGCGATTTTGCTCTATTCATCTCAAAACCGGAAATCATCATCGGTTAATGTTTCTACATTTACAGTCCGAATATATCCGTTGCCTTTCTTGGAGAAGAAATCATGCTGCTTCGTACGGGTATTGATCCCATTAAGGACAATCGGATTAATATCCTCTTCCGGGAATAACGGTTCAAGTCCCAGGTTCATCATCGCTTTGTTGGCATTATAACGCAAGAAAGCTTTTACTTCGCTTGTTAGTCCTACTTTGGAATACAACTCTTCAGTATATTGCTCTTCATTGCTGTGCAAGTAGCGGAGCAGTCCCTGCAGTGTCTCGTAAGCGGCTTGCCGTTCGTCTTCATCCAATCCGGCATACAGCTCCTGAGCCAACATGCCGACATACAAGCCATGAATGCTTTCATCACGCAAAATCAGGTTAATGATCTCGCCGCTGCTTGTCATTTTCCCTTGCCCGGCCAGATATAGCGGATAAAAGAAGCCGCTGTAGAACAAATAACTTTCGAGCAGCACCGAAGCGGACATCGCCAAGTACAAAGCTTTAGGTGATTGAATATTGTTGTAATATTGCGTTATCGTCTCCGCTTTGGTTTGCAAGAAACGGTTGTTTTCAACCCATTGGAAAATATCGTCGATTTCTTCTGTCGATGCCAATGTCGTGAATATACTGCTGTACGATTTGGCGTGAATTTGTTCCATCATGCCCATAAAGCCAAGCACGGCTTTGCGCTGCAGCCCGTCGACCAGATCAAGAATTTTGGGCATTCCAACGCCGCCTTGCACCGTATCGAGCAAAGTTAAGCCGCCAAGAACCTTCATGTACAGCTCCCGCTCTGCTTCGTTTAATGTCAGCCAGGACATTTTGTCGTCAGACAGCGGAATTTCCTCATCCGTCCAAAACTGCATAATATTTTGCTTCCAGAATGTATCCGTAAAATCGTCGTCCGGACGGTTCCAATTCACGGCTTTCCAAACACCCATTGCTGTAACGCTCCCTTTCCGGCTTATCTTATACGGAACAACTGATGCACTCTTCAACGGAAAGATGATTTGTCCGAGTGTAATAAAGAGATTTCAGTCCTTTTTTAGCCGCGTAAATATAATAACGTGCAAGCTGTCTTGTTGTTACGTCGCTGTTCACGTGCAGAACGGTGGATATCCCCTGGTCTACATGCGTTTGAATTTCTGCGATTAAATCGAGCACCTTGAACTGATCCATTTGATAAGCCGATTTATAGAAGAAATAGTTGTCTCTGTTTAAATACGGCATCGGATAATACGTCGTGGAGTTGGCATACGTGCGTGTTTCGATTTGCTCCACGATAGGCATAACGCTTGATGTTGCGTTTTGAATATAAGAAATGCTTTGTGTCGGTGCAATAGCAAGCCGATAAGCATGATATAATCCGTAGGTTTGTACAGCGATCTTCAGGTTCGCCCAGTCTTCCGGAGACGGAACCGTCATTTTCTGGAACAGCTGCTGCACTTTGCTTGTGACCGGTCTGTAATCCGTTTCGGTATAACGGTCGAAGTACGTGCCGGTAGCATAATCGGAAAGTTCAAACCCGGTAAACGTAACACCGCGTTCTTTGGCAATTTCCATGCTTTGTTCTAACGAGTAGAAGTTCATCATCATAAAAAAGGCCCGCGCAAAATCTTTAGCTTCATCGCTTTCATAAGCGATTTTATTTTTAGACAAATAGCCGTGAAGGTTCATGGCGCCGAGTCCGACCGAATGCATCTCTTGGTTTGCTTTGGCAACGCCGGGAGCGTTAGCCACGGTCGTCATATCGGTAACCGCCGTCAGTGCGATGATTCCTTCTTTGACGGATTCTTTCACTTTATTCAGTTCCATCACGTTAACGATGTTCAGAGATGCCAGGTTGCAGCTGATGTCACGCCGGATTACATCGAGTTGGCCGTAATCGGCGATTTCCGATGTCTCCTGCAGCTGGAATATTTCCGTGCAGAGGTTGGACATTTTGATACCGCCGAGCCGTTTAAGCGGATGCGCCTGATTGGCGTTGCTTTTATTCATAATGTAAGGATATCCGGATTCAAGCTGGATCATGGAAATTTTGATCATCATGTCACGTGCGCTCATCACAACTTTTTTGCGTACACGGTCATTGGCCAGCAATTCGTCGTACATCAGATCAAGGTCCATATCGTCCAAATGTTTTCCATATGCTTTATAAACGGAATACGGAGCAAACACATGCAGCGGTTTATTTTCTTCCGCCAGCTGATAAAACTTATTAGGAATGATCAGTCCAATCGAAAGCGTCTTGAGGCGCGTTTTCTCGTCGGCGTTAATTTTTTTGCTGTCCAGCAGCTCCATAATATCCCAGCCGAAAATGTTGTAATACGCTGCCCCCGACCCTCTGCGCTGTCCCATTTGATCGGCGTAGGAGAATGCATCCTCCATCAGCTTGAGCACCGGCATAATGCCTTTGGCCGCACCTTCGACATCTTTGATCGGCTCGCCGCGACCGCG
The DNA here is from genome assembly GCF_004307995.1 of Paenibacillus thalictri. Classification (GTDB taxonomy): domain Bacteria; phylum Bacillota; class Bacilli; order Paenibacillales; family NBRC-103111; genus Paenibacillus_AF; species Paenibacillus_AF thalictri. Next base: position 450,950 of record NZ_SIRE01000005.1, on the reverse strand, counting down.
CAATTTGGATAAATTGACGGCAACACCGCCGCCGATTTTGGAAAGCTGCATGCAAGTGCCGAGAACATAGTTAATTGAATTCAGCGAATCATCCATCTCCAGCAAAAAACACGAAACCATCTCTCCGCGCCGGCTTTTGCCCGCATTTAGAAATGTCGGAGTTGCCGGCTGTACGCGCTGATCCATCATGGAGCTCGTCAGCATTTTTGCCGTATGGATATCGCCGCGGGCAAGGTACAAGGCCACAATCGAAACTCTGTCCGGGTAATGTTCCAAGTAGAACGAACGGTCATTGCTTTTTACCGCATAATCCGTATAAAACTTGGAAGCCGCCATATAAGAAGGAAATTCGAAGCGATAGCTGTGCGCGAGGGCATAGATTTCTTCAACTTCCACCGGTGTATAATGCTGATAAACATCCTCATAATAATCGTTATCGATCATATAACGGACTTTGGCTGTTGTGTCCGCAAAATGAATACTTTTGTTATGTACTTCTTCCATAAACGCGCTAACGGCTTCCTTATCTTTTTCCAATTGAAAAAAGCCATCCGTATCTCTTTGCAGCAATAAATTGTTCAACTCAATATGCAGCAACCGAACGCACCTCCTGTTTAAATCTTTCCACATCTTGCTGTGTTCCTGAAAGCTCAAACTTGCTTAACACGGGTACTCTGTATAATTTTGCGATATGATCGGCGCTGCGGGCAAAACCTTCTCCCCAATTCCGATTTCCGCTTGCTGAAACACCTATTAAATTGTTGCAATTCTTTTGAAGAAAGGACATCACTTTGGGGGGGACTTGACCGAAACCCGTTGTATAGGTAATTAAAACAAACGGTTCATCCACGGTCATTTTGTCCTCAATTTGAACCATCCGCATATTCAGCTTTTCCACAAAACGGCGGACATTTCCCGTCTTGGAGTCGTAAGCGATCAACATGCAACTTTTCCCCTTCCTTGTTCCTGGCGGAGTAGGCATAAAAAAGCGCGTTCGGCAAGAGAGACCGAATGCGCTAAAACGAGCATGCCAAATGACATACTTCATTAAAGACATCACGGACATCTTCCTGTTCTCCGCAGGCCGTGTCAAGTAAACAGGCAGGTCTCCTGGCTAGAGAATCATCGTGACCGATCGCCTTCCCAGCTTGGTTCAACCAATCAGCCAGTGGCATACAATAGATCGATCCTCATCTCTTACAGTGGCGGGACCGCGCCGGCTTCTCACCGGACTTCCCTATTAAGCTTTCTCGTTTCGTTCAACGAAAAGCACCTGTTCAAACAATATGTAGTCGGTAGTAAATAATTTATATCAATATATGGTGTTTGTCAATGGATAAGATGACTCTTGTTTTCGTATTTTTATAGGTTTTGGCCTATCTCCAGCCTCGTCTTTTTGCTAATAAATGCCGCCAAAGACCAGCTGTAGCAAGCTTTTTGCGGGGTTAAAAAAGAACCGGCGCATGTTTGCGCCAGTTCTTTTTCGCTGCAAAATTAGTTATTTAGTCCCGGAATTCAAATATAAACCGCCGGTTGTGAAGCCGTTTGAGCCCCGATTCTACCACACCGCCAGACGCTCCGGCAAAGGATCTACCGTCTCCGCCATCCGGTCGCACAAACGTTCGTACATGTCCAGTTTGACTGCCAAGAAGTTCACATCGTTCCACAAGTTGCAAGTCTCATTCGGATCCTGCTGTAAATCGTACAATTCCCCTTCATTGCGCTTATGGTAAGATACCAGCTTGTAACGGTCCGTTCTCACCATCGTGGCAAAACCGCCGATTCCGTTTTGCTTGGAGCTTGCATTATAGTGCTCGCAGTAGATGTCCTCCCGATGCTTTTCGTCTCCCCTCTCTGCTTCTGTAAGCAGCGGCCACAGCGATTTGCCCTGCATGCCCGGGTGAATGTCCAAACCCGCCGCTTCCATTAATGTAGGAGCCAGATCGGTCAGCTCCACCAGCTCCCGGTTTCTCCGGTTCGGGGTGAATCGTGAAGGATTGGAAATGATGAGCGGCACATGAACGGAAGGCTCGTAGAAGAAAGCCCCTTTCAAATATACGCCGTGATCCCCCAACAGCTCGCCGTGATCGGACATAAAGATAACGATCGTATTGTCCAGTTGGTTCGTCCGTTCCAACGCCTCGATCATTCGGCCAACCTGCTCGTCAATTAAATCAACCATCGCCCAATAAGCCGCGCGCACCATCTTGTGATCCTGATCGGTCATACTGGAAAATGGATACAACTTGGAATCCCCGTAAGCTCCATTGTGGTCATAACGCTGGAAGTATGTTTTGGAATCCGGTTCGCCCGGCGCAACATTCGGAAGCGGGATGTCGTCCAGACGGTCCAGGTAACGCTGCAAATAAGCTTGTGGCGGATTAAACGGATGATGCGGGTCAAACATATTGACCGAAAAAAACCATGGCCGGCTATATCGTTCATTGGCTTCAATGAACTCAATCGCCTTCTCTGCGCACCAAGCGGACTGATGGTCCTCCGCATCCGGCCCTATCTGTACATAACGGCTGCCTTCAGTCGGCTGCGGGCGATACGCCTTCCCTTTGGCGCGCAGCCATTGAATGTATTCGTTGGTCGCCCAGTCATCCTCCGGATGGTGGGACCAGTGAAACTGGGAGTATCCGTCGTTAATGCGCCGTTCCGTCCCGGCAGTCACCTTCGGATTGCACGCGGAAAGATGCAGCTTGCCCGACAATCCGCCTACGTATCCGGCATCCGCCAACAAACGGGTGACCAGCAGTTCATCCTCGGGCATGTTTTGCCCGTTTTGCCGGCAGCGGGTCGTGCGCGGATAACGTCCGGTCAAAAAGCTCGCCCGGCTGGGCGTACAGACGGTCGCTTGGCAGAAGGCGTTTTCGAACAAAACACCGTTTTCCGCCAGTTTATCGATATTCGGTGTGCGAACCGATGTATTTCCGTAGCAGCCCATCGTATCAAAGCGCTGCTGGTCCGTGCAAATCCAAAGAATATTCGGTTTTTCCATCTTGTTTCATCCTCCGCTTCTTATATTGATAATTGTCAAGCTGGATAAGCCCCGCCCGTGTATGGACTTCCGCTGATCTCGTCTCCAACGCGCGCGATCCCAAGTGCGCGTTGTGGCGCTGCGCGGCGGTTAGTCGAACCCCACTCGGGTCTTACTTCTTGTATTGCGCTTTGTAAGCTTCGTTGTAAATCTCCAAATACCGTTTGAGATTCATGCTGTCGAGCGTTTTCAAATATTTATCCCATTCTTTGTCAATCGAAGCGTCACCGATAATAAACCGTGTGGACATTTCTTTGACGTAATCTTTAATTGTTTTCTGCAAGTCGCTGAGTTCAGTGGATTGCGATTCGTTAAAAAAGATCGGAGGCACGGACTGGCTTTGTTTTGTTTTATACGGCTCGTAGTTTTTCGTCGTTTCCTCGTACAACACGCGCGGCACCTCGGTTGGAGCGGCGGCCAGCCCTTCGAACATTTCCCGTGTGAAATGGTAAAACGTCGTCTGCATCCAGTTGTTGTTTTGCACGGTCCCAAAAGGCATGGAACGGATCCACTTGGCCGGCTGTCCGTTTAACCCAAGCTCGCCGTTCTCCGGTTTCTTCCAGCCGATCCCTTCGCTGCCGATATTCGCGCGCATCCCGATCTCCGGATTGTACAGCGCGTCCGCCCAGCGGAACGCCGCTTCCGGATTTTTCGCTTTACTTGTGATGAGGAATCCTCCGCCGTTAAACGCATAATACCGGTAAGGCGATTGCCTTACGCCATCCGGCCCTTTAAGCGGCGGTACGGTCTTGTAGTCCAGCCATCTGGTGCCGGCAATATTGGAGAATACTTGAGGAATAATGGAAGAAATAACGCCAACTTTCGGGTCGCCCTTCTCCACCATCGCTTTTAACTGCTCGTTATTTTGCGTAAACGATTCGGAGGCAATCAGCCCTTGAGCGTAAAGCTTGTTTAAATATTGCAGCCCCTTCTTATACTCCGGTTTATTGATAATGACGTCGATATTGCTCTTGTCGTCAAAAATAAGCTGGTCGGGGAGCTCATTTAAAATAAACGAGTTCATAATAAAGCTGTCGACGCCGGTCAACGGGTCCTGAACCCCGCCGGCCATCGGAATTTCATCCGCTTTGCCGTTGCCGTTCGGATCCATCTCTTTAAACGCTTTCAAAACCTTTTCCAGATCGTCTGTCGTTTGCGGCATTTCCAAATTCAGCTTTTTCAGCCACGGCGTATAAATCCACATTTTTTGCTGCAGCATGGCGTGCGGATTGCGGTCAACACCGCTGAGCGAATACATATTGCCGTCGGGCGCAGTGGTCGCTTTTTTGATTTCCGGGTACATCTCAAATACTTTTTTGGTTTCCACGCCATAGCTGTCGATCAGCTTGTTGAGCGGCAGAAACACCCCTTGCTGCCCATAAACCATTTGCTGCGCGGGAGACACGCCAAAGCCAACAATGACGTCCGGCAAATCGCCGCTGGTCAAAATCACATTCAACTTCTCTTGCTTATCTTGAGGGGTCGCGAATTGCCACTCCACTTTAATATTGGTCTTTTCTTCATACCATTTGGTGAACTCGTTGGTTGTATAATCTTCCACATAAGGACTTTTGACCGCCAGCACCTTCAGTGTCGTCTTTTCCTTCGTAATCGGGAACGTGCCTGCCTCTTGAACGGCCTTATTGCCGTTGTCTCCGCCCGCGGCTTGGCCGGTTGGGCCCGCTTGCGCGCTGCCGCCGTTCGCACCGTTCTGACAGCCGGCTGTCAATAACATCGCGGCAACTGCAACCGATATCCCTTTTTTCATTTGATTCATAGTGACCCTCCTCAAATATTATCCTTTTAATGCGCCAATCATCACGCCTTTGACAAAATAACGTTGGACAAACGGATACACCGCCATCAGCGGAATCGTCGCAACAACAATTAATGAATACTTAAGCAGCTCGGAAAGTCCGGCCAGCTCGGCCGCTTGCTTAGAGTCCGCGACCATATCCATGCTAGCTTGACTGCGGATCAATATTTCACGCAGCACCAGCTGCAGCGGGTAAAGCTCGGGATCTTTCAAATAAAGCAGCGCGTTAAAATATTGATTCCAATGCTCGACTCCGTACAGCAGCGAGATCACAGCGACAATCGGTCCGGAAAGCGGGAGCGCCACTTTCCACAAAAATTTGAAGTCGTTGCAGCCGTCCATTTGCGCCGCTTCCAGCAGTTCATCCGGGATCGTCGTATTAAAATAAGTCCGGGTAATAATCATATTCCAGATGCTGAGTGCGCCGGGCAATAAAAGCGCCCAAGGCGTATTTAACAATCCCAAACTTTTGACCAGCAAATAGTTCGGAATCAGCCCGCCGCCAAAAAACATCGTGAAAGCAAACAAAGCCATCACTGCGTTGCGCCCGGCCAAATCTTTACGCGAAAGCGGATACGCGGCCAGAATGGTTACCACCACATTAATAGCAGTGCCGACAGCCGTGTAAAAAACGGACATGCCAAACGAATGCAGCACGGAGCGGTCGCGAAATACCGCTTCATATCCTTCCAAGCTGAACTGCACCGGCCAGAGCAGCACTTGCCCCGTTGAAACCGCTTCCTTGGAACTGAACGATGAGCTGACGATAAAAATAATCGGGTACAGCACGACAATAAAAACAATGAGCATCATTGTATAGTTAATGTAATTAAATAATTTGTCTCCATTTGACTCCTTCATAGAAGCCGATTCCATGACGATTCCTCCCGGAGTTACCAAAGACTGGACTGGCCTAATTTTTTGGAAATTTGGTTTACCGTCATGACAAGCGCGAAAGCGATCACATTTTTGAACAACCCGATGGCGGAAGCATAAGAGAAATTAGGCACCATGGACTTGAGTCCGATGTTGTACACGTAGGTATCGATGATTTCCGACGTCCGCACATTTAACGGGTTTTGCAGCAGCAGCACCTTCTCGAAGCCAAGATCAAAGATACGTCCGAAGTTCAGAATGAGTAAAATCGTCGCAATCGGCATAATGCCCGGCAAATCAATGTGCCATACCCTTCGCAGCTTCGACGCGCCGTCCATTTTGGCCGCCTCGTGGAGCGCAGGATCGATGCCGGCCAGCGCGGCGAGATAAATAATGCAGGCAAAACCGGTATGCTGCCACACATCCGACCACACGTACACGCTTTTGAATAAAGCGGGATTTCCCATGATGTTGACCGGCTCGAGCCCAATCGCCTGCACTAAGGCGGCAAAAGGACCGGAGCGCGGCGATAAAAATTGCAGGATCAAACCAACCATAACAACGACGGAAATAAAATGCGGCGCGTAAGTCACCATCTGAACGGCTTTTTTAAACCGGATGTGCTTCATATGGTTTAAACCCAACGCCAACATAATCGGAAACGGGAACGTGGCAATAAGATGATACAAGCTGAGCAGCAGCGTGTTTTCCATGATCCGCCAGAAATCGTAGGATTGAAAAAACCGGATGAAATGCTTAAAGCCTGCCCAGGAGCTGCCCCATATGCCTTTGGTAACCGAATAATCCTTAAACGCAATTTGTGCCCCATACATGGGAACGTATCGGAACACGATCAAATACACAAGCGGTACAATAAGCAAAACATAAAGCTGCCATCCGCGAAGCGCGCGGCTTATAAAGCTGGAGTTGTACGTGTGGACCTCCCCCTCATGAAATGTACCCGGCCGTGGTCAATTCGGATTATAAGGCAGATCTTTCGGCCGCGTAAACAGGAAGTACCTGCAGAGGGTGCAAATCTTACGATTGGGCTTTGTGCAATTTTTTCCGGCTCTTCAATTTTTGCTTTTCCCCTTCTCGGCCTCGCGGAACGCCATGGCGCTCAGCCCTACCACTCGTTTGAAGGCCCGTCCGAATGTATTCGCTGAGCCGTACCCGACCTCCGCCGCGATCTCGCCTACCGGCCTGTGCGTTTCGAGCAACAGCGTTTTCGACTGTGTTATTCTCAGGTTTTCTAGGTAATCGGAAAAGTTAATGCCCGTGCTTTCTTTAAAATATTTGGACAAATACGTCTCGGACACGCTGAACCGGTCTGCGAGCATGGCCAAGCACAGCCCCATGTCGGAATAACGGGCATCGATGAACTCAAGGATGTCCTGAAACCACATCATCTGTTTAGCGCTTCGTTGTGCATGCACATGGCGGCACGTCGTTAGCAAGCTTATCTTCAGGCTAATATAATGTTTTTCGATGTTTTCGATCGTATCGGTGAAGGCGTATAACTCTGCAGCGTTTTCGAAACCGCCTTGATGTCCGGTATCCTCGAAAATTTTCAGCACCGTACCGAAGAAATCGAACAAAAACACCTTTAACACCATCACAGGCAGCTCTCTGTCGACAAAATTTTGCTGATGCAGCTCGTTCAGCAGCCTGGCGAGGTCCTCTTCGTTGCCCGAGCGGACCATGTTGATGAGCCGCAGCTCCATATTTTCTGGATAATAATAGCTGTTATTGCTTTTCTGGATATCCTTAAACCAAACCATCCGGTTATGGCGGCCTTTCACAAGCGCCTGCTGCGCCTCCGCAAACGATCTGGAAATATCCATCCACTGCGTATAGGGGTTGCCTGCGGATATAAACGTCACCATGCCAAGCTCGCGATAAATGTGCTGCTGAATGTCATTTAGTTTGGCGCCGCTCTCCGCGTAAATGTCCCCGGCATCGGTAGCCTGAAAGGCAAACAAAAGAGCGATTTTATCTTCCTCCACATCATGCAAAAACAGATCCTTCGGCATCAGCGCGGACACGGTTTCGTGGATCAGAAATTTTTTCTGCGTCAGATGTTCGATTTCACTTGGAATAAACTCCTGGATGCTCGCCGGAAACGTCAGAACGGCCACCAGATAGGAGCCGCCTTTTAACTCCAATCGGACATGCTGCATCACCGCCTCAATCTCGCCGCCGGAACGAAACTGCCCGCGAAGCAGCCGCTCAAAAAACGATGCCCGCAAAAACGGCAGCTGATGCTCCATCTTCATGTTCAGCTCCTGGTTGGTTTCGATAATCGCTGAAATGGAATTGTTAATGGTGCGAAATATATTGCTGCCCAGGTGGAACGGTTCGGCGGGAATTTTGGACAACGTCTGCACAATCGCTTGCACCGGCTTGCTGTTGCGGTATGCCGCATAACCGGCGATCACAGCGCCTATGAAAAGGAAAATAAAGAAAATGACTAAGGTGGTTTTCTTAATGTAGTTAATTTTACTTAAAACGACATGAGACGGCTGCGCGGCGACATACGTCCACCCGTTATATTCCGACGTTACATATGTAATGATAAGTTCTTCATTGCCGATCTTTTGTTTGACCACGCCGTTTTTGTCCGGCAGATGGATCGGATGCAGCGTCTGTTTGGCATCTTTTCCAGTAACGCTTGTTATGATGTTGCCTTCTTTATCCGCAATGTACGCCCAGCCGCCGGAAATATTCAAACCGTCAAATAGCTTCACAATTTCCCGGTTGTCGATAAACACCATCACGGTCGCGTTGGAATAGTTGGAATAACCAAAGGAATGCAAATAAGTGATCACCGGCTGCGTGATGCCTTTGAGCAAAACGGGTTTGGCGGGAAGCACCTGACGATAATAATACGTTCCCAGCAGCGATCGCATATAATCGTCTTTCTCATCCACATAATGCACATAGTCGGGAAAATCCCCCACCGGCGAATTAAATTCATTATTGAGCACCAAGCCGTTGTTTTTGAAAAAGATGTAATAATCCGTCATCAGTCCGTTGTCGGTGTAGTATTCTTTCAGCCGATTCTGAGCTTCGATCAATCTGTACAGATTGGCGCTGTTATAAGGGCTGGGGAGCAGCTGCAGCAAAGTGACTTTGGAATCGTTGGTGATCCGCCGAATGAAAACATCCACCGACTCCCAGCGTTTATCCAGCACGCTCATGCCTTGCTTCAACAGCACCTGGTTGGAGTATTTAACCTCCTCTTCCAAAACCGAAGATGTCCGGTCATACGTCACAATCCCGACCACAAGCGACATCATTAAAATAATGAAAAATGGCAGCGCGTATCTGGCTAATATGAAACTGTTGGTTGCGGCGTTCATCCTGCGGATCATTGATTTTGTTCTCCCCTTTTTATAAAACGCTTCCACTCAGGCCTATTATACAAAACGTACAAATCATATTGTCATTTGGCAATATTCCATGCATTTATTATATTTAAAAGTTGCGTAAATGGAAATGCTCTGTTTCTCGGTGCGTATTCTCGGGCCGATGTACTCTTTGTACCTTGAATGGATAATCACACGTTTCCTCATTGAAAAAGAGGCTCCACCTGGGTGGAAGCCCCTTTCTATTACCATGAAACTGAACTTAACTAAACTCGCGACGACGAGGTAATGAGAACCATAACCCGTCGAGCCACGCCAATTCTTGTTCCGTTAATGCATCCATGTCTGCAGCCCGTAAACTTGCATCCAATTGCTCCGGACGACTCGCACCAATAATAGCCGAGGTGATTCCTTGTTGTTGCATAACCCAGCGCACAGCCGTTGCGACCGGGTCAAGTTCGCGTTCTTGGCACCAGCAATGATAACGCTCAACCGCGTTAAACGTCGCCTCTTGCCAATAGCGCTGCTGATAAAACGAACCTGCATTATTCCCCAGCCCGAAACGAGTTCCTTCTTCGATGTTCGAATTTTTTCTATAGCGCCCCGTTAACATTCCGCCCGCTAATGGATTGTAGCATATGACGCCAATTCCTTCGTCAAGAGCCATCGGAATCAAATCATCCTCAATCATTCGAAACAACAGATTATAGCGCGGCTGAATACTCGCAATGCGGTTATAATTTTTTCTGTCGGCAATTCCGTTTGCCTTCGATACTTGCCAAGAACGCCAATTCGATACACCGATATATCGGACTTTACCTTGCTCAACGAGATCGTCTAATGCACGCAACGTTTCGTCCATTGGTGTATTAAGGTCGAATTGATGCGCTTGATAAAGATCAAGATAATCCGTTTTGAGACGACGAAGACTGTCCTCGACAGCGGTCATGATATGCTTCCTACTCAACCCCTGATCATTTGGACCATCTCCCATCGCGCCAAAACACTTGGTTGCAAGAACCATTTTGTCTCGTTTTCCTTGCAGCCATTCCCCGATAATTGACTCGGTTGTACCTGCTATTTCAGCCGATTGCCTCCCAATGGGGTACACATCTGCCGTATCTATAAAATTCACACCGGCAGTAAAAGCCTTGTCGAGTATCTTAAAGGAGGTTTGTTTGTCCGCTTGGTTGCCAAATGTCATCGTACCGACACACAAGTTCGTTACTTTTAGTCCCGTTTGCCCCAGTGAACGAATTTCCATTTGATTTACTCCTTTTCCCGATGTACAGGCATTCATATATTGGATGTTTTTTGCGATCAGTGTCGTAGATAATGATTTCGGCCCATTTGTTCTGATAGACACTGGATTTCAAGTTTCACTGAAAGCCAATTATCGGATGAGCAACATACGGCTGTTCTAATGCTGCAACTTCTTCAGGTGTTAATGTAATCGAAAGAGCAGCGACTGCATCTTCGAGATGAGACATTTTCGTAGCACCGATAACGGGAGCTGTAACCGGTTCCTTCTGCAATATCCAAGCAAGTGCGATGTTGGCCCGAGGAACGCCTCGTTTTTCCGCGATAGCGGCAACCTGCTTTACAACCAATCGATCGGAATTTATAGTAGGATCATATTGGGACTTTTGCACTTGATCAGTTTCAGAACGATGTGTCTTTTCCTCCCAATCACGCGTTAGTCTTCCTTTGGCAAGAGGGCTATACGGAATCACACCGATTTTTTCTTCTTTACAAAGCGGCAGCATCTCCCTTTCTTCCTCACGGTACATGAGGTTGAGATGATTTTGCATCGATATAAACCGGGGCCATCCATTTTTCTCAGCTACATGCAACGCCTTCAGAAATTGCCATGCGTACATGGCAGAAGCACCAATGTATCTTGCCTTCCCAGCCTTCACAACATCATGTAATGCTTCCATAGTTTCTTCGATCGGTGTTTGATAGTCCCAACGGTGTATTTGATAAAGATCTACATAATCGGTTCCCAGTCTCTTAAGGCTTTTATCAATTTCACTCATGATTGCTTTTCGGGAAAGACCTGCGCCATTCGGACCTTTATGCATGCGGTGATAAACCTTTGTCGCGAGGACAATTTCATCACGATTAGCATAGTCCCTTAATGCCTTTCCAACGATTTCCTCGCTTGTTCCGTCCGCATACACATTCGCCGTGTCAAAAAAATTAACACCTAATTCAAGAGCTCTTTTTATAATAATACGACTTCGCTCCTCATCGAGCACCCATGGATGGTGCCACCTCTCTGCTACACCAAAGCTCATACAGCCAAGGCAAAGCCGCGATACATCCATCCCGGTATTTCCAAGTTTCACATATTCCATTTGATTGTTCCTCGCTTTCAAATATTATTTTTTCGTTCATACAGGAACGTTAAATATCAAGCTTACGGCTGCCGAGCCATTTCACTTTTTCAGGATCGCGATGTGAAAAGAACAGGCTTTGTTTCGTATCTAACGCAGCAATCGACTCCATGTCCTCCTGATTTAATTCAAAATTAAAGATGTTTAAGTTTTCGATCATTCTTTCTTTACGAACCGACTTTGGAATCACAACAATTTCTCTTTGTATCAGCCAGCGTAAAACCACCTGAGCAACGGATTTATTATACTTTTCAGCTATGGATACCAATATTTCATTCTGAAACAGATTATTTTTTCCTTCAGCAAACGGCGCCCAAGATTCGATCTGAACTTGATTCTCTTTCATGAATTTTGCATTTTCGATTTGTTGGTTGAAAGGGTGTGTTTCAACCTGGTTCACTGCAGGAACGATTTCATTATGAATGATCAAATCGATTAGACGATCCTCGTGAAAGTTACTGACGCCAATTGCACGAACTTTTCCTTCACGATACAACTCCTCCATAGCACGCCAAGAGCCGAACACATCGCCATATGGCTGATGAATTAAGTACAAATCCAAATAATCTAATTGCAATCTTTCTAAAGATTTTTCAAATGCTTTTTTTGTACGTTCATAACCGGTATCCTGAACCCATAGTTTTGTAGTGATAAATAATTCCTCTCGTGCCACGCCACTACGGCTGATCGCTCTGCCAACTGCTTTTTCGTTAAGATAAGACGCCGCTGTATCAATCAGTCGATAACCCGTCATAATAGCATCATCAACGCATTGTTCACACTCATGTTGATCTGCAATCTGAAAAACACCAAAACCGAGTATAGGCATCTCAACACCATTGTTCAAAATCACTTTTTGCATCCAATCTCCTCCTTAAGTATCTTTAAAATTTGTGTAAAACTACCTGTTCATTACTTTTCTCTGAAGTGCAACCGTCAATTCGTCGAACGGAAGTCGACTGTCCCTTCATATTTTTTATTATGCAACAAAGAATAGAAGACCTTAAGCCTAATCATGTCAAATGATTGCCTAATTCTCTCACAACAACTTAAAAAACACGTAAGTATGCTTTATACTGAAAAGACCAAGGTTTTAGGAATAAGGAGGATTTTATGGCTGAACGGATATATAAGCAGCAAAACGAGCTCGTGGAGATCATTAAGCGTCACGTAAATGGAGACGGTGTTTACGCAACTGCCATTCCGTCTTTATTTTTCATTCGTCGCTCTAATATGTCTGGACCAAGTTATGGAGTTTACAAACCTTCGTTTTGTATCGTGGCCCAAGGGGCAAAAGAGGTTTGGTTGGCACAGGAGCGCTATAAGTACAGCCCTGCGGAATATCTTATTGCATCCGTAAACCTGCCGGTTACTGCCCAAATCACTGAAGCCTCTTTTGATGTTCCGTATTTGGGTTTTAGACTTGAATTTTCGGCTAATCAAATCCTAGAGATTTTAAATGATTCTGAAATCCGCGTAGGTGCGAAAGAGGATGTTAAGCGGGGGATGTTTGTTAGTCGATTGGAGTTATCTTTGCTGGACGCAGTAATGAGGTTGGTTCGTTTGTTAGAATCTCCACAGGATATCCCAATACTTGCGCCGCTGTTTATAAAGGAAATTCTCTATCGGGTTTTGCAGGGGCAGAATGGGGTTGCGCTGGAACAGATTGTAATAGAGGGCAGCTCTGCCTCTCAAATAAAAGAGGCTATCGAGCATATCACGAATAACTATGATAAGTCATTTCGGATTGAGAAGCTTGCGGAAAAAGTGAATATGAGTGTTTCGACATTTCATAGACATTTCAAAGATATAACTGCTATGAGCCCCATTCAGTTCCAAAAACAAATCAGGTTGCAGGAAGCGCGGCGGTTGTTATTGTCCGAATCAACTGATGCTGCTGATGTCGCATTTCGAGTTGGATATGAAAGTACATCCCAGTTTAGTCGTGAATATTCTCGTATGTTTGGCTTTCCTCCCAAAGCGGACATAAAGCGGTTAAAAGAAGGCATATGAGCGAACAGAGAGGAATAAAGATCAAATTCTCGTGAGGACACTCACTTAATAAGAGCGAAAGAGGCACCGGACAACATTTTTCTCATTCCGCCAAAATAAACGAACAAGTATACATAACATATATTATGTATACTTTTAGCAGCCGCCCTCTTGCCTCTTTCGCGAAGACAGGTTCGTAGAAAAGCAAAAAACCTTGATATACAAGGTTTTCCGGAGCAAGCTTTTTATTTCGCCAATTTCGGCAGCACCGGCCGCACGTTGCTCATGGCTTGCTTTTTGGTCTCATCAAATACATGCGTATAAATTTGCGTTGTCGAGATGTCCTCATGGCCAAGCAATTCCTGCACGGTCCGTATATCGGTGCCGTTTCGCAGCAAATCGGTAGCAAATGAATGCCTTAGTTTATGTGCGGATAATTGCACGCCTTGAAGCTGCGGATATTCCGCGAGTAAAGCGGCGAACGTTTTTTCGGCTATCGTCTGAACCATCCTTTTGCTGATTCGGCGCCCAAATTGAGAAACAAAAAAAGCCATCTCATCTTTTTTGTTGCGCGGCCGTATTCTGTGCGACAAGTACTCTTGAAGAAACTCGCCGATCTCTTGAGGAAGCGGGATATACCGCCATTTATCGCCTTTACCAAATACAGCGATCTCAGCGCTTTCGTATCTGAAATCAAATGTGTTCAAGCGCACGATTTCGCTAACCCGCAGTCCGGCATAAGCCATCAAAGCAACAATCGCCACATCGCGAATCATATATTTGCTGCTGATCATTTGTGTGCACGCATCCAAGATTTGCTTTTCCAAGAAGGTTGGTTTCCGGTTTTTCTCAATTTTAGCTTTTTCGATATCCAATGCAGGATTGTTAGTGCAAACATGAAATTTAATCATCACTTTAAACAATAACCGGATTGCCGATTGGCTTCTATTCCGGTATCGGGCGCCAGCTCCCGTCTCACGAATGGACGTTAGATGATGCATCACTTGAATCGGAGTCACTTCGGATAGCTGCTTTCCTTTCAAGCTGCTCAAAAAGTGCTTGATGTCGTGCATATATCCTTTTTGCGTGTCTTTTGAATACTCACGGTCCTTCATATAGACCAAAAATAACTCCAGCTCCTGCTCGTAATGCTCTAAAGTTGCCATATCTATCATCAAAAAGCACCTATCCGATCGTTTTAAACTGAAATTGCATTAAATATAGATTTAATGCAATTTTATTATAGCAAAAAAGCGCTTTATGTTCAAAAAAAGCAGCCCCCTTTCCGCTCTCTTCTGTAGCCGTGAACCGGTATGTGGACTATTTAAATTAAAAAAGGAACCTGCACATCCTTTTTGATGAGCAAGTTCCTTTCCTTCTATTTCAGCGGCAGCTCGGCATCGTCTATAAGCCGATTTATTCACCATATGTTTTGGGATCTATCGTAAATGCAAGCCCTTCCCAATCGTAGTCGCCGCGTAAACCTTTGAGCTTGTTTTCATGAGCGATGCTGCGATACAGACGAAGTGCCTGGCGATCACTCATTTCCTTCGTGTCTTGTGCCAGGTGTTCGAGAAACAGCTGACGGCGAAACGCCTGCACCATATGGGAATCCCATATCGCAGCGTTCATCTCGGAATGGCCGATCAGCGAATTCGCGTGCAGGTTGCAGGAGCCGATTGTGACCCATTCGTCATCGACTAGCATGATTTTGGCGTGTACGTAAATGCTGCTGCGTCCCCCCTGCTCATTTGGTCCCGCTATGCCGGCAAGCGTAAAATTCTCGTAACGGCCAAGCGCCTCAATATGATCAAAATATCCTTTGCGGGCCGGATCGCGACGAGCTTCACGCACATGATTTTCCGGTTCGGCCGGAACTAGCAGCACAATATCTACGCCGCGTTTAAGCGCGTCTTCCAATTTGACGGCAATGTCCGGAATCGGTAGCGCCTGATTTTCAATGTAGATCGTGCGGCGCGCAGCATCAATTGCTAGTATGTATTGCTCGGTAATGGAATGCTCGCCGGCCGCTATATCCATAGCGGAACTCCCGGGTGCCGCATAACTCTGACGGTACCGGTCGGCATATATATTCCTTTGAATCTGCACCGGGGTATTTCCGCATGAAGCGGATACTTGTTCAGGAAAAGGCAGATCGTCTTCGCTATTGTGACCCCACACTCCGTCCGCTTCCATCCGTTCACTGGCTTCGTTCCATCGCTGGACGAAATTATGGTGAACATCGGTTGCAGACGGGCCTGTCACTTCGACATAAACGTCATGTCGATGCCCCTCCCCTTTGTGTCCAGGCTCAAACGTTTTGAAGGTCGGGTTGATCCCGCCGACAAACGTCGTTTCGGACGGTGCCCCGGCATCGATAAGCCATATTTTTTGATGTTGGCAATACCGGCCATATGCGCGGTCCCAACGTGCCCGGAACTTCGAACCACGAGCGGCAAGCATGTCCCGCTCGGCGCTAGAGCCTGCGAAAGCTTGACCATACCCGCTGCTCTCCGGATTTGGACGCCAGAACATGATGCGAACATCAAGTCCGCTTTCGGCGGCCCGGTCCAATACATCCAATATGGAGCCTCGTTGATCCGGCATTTGAAATTCGGGATCCATAAAAGTGATGGACAGCCACACGCTCTGCCGTGCTCCTTCAATTGCCTCACATATGCGACGGAACGTGGGGGCGCTGTCCACAAGAGGCCGCACGGTATTTCCCAGCCGCACGGGATATGAACCGGATTCGATATAAGGTATATGCGACATGCTGCAGCTCCTTTTTAATAGGATTACTACTAGTTTAGCATAAGAAAATGAAGAAATAATGTAAAAATCCTTCTAACTCATTCGACTTATTCATGAGTATGAAAATTTAAACCAAAAAGGAGACTTCTCAAAATGCGTATGGTGATTTTTTTATTGTTTTTGATCATGTTTGTAATCGGTACCGATGTATTTTTGATCTCACCTCTGCTGCCAACTCTACAAAACTTGTATCATATCCCTACTGGGATTTCCGGGTGGCTGATGGGTGCATATGCGTTAGGGTATGCCGTATTCGCCTTAATCGCAGGACCGTTATCCGATGGGTGGGATCGCAAAAAAGTGATGTTTTGGGGCATGTTCTGTTTCTCCATTACCACGTTTTTATGCGGCTATGCAAATAACTTTTGGACCATGCTGTTATTTCGCTTTTTAGCTGGAGTCAGCGCATCCTTTACAGGTCCGCAGGTATGGGCCGCGATCCCGTCTTTATTTCCGGTTCCAAAGATAACGAAGGTTTTTGGGATTGTGTTGGCCGGGCTAGCTGTCGCCCAAGTACTTGGTATTCCCGTAGGAAGCTTGTTAGCTTCCACACACTGGAGTTTCTCGTTTTTTGCAGTCGGCGGATTTTCACTCGTATTAACCGTTTTGGTTCTTTTCATCATGCCGTCGATGAAACCGCGCACCACGTCTAAAAATAATAGGGCAATTTTTAAAAGATACATCCCCTTACTTACAAGTGAAAAAGCAAGACGTGTATATGCTGCTTATTTTTTATTCCAATTGGGTAACTTTTCTTCCTTCTCTTTTATCGGCAAATGGATCACCGATACATTCCATTTTTCGGTGGAACAAGTTGGATACATGATGATTTTTATCGGGGTTGGCAATTTGCTAGGAAGTTTATGCAGTGCTTTGATTGTCCAAAGGTATAAGCCTTATAAAACCATACTTTTCTCCAGTCTGCTGATTGTGCCTTTGTTTATTATTTTGCCGCACATGCCATGGATCTGGACGATATGTATCGTGTATTTAAGTATTTCGGTAGCCCTTAATATAATGACACCTGTGATTGCCAGCTTATTATCGGAGCTAAATCCATCCATCAGGGGGACCATCACCAGTTTGACTAATGCGACCATGTACGCCTCTGTAACACTTGGTGCCTGGACTGCAGGAATGCTTTATTCCTGGTTTAATGGGTTTGCGGCAATCGGGATTTTTTCAGCTGTTTGTTTTGCTTCTGCATGGGCGACTTTTCAGATAAGCGGAGTCCTGGATATTCAAGAACAGCAGATAAAAAAACTTGCCTAATAAATCTGAAAGGCAATCTCCGGTCTCACCGCGGCGTGTCATACTTTCTTCTTACAATCATGCAAAAGGATCTGCCGCGGCAGATCCTTTGTATGCTTTCATTGAATATCGCTCAATTCCTTAGCTCGCTGATGCAGGAATTGTTTTACGGAAAAATCTTCGCAAAGCCCTATGGCACGGCTATAAGCCGCCCGAGCTTCCTCGATTCTATTCATTTTTTTGTACAAATCGGCAGCGAGCGCCCAATAAGGCTGGTAGTTCACGACTTTAGCCTGAGGAATAACTTCAAGATGAGCCAATCCCTGTTCAGTTCCATAGGCCTCTGCAACAGCTGCCGCTCGTCCGACAAGAACTCCGAGAGTGGGACTCAAACGGGTGAGTCCCTCATATAACACTGCGATTTCCTTCCATTCAATTCGTCCGGTCCGTGCCCGCTGGGCATGAACCGATTGAATGGCCGCGAGGAGCTGGAACCGCCCCATTCTGCCTGATCGCGCAGCTGCACAAAGATAATGTTCTGCCTCCGTCATCAGGGGGACTGACCAGCGTGACGTGATCTGCTCAGAGAGCGGAACATACCTTCCCATGTCATCGCGTCGGGCATTCCTCCGGGCTTCGCAGTGCAGCATTAACGCAAGCAGACCTAGCACTTCGGGTTCCTCAGGCATATTTTTCGCTAGCAGCTTGCCCAAGTAAATCGCCTCATCAACTAAGCCTTTTTGGCGCGAGTCCACTCCCGCCAGGTCATCCCAACCTCTGCCGTAAGCCGCATAAATCGCCTCCAATACGGCGTCTAAACGTTGGGGCAACTGTTCGGCATCAGGCAAGGCGAACGTCAAACGATCGGTTCGAATTTTTGCTTTTGCACGCGTAAGCCGCTGACCCATCGTAGAAGGTTTGACTACAAACGCAGACGCAATGCGGCCGGCATCAATGCCAAGTACGGTCTGCAGCATAAGCGGGGTGCGAATCGACGGGTCAATCTCCGGATGCGAGCACAGAAACAGCATTTTTAATCGTTCATCAGGAAAAGAAACTTCAGTGGACTCCATCTTATGGGCTTGCTCCGACATGGCGAGCAGAGCCGGCAAAGCTCTTTCGGAAACACGGTCACGGCGGGCGCGATCCATAAGCCGCCTTCGAGCTACCTTAAGCAGCCATGCCTCCGGCTTGTCTGGAATACCTGTCCGTGGCCATGATTCCAAAGCGGAAACAAGAGCATCCGCAAGCGCATCTTCAACCGCCTCTAAGTCGCGCCAGTTTACAGCTAGATAAGACATGATCCGGCCATAAGAATCGCGTACGGTGCTCTCTACAACATCATGAGTATTCATCGATATTTTACTTTACGGCTGGGAGATTTTGTCTCACTTCAGCTGCATTTACAGGGGCCCGGGCCGCCCACTCCAGCGCGGTGTCCAGATCCGGCACGTCAATCACAAATAACCCGCCGAGCTGCTCTTTTGTCTCCGTAAAAGGCCCATCTTGTACAAACATGTTTTCATCACGCCGCCTTACAGTCGCAGCCGTTTCAGGAGCATGAAGGCCAAATCCGCTGACAACAACTCCAGAATCACGCAAAGCATGCACATAATGTGACCAGCCTGCGAGGTATTCCTCTTGTTTTTCCGGATCCTTACGTGCGGCAAAATCCTCCGGGCTTTCGAAAAACATAAGTGTAAAATGCATAATACAAGCTCCCTCCATATTTTAAGTCGTGATTTTCTATCACGTAATTATGTCGTTTCAAGAAAGCCGATTTCTACATTATTTTAAAAAATTTTTCGTTTTCATATCGAATTGCGAAATGATCGCCCTTTAAAAATGCTTAACATCATAATTTCGTTAAAATGTTAGCGGAACCCTTAGTAACACAATTTAATTGTTTACATAACATTTGTTATGTTGAGTTATAACGTGTATCCAACGAAAAATTCCAAAATGCATCGACCAAAGGCCAAGACTGCCTCTTGACCTCTTGACCCCATGACGTTATTTGCCCTTCTTGAAGTCCCGTTTCACTCCAATGGTGACGATCTCCGCACCCCTCACAGGTATGTTGTCATGGAAACTTAAGTTTTCTCCCGCTTCCTCCAAAACATTGCTTTTAAACGGCGATCCAGCGGTACCCGAAATAGGCTGCAGCTGCAGGTCAGTGGGCTTGTCTGTCATATTAAACCAGCGCATAATCAGATGATCCCCTGCTCCCGCACCAACCGAATCGCTTAATTTGACAGTACTTAAAGCCAATCCCGCCCCTTCCCAGCCCAAAAAACGGTGTTCAGCCGGTAAGTCCCCGCTTTGAACAGATGTTTGTACGGTCAGCCAGGGAATTTGCGCTTGATAAGCCGCAGCATAAGAATCGATTGCCCCCTCCTCTGCACCATGAGGAATAAGGAAATAGGAAAATTCATGTTCCCCTAGACATTGCGCTTCCGGTGTCGGAAATACACCCCAATCCCCTAATTCCTGTACCGCTCTTAGAAGGGTAAGCGCGATCGTGCCGCGGGAATCGCGTAAAACTTCATATTCGTTAAGGCCTAAATTAGATACGGTAAGTCCATTCGTTTCATTGCGCACATTCACAAATGCTTGCTGATGCTGGCAGTAGCTTGGATTTTTCCATTCTTCCGCCGGCACGGTTTGCCTTTGGGCCACTTCAAAGATCGAATCGACATAATGAACATCCGATACAATGTCCGTTGGAAAAAGCACCCGTAGCCGATGATCTTTAACGTGATTAACTAAAGATGTTTTCACGTTGACTTGGGGGACTCCGTGTTCAAGGGTAAGGCAGGTTATTATGTTTAACGGCACGGTTTGCCGGCTTCGCTGCGCTTGGCGTTCAAGAAAAGGCACATATTCCCGAATTTCTTGCTCCAGTCGCTCATCCCCGCCTGATGGTACATGCCATTCATGTACGATTTCAATCATATGGCGAAATCCATTGCGCTCCACAGTCCGAATTTGCGCAGTGAGTCCGCTTGTTGTCAGCGGCACATCGCCATCCGGTGCGCGAAAAACATACTCGTTTCCGATGTCTCCGGAATTTTCGTACACGCCTAATCCCGAAAATGTCCGGCCTGTTCTTTTATCCGTCACATCGTACGAGCCGTTCTCCGCAATGGTGACAACCAAATATTCGTTTTCCAGCCTTGGTAAGTCATCTGACGTCACGGCTGCCGTTGTTGCTTCAGCAATCATAGCCAAGCTATTATTGGATGCGGATGGACATAATGCGTACGTTCTATACCCAAGCGCCGGAACTTGCTGCGCCAGAAAACGGACTCGAACCGAGCGGGCCATATAAGGCTGACGAAAGCGGTCCTTGGGCAATTCGTACCCGAAGGTAATCCCTAGATCCTCTATTTGGGCATCAATGAGGGTCCCGGAACCATTTTTCAGTGTAAAATGCTCAATTGGCATCGATTTAAGCAGTTCAATCGTTTCTTCGCGCCCGTATTTCCCAAACGGAATGGTCTTTACTTTTAAGTCGACAGAGACGACCCCGGTACGTTGCCGGCCGGATGTATTGAATACGGTAAACGGTACATCGTCTTCACTGAAAATAGCTGCGGTGTCGATATTGGAGCAGATCGCCTGCAAGCTGTCTTCGACGATCTGCTCGCTCACTTGAATACTTTTATCGAAGCGGACCATCATTTCACGATGCACTTCATCTACACTGCAGCCGCAAATACTGTCATGCGGATGATTCTGCATTAACGTTTTCCAGGCATACGTCAATAAATGAGATGGATATCGATGGCCGGTCAACGCGGCCAACGCGGCCAGCGGCTCGGCTGCTTTTTCCAGATGGGTTTGTACACGCTGGTTCGCCTGCTTGATGTATACGCGGGCAGACGCCGTATTGACCAAAGTCCACCAGCCGTCGGTGCGTTGGCTTCGCAGTTCTCCGCGAATCGTAGCTAGCTGTTTGGGGAGCGTGTCTTTTACATGCCGGATATATTCGCTGAAGTTAGAATGAATGAACTCAACTTCGGGATACAGATTCCTCGCGGTTTGAAGCGCTTTCGATAAATCCGTTTGTACAGGCTGGTGATCGCATCCGTTCATCAATAGAAGATGCGGCGTTGAGGCGAATTTTTCCGCATTTTGCAATGTACGCTGCCAATAAGCCGCAGCTTCTGTAGGATCAGAGGGCACTTCCATGCCGTTATGGTACCAATTGGCGAACAAAATACCAAGGACCGTGGAGCCGTCCGGAGATTGCCAATACATTTCGGAGAATGCCGATTCGTATTCACCTTTGGCCTCGTTATTAAAACCGACAGGCTTAACGCCTCTGCCGAAGACGGCGGTATCTATACCCGCTTGCCGTAAAATTTGCGGAGCTTGTCCCATATTGCCAAACGAATCGGGGAAATACCCCAGTTTGGATACGGCCCCGTATTGGGAAGCGTCGCGATGTCCGATCAGCAAATTACGGATGTTCGCTTCGCTGCTCGTTAGAAACTCATCCTGCAAAATATACCAAGGTCCGATAATAAGTTTGCCTTCTTGTACTAATTGAATCAAACGTTCCCGCTTTTCCGGGCGAATTTGCAAATAATCTTCCAATACGATCGTCTGCCCGTCCAGATGAAAGCTGCGAAAATCGGCGTCGTTGTCGAACAATTCGATTAAAGTGTCCAGCAGTTCCACTAAACGGACACGATGCCGTTCCAACGGCATATACCACTCCCGATCCCAATGGGAATGCGAGATCACATGCGTATGTTTTTGATACACGATGGTTCACTGCTCCTTAACCTTCATAATAAGTGCGAGCGTCTGAATCGCGGGGTCTTTGTGAATGGGCTGCCATTCACGGCAGCAGGGTTAACCTGTATGGTTTATTATAAGACAAATCCTTCCCGGTAAATAGCATTTCTTTCCAACACCGCTGTGTTGCGCAATTGGAGCTGTGCCTATGCGGTTGTACCGTCTATTTCATAGACAAAAAAACTTCGCCCCGAAGTACGGGACGAAGCTCCAATTTACCCTTTTAAGATGGCTTCAATCGCATCAAGCTCATCTTGGCTGAATTCAAGCCAGCTTAATCCGGCTACCGCATCGTCAATTTGGCTCACCTTGCTTGCGCCGATCAGCGCGCTTGTGACACGGCCGCCGCGAAGCACCCAGGCAATCGCCATTTGCGACAGCTTCTGCCCGCGCTGTGCGGCAAGCTCGTTTAGCTTGCGAACCTTGCCCAGCACTTCCTCCGTCAGCTCTTCCGGCTTCAGGAACACGCTTTTGCCTGCCGCGCGAGAATCCTGCGGAATGCCGTTTAAGTATCGGTCGGTCAGAATCCCCTTATACAGCGGCGAATAAGCGATGCTTCCCACTCCGGCTTCCTCCAGTACGTCAAGCAAGCCGTTTTCTGCTCCGCGGTCTAACATGGAATACCTTGGCTGGTGGATAACGACCGGCGTTCCCAAGCGCTTCAGAATCGTCAAAGCTTCCTTGGCGCGTTCGGCTCCATAGTTGGAAATACCGACATAAAGCGCTTTGCCTTGACGCACGATGTGATCGAGCGCCCCCATCGTTTCTTCGAGAGGTGTGTTCGGATCCGGGCGGTGATGATAGAAAATATCGACATAATCCAGCTCCATCCGCTTCAAGCTTTGATCGAGGCTCGAAATCAAATATTTTCTGGAGCCGAAATCACCGTAAGGCCCTGGCCACATCAAATAACCGGCTTTGGTGGAGATGATCATTTCATCGCGGTATCCGGCAAAATCGGCTTTTAATATGCTGCCGAAATTTTCTTCGGCGCTGCCGGGAGGCGGCCCGTAGTTGTTCGCCAAGTCAAAATGCGTGATGCCCAAATCAAAAGCGCGGCGCACCATGGCGCGGCCGTTTTCGTATACGTCAAGTCCTCCGAAATTATGCCATAAACCAAGCGATACGGCAGGCAGCTTAAGCCCTGTTTGACCGCAGCGGTTGTAGACCATAGAATCATAACGTTCATTGCTTGGAATGTAACTCATGAAATATCCTCCTTTGGATGCTAACAAGTCATGATTTTATTCTACCTGCCGGCTTGTCCGATCCATATGTCAGCATGTATGATAAATATGGCATTATGTCTCTCGTTTATCATCATACCGTTCGCAAGGAGGTTGTCCATGTCGCATTATGATTACCGCTATACGTCGGACGGGTTTATCCCGTCTATAGAATTAAAGCTTTTCTACTGCGGGTCGGAGCAATGCGCGCCCGGGCATTCATGGGGACCGGCGCTTAAAGATCATTACAAATTTTTGTACATTCACAGCGGCCGAGGCATCTACCGCGTGGGCGAACGAACCTACGAGCTTGGCCCGGGCGGCGCATTCCTGCTAAGTCCAGACGTCGTTGCTTATTATCGCGCCGACGAACAGGATCCGTGGACGTATTCCTGGGTTGCCTTCGACGGGATTAATGCCGGGACCTATTTACGCCTTGCCCGTCTGTCGCCTTTTGAACCCGTGGTCCAATGCCGGCAGCCTGAAGCGTTTGAGCTGATCTTCCGGCACATTTACGAAGCGTGCCAATTAAAAGTAAGCAGCGGCACCCGTCTGCTCAGCCATTTGTACGCCTTGTTATCCTTGCTGATCGAACAAGCCGAGGCCGGTCATGCGCCTGCCAAAATGGACAATCCGCAGGAAACCTACGTCAAAAAAGCGATCGAATTTGTTCACATCAACTACTCCCAAACAGTCACCATTGCCGAGATGGCCGATTGGATCGGACTGGAGCGCAAATATTTGTCCAAGCTGTTCAAGCAAGCTACGGGGCTGTCGCCGCAAGACTATCTAATCCAGTTTCGCATGAACAAAGCATGCGAGCTGATGGGCAATCCGTCGCTTTCGATCGGCGAAATCGCCGGCTCCGTCGGCTATAAAGACCCGCTGCTGTTCTCCAAAATGTTCAAGAAGCTTAACGGTGTTTCGCCGACCGAATACAGAAAGTCGTCCTGAGCGGCATGACCCCATCGTGCAGCGCAAAGCGGCAGCCGTTACAGCCTCTCGTTTTATGCGGCACTCCCATAAGCCTCTGAAGCGCCGGGGCCGATCGATCATATCGATTTACACGACGGGTGCTGCCAAGCCAAGCACGCCAAGGAGCCGCTTTACAGCTGCAGAACCTCCCTCCTGCGCCTACCGCTCCTTTTTGTGAACAAAGCCGATATGCAGAAAATCGCCAAACACACCACATCCCGCTCCTGCGCAAAGCGCGGCCCCATAAGCAGCTTCTTCGTCGTGTTCGCTTATCGCAAGCGGCAGTCCGAAGGATTCGGACAACATGCGCTGCAGCGCCGGGTTACGGCGAATGCCGTTGCCTGAACCGCGCAATTCCTTCCACGAGGCTTGTAGTCCGTGCGGAAACGCCGCCTTAAAAGCGAGAAGCTCCGCGATCATCCCTTGCATAAATCCCTTTATCAGATGCTGCGGCTTAAAATTGGCGGGTGAAATCCGCTCGATGGAACCCAGCTGTTCAGCATGGTGCCGGGTACCGTAAAACTGCGTGTTCACCTGAAGCCCGCCATGTGCCGGATTCATGGCTTCCCAAGCTTGAGCGCTCAGCTCGTTCATCCGCTCATACAAACTGCCGGGTTCCACGCCGGTAAACAACCTGCATACTTCACGAAAAAACTGTTCGAGCAGCTCGTAAGATTTGCCGCCGCTTAATCCTGCACCGACCAGCAGATACCCGCCTCCCGGAAAAGGACGCGCTTCCAGCTGCTGCGGCAGCTCCGGCAAAACCGCGGAATAAGCGGACAGCTGAGAACCCGTGCCGATGTTCGCCAAAGCGGTTTGCTCCACATGCCGGACCGTGCCAAGGAAGCTGGCCTGATTATCTCCCAGCGCGCATACAACCGGGATACCACTCGCAGTGGCCCCGATGACCGTTCCGCTGGCGACGACTTGCGGCAGCATCGTGCCAGGCAATCCGGCCAACGCCGCGGCAGGTTCATCGAATTGCAGCCGGTCGAGCCGGAACAACCCAAGCCCGGCCGCATGGGTCGCGTCGGTAACAGGCCGGTTCAGACCGGCCAGCTTCATGGCTACAAAATCGCCGATGGTGCACAGCGCTGCTGCTGATTCGGGGATTTGCCCGTTAACGGCCAAATAATAATGCGTCACGGCTCCATAACCGGTAGCAAGCCGGTAACCTGTCATACTTGAGAGCTTGCTGGCATACGTTTGGCCATTACCCGCGGGAAGCTCGCCTCTCTGATCCTGCCAAGTGTACAACGGCGATACCGCTTGTCCTGCATCGTCGACATACACGATGCCGTGCATTTGTCCGGTTACGCCGATTGCCCGAATGTCCGTTCGTGTACCCGCCAGCTCATCAACTATATATTTAACCGTCTGCCAAATCCGCTCCGGATCCTGAAGCCATTCCCACGGCTGCGCAGATGGCAGCGCTGCTGTATTGGGCCGGCTCAGCGCTTTGTACAACCCGCCGGTTACACTATCGATCAGCAATCCGCAAATCGAAGTTGTTCCGATGTCGATTCCAATAAGTGCCACAGCTTCTCCCCCATGTTAAAGCCAGAATCACAAGCAAAATGTGTTTTCTACAACTTATCCAAGTGATATGATATGAATATTGAAGACAGATGACAAGGTGACTCCATGACTATTTTATTGCTGATTTTAATGGCCGCGTCCATTACGCTGTTTATTACGAAAGCAAGGCATCCTTCCGCATATTGGATGGGGTTGATGCTGCTCGGCTGGTTTCTCAGCATGTCCGGCCTCGTCTTGTTTATCGCCAAATTTGGCGGATTTTATTACAAAGTGAACGTCGTGTTGTTTTTTAACGATTATATCCGCAACTTGCTGCTTCACTCCTCCATTACCATTGAAGGAATCAGCCGGATGATCACGATCGGACGGTCGCTGTTTATATTCAGCCTAATCGGCTTGTCCTTAGCTTTATTTTACTACAGACCGTTTCGCCAGATGTGGAAAACTTATTTGCTTAATGCGCTGCTGCCGCTGTTAAACATCATTTTTTACGATCCGCTGGTGTACAGATGGCTGTTAAGCGTGATTGACCGCAACAGCTCATACGCCGTCAGTTGGATCACGCGGGGCTGGCTTGTCGTTTCGGCCGTCGTCGCCGTATCGATGATGGTATGGCGGTACCGCCGCATTACGATTCCGTGGTTCAAACACCAGATCAAATATGTGCTGCTTGGCGTGTTTGCGCTTGTGCTGTTTTATTTTTACCTTGGGTTTATGGGGCCGATGCAAGTATCCGATGTCCGCACGTATTACGTGTTGTACTCCGACTTCTCCAATTTTAACCCGCCGCTGACGATTCCCGAATGGTATATCGGGATCGGATTTACCGGCATGCTGTCGATTGTCAGCATCGTGTTTATATGGAAGTACACGGAGGTGGAGAACCGGCTGGGCATGCTGGACATGCACCTGGAACGCAAGCTGAAGACAGCCGACATGGGGACCAAGGTGTTCACTCATGCGATCAAAAACCAGCTGCTGATGGTCCAACTGCTGCTTGGACGGACGCAATCGACGCTGGAATCGTCCCGCCGCAACGAGGCTCCGCTATCGCCCGATGAAATGGCTGTTCATATCGATAAGATGTCGTCTATCGTCAACGAAACGCTGCACCGGCTGGATCAGCTGTACAAATCGTTTAAAACGACTTATTTGCAAATGAAACCGGTCCCATTACATGAGCTTGTGGAGAAAACGATCGAGAACATTCAGATTCCCGACCATGTGTCATTGGTCCATTCTCCCATATCTCCGGAGCTGATGTTGTTGGTTGACGAGACACATATGGCGGAAGCGTTGTCCAACACCATTATCAATGCGTTTGAGGCGATCCACAAGCAGCAGGAAGGTGTTGTCAAGCTCAGCGCTTATTCGGAAAATCAGTGGGTTATCGTGAAAATTGAAGACAACGGAATCGGCATGACACCGGAGCAATTAAGTCTCATTTTCGATCCGTTTTATACGAACAAAAACACGAATAAAAATTGGGGCGTCGGATTGTCCTATGTCAAGCAAATTGTAGGGGGCCACTTCGGGCATATCCATGTGGAAAGCACGCCTGGCGCCGGAACGGTGTTTCAGCTGTTCCTTCCGGTCTACCATTACGAGCGCAGCAAACCCGATACCGCACAGAAAAAGGATGAGATTGCATGACAGAACCGATTCGAGTTGTAATCGCCGAGGATTTGGATGTATTAAGGGAGCATTTTGCCGAGCTGGTACGCAATGAGGAAGGTTTGTCGCTGGTCGGTATCGCCGCCAGCGGCAGTGAAGCGTTCGAGCTGGCCGAAACCTACAAGCCCCATGTCATGCTGATGGATATCGAGATGGACGTCAAACACGACGGCATCTTTGCGGCCAAACGGATTATGGAGCAGTGGCCTGACATCCGAATCGTTTTTCTTACCGTACATGAAGACGATGAAACCGTGTTTAACGCGTTTGAAGCCGGAGCCGTCGATTATGTATTAAAAACCGCAAAACCGCGTGAAATCATGAACAGCATTCGTGCGGCGAGAGCGGGCAATTCCCCAATCCGTCCGGAAATCGCCTACAAAATCCGCAATGAGTTTACGCGAATCAAACGCAGCGAAGCAAAAATGTTCGAGGCCATGACGATTCTTGCCCAACTGACGCCCACCGAGATGGAAGTGATCGAACTGCTCCTGCAGGATCAGAAGCTCACCGATATCGCCAAAACACGCAAAGTGGAAATGTCCACGATCAAATCGCAAATCAACGGCATCCTGAAAAAATTCAACAAAAACCGCACCAAAGAAGTCATTCACCTGCTCCAGGAGCTCAATGTTACCCACCTGTTCCGCAAAAACCCGCTGCGCCACAAATAAACGGCGCAAGCGCCTCATGCACATTTCCACATGAAACGCTTGCGCCGCTGCCTCCATGGATCAATCATATTTTCCATTCATGAACAAAACATGATGCAAAAACAACAAAAAGCCGATCATCCTAAGGTGTAGGAAAGATCGGCTTTTATCAAGCGGCGTTACGTCTGTTATTTAATGACTTTTAGGTATAGATCTTTGCTGACGAATTTATCAGCCGGAACAACTTCAGTCAGTTTTTCACCGGCCACAAACAATTTTTCCAAATTCTCATACCATTTGAACACTGTACCGTCTTTGAAGTAGTCGATTTGTTTTTTCGAATCGATCCACTCGGTTGTTTCCACTTGCGCTTTCAGCGAGTCTTCCGGCACTTGCGTAAATTTGGCGGTCAGCTTGATCGATTCGTCGATGTTTTTCATCCGGTAATCGTTGGCTTTGGCCCAGGCTTGCAGGAATCTTTCGACCACTTCAGGTTTTTCCTTCAGGAACTTCGGATTGACAACCCAGCTTTGCGGGAATACATATTCCGGGAAAAATGTTTTGTTGTCGCCAAGCTTCACGATGTTGTCTTTGCCGACCTGCTTTTCGATCTCCGCCGTGTACGGCGACCAGATCGCCACTGCGTCCACTTTACCGGATACATAAGCGGATACCGCTCCCGCTACGTCCATGTTGACGATGTTGACGTCGGACGGCTTGAGACCGCCCTTTTCGATACCCAGGTTGAGGATCATTTCACCGGAAGTGCCTTTCGGTACGCCGACGGTTTTCCCTTTCAAATCTTTCCAATCTTTGATGTTCGATTTTTTCGTTGCATACACCATATCGCCGGTATTCAAGCTGTCGATCGCGATGATGTTGCCTTTGCCTTGCGCGGAGAGGAAGGTAGCGCCAGGTCCGATATATGCGATATCGATATCACCCGATGCCATCGCTTGGAATTCCGGCGGACCGCTAAGGAACTTAACGGCATTAACTTTCAAACCCGCTTCTTTAAAATATCCCTTTTCTTCGCCAAGCACAATTGGAGTCGCACCGTGCATATCCGGCATATACGCCACATTAATCGGCGCAACGTCTTTAGGCGCAGAAGCGGGTGCTTGCGCAGGAGCGGAGGCGGCCGGTGCGGCAGCTTGGCTTTTACCCGCGTCAGGTGCCGGTGCCGAGCCTCCCGCTGAAGCGCCGGAGCCGTTTGTGCCGCAAGCGCTGAGCATAAGCAAGGTGGAAAGCAGCAGCGCCCCGGTAGTTAACTTGCGTTTGGATTTGCCGATAAAAGATAACATGTTCAAATACATCCCCTTTTCATTTTTTTACTTCCAAGTATTCTTTGTATACCTTAGCCCAGATTTCGTTTCTGATTTGCGTGAAACGCTCGCTGAGCTTGGTTTCTTGGTTGCGCGGATACGGAATGTCGACATCGATGATTTCCTTGATTCTGCCGGGTCTGGCGCTCATGATGATGACCTTTTGCGCGAGGATGACGGCTTCCTCCACATCGTGCGTAATGAAAAAGCATGTCTTCTTCTCCGTATCCCACGTATGCAGCAGTTCCTCCTGAAGCTGCGCCCGGGTCTGGGCATCAAGCGCGCCAAACGGTTCATCCATCAGCAGCACCTCCGGTTGGGCCGCATACGCTCTGGCAATCGCCACCCGCTGCTTCATGCCGCCCGACAGCTCTTTCGGGTAGGCATGGACGAAGTCCTTCAGGCCGACAAGCTCGATATACATCTCGGCTTTTTCCCGGCGCTCGCGTTTGCTCATCCCTTTCAACTTCAAGCCGAATTCGACGTTTTTCAGCACCGTTTTCCAAGGAAAAAGCGCATATTGCTGGAACACGACGCCTCTTTCTTTACCCGGCCCGATCACTTCGCGGCCGTCCACCTTGACCGAACCCGAAGAGGCGTCCTCCAGGCCCGCGATAATGTTCAGCAGCGTTGTTTTGCCGCAGCCGCTTGGACCGACAACGCAGACGAATTCATTGGGCTGAATCGTCAGATTAACGTTTTGCAGCGCAATGACGTCTCCTTGGCGGCCTTGATACGATTTGGCCAAACCGGCAATTTCGATCTTGGGCCGGCCGCTTGTTACGGCATTTACGATTTCCGCAGCTCTTGCCATCCTGTCAGCTTCCTCTCCAAGTAAAGTACCCCTTTGTCCATCGCATAACCGATCAAACCGATCACAATGATGCCCAAGATGATCAGATCCATCCGGAAGTACAGACCCGCCTCCATAATCATGTTGCCCAGCCCTTTGGAAGCGCCGGTCAGCTCGGCGGCGACAAGTGTCGTCCAGGCGCTGGCCAGACCAAGGCGTACGCCTACCAAAATATACGGAAACGATGCCGGCACAACGACTTCCAGAAAAATGTCGCGGTCCGTTGCGCCAAGTACACGTGCCGCTTTCACGAGTGTCACGTCCACATTACGCACGCCTTGATAGATCGAGATGACCATAACCAGGAAGGTCGCAACAAAGATGACGGAAATTTTAGCTCCTTCCCCGACGCCTTGCGCAACGATGACCAATGGGATCAGTGCGATCGGCGGAATGGTCCGGAAAAACTGGATCCACGGCTCGATTAATCCGCGCAAAGTGCGATACCAGCCCATCAGGAAAGCAACCGGAATCGCCAGGAGCAAGCCAAGCGAGAAACCTCCCAATACCCGCAGCACGCTGGCCCAGATGTTGCTCCAGAGTCGGCCGCTCGCCAGTTCCGTGCCGAATGTTTTAATAATCGTCAGCGGACTGGATATAATGGCGCCCACCGTAGGAATCGCCGCCAGCAGCGTCCATACGATAAGACCAAGCACAAGCGAGACAAACACCATAATATTGGGGGAAATCCGATTCCATATCGGCACTTGCTTTTTTCTTAGTTGAACTGAAGTTTGTGTATTCATGAGCGTACCTTCCTCTTCGATTTTCAGTTCGGCAGTACCATTACGCGCCGTAAGCGGATTTCAAGCTTTCTGCGCCGTATTTTCCGGCCAAATCTTGTGCAGCGTCCTCCCAGCCGTCCCGCTGCAGCCGGCGCATCCACTCGCCTACCGTCATGTATTTCCACGGCCCGGTTTCGACCACTTTTTGCAATGGATCGATTTTGCTCCCTGCGCTGTAGATGTGCGTCTGCATCCATTCCATCAGGCGGTGGTCCATCTCCCGAACGACATCCGGATACTGTTCCGCGACGTTGGTCGTTTGATACGGATCGCTCTCCATGTCATATAAAGCGACCTGGGGAAAATCGTACAGTCCTTCATGGTAAGTGCGGATAAACGACCATTTGCGGTCACGAACGGCACGCTGGCACACATACAAGGCGTGGTCCATCACGAGATAATCCCTGCCCTGCCAATGCTCGCCCCGCAAAGCAGGCGCGAACGACGCTCCATCCCAGCCGGACGGCACCGGCAATCCGGCCAAATCGGCAATGGATGCGATCACATCGACATTGTAGACGAAACCGTCAACCACTTGACCCGGCTGCGTCACTCCAGGAATTTTGACAATCAACGGGATATGATGTACAGACTCGGAAGCATTGCCGTGTTCCATGTAGACGCCATGCTCACCCAGAGATTCCGCGTGGTCTGCGCTAATAATAAAACACACTTCGTCGCGGATGCCAAGCTCGGTGAGCGTATCGAGCAGTTGGCCGATATGCCGGTCCATGTAGCTGATCCCGCCGTCGTACCCGTTTAGCAGATGAGCGAAGTCTTCGCGATTGCCGATTTGCCCCGGCATCGTCTCCGGGAAACGGTCGGCCCAATGCAGGAATGTCGCCGAACGCGGGAAGCTGTCGTGCTGGTGCTCAGCAATCGTTTGTTCATCCGGGAACGCTTTCACAGGCGTGCCGTTCCATTGATCCGCATATTCTTTCGGATAAGTATACAACGTATGCGGGTCCCAATACTGGATGTGCAAGAAGTAGTTGTCCTCTTTCCCGTGCGCCTTCAGCCAAGGGATGACCGCTGCGTTTACTTCGTCGGCATCTTCGTTGCCTTCCTTCAGCGAGTGGCTGTGCACTTCGTTCCAACCGGCGAAATACCACCAGGCATGATGCCTGTCGCCAAAAGATGAAAAAGTAACCGTCTTCATTCCGGCTTTACGCAAATATCTCGTCAGGAACGGAATTTCTTCGGAGTGGCCGTCTCCTTCCGGATAATCGAAATCGCAGCCAGGCCCCCAATGCGTCAGCGCGCCGTGATTCACGCCAAATCTGCCCGACATAAAGCTCGCACGCGAAGGTACGCAAGGTGATGAAGCACAGTAGCAATCGTTAAACCTGGCCCCTTCGGCAGCAATCGAATCGATATGTGGCGTCGTGTTCCGCTGATAGCCGTAACAGCCCATATGGTCCGGACGGAGTGAATCGATATCGATATAAATCATTCTCATATGTACGTTTAACCCCCCTGTATGACGATGTATGAAATGTCTCTGCTGATAGCGCTTTCCGCCAGCATGGTTCATTGTACTGCAACGAATCGATGCTGATAAGTTTGAAATTTTATCAACCTTTTTTTACATTGTAAAGTGCATGACGGTCAAAAACATGACTTGTACCCGTGTTGTCAGCTAATCTGAAAAATGCAGTCCTGTACCATTATACTTGTATTCACTTCGAGAATACATAATTTTTGTTATGTTAACTTTTTTTATTTAACTACATTAAATAAAGCGCGAAACTTTAGCAGACTTTCACATCCCTTGGTTATTTCCTCCCCGGATAAAAAAAATCACCGCACCACTTAAATAGCGGTACGGCTCCATCATTTAGTTTATTCATTTCCTTCGGGCGCCCTCCAAAACGTCATACCGCTCACGCTGCGGATCAGCCATCCATGACTCCCAAGATAAACCGACAGCGCCCAGAATCATTTCGATTCTCCGGCGAAACGGCAGCTGCGCTTGTTGAATCTGCACCATCATCGGATCCGGACGTCCCTTCAGCTTTTGCCCTACAAAAGTGTTTATCCGCTCTTCCAGCTCTGCAGCCAACTCCGGCAGCCGGTCCGCCAAATTGACGGTTTCCTCCGGATCCTGCCGCAAATCATAAAGCTCTGCCGAAGGACGCCGGAATGGCCCGGCATCGTAGTAGCGGATCAGCTTGTATTGCTCCGTCCGAATTGCTCTCGCTGCCTGCCAAGCACATTCGCTTAAATACACTTCGTCCATCGTTCCCGCGCTGTCACCGCGAATTGCCGGCCATAAGCTGCGTCCGTCCAGCTTGCCGGACAACGTTAACGATGTGAGGTCGATGCCGATCGGGGTTTCCTCCGCAATCGCCTCCAAGACGGTAGGCATCAGATCCGCATGCTGCACGAAACCTGGAACCCGTCTAGCTTCGGGGATACGCCCGGGCCATCGCATAATAACCGGGACATGCACGGTTTGCTCGTAAAGACCGCAGTGATCCCAGAAAATATCATGTTCGGTAAGGCTTTCCCCATGATCGCCGAACAAAATCAGCAGCGTTTCCTCACGGATGCCTTCATGCTCCAACACTTCGTCCAACTCGCGGAGCAAATCGTCCAAATAGCGAATTTCCGCATCATACAGCGCATTCACATATTCCGCATCCGTTACCGGTCCGAGCAAGTTGTAATGGTGATGTTTGAAAAAAGGATATGCCGGATGCGAATACGCCCGGTTCATGCTTGGATTGCTGGGCCCAAACGGATCCCGGCCTTCTCCGTAAAACAAATCCGTATAGGGCTCCGGAGGCAAATACGGGGTATGGGCATCCCAATAATGCAAAAACAAAAAGAAATCTTCATCCTTATGGCCGCGGATCCACGGAATAGCCAGATCGTTCACCGTCCGCCCGTCAATCCACCGCTTCTTTCCGGAGCTGTTGATATAATGCCTGTACCCCCGGGCGAACCATTCCTTCAGATTGTACAAATTGTCGACAGCGCCGGTAACAAACCCGGCGGCTTTTAGCTTGGTCGGCAGCCAATCAAACGATTTAGGCAGGTGAGTGAGTTCCGAGCCGTGCGAAACCAGTCCGGTCGTGAGCCCGATATTGCCGGAAAAAATAGCCGAATGGGCAACTTCCGTCGGAATATCCGAGGCATAAGCACGCTCCATAAGAACCCCTTCGGAAGCGATCCTGTCGATGTGCGGCGACGTCGGTTTGCCGTAACCGTAACACCCAAGCCGGTCTGCTCTTAACGTATCAAGCGAGATCATGATGATTTTCATCAGCGATCTCCCCCAGGCAAACGGCCAACCCCGGCTGCTGAACCGGTCGCCCCTCGCGTGCCCTTATCGGCTTTGTCGGTCTTACCGATCTTATCGGCCTTGCCGACAGCAGCTTGTTCCCGCGCCAATCCCAGTTTCCCACCGCTAAAAGCAAGGTGATTAATGTCATTAATCTTTTCCGTAATATGCAAAACATTGTCTTGAACGGTTTGATGTACAGTATCAATGACGATATCCGCTTGTTCGGGCTCCTCATAGCTATCGGAAATTCCTGTAAACATCCTAATTTCCTGACGCCGGGCTTTAGCGTACAGCCCTTTGACATCTCTGGCCTCACAAACGGACAGCGGACATTTGACGTAAATTTCCACATACCCGGCAACGTGCTTGCGCAAATACTCCCGCATTTCACGGTATGGCGTAATCGCCGAAACGAGAACGGTAACGCCGTGTTTGGACAGCAGGTTTGCGACGTAGGCGATGCGGCGTATATTTTCCAGCCGGTCCTCGCGACTGAATCCGAGCCCCCGGCAAATTGCCGTGCGCAGTTCGTCACCATCCAGCAGCTCGACAGACCTTCCTTCCGCTTTCAGTAACTTGTAAAGATGCTGCGCCGTTGTTGTTTTACCCGAGCCCGAGAGACCGGTAAACCAAAGTACACTACCGCAGGAGCTTTCCATGTACTTTCCTCCTTGCTGATCCCATGTCCTACGAGGCCACTGAAAAAGTGAACGCTGCATGAACGAATCATGCTTACGATCGCCAATTGTCCCCGAATTTCTTGAATGGTACCTGCTTTTGGCAGGTGAAATTCGGGGACAAAAGCGAACGCTGGCGCTTCTCCAGCATGATTTCGCTCACTACGCTACTTTTTCAGTGGCCTCTGTCCTACCCGGGTTCCAACATTTGTTTTTTCCTTTATATTAGTGCGCAGCGCTCACGTCCTCATTGTCTATACCGCCATCCGTGTAGCCAATGCGGTCTTTTTCGAAAAACATTATCAGGCCCTAGACGCCGCGTTACCCTTTGACTGATCCGGCTGTCATCCCGGCAACAATCCTTTTGTTAAAGAAAAGAAACAAAATTAACGGCGGAATCGAGATCAACACGACATCGGCAAACAACAAATTCCAGGATGAGATATATTGGCTCATAAAGTTATATAACGTCAGCTGAACTGTCGCATTGTCCGAACCGGGCAAAAAATACAGCGGATTGACGAAATCATTAAACACGCTGACCGATTGAATGATGATAATTGTGGAAGAAACCGGCTTCAACAGCGGGAAAATGATATAGGTAAACAGTTTAAACCCGCTGCAGCCGTCCATAAATGCGCTCTCATCGATATCCTTCGGGATCGTTGCGGTAAACGCCTTATACAATATGGCGCAAAACGGAAAATGCAGCGCTATTTCGACCATGGTTAATCCGGCCAATGTTTTAAACAAACCTACCGAATTCAGCACCCAGATCGTCGGCACAACCGCCGGCGGGATCATCAGTCCCGCAAGCACCAGGAAGTTCAACATGGATGCCGCCCTGCCCCGCTCCCTGCGCTGCAGCACAAATCCGGCAAGCGAGCTGACAAATACCAGTCCCACAACCGACAAAATGGTCAGCAGCGTACTGTTGTAAAAGGCCCGGATCAGCATGCCGTCGGCAGCCAGCAGCACGGCCTTGTAATTTTCCGCGATATGCAGCGTCGCCGGCCAAGCCATATTCATCTCGGCCGCAGCAGCGGGCGTCTTCAACGAATTGACGATAACAAAATAAAAAGGAACCCAAAAAATAATCGTCGACAGCACAAGCAATATAAAGCTGACAACTACTTTTTGCGCCATTTTGCCGGTGGCGGCGGCCCGTTTTTGCTCGGCAGTTCGGATCAGGGAAACGTCATTTTGCGCCGTTTTACTCACAGGTCCACCTCTTTTCGATTCAAGAACATGTACAGCGGGAACGCCAATACGGAAATCGCGATAAACAAAATAACGTTGCCTGCCGTCGCCAGTCCGTAAAAGCCGGCCTGATATTGCTTGTAGATGATGGAAGCGATCAAGTCTGTCGAAAAGCCGGGTCCCCCCTTGGTCATCGCCCAAATCAGATCAAAGCTGCGCAAGCCGCCGATAAAAGCCAATATAATGACCGAGTTCATCGCCGGTCGGCTAAGCGGGAGCGTAATGTGCCAAAAGCCCCGGAAAGCGTTGCCGCCATCTATTTTCAACGCTTCGTAATAATGCTGAGGAATCGATAAAATGCCGGCAATATATATGACGGTTGCGATGCCGACGCCCTTCCACACATCGACGAGCGCAACGGACAGCAAGGCGATTTTGGTATTGCCAAGCCAATCGGGACCGGATATGCCGATGGCGGCCAAGCCGGTGTTGATCACCCCTTGGGTCGGATGCATCATCGTGCTGAACGCGATCCCTACCGCAATCGTACTTAGCAGTGTCGGAAAAAACACCATAGAACGAAAATAATCCTTAAACCAGATTTGCGATGTCAGCAGCGTAGCGAGCAGAAGCGCAAGAACGACCTTCAGGGCGCATGTAACAAGCGCGTAGACCAGCGTATTTGAAAAACCGATTTTTAATGCCGATTCCTCAAAAAACATCACATAGTTGTCCAAACCGATAAACTGCCATTTCGTTAATGTCCACCGCGTCAAACTGAAAAATAACGACATGACGGTCGGCAGCAAATAAAAAACGAAATAAATGATGCCCGCAGGGAGCAAAAAGTAGTAGCTGTACATTTTGGTCTGTGCCAATCTCATCCGTTATCTCTCCTTCTCCTTGTTGATGAAACCGGCCCTGCAACGTGCTGCAGGGCCGGCAAAACATACAGCTTAGGGAAAGCTCATCTTACCAGCCCGGCAGGTTAAGCTGTTGGGCTTGCTTCTTCACGTCCTTGTCGTAATCGGCGGCAGCATCTGCGGCCTTCTTCTGGCCGGTACCAACTTCGATCAAAATGCTCTCCAGGTTAGGCCCTTTGACCGGCGACACGAACTCCAGCGCAGGAGACGTCTTGCCGCTGTCAAAATAAGGCTGCATTTCTTTCACCGCAGGATAAGCATCATCGGGAACATTAACCCCTTTGACAACGTAAGGCCCGTTTGCTTTACTTTTGGACATGTAGGCCTTCAACCCTTCAGGGGATACCGCAAATTCAGCAAATTTTTTGGCGGCGTCAACGTTTTTGCTTTTTTTGTTGATGTAATAAGCGCTTGGCATCCAGACCGTAAAACCGTTAATGTTGGCATCGTCGCTGGGAACCGGGAATACGCCGATATCTTTAACCTTATCGGGGAAATTTTGCGCCAGCGCGTCAACCGCATGCGTCAGCATCGGATATTGCACGCCGGTTCCTTCCGCGAGCATTTTTAAGCCGCCGTCATAAGTAGTAGCGAGAAAATCTTTGTTTAAATACCCTTTCTGAAATGCTTCGCTTGTCATTTCAAAGCCGCGGAGCGCAGCCGGCGTTGTGGCATATTTCGCTTTATTGGCCGTATATTCCTGAACGAAATTAGGGACCTGGGCTTGTACGTTATATTGGTT
The DNA here is from genome assembly GCF_004307995.1 of Paenibacillus thalictri. Taxonomy (GTDB): domain Bacteria; phylum Bacillota; class Bacilli; order Paenibacillales; family NBRC-103111; genus Paenibacillus_AF; species Paenibacillus_AF thalictri. Next base: position 412,724 of record NZ_SIRE01000005.1, on the reverse strand, counting down.
CGCCAGCACGAACAATTGGGACGTCCAGGTTGTTTTGTAGGAACCGATGACAGCGGTTTTTCCCGCCGCCTTGATTTTGTCGGAGTTCGCGATAAACTCGGCCCATGTTTTCGGTACTTTCAAGCCAAGCTCCTCGTATACCTTCTTGTTGTAAAGAATGCCGCCGACATTGGATGATCCGCCCGGCACGCCAAACACTTTGCCGCCCGCAGAAACGGTTTGTTTAAAGGAATCAAGCAGGTTGGCAACAAACGGTTCTTTGGACAAATCAACAAAGTTTTCTTCCGGGTTCAGCGCCTGAAGCAGAGACCCGGAATTATAAAACAGAACATCCGCCATCTCCCCCGTAGCCAGACGTGTTTTCACCAGATTATCCCCTTCGGTGCCGTCCGGTTTAATGTCGAATTTAATTTTGATGCCCGACTTTTTCTCGAATTCGGCCGCCATCGCTTGTGTGGCCGGATACGCAGTACCGGTAGAGCCGATCAGCAGTGTCAGGGTTACCGGATCGGCCTGCTTGGCCGGAGCCGGCGCTGCCGGCGTCTGCGCCAGGTTGGCGGGGGCGGGACCGGCGGCAGGCTGGGAAGTGCTGCAGCCCGCGAGTACGGTGGTTACTACTGCCGCATAAGAAATTGCAGAAATCAAGCTGGCTCGTCTCATGAAAAGTTCCTCCTAATTGTTTGGGTCGGATGTTTTGCATCATCAATTGCTTGTAATTTTATTGTATTTGCGGCACAAATCATTGAACAGTTGTGAATTGTACTTGTTAGAGGGGGTGATTTTTCCTATTTGTAAGCGTTTGCTTTGCGGCGTTTCGTCTTGCATAAGCAATGGGCGACTCTCCCACTATTTTTTTAAACAACATGCTGAAATGTTTGGAGTCCTCGTAACCGACTAGCAGGCTGACCTCTTGCAGACGTTCGACCCCACCCGACAACAGTTCCTTGGCTTTACGGATCCGATAACCTGTCACATATTCCGAAAAGGTCGTTCCGGTTTGGCTTTTGAACATCCTCGACAAATAACCAAGGCTGACATGGTGGTCGGCGGCAAACTGCTGCAATGAAATATTTTCCCGGTAATTGCTGTGTATCAGTTGAAGCAGAACCGGAATCAGTCCCTTCGGGTTTAAATCCTTTGGTTCGGCTCCGCAATAAAGATGGACGATTTTATCATGCAGCCATTCGAGCAATTGTTCATATCCCGCTGTCCCGTTTAACATTGCGGTGTCTTCCTGCAAATCGTTTAGGATGACCATGCCGTTTTTGGCAGCATACAGACTGTATTTCAGCGAATACAACATATCGTGGATGAACAACTTCAGCTGGCGTCTCGATATTTGCTTGCGCTCCAGTTCGGCCAGCAATTGCCGAAGCACAGCTTGCGCCTTTAACATGTCGCCTTTTTTATACTGCGCTTCCATCAACCGCACCTTATCCCACAGACCGCTTAGATCGGCATCGGGACGATTTACGCCCGGCTCAAGGAATGTCGGCATCCCAAACGATATATGCTCGTCCATCCGCTGCTTTAATTCGCTGAATCGCGCATAAAGCGTCGCCGTTTCTGGTTTGACCTCATAGCCCACATGAGCCGGTACGGGCAGCAATTGTAATTGTTGAAATAGCGACGCTGCATTTTGTTTGACCGAGTCTGTGCGGGCCGCATCAACGACCGGTATGAGAAGTACTCTTGTCCGGCTATCGAGGTCGACGCATACGACTTCCTCTTCGGCGCAATAAGCGGCGGCAAATCGTTTCTTTAAATCGCGAGCGTGAATCCATGTATCTTTCCAGCCTTTGACGGCGGAGGATTCCGTATCGAGATGAAGCAGGATGATGAAATAGGCTGCACGGTTCACGGAACGCAGCACGTCATAGTCCGGCGTATCGGCAGTCAGGAGCATCTGGGCTATGGAGCCGTTTAACCATTCCTCCGAACGTTTGCTGTCGCTTGTAATATGCCCGATCGCTTGATCCACCGCTTTATATAAGGCATCCTTTTTTACCGGCTTCAGCAAATAATCGAACACTCCGAATTTCATTCCTTGGCGCGCATACTCAAATTGATCATGGACGCTCAAAATCATGCTTTTGATAGCCGGATCCATCCGGTGCAAATGCTCAATCAGCTCCAAGCCGTCAATTCCCGGCATATTGATATCGGTGATCACCAGGTGAGGATGAATGTTACCGGCCGCGCTTAAGGCATCGTCGCCGGTTTCAAATACGTAAATCCGGTGGTCCGGCTCGTAGCTTTTCATCAGCTCGGCAAGCTCGGCCAAAGCCCAACGCTCATCCTCTACAACAAAAATATTCATAATGCCCTCTCCTCCTTCACCGGTTGAACTATATGATACGGGATCGTTAACGCAACTTCCGTTCCTTCCCCCTGCTTACTCCGCAGCTCCAGACCGTATGGTTTCCCGTAAAACATCTGAATGCGCTGATGGATATTCAACAATCCGACCCCGGCAATATCCTGACTATGCTGCAGCCCGGTCGCTTCCAGCGCGCGGTACAGCTTGTCCAGCTTGGACGGAGCGATACCTTCCCCGTTATCGGTTACCCTCACGCATAATATCCCGTTCTCATGCGAAACATGAACCTTCACCTTGCCGCCTGCTCTTTTTCGGCGCAACCCGTGATTTACCGCATTTTCAATAAGCGGCTGGATGGTCAGCTTGAGGAGCGAAGCGTGCAGCAGATCGTCCGGAATATCGTATGAAAGCTCCAACCGGTTGCCAAACCGGTGCTGCTGAATATTAAAATAATTATTGATATGAGCGATCTCTTCCCCCAGCGCTACAGGCTGATGGAGATTTTTCATGCTGTATTGGAATAACCCGGCGAGCGATTCGGAAATTTCCGCTACTTCTTCGACTCCCCTCAACCGGCTGATTGATTTCATAATGTTTAAGGTGTTGTACAGAAAATGCGGATTGATTTGCGCGTGCAGCGCCGATAATTGGGCGTTTTTCTCCGCCAGCTTCGACTCGTACGCTTCTCGGATCAGGCGTGTTATACTATCGAGCATATGATTGTACATTCGGCTCAGCCTGCCGATTTCGTTTCTCCCGGCATATTCCATTCTTTGGTTGAAGTCGCCCTGCTCGACGAGGGACATTTTCCGCATCAGCTTGTTTAGCGGCAGCGTAATTTGGTGGGACAAAATGTAGGAAACAGCGGCAACTAACATCATCGTGATGAAACCGACAATCACTACGATATTTTGAATCCGCTTCTGTTTGGCCAGCACCACGTCTTTGGGAATAAGAATGACGGTGCTCCACCCGGTATACTCCGACTTTTCATACGTGTACAAATGCGGAGCGGCATTCCACATCAATTCACCTTCTTGTACATTCCCCTTGAGCACCGATGTGTCAAAGCCTGAAGACGAATTTCCTATGGATCCGGCCCCGTTCTCGAAAACGACTCGTCCTTCGTCATTAACAATCAAAACATACATCTTGTTTTCAATTTCATTTGCTTTCGTATTGGTCAGCACCATCTTAAACGCGTTGACATTGACGTTAATGTTGACGAATCCAATGATGTTTTGGGTCGGGATTTTATTAATTCTGCGGATGAAGGAAACCGTTTTGCCGGGTTGGCCCGCAAGCGTTTGCTTCTCTTTGGCAGGAATTAATATAAACGATTTGCTGCCCAGCATTCCGGCAAACGAATGCACTTCTTTTGCTGTAAACGAAGCGTCAGGGTTCGTGTTGGCCGGTTTGGTATAATGGAATCCTTGACCGTCCGAGGTATAGATGGAGATGCTCGTCACATACGATTTAGGGTAGGAGAAATTAAACAGCACCGGATTCAGCTTATAACCGATCGTTTCTTTTTCAATGGAACTTGTTGCTTTGGAGAAATCGAATAGATTGCTTTGAATGGCGGGATCTATGGAAATGGCGAGCGATAATTCTTCGACATTTTGCATATACAAATCAATCATTTCGGAGAATTGTTTGGCGATGATTTTGGACAAAGAAAACGTCTGGTTTTTAATATCGCTAGTATTTGTGAAATAAAATATAAGACAAGTGACTCCGACAATAAATAAAGAGACAATAGAAAATGAAATAAACATCTTTGTTTTTAACATTCGGTCATTCCATCGTCTCATGGAACATTCCCTCCGTCAGCTAGATGGATATCGTTGCTCAAGTCCAAGTAATCCAATGCTGCCGATGTCCAGATACTCGTATTGTTCCCTGCTATTTCCATAATACCAAACTTAAGTGTCAGTGTCATACACGGAAGTGGCCATGTTATCTCTATATCGTACCGCCAAAAACATTGTGTGTGCCTGGAACGTCAACTATACTGAAAGGTACAGCCTTGCACAATTATATTTATACCGCTATCAAGGATACATAATATTTATTATGTTAACTCTTTCGACAACTTTATGTTCCGAGGTGTTATTCGATGAATGTGATCAAAATCAAAGACCGCCACGAGCTGGACAAAAAGCTGCCGTCCATGCCTTGGTTCGTGGAAAAATTCATTAACTATAAGCTGCCCGACTTGTCGCCTTCTTCCCTGCTGGAATATGTTCGCGATTATGAGACCTTTTTTTCCTGGCTGATGGCCGAAGGGCTCAGCAGCGCCTCATCGCTGAAGGACGTATCGATTGAGGAGCTGGAGAAGCTGCATATGGAAAGCGTGGACAATTTCAGAATGTTTCTGGCTACGCGCAAAGAAAATACCAACAGCCGGACGACCATCTCCCGCAAGCTCTCCTCGCTCCGCTCATTATTTCATTATTTGAGCCAAATTGCCGAAGACGAGCATTTTTATCCATTGCTGAAACGCAATGTGATGGCCAAGCTGGAGATCAAGCGGACGAACAAACCAAAGGATACCGCGGCCAAGCTGGAAGGAAAGCTGCTGCAGGAGGCGGAGCTGTGGGAGTTTATCGAATACGTGAACAACGGGTACCAGCAGGAAATCGCCAATAACAAACAAGCGCTTTATTTTTATGAGCTGAACAAGGTGCGCGATACGTGCATCGTCAGCCTGATTCTTAATTCCGGGCTGCGTGTATCCGAAGTCGTCAATATGAATATCGACGATCTCGATTTGAAAAAAAAGCTGGCGTACGTGTACCGCAAAGGGAAAAACGACGATACGTTCAAAACACCCGTCTATTTCCGTCAGGAAGCGATTGAGCTGCTGGTTCCTTATTTGGAGCTGCGGCAAAGCCGGTACAGTCCGTCCAAGCGGGAAAAAGCGCTGTTTCTCGCGGTCGCCAACGGAAAAAAAGAAGGCGAACGGATGACCAAACGCGCCATACAAGAGATGGTCGTCAAATATGCCAAGCGCTTCGGCAAACCTTACCTGTCCGTACATAAGCTGCGCCATTCGTTTGCCACCGACTATTACATGAGAAACGATTTATATAAAACGCAGGAGCAGCTTGGCCACTCTTCGCCGGAGACAACGCAAATATACGCGCACTTAACCGATAAGACGATGGCTGAAGCAATTGACCGCCAGAAGGAGTAGATCTTTTCCGATTCGGTTGTTATTATGACACTTCGCGATTACTTTACCACATTAAATATAAATGAGGTTAAATAGAGGACTGCGCAGCATGGCGGCAGTCCTCTTAAGTGTGAATCCCTCTATTTGCCGGCGCGCCCGCGTCTAGTGGTTACGCCTTCATCTTAACCGATTTGGTTGCAATAAACGTGTTAATATAAGGGTCAAGCGAGCTTTTGCCGCCAAAATGGTCTTCGTAAAATCCGGTTATGACAAGCCCTGCTTCGATTTGTCCTTGAATCTGATCCTCAAGACTATGCCCGAATTCAAGCGGCGTATGTTCCCTGATTTGCCGTTCCAGACGTTCTTGGGACAAATCTGTAATATCGGCATATGGAATCGAATGTTTCACTACGAATTGGCCTTGTTCCTCCGCTTCCACATCAAATATGTATACCAGCGGATTCATAAATCCGGCAATTAATGTTCCGCCTGTTTTCAGCACTCTGGCCGCTTCTTTCCATACGGGCAGGATGTTTTCGGCAAACACATTGGAGACCGGATGAACGATAAAATCGAACGAAGCGTCCGCAAAACAACTCAAGTCCGCCATATTCCCTTGAACGGTCGTCAACTGCAGCCCGTCTCTTTCGGCTGCATACCGGTCTTGGGCGAGCTGCTTGTCGGAGTAATCGAACACGGTCACCTTGGCGCCGGCGGCAGCCAATACCGGTCCTTGCTGGCCGCCTCCCGACGCCAAACATAACACGTTTGAGTCTTTTAAATCCGGGAACCAGCCGGAAGGTACGGGACGTGTCGGCGTCAAAATAATCTCCCACTCCCCTCGTCGGGCCCTCTCGACGGTGTCCGCCGTCACGGGTTTGGTCCATTCGTTGCCGGATTCGACCTGATGATTCCACGCCGATCCGTTATGCTCCAAAATATTCATCACTTCTTGTTCCTTTCAACTATCGGTATTTATGTTGCCGCTTGCTCTTAATCGGTATTTATGTCCCCACTTGCTCTTAGATGACCGTAAAGTTAACTCCGTAGAAGATCAGGTTGGACTTTTCCGCCACACGCTGCGACGCCGTATTCTCCCACGAGGTGCTGTATAACGGGACAGCTCCCATCTTCCTCACTTCCGCAGCCCAACCGGCGACAACCGCCGCGGCGTAGCCCTTCCCGCGAAACGGCTCCAACGTCTCCAGCCCCGCTTCGTGCGCTTGCGCTGTAATGCGAACGCTCCGGCATACCGAAACGGCCCGATTGTCGAGCACAAGTGCGATACAGGGCTGCGCGTAATCGATTTCCGATGCCAGCCATTCGAACCCGCCGCTTAAAACGTCAGCTATATCGTCCCCGCGAAGGCTGACCGTTCGAACCGCATGCGGGGCTTGATCCGCAACCCGATAACACGGCCCCATCGTGAAACGATCTGCATGGAGCAAATCCATATAGGCCTTGAAGTGCTGCGGTTTCGCCTGAACATCGCACAATTCGGATTCTTCCGCGCATAACGTTTCCAACCGCTCAATTAGCTCATCGGAGAGATCGTGCCGGTACCGGCGTACAGTTGGCCCCTCCATCGTCCGCCCTAAGAAAAAACGGGGAGCTTGGGCCGCGCCCGGCCATGGTTCATTAATCGCGCGAAGCCGCATATTCGGATCATGAGTAAACAACGCTGCCGCATGGAGCTCCATCAGCTCACTGCCGGATAACGGGATGATATCTCGAGCGCTCATCGTATCACTCCTCATTCCATTCAGACGTTTCTGCTTATTTTTTCATCACTTAATACGTTCATAGTACCAAGAATCTGCAAAAATAATGGAGTGAAAGATTGACCATAATGGAATAATCCGCTCCTGCCGCCTCATCAAGCACAGAAATATCGTGCGGAACAAGCTCGACTGCTTGCAGGGGCCTTGGCATGAAAAAAGCCGCTTTCGGAACACGCCGGATACTTATTATAGTTTTAAGATGGCCGCTATCTCCTCTATTTTCCTTATAACCTCATCTTCGTCGCACGCGACGTTATCCGTCGACACGTTTTGAAGTTCTGCATGATTCCCTACGCAAACGGACCGGTGGGCATGTACGAACATAGGCACGTCGTTAGCATCGTTCCCGAAAGCAATGAATTGATTTTGCTGAACGCCCAGCTTCTGCAATCCTGTCCATTTATCGATTCCTTTTGGGCTGATATCTATAATCTTCTCGTTCCCGTGCAAATAGATGGCCACAGGCAGCGCAGCGAGCTCCGAGTACAAGCGATCAAAATTCGAACTTTGCAAAATGACGATTTTGACCATTGCGGCTAACTCGTCCAGCGCAAGGTTTCGGGCTGCGCCACCCGGGTCCAGGTTTTGGCGTATAGGGTGATCGGAGGTTCCCGTATAACAATAATCCCAGTCGCTATCGATCAAAAACGCAGCTTCGTATTTTCGAATGAGCTGCAAAATGCGATCGGCGATGCTTTTCTCCAGATACGAAACCGAAAGCAAACGGCCCTCCCGCTGGACAAATCCTCCATTTCCTCCGACCAAGGAGCAAAACCGAAGATGATCGGGCAGCACAGGCAGCAAATCTCGTATCGGCCTCGCCGAAGCAAAAATAAGCTCGTGCCCTTCTCCAACAAGGCGGTCAAGGCATTCGACCATGTTAGGGCTTAACGGCTTTCCTTTGTAGCAGATCGTTCCATCCAGATCAAAAACCAGTATCATCATGATTCCCCCTTGTTTTTCTAATGATAGCAAATTGAATTATAATGAAAAGGACCGATGTCCGTTGAGGCCACTGAAAAAGTAGCTTAAGTGAGCGAAATCATGCTGGAGAAGCGCCAGCGTTCGCTTTTGTCCCTGAATTTCACCTGCCACAAGCAGGTAAATTCAAGAAATTCGGGGACAATTGGCGATCGTAAGTATGATTCGCTCATGCAGCGTTCACTTTTTCAGCGGCCACATGTCCGTTGAGGAGGATTTTATGAAAACGCATCATGATTCCGAACGAATCCAAAACCATATAGCCACTCATCATTTGGATCAAATGTTCAGCAGCGTGGCAGCGTTGAACTTACATTTCCGCACATACGATGCCAATGAGACCATTCTCTCCGAAGGCGAGATGCTGGACGGAATTTATATTCAAGTTGAAGGACAGTCGCGAGTGTCTTCCAGTCTAGAAACAGGGAAATCCCTTCTGCTGCGGTTCTGCCATCCCGTTTCGATCTTCGGCGACATCGAGTTGATTCAAAATGTGGCTGTACAGTCCCGGGTAGAGGCCATCAGGCCTTGCTCGTTTATATTCGTTCCGATTCGGGAAGTTAGACAGCATCTGATGGGGGATCCCCTTTTCCTTAATGAACTGCTTCGGCATATGGCGTATAAACTTCAGACCTGCACAGCGGCATCCCGCGTGAATTTGTTGTCATCGGTGGAAGAAAGGTTCGCGTCTTATCTTCTTTCCACCGGTCTTCCCAAAGATTTCGGCAAGGAGCTTCACACAACGCATACGGCGGAGATCGCGGCCATCGTCGGAACTAGCTCACGTCACATCAACCGGTTAGTTCACAAGCTGGAGTGCCGTGGAATCATAGCCAAAAATAAAAATGGAATCGACATATTGGACTGGGACGAGCTGGATCGCATCTCGAATGGTGTAAGATACGACTAGCCCTTATGCCCCCGATTTTGAGAGGCATTTCCGCTTTGATGCATTTTGTTTGCAGGCATCGGACAACTTCACGTAAACTGGCAGCAGCACATTTGATGGTGACGTGCTTGCAGCAAAAAACAACGTTTTCCGTGCCGCTGTACCGCAGCGCGGGAAACGTTGTTTCTATATGTCTTGCTGCGTTCATTTACTATAGCGATCAGTTCCTATGCGTCATCGTTTGGCTTTGAACGCCATCCGACACATGGGCCTCGGGCTCTTGGGCCGTAGAAGATGCCCCAGAAGCTTTAGCCGCATTGCCGTGAGCGAGAAAAATTAATGCAACGATCAGGAAGACAAGTCCGACTACTTTGGAACCGGTAATCGGAAACTTGGCGGTGTTGAACCAGCCGAAATGGTCGACCAGCATGCTCATCAAAATTTGCCCGCAGATGACGGAAATGATTGATACGCCGACCCCGATTTTGGGTACGGCAAACGTAAGAATCGCGATATAAGCGGCGCCGATCAGCCCCCCGACCAGCTGCCATTTGGGAACGGTAAAGACTTGAAGCACATTGCCTTTGCCAAAAAACAAGATCATTAAAAACAATACGATCGTACCCACCATAAAAGATACAAACGTCGCTTCCAGCGCGCCGATCGTTTTGCCCAAACCGCCGTTGATCGCAGCCTGAGAACTCAGTCCGATGCCGGCGACAATAAACAGCAGGATGAATATTTTTTCCATGAAGGATAAAACCTCTTTCAAAATTTGTTAGGCCGGCCGCCAGACACAGCTTATTTTGCTAACGTACGCAGCAATTCCAACGTGTCGTCCCGCTGCGGGATCGAACTTTGCGCGCCGGCTCTGGATACGGCCAGCGCCGCGGCCGCTGCAGCAAAGCGAAGCCGTTCCTCCGCTTCCATGCCCGTACAGCTAGCCGCGGCAAAAGCGCCGATAAACGTATCCCCTGCTGCCGTCGTATCGGCTACGCTGACAGGAAAAGCTGCGATACGTATGATCCGGCCTTGCCTGTTTGCATAAAGCGCCCCCGCGCTTCCCAGCGTCAGAACGACCTCTTCGACGCCTGACGCGGCAATCGCTTTGACCGCTTCTTCCGCATCCGTTTCGGCTGCGGTCTCTCTGCCGATATGGCGTCCCGTAATAGCGGCCATTTCCGTTTCATTCAAAATAACCGTATGGAAGGAACTCAGCATTTCCGGGGTTATGTTCACCGCGGGAGCGGGATTAAACAACGTCTTTATGCCGAAACGGCCGGCCAGCTGCAGCAAATAAGCGTTGAGCTCCCACGGAATTTCGTTTTGCAGCACCATCATGCGGATCTTGCAGACAGCAGCCGTATCGGCGAACATGACTTCCAGATATTGGGTTGAAAGCTTCGCATTGGCTCCTGCTGACAACACAATTTGGTTTTCCCCGAAGCGGTCTACCGTGATAAAAGCCATTCCCGAGCTACCGGCTTTCCTGCTTATGCAGCTGCACGACAATCCGCTGCCCGCAAGTCCCTGCAGCAGCGATTTTCCAATAGCATCGTCGCCGACCGCTCCGACCATGGTCACCTCAGCGCCGGAACGCAAAGCGGCGATCGCCTGATTCGCTCCTTTGCCGCCGGCGTGATGCTCCGTGCGCAGCGCCTGCACGGTTTCACCGGGAACAGCGTGCTTGTCTACATAGCTGACTACATCCATGTTTACGCTGCCCACTACCAGAATACTCATCCGTCACTCTCACCTCTTAAGAAGCCGCAATTATTTCGTCTTGATTGTCGACGCTCGTTGAATCAACTGCACGTCAAATTCGTCCATAATGTTCGAATGGATGCCGAAACGGCTTTCCTTGCCGTTGATCTGGTCGATTAATACGGAAACGGCGGCATTGCCGATATCGTAGATTGGGATGGCAATCGTGCTAATCTCGGGTTCGAACATCTCCAGCAGATGAATGCCGTCATAACCGATCAGCGCCACTTCATCCGGCACCTTTTTCCCTTTGCGCTGCAGCGCTTTTAGACTTCCTGCCGCCATAAGATCATTGGCGGCGAAGATGCCGTCGATCTCCGGGTGTTTGTCCAAAAGGCGCATCGTCGCTGCCAATCCGCTCTCCATGGAAAAATCGCCCTGCTCCACATAACTTGAGCGGAATTCCCCTGTCTTTTGCAGCGTATCATGGTATCCGCGAAACCGTTCGCGGGCAGGGTACAGCTTTTCCGGACCACGAATGTGGGCGATATGTTTGCAGCCGATTGACTGCAAATGCTCCACCGCCATCGTAGCGCCCGTGAAATTGCGGTTTTTGGCCGAAAAAATCTGATTGTTGTCCAGCGCTTTATCGATCACCACCGTAGGGATTTCGATCTTGTCGATCTCGCTTACATCTTTCGAATCAAATTGATGCGAGGCGAAAATTAATACGCCGTCCACAAAGCGATTTTTAAAAATTTGCACGTACTGAAGGGCATTCTCTTCGCTATTGTAGGAGTTTCCAAGCAGCAGCGTATATCCGTAACGGCTCGCCGCATCCTCCACAGCCTGCACAAGCTCCGGAAAAAACGGATTAGTGATGTTGGGGATAATCAGCGCAATCGAATCCGTTTTTTTGTTGGCCAGCCCTCTAGCCAGCGTATTGGGCGTGTACTGCAGCTGATGCATGCTTTCGAGAATTTTGTCTTCCGTCTGTTTATTGACATAACCGCTTTGGTTGATCACCCGGGAAACGGTCGCCACCGATACACCGGCCAGCTTGGCCACATCGCGAATAGTTGCCATAATTCCATTCATTCCTCTCTATATGAAACCGGGGCCGTTACTCCTTAATGCCCGTCCCGGTAACGCCCTGCACGAAATATTTTTGCAGCGGCAGCAGCACGAGAACCGGTACAAGCACCACCAGCGTGCAGGCCGCAAACATTTCATTCCAGTATGTGGCGTGTTCGGTTACAAAATCGCTCATCGCCACCTGGATCACTTTATATTGTTTCGAGCGTGTCGCAATCACGGGCCACAGAAATGATTCCCACTGAAACAGGAACAACAGCAGACCCGCGCTGATCGCAACCGGCTTGCTCAGCGGCATCACGATTTTCGTGTAAATCGTCGTCCAGGATGCGCCTTCCACATGCGCCGATTCTAACAGCATCGTCGGTAAATCCATAAAAAATTGCCTGAACAAAAAGATCACAAGGCCGTTGGCCAGCCCGGGAACGATTAATCCCGTATACGAATCGATCCAGCCCAATTGGTCAACTAAATTGTATAACGGAATGGCAATGACTTCAAACGGGATCATAAACGTCACCAAAACAAGCAGGAACAGCAATTGTTTACCGCGAAATTCAAATTTTGCAAAAGCAAACGCCGCCATCGAATTGATGACCACTCCGACAATAACCGTAGTGAAGGTCACAAAAAACGTGTTCAGAAATATTCTCCCGAAACCCCTTGCCGCAAACAAGCTCGTATAGGCCTCAAACGTAAGCTCCGTCGGAATAAACGTCCTCCAGGAAAAAGGCGACACGTACCGGAATATTTCCGTCAGCGGCCGGAAGGACGAAGCAAACGCAAACAACAACGGCAGCAGCACCAAGCAGGCAATGACCAGATGAGCGATGAAATAAAGCGCAGAGCCGGTTTTTCTTGTAGACATCATGTGAAATCCCCTTTAATGTTCCGCTTTAAGAAACTTGAACTGCAGCGTAATAATGACGGCAAGCATGAGCAGCAGCATAATGATGATCGCCGAAGCTTTGCCCATATCCGAATACACAAACGCCCGGTTGAAGCTTTCGTTCATCAGCACGTTGGTGCTGTTCTCCGGCCCTCCTCGGGTGAGGATGTACATCGGAGCAAAAAGCAGGAAATTGGCGACCGTGTCGGCAACCGCGACGAAGGTAAGCGTGCGCTTCAGCATCGGGAAGGTGACGTTGCGGAACTGCTGTGTTTTCCCGGCGCCGTCGATCGAAGCGGCTTCGTATAACGAAGGCGAAATTTCCTGCAATCCGGCCAGCAAAAAGATCGACCAATACCCGACTCCTTTCCACGTGGCAATCAAAATGATCGTCCATAAAGCCTGATGTTTGCTCGCCAAAAAAGGCTGGGGATCAAAGCCAAGCCAAACCAGCATCGTATTGACCAGACCTTGCTCGGGATTCAGCATAATCGCCCATAAAATACAGGCAATCGGCACGGAAACGGAGATCGGAACGATATGAATGCCGCGGAAAACGCCAATCCCTTTCAGCTTGCGGTTGAGCAGCATGGCGAGCAAGAAGGCAAGTGCGATTTGCAGCGGATTAATCACGATATTCAGCAGCAGCGTTACTTTGACGGAATTCCAAAAGACAGAGTCGGTCAGCAGTTCCGTATAGTTGCGCAAACCGATAAACTGCTTGACGTCGGTGATAAAGGTCGGCGCATAGAAGCTTTGGATCAACGCGTCCAAAATCGGATACAGTTTAAAAACGAGCAGCCCGACAAAAGCCGGAAAAAGAAACGTATAAGGCACGAGTTTATTTCGAAGCATGCTGAAAGCCACCTTTAAACAGAGATGTGATGCTTTTCCCCGGAAGGAAAGAGGAGTGCATGCGGCCTCTCCCCTTTCCCGCGCCGTATTATTTAACCAGAGACTCGTATTTTTTCAACAAACCGTCAATTTGTTTAGCCGCCGTGTCCAGCGTCGACTTCGGTTCGGCTCCGTTTTTCATATCTTCGAACGACTTGCCGACAATCGATTCCCATTCCAGATAACCCGGCGTCGAAGGACGCGGAACTCCCGTATTGCGGGCTTCGTATGCAGCGATCCGCATCACTTGATCCGGAAACGCATTATACTTCGGGTCTTTGTCGATTTCATTTAAAATGTCCAAAGCAGCCGGCACGTCGTGATGTTTGTCGTTCCATATTTTCGCGCCTTCGCCGAAGGTCAAATATTGCACGAACTTGGCGGCCGCATCCTTTTTCGCTGAATATTTGGAAATGCCGGCATGCCAGCTTCCGGTTGGCGTAGCGATTTGCTTGCCTTGAAAATATGGATGCGGGGCGATGCCAAAGTTCAGATTCGCCTTCTTAAACTTGTCGGCGTTATAAGGGCCGCCGATCAGCATGGCGATTTTGCCTGTCATAAAATATTCGACCGATAAGTCCGCAGAAATTTTGGGACTGACTTTGGAAGCGTTAAACAAATCCGCATAAAATTTGCCGGCATCGATCATCTGCTGCGAATTGGTATATCCTGTCGCCGTAATGCCGTTAGGGCTGATCACCTGGGCTCCGAGGCTTTGCGGCAACGCCAGCAGCTGGTAAGGGCGGTCGATCTGCTCGAAGCTGAAGCCGAACACATCGGTCTGATTGTCGCCGTTTTTATCGTAGGTCAGCTTTTTGGCTGTATCGGCCAGTTGTTCCCACGTCCACCTCTTATCGATGTCCGCAGCCGGCGGCGTAACGCCTTTTTCGGCAAAGATGTCCTTGTTGTAATAAAGCACCTGACTGGACGAATTGATTGGGGCTGCCATAAGCGCGCCGTTATAAGTTCCTGCGTCAAGCGACGACTTAATCCATTTGTCCTTAAAGTTAATGCCCTTAACTAACGGCTCCAGCGGTTCGAGATAACCTTTCACCGTATAATTGGCGACAAGCGGCGCGTCGACCGACAAGATATCGATGTCCTTGGACTTGGAGCCCATCTTCACTTCGATCGTTTCCAGCAGCTGGCGGTACGGATACATTTCCAATTTCACTTTAATGTCGGGATTGGCGCTTTCGAATTGTTTGATCACATCGGTGAATCCGTCGTTATCCCTCCCGTTTAAGGTGACAAAAGTCAGCTCGGTGCGCGCCCCTGGCTTAGGCGACGGATTGCTCGTCTCGGTTGGCTGCGAACATGCGGAAACCGCAAGCAGCGCGCTTAGTATACAAACAGCTTTGGAAATCGGTCTTTTCATGCAATTCTCCCCTTTGTACATGTACAATTAGTTGGCAAGAAGTCTTCGCATCAGCTGATTCATAAATCGATTCGCATCCACGTCAAGACCGACGTGAACGGTAGACTGCGGATTATCCACGGCGACCGTTTGGCCTGTCGGATGGCAATGGTCGTATTCGACGTGAATATCCATCGGGCGGAACGTTACAAGCGACGGGTCAAAAAGCAGCGAGACGGCCAGCGGATCATGCATCGCACACCAGTCTTTACCCGACAGCTGCTGCCAGCGGGTGATCAGCTTCGCCAGCTCCTTATTGATCGGCTGCTCCGAATCCGCAAGCTGCCGCTGTTCACTCGCCGTCAACTTCACTTTGAGTGTGACGTCCAGCCCAACCATATAAATCGGCGCCTTGCTGGAAAAAACGACGGAAGCGGCTTCCGGATCGCATTTGACGTTATACTCCATGACCGGCAGGTCGATTCCGTTATCGCCTAAACGGGTTACCCCACCCATAAGCACGATACGTTTGACAAGCTTGGCCACTTTAGGTTCCTTGATGATCGCAGCTGCAATATTGGTCATGGGTGCGATACACATTAGCGTAATTTCGTGCGGGTGCTTCAATACCGTATCGATAATAAAATCTACGGCATGTTTCGATTCGTACGTATTCCGTTCGTCGGCCAATACGTCCTCTTCCACTTCATGGCCGTATCCGATCAAATGCCGCTGGCGAAGCAATGCCGCACCGATACCGGCGTATACGTTGATTTCCTCTCTGCCGCACATCCGCAGCAGTTTGCGAGCCACCCTCGCGCGATAATCGACATGACCGTATGCGGTCGTAATTCCTTCTATGGAAATTTCCTCGGATTTCAGAGCCAAGGCCAACGCCAAAGCGTCATCCACATCCGTGCCGATATCCGTATCCAAGATCATTTGTTCCACCAATAAAGCTCCTTCCAAATGGTACTATCTCTATGTGTAACCGGTACCACATGTGACAAAAAGAAAAGCTTCCGAATACTTTGAAGCCTCGTCACCGTATGGATTTGCACGAACTTATGTGTAACCGTTACCACATCAGTTAAACGCAAGCATTAAATCTTCGAACGTAAATAAGGCCGTAAGCTGCAAACCATTGGCAGATAGATGCGCTTGCGCCGCATCTTCTCTTTGGATTACACAGACGGCATGGGCGACTTGTGCCCCCAATGCCCGCATATCGTCCGCACTTAGCACAATTTGTCCGCCCGTCGTTACGACATCTTCGATGATACATACGTTTTTGCCGGCCAGCGGCATGCCTTCGGCCAGCTTGCAAGTGCCGTATTCCTTCGCTTTCTTGCGTACGAACAAGACCGGTATGCCCGTCTTTAGCGATAAAGCGGTAGCGATAGGAATGCCGCCGAGTTCCAGCCCTGCCAGCAGTTCCGTGTTGTCCGGAATGAGCGGCAGCAGCCGGTCCGTGATCCGGTTCAATAAACCCGGGTCCGATTCAAACATATATTTGTCAAAATAATCGGTTGACACTTTGCCCGATCTAAGCCGGAATGAGCCCGTCAAATGGGCTGTCCGGTATATTTCTTGCGCAAGTAACGTATCCATCGCGGTCTCCTTTGTTTGTTGTTAAACGAGCAGCAGCTTGCCCAATTCATCCACCGAATCGACCATGTAGGTTGGCTGCGCATTGTGTAATTCTTCGGCTGACCCGAATCCGTATGCAACAGCTGCGGAAGCGATGCCATTGGCATGAGCCGCGGCGATATCGTGCTTGCGGTCCCCTACCATCACGACATTGCGATCCACTGCACTCTTCCATTTTGACAGAGCGGTTTCAACGACCTCCACTTTACCGGCAGGCGCTGCCTCATTGTTCCCCACCACACCGATAAAATAAGGGCGAAGACCAAAATGCTCCAGAATGCTTTCGGCAATCGGCGTATACTTTGAGGTGGCCACCAGCATCGGCGTGCCCCTCTGCCAAAGCTTGTCCAGCAGCTGCGGAATGCCGGGAAACACGGCGTTTTCGTACATGCCTTGGCGAATGTAATATTCACGGAAAACCGTTTCTGCTTGTCTCGCCTCATGTTCATCAAGACTGCAATACGTGCGAAACGAATCCGCGAGCGGCGGCCCGATCCATTCGAGCAATCGCTCTCGGGACTGCTCTTGCATGCCGAATTTGGACAAAACATATTGGATTCCGTTGATAATCCCCCTGCTGGAATCGGTTAACGTGCCGTCCAGATCAAATAAAACCAAATCAAACCTCCCCAATCCTGCGATCAGCCTCCTTTAACTCCATAAAAAATCAGAATGCCATATGGGATGCAATGAATATGTAACCGGTACCACACGGCTTGTAATTAATATAACATCAATCGTTTCCGCTGACAAGCATTCCGCCCAAATTCCTGTCCAAATTCCCTTCCGCCCCTTCCCGTCCTTGACTTACCATTAGCGAGAATGATATTCTTATTTAAGGTTAGGAGTTGTTGGAACGACTTCTAGTGCCAGTGTAACGAGGCTTGAACTAGAGATTTGATTTGGAATGAACTGAATATTTATTGCATTTTGGAGGAGCCTGTCACCAAGGGCTCCGTTTATTTTTTTCGACGCGAAAAGCCCTTGGTAGGGCTTTTTTTTATGCAAAGAAAGGAGAAAACGGTCAAAATTGCAGCGGATCAGACTGCTGAGAAGGAACACTGCAATGGATCATCTTATCATTTGGATTGCCATCCATAAACCGGGAAATTATAACATGATATAGGCAACATAAGGATTGCAAGGCTTAATATTCAAATTAATATTCAAACTTAGGAGGCGTACATGGAGCAGCAAGCGATTTTGGCGATTGGCATTTTTTTGGTCACATACGGATTTATTATCGCTGAGAAAATTCATCGGACGATCGTTGCGATGTTGGGCGGGATTCTTATGGTCGTCTTAGGTATCGTCGATCAAGAGTCAGCCCTACATCATATTGACTTTAACACCTTGGGACTATTAATCGGTATGATGATCATTGTTAGCATCACAGCTGAAACGGGATTATTTAAATATATTGCACTCATTTCAGCGAAAAAAGCAAAAGGCGACCCCGTTCAAATTATGGTCGCGCTTGTACTCATCACAGCAGTCGGTTCCGCATTCCTAGACAATGTTACGACTGTGCTGCTTATGGTTCCGGTGACGTTCAGCATCACACGGCAGCTGCGCGTGAATCCGGTTCCTTATCTCATTACCCAAATTTTTGCCTCCAACATCGGTGGAACTGCAACGTTAATTGGCGATCCGCCAAACATTATGATCGGAAGTGCGGTCAAAGAACTTACCTTCATGGCGTTCATCACGAATCTCGCCCCTATTGTGATCGTTATTATGGCAATCACCGTACCCATTTTTGTCTTTTTATTCCGCAAGCAAATACAGACTACTTCCGAGTTAAAGATGAGCATCATGCAAATGAATGAACAAGATGTCATCACAGATCGCAAACTTTTAATCAAAAGCCTTACCGTTCTTGGACTTACCATCATCGGATTTTTTCTCCATCAAACGCTTCATCTTGAGTCGGCCACAGTAGCGTTGGCAGGAGCCTTTCTCCTGCTGCTTCTCACGGGTGAACATTCCATGGAAGTGGCTTTCACAAAGGTGGAATGGACTACCATTTTCTTTTTTGTAGGGTTATTTGTACTAGTCTCCGGGTTGGTGGAAACCGGCGTAATCTCCAAATTGGCGGCCCAAGCCATTGAATTAACCGGCGGCAATCTCATTGCAACATCGTTTTTGATTCTTTGGCTCAGCGCCATCGCATCCGCCTTCTTAGACAATATACCGTTTGTGGCCACGATGATTCCAATGATTCAAGAAATGGGCAATATGGGAGTAACCAATTTGGAGCCGCTTTGGTGGAGCCTTGCCTTGGGGGCGTGTCTTGGAGGAAACGGCACATTGATTGGCGCCAGCGCCAACCTAATCGTTGCGGGCATGTCCGGAAAAGAAGGTCATCCGATTAAATTCGTTACATTTATGAAATATGGCTTTCCGCTGATGTTGCTTACCGTCATAATAGCTAGTGTATACGTTTATTTCCGGTATCTGTTTTAAAGAAAACCTGAGGAGGAATACATGTGAATTTAGTTTATGATTGGGATCGTAGCGTTATAGACATGAAATCTGTAGAAGAAGTCATGGAAGATTTCGAGTTCTCCATCCGCATTGTCGATCCGGCTTATGCCGATACTATTAAGCGGATTCAACAAATTTTTGAAAACAATGAAGTGCTCACTGACGTCTTCTTTTACGCTTTCCCTCATCATGAATATAGAATCGTGGTTCGTAAAGATTTTTATGTTGACTTCATACTTCAGCTTTTTAGACATGGTTTATTGACCCGTTTAGAATGGCAAAAGGAATCCTCATAATGTGCGGATTCCTCAGCAGAATTCATAGCTATTAAATGACTCGCCCGGTTAAAGCATGAACCTTTATCGAGGCCGGGCGGCCGTTTTTTTCATAATGGAAGACATAAACCAGGGGGACTCCTTCTCTGTCGGGTAAATAACATGACTCCGTATACAATGATTTACTTACCCGCATAGAGTCGTCCGACTCGAACGCAGCTTTCTTGGCTTCATCTAGCGTAACCGCTGGATACATCGGTCTGCCTAATCTTTTCTTCTCCAGCTCTGGATGAAGAACTCCTTCGATCCGTAAGATGGAACCATTCGGATCTATCTCCACAATCATCCGTTCCCCGTATACCGGCTTTTTGAATAACTGACGCTGCAAATACACTTTAATCATATTTTCGCTTTTATCGATATGCACAATTTTTAAATCCTCGTTTACCCGCTTAATTCCATATAACTCTTTAATCTTATGGAGATAATCATAGGATATCCATCCAGGAGAGTGCAAAGAAGGTTTTGTTAATGTTCCGGAAATGACTTCAGGAGTCCCCGTAGCTTCATTCCATTTCACCGATAGCGTATTATTGCTCTCTTTACGAATATTTTGAAGCACCTCCCGGGACCTTTTAGGCAACTCCATTTCTTCGATTACAGGGGGTAAACTCCAAAACGAAACGGCTATAGCCATAAACAAATGAGTAATCAAGGGTGGTCACCTCCACCCTTGATTATTCGTATTTTTTGGCAATTTTATTCTTTTTGTTGAGCGGATTTTGTGTTGTCTAGTCCATCCACATATTGGATATAACTAACGAGTATAGACAACGACGAAATGAGGTGATGGTGTGCGTAATCCAAGCTTTTCCGTTCTGCAAATGTGCATTCTTCTCATGTTAAGCGTCGGGCTCGTCAACCACGTCACCATCATTCCTCTATTGCTGCACACCGCCCATAAAGATTCATGGATAAGTGTCATTTTCGCCGTCCCCTTATGTATTTTATGGTCGTTTGCTCCTTATTATATTGCAAAAAAACTGAACGGAACCAACCTCATTCAGTGGTTAAAAACCAATAATCAATCTTGGCTTGCTTTCGTAACCGCCTCCCTGCTGTTTACTTATTTATTTTGCAACAGTTATCTCACCTTTCGCGAAGTTTTGGCTTGGACCAAAATCACCTACTTGCCGCAAACCCCGGTTTTCGTCTCCGGCTTCACACTGATGTTAGTGTGCGTATACGCCGCCATCCGCGGCATTAAAGCAATTTCGGTGGCGGGCGGAGTGCTTCTGCCCTTTGTAATATTGCTTGGTTATTTTGTGATGAGCAGCAATTTTCAAGTAAAACGTTACGAGTTACTGCTTCCCTTGTTTACCTCGGACAGCGCTTCGATCATCCGATGCATGGTATTTGTCTTTAGCAGCTCGATGGAATTCATTCTGATCGTATTGCTTCAGCAGCATATGAGCAAAATAGTTAAATGGTGGCAAGTCATCATCCTTGTCATCATGATTCTCGGGCTCACCTTGGGACCGCTGATGGGTTCGATAGCGGCGTTTGGTTATGAAGCTGAAAAGCTGAAATATCCTGCCTTCGAGCAGTGGCGTCTCGTGCAATTGGGCGCATTTGTCTCTCATGTCGACTTTTTATCGATTTATCAATGGATTTCCGGAGCGTTTATCCGTATTTCCTTATCGCTGTATTTAATGATTGACATCTTGCAGATGAAAAGTAAAAAGCTGCGCAATTTCGGTTATATCGCGGCAGGTGTCGTGCATGTCGTGATGATCACATTTCTCAACATTACGGATGTGCAGTATTCCGCCATACTGAAAACGTATTATAGAATCGTGTTTTATTGCATTTTCCCCCTGTCGTTTCTTCTTCTTGCCGTTGTTTTCATCAAAACAAGAAAAAAGGAAGCTGATCTATGAACGCCTGCGAAATCCCTACTCTTCGAAGTGATGCGATAAGCGATTGGGATGAAGGTAAGCTGAATGCTTTGTTTCGAACGACCCATGATGTCAAAATTCAAGGGTATCCTTACAATGAAACACCTTGTATGATTTTGGTCTATTGCGAAGGCATGGCGGATTTGAAACAACTGAACGAAATCGTACTTCCTCATCTGAAACCGGCCACGGAATTGGCTGATGACTTGGAACAAATTGTCGCTTATCTGGAAGCGCGGATGCAATTATATGTCGTAAAAACCGACCAGGATTGGTCGCTCAGGTTGTTCAGCGGCGAGCTGATCATGTTCATCGGCAGTAAGGTTTATACCTACAATCTGGAGAATATGCCTAAGAGGAGCCCGGAGGAATCGGCAAGCGAAATTTCGCTGAAAGGCCCGCGGGACGGGTTTACGGAAGAGGTTTCCACCAATATCTCGTTGATCCGCAAACGGCTTCGTTCCACCAATTTGCAAAACGAACAGTTTATTATCGGGGATGAAAGTATCACCACGGTCTCCTTGCTGTATTTGCAAAATATCGCCAGTCCGGACCTGATCGACGAAGTGCGCGAACGAATCAAAAATTACCGCACAACGGGATTGTTCAGCAGCGCCCAATTTGAAGAAACGCTGGCCGATAATCCTTACTCTATATTTCCGTTAATCGATTATATCGGCAGACCCGACTATGTCGCCCAATGTTTGCTGCGCGGCCGGTTTACGATACTTGTCAACGGTTCTCCGATGGCGATTATGGGCCCTTCCAATTTGACGGAACAGCTTAAATCTCCGGAAGACCTTCATTTTCCGTATTATTTCGTCGCGTTTGAACGCGTATTGCGGTTCATCGGCTTATTTGTGGCGATATTTTTGCCCGGGTTTTGGATCGCTCTAACTTCGTTTAATATGGAGCAAATTCCGTTCCGGCTGCTTGCAACCGTCACCAACTCACGGCTCGGGCTGCCGCTTTCCGCGCCGCTTGAAGCTTTGCTGATCCTCGGCTTGTTCGAGCTGTTTCGCGAAGCCGGAATCCGCCTCCCAAGAGCGGTCGGCCAAACGATTGCGGTTGTAGGCGGTCTCATCATCGGCGACTCGGCCATTCGCGCCGGGCTGACTTCGCCAACGATGCTTGTTACTTCCGGGGTGACCGCCGTCGCCACGTTTATTTTGGTCAATCAATCGCTCAGCGGTACCGTGAGTATCCTGCGCATCTTTACCTTGCTGTTGTCGTCTATATTGGGGATGTTTGGCTTTTTTATCAGCGTGATGGCTATTGTGATTTATTTGTCGGGTTTGGAATCGTTCGGAGTCGGCTACTTGGAGCCCCTCTCGCCCATTACATTCAACAATGTGCCAAGAGCGCTGCTGGATATTCCAAAGAAATGGAAAAGGCAAGTGAAACCGGATATGTTTAAAAAATAGTGCACGGACGGTGTAACCACATGAAAAAGCATCTCCTGCTGCTGTTATTATTAAGTACAAGCTTACTGAGCGGATGTTGGGACATACATAATATAGAAAATACGAATTATGTATCCGCCATGGGATTTGACTACGTCAATAATGAATACATCATGTATACCCAGGTGCTTGATTTTGGCGCAGTTTCCAGACAAATGGGGGCGAAATCGAATACTCCCGCCAGCACATGGGTTGGCAAAGGGAAAGGTCCCACAGTGAATATGGCGGCAAACGACTTATACAGCTCTGCTCAAGAAAAAATCATCTGGAGTCATGTGACAGCGGTAGTTCTATCGGAAAGAGTCATCCGGCACGGCATCGAGGAATTAAACGACGGATATACGCGCTATCGGGAAAACCGCTTTATTCCTTGGATTTACGGTACACAGGAAAATATGGAGCAGCTGTTTACGACATCTGCTTTTTTCAATTTATCGGGTATCGCCACTATTCTTCACGATCCGCTCGAAATATTCCGTCAGCATTCCATGATTCCGCCGGTCCATTACATGAGCTTTATTGCCGATTATTTTGAGCCCGGCAAATCGGCGATACTGCCGACGCTTGGCATCAATAACAACCAATGGGCTAGAAATGGAATGCCGGATACCAAGCTGGAAATAAACGGCGCGTTTGTTTTAAATCACGGCCAACTTCAAGGATGGCTGAATGAAGATCAGCTTAAAGGACGCCGCTGGCTCGCTCCCGAGACGAAGCGCACCCCCTTGGGCGTAGAAACAAACAACAAAGTGGCCGCGGTGATATCCCTTGAGAATCCGGTTTATCATATCGGCAGCCGTATCGTTTCCGGACAGCCGGTATTTTCGATAAGGATCCGACTTAAAGGAAATGTAACGGAAATGGACGCTCCTATCGGCGAAGAGGAGCTTCAGCGGCTTGCTGAGGAAACGGTGAAGCAGGAAGTGTTATCCACGTTCAAGCAGGCGCTGCAGCGGCATGTGGACATTTATCAGCTGGAGAATAGCCTCTACAAAGATCATTACAAGGTCTGGAAACAACTTGCCAATTCCAATTCCTTTGATCTGAAGGAATCATCGCTCGCAGATGTGAACGTTGCGATACGTCTGGTCCATACAGGGCTTACTACGGGAAAAGGAACCCGGGGGGATAATAAATGAAGAATTGGCTGCGGCTTGCGTTGATCCCTCTTCTGTTTGGTCTTACGGGATGCTGGGATCTCCACAATATTGAGAACCAAAACTATATTACGGCGCTTGGCTTCGATTACGTCGACAACGAATATATTGCCTACGGCCAACTGCTTGATTTTTCCGCGGTGGCCAAACAAGAAAGCGGACGTCCAGCCACACCTGCGACCACGTGGGTTGGCAAAGGGAAAGGAAAAGCATATAACCTGGCATTAAACGATTTGTATCGAACCTCGCAGCAGCGTATATTGTGGAGTCAAGTCACCTCTATCATGATTACGGAGAGGGCCTTAAAACAAGGGACTGATAATTTTAACGACGCGCTCAGCCGATACCGGGAATTCCGGAAAACGCCTTGGATCTTCGGCACTCAACGCGATATTGGGGAGTTGATGACCACACCGGCTTTTTACAACTTATCCGAGCTGGACACGATTTCTCATGAACCGACGGAAACGTATCGCCAGAGGGCCTGGATTGAACCGATCCGCTATATGTATTTTATGGGCGATAAACAGGAACCGGGGAAAACGGTCATCTTGCCTTCTTTAAATATCAACACAACGCATTGGACCCGGGACAACAAACCCGATCCCAAATTAATTATGGACGGAGCCTTTCTTTTTAACGACAAACAATTTTATGGTCGGCTTGGGGACAAGCAGCTGAAAGGGCTTAGATGGATGACGAAATCTACACTGCGCTCCCCTATCATGGTCGAACAAAACAATGTAAAGGTCGTTTTGTCGCTTGGGAAACCACAGCATCATTTTAAAAGCAGTCTTGTTGACGGAGAGCCGAAATTTTCCCTGAAGTTGGAGTTGACGGGAAATATCGTGGAAATGGCGGAGAAAACAGATGAAGACGGGATCATCAAAAAAGCGGAAGCCCTCGTCAAACAGGAGATCTTATACACCTACAGACAAGGGCTGGGCATCCATGCCGATATTTTTCAGCTGGAAAATGTATTTTTTAAGGAGCATTATAAAGAATGGAAACAACTGAATAAAGACAAAAAGTTTGAATTAAAGGATTCGTCGCTTGCATCCATCGACGTGAACTTGCGTTTATCGCATTCCGGGCTTACTACCAGATAAGGCGTCGCACAAAATTTAGGCGATCGAAGTCGGCGCGCCAAACGGACTTTCGTAATGTTCCACGCCGCTTAAAATTTGTTCACACGTCTCATCCGTCATTTCCTTATGGCGTTCGACGGCGCTGACGATTTTGGACAGCAGGCGAATATCGCCGGCGGTGGCGAAGCTGGTAATGCCTTGAAACGACAATACAAAATGAACGCAAGCGTCGATAACGGTCTGTTCGTCGAACGGTTCGTACCAAGTCGCATAGCTGCGGGTTTGCTCGGCGCCCCACGGTCCTTTGGCGATCGCTTTAATGACCCGCAGCGCCACGTTCTGTTTGGCCGTTTCGGCGAGCAGCGCATCAAACGCCTCGCGGTATTCCGGGATCGAATACAGCCGGTAGTTCAAGGGACTCAGCACCGTGTCAAAAGGAAACCGTTTGAGCGCTTCCAGATGCGTAGCAGGGGCCAGATGGCCGTGTCCGGTGATGCCGATCGCTTTGACGATGCCCTCATCTTTGGCTTCCAATGCCGCCTCAATCGCCCCGCCCTTGCCGAGACATTTATCCAACTCGTCTAGGGTGCCGACGGCATGGAGCTGGAGCAGATCGACGGAATCCACCTGCAGGCGCTCCAGAGAGCGGTAGATTTGCTCCTTCGCTTTTTCCTTGGTGCGTTCGCCCGTTTTGGTAGCCAAAAACAGCCGGTCGCGATACTTCTTCATCAGCGGCCCCATCCGCAGCTCTGCGTCGCCGTAACTTGCCGCCGTGTCGAAATGATTGATGCCGTTAGCCAAAGCAAATTCAATCGATTCATCTGCTTCTTCTTGAGTTACTTTGCCTAGTTTGGCTGCGCCGTACATGGCTACGGTGCTGTCATGACCCAATCGGCCCAGTTTGCGTGTCTCCATTAATCGATCATCCTCCATTTGGATAAAACAAGCTTTATAGCTATTATAATACTTCAAAGCTTGCCCGCCTATGAGTGAAAAAAACGAGAGCAGCTATCCTGGAGGTAAGTGGCACACATTCACGCATCCAGCTTAGCCTGCTGCATTTTGGATTGCCGCACCAGCGACGACCACGTAAAAATGACAAGCGCAAGCCAAATCATAGCAAAGCTGACCGCATGAACCGTTGTAAACGTCTCTTTAAAAACAAGCACGCCCAGCATTAAGCTGATTGACGGAGCCACATATTGAACCAAACCGACAATCGTCAAGGGAAGACGTTTGGCCGCCAGAGCAAACCAGTATAACGGCATTGCCGTTGCCGCTCCGGATAAAATCAGCATCACCCATTGAAACACATTAAGCGTTGCGGCTGCCGATTGTTCTCCCGATTGGGAAAACAACAAATATATAACGGCAATCGGCAGTACAATCGCCGTTTCTCCTGCCAGTCCGGGCATAGCATCGGCTTTGATTTTTTTCTTCACCACGCTGTACAAAGCGAACGTCAACGCAAGCGACAGCGAAATCCAGGGCAATGAGCCATGCGAGACGGTCAGCACGATGACGCCGATCAGCGCCAGCCCGATAGCGGTCCATTGGCCGCGGTTCAGCTTTTCTTTCAGAAAGACGACAGCGATCACCACATTAAGCAGCGGGTTCATATAATAGCCAAGGCTTGTCTCGACCACTTGCCCATGATTCACCGCCCATATGAAGAGCAGCCAGTTGCTGCTGATCAGAAGCGAGCCGGCCACGATCGCCCAAGTCGTTTGACGATTGGAGAAGACCTGCCGCACTTCCTTCCACCGGCGGGTCACTCCGATCACGATAACGACAAAAATAAAAGACCACAACACACGAAACGCCAAAATGTCCATGGATTCCATGGAAGCGAACAGCTTCCAATACAGTGGCAGCAAGCCCCATGCGACATAAGCAAGCAATGCATAAACAATTCCTAACGGCATGGAATCTCCTTTCATCGGCGCACATTTATGAGTATCAATATCCTCTTGTCCGGTCAACGAGTCCCGGCAAGTCCGTGTTTCCCCGTTCCATCTCGGCAAGCGTGCAAATAAACGTCTGGACCGCTTCCTCCGTACTGGTCACAGCCGAAATATGCGGAGTTACGATCACGCCGGGATGGCTCCACAAAGCCGATTCCTTTCGCAGCGGCTCCTCCGCAAACACATCCAGTACAGCACACTTGACGTGCCCGGCTTGCAATGCCTGCAATAACGCCGGTTCGTTCACCGAAGCCCCTCTCCCCGCATTAATAAATCCGCATTGAATCATACGGGCAAAAAGCGTCTCCTGAAAAAGACCTTGCGTATCCGCAGTAAGCGGCAGCGTATTAATGACCCAATCCGCCTCGGCCAACAAACCGGCGGCTTCGTCCGGCTTACATACATGTTGAAAATGAGGATGCGGCGTGCCGCTCAACGATACGCCGTATACGGTGACGTTTAATAATGACAGCACCTTTGCCACCTGCCGCCCGACAGACCCTGTACCGTAAACAACGGCAACAAGCCGGTTCGAAGGGGTCGGAACAGCCTGCTTCCATAATGTATCGGACTGCTGCCTGCGGAATAAGGCATGATGCTGGCTGTCGGCCAAGATGTAACTTAAGCAGTATTCGCCGATTTTTTGCCCGAAGTCGCCGGTAGTCCGCGTCAGAACAACATCCTCTTTCCAATTCGGCAGCGAAAGAAAGGCATCTACCCCCGCCCCCAAAGCATGAATCCATTTCAGCTGCCCGAAATGAAAATTCGCCGCCGGCTTAAACGCCACAAAAGCATCGGCCCAATCGTAATCCGCGAAAGTAACTTGATCTTCCGCGATAAAGCGGTACTCCCGATCTGGGGAGCTGTCTGACAGGATCTCACCCATTTCACGGTAAAGCCTGCCTGTCACTAAAATGCGATGAATGTCCATAATCCGCCTCTGTTATGTAGTATAAAAGCAAAATCCCCTCTTCTTTAAAAGAATTGGGGATGGTCCGCTTCCAATGCGTATTCAAAATCTTCAATGTCAAACATCTGGACCGGGATCGAACCGTCAATCACTTTATCCATAAACTCAAATTGATCGGTCAATATGGGAGCCTGCGTGCGCATGGACGTCAGGATCAGCTCCGTTTCGACCGGATCGACGGCATCGCCGTATTCCGCATTATCGATGGCGTTCACCACGATCAGCGAGACCAAATCGTTGATCGGCAGCGGAGGGCTTTCACGCCAGACGGAAGCCAAAGCACGCTCCAGCTTCTTTTTATTAAACGAGTCTTCGAAATAAGCAATCAATTCAGCGATTTTCTGTTTAACGTGAGCGTCATCGGCCGGATCGGGCATAACCTGCTCCGGGTGGTCCTTCATCTCGTACAATTCCATGATCGTGGAATACGGAATATAATATTGTACGGTATTGCTGGGGCTCAGCAATTGCCCGTATATCGTCATCATGACGGCTTCTATGACAAAACGCCGAGGCATTGCTCTTAATCCCCCATTTCTAGCGGCATGCGGCCTCATCAGTTATTCTCATAGTATCATAAACCTTGCGGCGCCCCGGTGTCCACTTTTATTTTTGGTTCATCCGTTCGATGACGCCGCGCGCAATCCATACTCCCGCGGCGCCTGCTTGAGCCAAACCGCGGGTGATCCCCGCACCGTCGCCGCCGCAATAAAGGCCTTCGATTTCCGTTTCGAAGCGGTCCGTCAATTTCGGACGGGCCGAATAAAACTTCGCTTCCACTCCGTAAAACAACGTGTGCTCCGACGCAATGCCGGGAGTGACTTGATCCAGCGCCTCAACCATCTCCACTAAGCTTTTCATCGTATTGTAAGGCAATACGAGCCCTAAATCGCCGGGAACAGCTTCATGCAGCGTAGGTTCGAGAAATCCTTCCTTAATCCGGTCTGCCGTGGAGCGGCGGCCGCGCATAATGTCTCCGTACTTCTGCACAATTACGCCGCCGCTTGACAAATCATTGGCCCGCTTGCATATTTCACGCGCATATTCGTTAGGTTTATCGAAAGGCTCGGTAAACCTGTGCGACACCAGCAAAGCAAAGTTCGTGTTGCGCGAGCCAAGCGCCGGATCCTTGTAGGAATGGCCGTTGGCGGCCATGACGCCGCTGTGATTCTCGACAACGACATGACCCGAAGGATTGCTGCAAAATGTGCGTACCCGTGTGCCTACGGACGTATTGAAAATAAATTTCCCTTCATATAAATGCTCGTTGATTTCGCGCATGACCACGTCCGATGTTTCCACACGAACGCCGACGTCTACCTGGTTATTGTACATTTTCAGACGCCTTTTTTTCAGAATCGAGCTGAGCCAGACGGAACCGTCCCGGCCCGGAGCAATCATGACGAAATCAGCCTGCATCGTTTCGCCGGATTTGAGCTGGATGCCTTTGATCGCATGTCCTTCTTTGCCCTTTACCGTAAGTATATCTTCAACCTCGGTTTTAAATACCATGTCGATTCTTGTTTTTAAATATTCATAAATCGCTTGCAAAATTTGCAGATTTTGCTCCGTTCCCAGATGGCGCACCTGCGCGCGGAGCAGCTTTAAGCCGGCAGCGTAACCGCGCTGCTCGATTTGCTTGATCGCATCGGTGGTCGGGTCGGTAATCGTCTCCGTCGCCCCGTGCTGCAAATTAATTCCGTCCACATATTGAATCAGATCGAGCACTTTGGAAGGCGCTAAGTAATCGGTCATCCAGCCGCCGAATTCGGTTGTGATATTAAATTTGCCGTCACTGTAAGCGCCTGCGCCGCCAAAACCGCTGGTAATCGAACAAGCAGGCAAACATCCGGCAAACTCCTTTTTGCCCGCAGGCGGCGGACAAAGCTTAATTTTCTCCTGAAGAATCGGACAGTTGCGACTGTATATGTCATGTCCTTTATCAATTAGCAGCACCTTGGCCTGGGGGTGCTTCAAAGTCATTTCATAACATGCAAATATTCCGGCCGGGCCGGCCCCTACCACGATAAAATCGTACACGCTCATTTACATTTCCTCCATTCATAGGTGTAAACAAACACAAAAAAACCTGACCGCCAAAGGGTACACTTCGGCACCCAATCGTAGTCAGGAATTTACGGCTCCTGGTAGAAACCCCCAGACCTTATCACGGGGATATACGAATTGAAAATAAGGATCAATATGATGAACACAAATCGATAATACACGAACTGTTTTGGGGTGTCAATAGTCTATAGTTCGGATTCTACGGATCGTTTCGACAATTATAAATACGAACGTTCGGATTTTACTGTTTCGAGATAATCTAATCTTTTTTTCGTTTTGGAAATATGCTACAGTTATTCCAAGTCACCAAAAAAGGGGAAACGATCATGAAAAGCACGATGAACCGCGAGCTGTTTGAGCGGCTCGAACAAGCCGAAAGCGAGCAGCAGTTGACGGAACTCCAGCAAGAGGTTACACAAGGCGGATACTCTTCGTTTTATCAGCTGCAGGAACATTTCCATGAGCGTGTCCGCCACTTTACGCAAGATGAAGCACAACATGTGCTGGCGCTGATCGATAAAGCTCGCCAACTGTTTCCTGTGCCTGCCAAGTTCAGCCCATCCTGGCAATCGATATGGACGGAGCTGGAGCAGACAACCCGTTTGAAGCTGAAAGTGTTTGAAACGATTCCGGCCGGTGAACGCGATGGCGAATGGCAGATTGTTATGGACAATCCGATCGCCATACAGCAAACCGCTTGTTATCCGGGACTTACCTTTATGGAAGCGGCTTATATGTTTGGTTATTTCCGCCCTCAGCTTGAGAAAAATGAATATATCCGCCTGCAAAAAATTCAACAACTCATTATGGAATTTGGCACATAAAAAAAGGAGCGCTGCTTATTCATGGCAGGCGCTCCTTTCTATTCATTTCAAAGTCCAATCAGCGTGCCGGCGCCCGTCCTTTTGCTTAAGGCCGGGGCTGCACTCTGAGCTGATCCTCTTCGGTCAGCGAAACGATAAGAGCCGGGTTGCTTTTCAACTTCACGTTGCAAAGCTTGATCCGGTTTTCTTCCATCCGGAACACTTCCCACTCAGCGGAATCCTCGGCTCCTTGCCCGCCAAGAAACTCCGCGGCTTCTTTATTCGCTTCATCTTCCCAATCCCAATACTTCACCCCGTAATAAACGAGGTTATAGTTGTTTTTCATCAAACAAGAGTACAGTTGCGATGTGGTTTTATGCTTAAGAACGTAAGGCACAGATTAGCTCCTTTACAACCCGGCGGCTTACAAATATTCGCTTTCGTGTCTTGCTTTCAGCCTGCCCCAACGGCGTTCCACTTCCCGTTCGAACTCTTTGTAAGACGCGTCGTATTCGGGCCTTGTCATATGTTTGGTTTTGCCCATCATCTTCAGCCAGTCGGACAGCGGAACCTTCTTGTTTTTGTCTTCCGGATTGTAGGTAATCGTTGTCACGCCACGTTCGATCTCGTACAGCGGGAAGAAGCAGGAATCCACCGCCGCGCCGATAATATTCGAGCCGTCCTTATCTTCGGACAACCAGTTAAGCGGACAAGTGATGAGAATTTTGCCGTAGACGAGGCCTTCGTTTTGCGCATACCACTGCGCTTTGGCCGCTTTTCTGACCAAGTCTTGCGGACTGGCCTCGGAGCCAGTGAATACGTAGGGAATATTGGTTGCCGCCATAATTTGCGCCGTATCCTTATGATGGAACATTTTGCCGCCCTGCTGTTTGCCAACGTTGGAGGTCGACGTTCTGTGGCCCATCGGCGTCGAATACGACAGCTGCGCGCCTGTGTTCATATATCCTTCGTTATCGTACTCCAAGATAATCATTTTATGGTTGCGTAATGCGGCGCCAATAGCCGGCCCCATCCCAATGTCCATACCGCCGTCGCCGGTGACCATAACAAAGGTGAAGTCGTCTTTCAGGCCGTATTGATCCAGTTCGCCTCTGCGCTTACGCTCCCAGAACATTTCCACAACCCCGGACAATGTTGCTGCGCCGTTCTGGAACAAGTTATGGATGTACGTTGCTTTGTGCGCGGAGTAAGGGAAACCTGTCGTCACAACCATTGCACAGCCGGTTTGGAACAACGCTACGATGTCGCCTTCAATACCTTTGAAGAACAACTCCAGACCGGAGAAAATGCCGCAGCCCGGACATGCGCCGTGACCTGGGGCAATCCGTTTTGGTTTTTTCGTAAGCGAACGCAGCGGCGGAATTTTGACATTGACCTTGCCGGTGGCTGCGTCCGGACTGACTGTAATCAGGCCGGTTTTGAGGTCTTCGTATTTCATCGGCTCCAGCACGCGTTTTGGCGCTTTGGCCGGATCGCCCGGCGTATGGCCGTGGTAATCGAAAGGTTTCTCCACTTTACCGGCTTTGAGCGCTTCGAGTGCATATTCGAACATCTGATGACCGTCTTCGGCATAGAAGTCTTTGCCGCCCAAGCCATAAATCCGGCTGACCACATGGATATCCTTCACCCCATGCGTAAACAATGCGGCTTTGATTTCCATCGTCATGTTACCGCCATGGCCGCCGTATGAATCGGCGCGGTCGCCTACGGTTACCGCCTTCACATTGCGCAGCGCTTCTGCGATTTGCTTCGCCGGGAACGGGCGGATCATGTTAGGTGCGATCGATCCGGCCTTGATGCCCTTCTCGCGCAATTGGTCGACAACGTCCTTGATGATTTCGGAAGACGAATTCATCAAAAATACCGCAACCTCGGCGTCTTCCATCTTGTACAAATCGAGGATCGGATATTCGCGTCCGGTCAGCTCGAAGTATTCCTTCTGAATGCGGTCGAATACGTCGCCCGCACGGTACATCGCCATCGACTGCTGGTAACAGTTGTTGATGTAGTCCGGCTCGTTCATGTACGGGCCGACCGTTACCGGATTATTGCGGTCAAGAACGTGCGCATACCCTTCAGGAGGCAGTTCACCGATAAAGTCGTGTACATCCTTGCGATGCGTAAACGTCATGACGCGGCGTTTCTGGTGGGACGTAAAGTAACCGTCGGAAGCGACCATAACCGGCAGACGCACCTCCGGGTCCTCCGCCAGCTTGATGGCCATAATGTTCATATCATAAACGGCTTGCGGATCGCGGCACATCAGGATCGGCCAGCCTGTGTTCAGTGCGAAATATAAATCCGAATGGTCGCCATGAATGTTCAGCGGACCGGAAACGGAACGGCAAACCAAGTTCAGCACCATCGGAAAACGCGTGCCCGATTGGACCGGCATCTGCTCCAGCATATACAGGTAACCGTTTGCACTTGTGGCATTAAATACGCGGCCCCCTGCCGCGGAAGCGCCGTAACAGACGCCGGCGGAGCCATGTTCGCCGTCAGCGGGAATCAGCTTGATGTCGTGTTGGCCGTTTGCTTTCATCAAGTCCAAAAATTGCGCAACCTCGGTCGAAGGCGAGATCGGGAAATACCCCATCACGTGATAGTTAATTTGATGAGCTGCATAAGCCGCCATCTCATTGCCGGATTCATATACGATACGCTGCTCGACAGTACCTTGCGGCAGCTCTTTTTTCACATCGATTGCCAAACGTAACTCCACCCTTCTGTGTATATTTAATAACCTTAAGCGTTTACAGCAAGATTAAAGCGATGCGGAACGCGGTGCTCGGCTTCGTATCCTTCAACTTCAATCAAGCTCGAAAGCGCCTCTGTCGGGCATGCTTGTACGCACTTCAAACAACCTTTGCAATATTGATAGTCGATGCCTTGCAGAAACATTTGCGGACGGCCCTTCTTGTCGGCCTGTTCTTCCCAAACGAAGCAGAAATCCGGACAAACGTTGTCGCAAGCGGCGCAATGAATGCATTTCTCATCGTCAAAGCCAGGCATCATGCCGGCGCGGGAAATGCTGAGGTCCTTCAGAATGCTGTTGCCCGGGTTCACAACCATGCCGCCGATTGGCTGCGTTTCGTAACCCAGCACCGGCGTATCCTGGCGGATAAATGCCGGCATCGTCTGGCCTTCAGCCAGCGAAAACGTCTGGAACTGCACTTCATTGTAACCTCTTTCAAAGGTGTTGATCGCCGGTTGAACGGCTTGCGGGTATTTCTTCTCCAGCGACTTGCGGATAACGCCTTTCATATATTCCACATCAAGGAATGGGCACAAGCGGAACAAACCGCCCAGCATAGCCATGTTCACTCGGTTCTTTTCTTCCAGAGCTATGCCCGTCGCATCCACTACGGCGATGGTGCCGCCAAGCAGCTTCAAGTTTTCCTTCAGCGTCTCGGTCGATTTCTTGGAATTGACAAGTACGATCGTATCTTCGTAGATGCCGCTGACGACATTGACGGTTTTCGCCAAATTTTCGTGAAAAACACCAACAACATGCGGGCGTTCGACGGGAGACGTATCGCGGATGTTGGTATCGATATCGCAAAAGCGGATATGCGCTTTAACCGGGGAACCTTTCTTTTCGGACCCGTAGGACGAAAAGCTGACCCCATTGAGGTTAACGCCCATGATCCCGGCTTCCGCAAGCATTTTGCCGGCAAGATTGGCTCCAAGCCCCCCGATGGATTCCAAGCGAATTTCAAAGAATCCAAGCTCGTTTGTTTTTGGTAAGTTGACCAATTTCGATGACTCCTTTCCATTGTGCAACACATGAATGATGGACTTAATTGAGAATGGGTTGAGAATTAACTGAAAAATTAAAAAATATAGAACTAATTAAATATATTCTAAATAGGTCGACAAAATCCTCTTTTGGGAAAAAATTTTTCCTTGGGCAATTTCTCCTAAAAAAAGGCTGCTCCAGATTCGCTTGGAGCAGCCGGTAAGGTCTAGTTATGGAAAAGCGATTTATTCCCCGTCATTGCGTGAAAGCGCCGCTTTCAGCGCATCGCCGAGACTGCTGGTCAGTTCCATCTGATCGCTGTATTGCGAAATCAGCTGAGCTTGCTGTTTTTTATTGACGCGTCCGCCCTTCTCGCCAAGCATCTCGATGACGTTGCAGTGGCGGCATTGGGCATATTTGCCGTTTTTGCCGGTATGAATTTCCATCTTTTTATGACATTGCGGGCAGCGTTTGTTCGACAACGGCGCTTCGGTGGCGCGGCGGTATCCGCATTCCCTGTCGGAGCAGACCAGCATTTTGCCGCGTTTCCCGTTATGCTCCAGCATCGGCTTGCCGCAGTCCGGACAACGCGAAGAGGTCAGATTATGCGGACGGTAGCTGGCGTCGCTTTTTTTCACTTCAGCCACATGATGGACGGTTTGCTCGCGAATCGCGGCCAAAAACTTCGTTTTGTCGCCGCGGCCTTTGGCAATGCTCTCCAGCTCGCTCTCCCATTTGGCGGTCAGCTCAGGGGACCGCAGATCGGCCGGCACCAGGTCGATCAACTGCTGGCCCTTTTGCGTCGGGACCAGCCGGTTTTGCTGGCGCTCGATCGTTTGGCTGGACAGCAGCTTCTCGATAATATCCGCACGTGTTGCCGGCGTACCCAGATTGTGCTTCTCCATTTGCGTCAACAGCGTAGCTTCGGTGTAACGGGCAGGCGGCTTCGTCTTGTGCTCGGAGAGGCGGCACGATTTCATCGGCACCGAATCCCCCATCTTAAGCGGCGGGAGCAGCTGCCCGGCGGGCTCGCGTTCTTCGGCATCGTCGTCGGCATCCGTAAACGCAGAAGCGCCGGCGTTCTGGTAAACTTCTTTCCAGCCCGCGTCCTTCTGTATCCTTCCTTTGGCATAGAAAGTTTCGCCTTCCGCCTGCAGGGCGACGCTGGTTTCATCATATTGATAGGCCGGATAAAACAAAGCAATAAATCTGCGGGCAATCAGGTCGTACAGCTTGCGTTCCTCATTCGATAAGGCGCTTAAGTTGACGTATTGCTCGGTTGGAATAATCGCATGGTGATCCGTCACTTTGCTGTCGTCGACAAACCGTTTGGTCACATTCAGCGGCTTGCGCAGCAGCGGTCTCGCCAGCGGCGCATAAGGCCCTACCGCAATGCTTTCCAGCCGGCCCTTAAATGTCGGCACCATATCGCTGGACAAATACCGCGAATCGGTTCGCGGATAAGTGACCAGCTTATGCTGCTCATACAGCCGCTGCAGCACCGATGAAGTCATCTTGGCGGAGAAGCCAAGCTTGTTGTTCGCATCGCGCTGCAGCTCGGTCAAATCGTAGGGCTGCGGGTGCGGTTCGCTTTTTCCCGTGGTGGACAGGCGGGTGACCTTGGCCGCGGAGCAGCGCTTCAGCTTGGATACAAGCGAATCGGCTTGCGTCTTATCAAAGATACGGCCATCCTGCTGCTCGCCGCTTCTCCACTGCGCCTGGAAAGAACCGAAGTCAGCGCTCACTGTCGCATAAGGAACCGGCACGAACCGCCGAATTTCCTGCTCTCTTCCCATCATCATCGCCAAGGTTGGCGTTTGCACACGTCCGGCGGACAGTTGGGCGTTAAATTTGCTGGTCAGCGCCCGCGTGACGTTCAGGCCGATCAGCCAGTCCGCTTCCGCACGGCATACAGCCGAAGCGTACAAATTATCATAGTCACGGCCCGGTTTCAGCCGGGCGAAACCTTCCTGAATCGCCTTATCCGTCTGCGAAGAAATCCACAACCGCTTAAAAGGCTTGCGCCAGCGGACAAGCTCCATGATCCAGCGGGCTACCAGCTCTCCCTCGCGCCCTGCATCGGTAGCGATAATCAATTCGCTTAAGTCGCCGCGTTTGCACAAATCGGAAACTGCGCGAAATTGATTTCCCGTTTCGCGGATGACCTTCAGGTTCATTTTTTGCGGCAGCAGCGGCAGGTCTTCAAGGTTCCACGTTTTATATTTTGCATCGTAGTCTTCCGGCTCCGCCAGCTCTACAAGATGTCCCAGCGCCCAGGTAACAACGTATTTCGGCCCTTCAAAATAACTTTTCTGCTTCTGGCTGCAGCCAAGAACACGCGCCAATTCTTTGGCGACACTTGGCTTTTCGGCGAGTACAAGCGATTTCATGTATGTTCTCCTCTGAATGTGTAGTATTTGGATAAAAAGACGTTATTTTATCATAACATATTGGGCCGGAGATATTGAACTTTCCTTGGAGCGGAATTTAGTTTACATAATATATGTTATGTAATCAAAAACCCGCCAATCTGTTAATTGACGGGCCTACCTCTAACCTTTTTTTCTTGTCTATATATCTTATATGTGTTTAATCCCTCTCAGATTTGTTATATCCGCTGTCTCCGAAAGGCTGTAACTTCTCGAACCACGGTTTTAAAATTTGCTTCTGCTCCCAGCGCATGTCCGTCACCTTGTCGCTTTCCTTTTGCTCCAGCACCTCATAAGTAAACGCATCGGCTCCGAATTGCTTCCAGTCCTTCTGCAGC
The DNA here is from genome assembly GCF_004307995.1 of Paenibacillus thalictri. Taxonomy (GTDB): domain Bacteria; phylum Bacillota; class Bacilli; order Paenibacillales; family NBRC-103111; genus Paenibacillus_AF; species Paenibacillus_AF thalictri. The sequence continues at coordinate 375,227 of NZ_SIRE01000005.1, read as the reverse complement.
CCGGCGTTAGCGAATCTCCCTGCGTCCAGCTGCATCTTTAAGGTGAGCCATTTGTTTTTCAAATTGGGGTAGCTGTCGATAAAGATTTTGCCGTTAACATGGTTTTTGATTTGGGCGACACCCATATACGTCTTGATCTGCTTGTAATCTTCCAAAAGCTCCTTGCGTTTATTTCTGTCCATTGATTTCACTCCTATCGTAGTTATGAGTATGATTAAAAACTATACATACCGGGCGATGATTCGAACTAATTGTGCAGGGAACTCATGTAAATGGGTTATATCCAAAAATCGTTCGTTCCCATAGATGTCACTAATTACATCTTTGTCTTGACCTATGGCAGCCGCAAGAAAAGTAATTCCTTTCCGTTCAAATTGTTCAATCGTTTGCTGCATGTCTGTAACGGCATAACTTCCTGTATAGTTGTCCATCGCTTTGGGTTGTCCGTCACTTATGCTAACCAGCAGTTTGGTCTGTTGCGGCGAGTTAACCAGCTGTTCCGCCATGATGCGCAGAGCCATTCCATCCCGATTGTTGCTTCTGGCTTGAATTTTCATGAGTCTGTAGCGATCGTTGGGATCCGTCTTATCCATGCCAGTATATGCGAAAATCGACATTTGTTCGATCTTGGAAACATCCGCAGTATCGCCGTAGATCAGGATGGGAATATTACAAATTTGACAATATTCATATACCGCGATTACGGCCCGCTTTGCTGCTTCCAGTCTCCCGAAAGCTGCCATTGATGCGGATTCATCAACCCTTAAACCTACCGCAAGGGAAGGAAATTCAGTAGGAGGGCGTTTTTTCGCAAAATACTTGTAATCCCTGTAAGCAACGCTGTCCGCTTGAAATTTTCCGCCATAATAACGATTCCTCGCAAACTCGTTAGACAGCTCATGCTCCAAAAGCGGGAGTGTCTTTCTGGCGATTTCCTGCACAATAGGCATAAGCCCCTTGCTTAATCTGACGTATTCCCGTTGGTTTTCCTTGTCGTAATCCGGACGATGAACGATAAGTTTCACCTTGTTATGAATAGATGCAGACACAACTTCCCGGGCGTCTCGATTCAGCTTTTTACGAAAATCACGGTCTCTTGCTTTCGCCTCCTCTGACATCGGCTCAGGATTTGCCTGATGGTATTGGGGGGACCCATCTTCCCCCAAATCTGCACTTTCCATATAAGCCAAATCGTCAGAAGTATGGGAGGAGCTTTCTTCGCTATCTGCAGATTTTTTTACCGATATCCCCTGCTCTTCTGCACTGTGATCACTGTCAAAATCGGCATCGTCTATGTCTCCCCATGTTCTGATCTCTACCGCATCGCTGCCGTTTTGCTTTTTTACGTCCATTTTGTCGATCTCTTTCTTATCGGCTTCTTCTTTATCGATTCCCTCCAAGCCGGCCATCAAACCATGGTTTCGAAGCGCATCTTCCAGCAATTTGATTTCGTCGGAATCGGTTGTGATCTTGTAAATGACTTTGTGATAAAGCGATTGTTTGGCGGAAGCTCCTCCGGCAATCGCATCTGTCCAGTAGAACAAGGAACGCATTCCGGCTACACCTTTGATTGCATGAGCCCGGGCCGTTTTGTCCAAAATAATAATGCTATCCGCCAAAACAGCCAATACCTTTTCATCGTGAAAACCGGTTTTCGCTATCGCTCGCTCCACCATGATTTCTTTGCCCGGCAGATCCATCTTCTCCGAGTGCTGAACTCTGTCGCGCAGCGCTTCGTTAAGCGGCCGGGCTCCTGCATAACTGCGGTTGGTAGTGATGACCGTTATGAAATCCGGGTGCCTTCTAACGATTTCAGTGGGAAGGTTGATGCTGCCATCCAGCTCTAAGGCAGAGTTTAACGCCATCAATACGGCAGCGTCGCGAATCACGTTTGGTTCTTGGATTTCCAGAAGATACCCTTGTCGATAAGCTCTGACGATCTCCGACGGGTAAAACCGGTATTCTACCGCTGCTGTGTCATTGTTTTGCGAAACAAGCTTTAGGATTTGTTTCATTTTTGAGGCAGCCTGCTCTTGTGTAATCCCCAATACCTCCATCACAACTTCCGTGATGCTGTGAAAACCGCCGCTTTCATATAATGCGTTTAAGACGGTCTGCTCTTCCGGCTCCAATGCAGCTAATTGTTCTGATGAAATAACCGGCAAAATGGCGCCAATAATATCCGATTTATCCATATCGGCAAAACAGGTTACTTTCGTATAAGGCAGCCCGAAGTTCGCCGATAATGCTTTGGCAAGCTGCGTTTTACCGGAACCTGCGTCGCCTTCCAGCAAAATATTGGCTATTTTCATTTCCCCGCGATGCCAGTTGCGCTTTATTTCTTGACTGATGCGCCGTTCTTCTTCGCTGATTTGATGCGTTAACGGCTTTTTCCAAACAAGCTGTTTTTCCGCATCTGTCAGTTGTCTAGACGGTGACAAGTAATATTCATATTCAGTCATGGCGATGGATCCTCCTTATTCGTAGACTTTGTTTTTTTCTTCGTCATGAGAGGCAGCAGCAGAAGCGCTCCAACCAGAATCAACCCGCCGCTGAGCAGATAAACCGTTAGCAAAGAAAACGTATTTTTTAGATAACCGGATATGAACATGCCAATGACCATCATCCCCATAAAAACAGGCATGATCGCTCCCATTACCCGCCCGATAAAGGCCCCTTCCGTATTCCGCACAAGCAGCGTCTGGATTCCGCTTTGAATACTTGGGAAAAACAAACCGCTGATGACTAATAAAACGATCGTTAGCCATACCATTTCTGACGCTCCCATTGCTGCGGTACAAATTGCCGTAACAATCAGGCCTGCCATGAGCAGCAACTGGGGCTGCACCTTTTTGGCGATCCCCATGATGACAGCTCCGCCAACCAACATGGCTGCCCCATTCGTCATCACCAACCATTGCAGAAATGATTTGCTTTGACCCAGTTTTTCCATCACAAGAAAAATCTGAAGCGGCTGAGTTAGTCCTGATGCCAAGCCAATTGCCGCAAACGTCAAGCAAAGCGTTCTTAAGGATCGATTGGACCCGATATACCTCAGTCCGGCCGTCAGCTCCTTCATGAAGCTCCCCTCGCCACTCGAACTTGCCTCCTCCGCGTCACGGGGAAGCGAAGATAACACAAGCGAAGACCCCAGGAACAGAATTGCCGTCAGGACAAGGGACACATTAATGCCAAATTGTAAGAAAATAAACGTGCCTGTGACCGGACCCAACACCGTAAAAACGGCAATCACCGTTTGGGATAATGCCATCACTCCTTGCAACTGTTCGCCCGGCACGTGTTGTTTGTACAACTTCATAGCCGAAGGCTGAGAAAATTGAGACAGGCTGGCGGAAACAAAAGAACCGATGAGCAGCGCGGTCCATCCGCCATTCATGACGGCAAGCAGCACAACCCCAACGGATAAGCCGGAGAGCAGATCGCTCCATACCATCGTACGTTTCGGCCGCCATCGGTCGGCAAATGTCCCGCCAATCAGAGCGAAGAGAAAGATCGGAGCGAATTCCGCAACCGAAATCAGCGATACATAAACCGGATCGTTATTCGTTAAATCGGTGACATAAAGCAACACGGCATAATTGCGGATCCAAATTCCCAGCTGCAACAGCACTCGGGAACAAACAATAGTTCGAACATAACGATTTTTAAACATGTTGAATACCCCAAATCCCTTCATCGTTTTTAATAATGTGCGCCGACGTTTCTTAATCTTTTCATCGTCCGCCATTTACTAAATTACTAATTTACTAAATTACTTATTCAATATATCTTCGTTTTCGTCGTGAGTCAACCGGTTTTAAGCGCCTTTTTTTACAAGTCGTTTTGAACGTCAGAGGTTTGGGGCGAAAATAAGCACAAAAAAAAGCCGGATTTCCTAAACGAAAGGAAATTTCGGCTTGTTTGAACTACATTTTAGCTTAACGTACGTTGTTCGTATTGGTGGCTGTCCCCCGTTATCGGGTAATGCTGAAAATAATCGATTCTTTCGGCCAGCGTCGGATGAGTCCCCAGAAAAAACTGCACCAGCTTCGGCGGATTCACATCCGACAAGCTATTGGCCGCCAATTGTTGAAATGCCCGTACACCCGCTCCCGAATCCTGCATCAGCGAAATCGCGTATTGGTCGGCGCTGTGCTCATGATTGCGCGAAACGGCGTTATCCAGCGGCGCCGCGGCAAAGGTCAGCACATTCACGATCAGCAGCAATACCGGCAAACCTGCAATATCTAACCTGCCGCGCAGCCCCATCGCCGCTCCCCACCGCGAACGAACCGCCTCCCATAACAAATACACAAACCAGAAGCCTGCGAAACTTTCCGCAATCCCGTACAACGTTCCCCACAACACATGATGTCTGACATAATGTCCCATCTCATGTGCCATAATAAACAAAATTTCGTCTTTCTTGAGCTTTTGCAGCGTGGTATCCCACAGCACAATCCGTGTCGACGGACCGATTCCGTTTACGTACGCGTTAATCGTATTGGTCTGCTTGGACTTATCGACCTGATACACTTGATCGGCCGGTATGCCGGCCTCCCCGGCCAGCTTTAAAATATCCTGCTTCAGCTGCTGATCCTGGAGCGGTTTGAAATCGTTAAAAACGGGATCCAGCACAATCGGCTGAACTAGCGAAAAAAACAAAGCAAGCGGAATCGAAGCAAGCCAGCCCCACAGCCACCAGCGCCGCGGGCTTTTTTTCATCACCCACATCAGCAAACCGTAAATGACCAGCGATACGATGAAGTTAACCCCAAAACTTTTGGCCAAGTCCCCCATCCATGAGCCGAAGGACTGGTTGGATAAACCGTAGTCCATATTCAGCCGGTGCAAAAAAATATCAAGCGGCAGCTCAAGCAGTTGAAACGTAAGCTGGAACATCAATAAAAAAAGTCCAAGCCGCAGAAACGATGCGGAAAAAACCGCCTCCGCCTTATTGCGGAACCACGCCGATACGCCAAACACAAGCAGCAGCGCCATGATCGTCCACTCGAGCGGCGTAGATATGAAATAAGAAATATATTTCACTGTGCTCAGCTTATGAATGCTCTCGATCTTGTCAGCGGTCATAAAAGTTGCCGGATCTGCGGGTCCGCCGCGGAGCGATTCGGGGACATAACCTGCTGGCTGGTAATGAAAATACGCGGAAACGGCAGCGATATATACGATCAGAATCCCGGCCCATACCCACAGTGCTTTTTTCAAAATTCCCACACATCCTGTCCTAAAAATGGATTTCGACTCATTTACAGTGTAAGCTTCCTCCTCCATTTTAAACAATATGCCCGTACAACATTTGTCATTCAACCGTTTACTTCATCTTAATTTAAGATTCAACCTTTACAATGAGTTTACATTACTTAAAAGTGTTAGGAGGAAATTAAATGAATCCGATAAAAAGGATTAGAAAACGAACGGCATCACTAGAGCGCAATCCACTCATAAAATATGCATTTATTCTGCTTGTATTAATCGCTGCTCCTTTCCTGCTGATGTTTGGCATGGAGTTTGTTCAGCGCGGCTCCATAACGGGGACGCTCGGATGGATTAGCGGCAACCTGCCTATAGCTTCTCTTAATGCGCTGCTTGTATTGTTTTTACTGCTCTTATTGTACAGCTTGCTTGGTTCTTTGTTTATTTCGGTCAGCCTGTCGACGATTGTAGTAGGTTTAATGTCGCTTATTAATTATTTCAAGTCGTCGCTTGTCGGCCAGCCGTTTTTTCCATGGGACATCATGCAGCACAAAGAAAGTATGGACATCGCCTCCCTCGTAACAGGCTCGGCGCAGCTGCGCATAATCGTTATGGTGGGTGTCGCTGTGGTTGCTGTGCTGGCGGTAACCTTGCTGCTGCCGCGGCTTTCCATGCCGCTGATGTACCGTGCCGGCTTCGCCGTACTGTCGCTTGTGGCTTTATATTCGTTTTCGATGAAAACGGCGGAAATCGGCAAAATTCTAGATCGTGCCGGCGTCAGCGAAATTGTGTGGAACCAGGAGCAAAATTACGGGGACAACGGCTTGGCGCTCGCTTTTACCATGAATGTCAAGAATAGCATTGTCGCCAAACCGGAAGGCTATAACGAGGCGGCCATCGCCCAGGTAGCGCAAAACCTGGCCACCCCGCAAGCCAAATTGGCCTCGCTGCCGGCTTCATCCGACGGCCAATCGCCAAACGTCATTTTTATTATGAACGAAGCATTCTGGGATCCGACTTTGCTGCCGGGAGTCACATTCAGCGAAGATCCCGTGCCAACGATCCATCAATTGCAAAAGGAATCGACTTCGGGTTACCTGCTTTCCCCGCAATTTGGCGGAGGAACCAGCAACGTTGAATTTGAAGTGCTGACCGGCGATTCGATGAGCTTTTTGCCAAACGGCTCCGTTCCTTACCAGCAATATATCAGCAAACCTGTCCCTACCCTTGCCAGTTACTTTGAGGACAAAGGTTATAAAAGCATGGCGATCCATTCCTATGAAGGCTGGTTCTGGAACCGGGAACAAGTGTATAAACAGATGGGCTTTGAAGGTTTCATGAGCAAAGATCATTTTGACAATCCGGAATACAAGGGCGATTTTATTTCCGACCAGGAAGTTGCGAAAAGTATTATTAAACAAGTCGACGATTCGGAACGGCCGTCGTTTATTTACGCGGTCACGATGCAAAATCATGGTCCGTACGACGACATGAGATACGGCACCAACCCGATTAAAGCCGAAGGCAATTTGAGCGAACAAGCCAAAAACATTTTGGAAACTTATACGCAAGGCGCTCACGATGCCGATCAAAGCTTAAAAACATTGATCGATCATTACTCGAATTCCGACCAACCGACGATCATCGTATTTTATGGAGATCACCTTCCTATGCTTGGCAATGACTATCAGGTATATAAGGAGGGCGGCTTCATCTCGTCAAGCAACACAAGCGAATGGTCGCTGGAGGAAACGAAAAAAATGCACAGTGTGCCGCTTGTGGTGTGGTCCAATTTCGATATGCCGCAAGAACAAGTGCCAACGATCAGCGATTCTTTCTTAGGTGCTTATATTCTTGACCGATTAAATATGGAAAAACCGGCGCAATTCGCGCTTAGTTCCGAAGTATTTAAATCCGTTCCCGGTTTGCTTGGCGGTTTGGTCGTCGACAAGGACCAAAACCTGCACACCTCGGTCCCTGCGGAAGCCGAAAGTCTGGTCAACGACTACAGGCAAGTGCAATACGATCAGTTGTTCGGCAAGCAATATTTGGCCGGCTACATCGACCACGATTATTTAACCAAAGCCGCGCTGCCCAACTACAATGCCGAATTTGCGCAGAAAGATCCCGAATCAACGCTGAACGCGGACGAAAAAGAGTAAGTACGGTGGAGTGTATCCCTTCGGAAGATCGGTGGGGGTACGGTGGAGTGTATCCCTTCGGCCGCTCAATGAAACCTGTGAAATAGGAATTGGTTTTATGGAATTTTCACAGGTTTCAAAAAGCGGACGTAAACTCCTTCGGGATACACTCCACCTGCATAGTAGTAAAAGACAGTTAAAGAAGCAGAGCCCAAAATGATCGGGCTCTGCTTCTTTGTATTTAAAAAGTGAGAGATTAGTCAAGGTGGAGTGCTGTTCGCCTACACCGAGCGACAGCGATGGTACGGCGAACGAAGGCGCGGTGGGTGCGGCACGTAGCAGCTCCACGCTTCTTTGCGTCGCTGTGAGCGCTGTTCGCCTATACCGAGCGTTAGCGAGGGTGCGGCGAACAATTGCGCGGTGGATGCGGCACGTAGAAACTCCACCATCTTCGCGCCGCTGTGAGCGCTGTTCGCCTACACCGAGCGACAGCGATGGTACGGCGAACTTATGCGCGGCGGATGCGGCACGTACAAACTCCACGCTTCTTCACGCCGATGTGAGCGCTGTTCGCCTACACCGAGCGAGAGCGATGGTGCGGCGAACTTATGCGCGACGGATGCGGCACGGACAAACTCCGCGCATCTTCGCGCCGATGTGAGCGCTGTTCGCCTATACCGAGCGATAGTGACGGTACGGCGAACTTATGCGCGGCGGGTGCGGCACGTAGAAACTCCACGCTTCTTCGCGCCACAGTGAGCGCTGTTCGCCTATACCGAGCGACAGCGATGGTGCGGCGAACGTTTGCGCGGCGGTTGCGGCACGTAGAAACTCCACGCTTCTTCGCGCCGATGTGAGCGCTGTTCGCCTACACCGAGCGTTAGCGATGGTGCGGCGAACTTATGCGCGGCGGATGCGGCACGTAGAAACTCCACGCTTCTTCGCGCCGATGTGAGCGCTGTTCGCCCATACCGAGCGACAGCGATGGTACGGCGAACGTGTGCGCGGCGGGTGCGGCACGTAGAAACTCCACGCTTCTTCGCGCCACAGTGAGCGCTGTTCGCCTACACCGAGCGATAGTGACGGTGCGGCGAACGAAAGCGCGGCGGATGCAGCACGTAGAAACTCCACGCTTCTTCGCGCCGATGTGAGCGCTGTTCGCCTATGCCGAGCGACAGCGATGGTACGGCGAACGAAAGCGCGGCGGATGCGGCACGTAGAAACTCCACCGTAAGGCGGGTCCAGGGCGCAGCGCATGGAGTCCCCCCTTGGGGGATTTAGGGGGCCCCCACCAGCCGAACGAAATGGCACACCGTGCGGAGGCCCAAGTCAAAGTTTTCAAGATGGAAATGCTCGTTAGGCGCATGCAAGTTCTCATCAGGCAAGCCAAAATTCATCAGCACAACCGGGGCTTCAAGCAATCTACTGAACGAATCGACGATCGGAATCGAACCGCCCGCCCGGACGAAAACGGGTGAAGCGCCAAAGCCCGCTTCATAGGCACGCGCTGCCGCTTGAATATACGGATTGTCGGTGGAAACGCGAAACGGCTTGCCTTTGACAAGCAGCGTTAGCTTGACTTCGACGCCCGCCGGTTTGTGCAGTTCAATATGGCGCTCAATCAATTCAAAAATGCGGTCCGGGTCCTGCTGATCGACCAAACGGCACGATAATTTGGCGGAAGCGGACGACGGGACGATCGGCTTAATGCCTTCCCCTTGAAATCCTCCCGTTATCGTATGAATCTCCAACGTCGGCCTAGCGGTCGTTCTTTCAAGGAAGCTGTAGCCGGCTTCGCCAAACAAGGCGTTTACAGCGAGATCCCGCTGTACCTTCGCATCGTCATGTTTCAGAGTGGTAAAACGCTCGCGGTCAGCTTCGCTCAGCGGCTCAACTCCCTCATAAAATCCGTCGATGGTGATGGTTCCCTCATTGTTTTTCATCGAAGCGAGCAGCTCGCTCAGCGCAAAAATCGGGTTCTGCACGCCTCCTCCGTATAACCCGGAGTGAAGATCGTGCCGTGGTCCCGTTACATCCAGCTGGAATCCGCACAACCCGCGAAGTCCGTAAAGAATGGACGGGACGCCCCGCTCCTGCATCGGGCCGTCGGAGATAACAACGGCATCCGCCTGCAGTTTTTCCGCTTCTTTTTCCAATAAGGCAAAAAGATGTTTGCTGGCGATCTCCTCTTCCCCTTCGATGCACCATTTGATGTTGACGGGGAGTTTGCCTTCTGTAGCCAGCAGGGCGGCAACGGCCTTCATATGGATGAACAGCTGGCCCTTATCGTCCGTTGCGCCGCGCGCATACAACTTGCCGTCGCGGATCGTCGGTTCGAACGGCGGCGAATCCCAGCGGTCATCCGGGTCCGAAGGCTGGACATCGTAATGCCCGTAGATAAGCAGCGTCGGCTTACCCGGAGCGTGCAGCCAATCGGCGTAAACAACGGGATTGCCGCCCGTTTCAAGCAGCTGCGCATGCTCCATGCCGCCGGATTTCAGCGAATCCGCAAGCCATGCGGCTGCTTTGCGAATATGCTCTTTATGCTCGGTTCCTACGCTAATGCTCGGAATGCGCAGAAACTGGCTTAATTCCTCCAAATGAGCTTGACGGTTCGACGTGAAATAATGCTCCAACTGGTCCGACATCCACATATCCCTCTTTTCCAATGCAAAATAAGATTTATGTTTGATTTTACCATAAAGCATAGCGGCATGCTTATAATGGGCTGCGCAAGGCATCGTTCGTCGTTCAATCGCACATGCATATTTTTCCAATTAGTGGTTACGCTATGTATAATTTCTATTTGAGGTGATGATGATGGCACACGTCGTTTCGGTAGGCACCGCCCTCCCGCCTTTCCGGTTAAGCAAAGCGGATGCGCGTTCGACAGTGGAACGCTTGTTCTCAGGCTCATTTGAGCATTTGGACAGATTACTGACCATATTTGACAACAGCGGGATCGAGGAGCGGTATTCTTGCGTGCCGATAGATTGGTTTCAAAGCAAACACTCGGTCGAGGAAAAACATCTTCTATACGCCCGGCATGCCGTAGACTTGGCCGAACAGGCGATTGTGCGTTGTTTGCACGAAGCGGAAACCGATGCCTCCACCATAGACCAACTGGTGTTTGTATCTACGACCGGCACCGTTACGCCCAGCATTGACGCTTATTTGACCAATCGGCTTCCTTTTCGAAGAAATATCAAACGTACCCCCGTGTGGGGACTGGGATGTGCCGGAGGGGCCGCCGGATTGTCGAGAGCTTATGAATATGTGACCGCCTTCCCCCGCTCCTGCTGCCTTGTCGTCAGCGTGGAGCTGTGCGGGTTGACGTTTATCGCCGATGACAAATCCAAAAGCAACCTGGTGGCCACTTCGTTGTTCGCCGACGGCGCCGCGGCAGCGCTTGTATGCGGAGATGAATGGGAACGGGCGCGGGGGCCGAAAATTGCCGCCACACAAAGCACCATTTGGCCGGATACGCTGGATGTCATGGGCTGGGATGTGACCAACGACGGACTTAAGGTCATTTTCTCGCGGGACATCCCCACGCTTATTCACCAGGAGATGAAAAGCAATGTGGAGAGCTTGTTGCAGGAACGCCATTTATCCCTCGCTCAGCTCGACACTTATGTGCTGCATCCCGGTGGTATGAAAGTGCTGAAGGCATACGAGGAAGCGCTTGGACTCAGCCCCGATAAGCTGGGCTACGCGCGCAGCGTGCTGCGGCGGTACGGCAATATGTCTTCGGCCACCGTGCTGTTTGTGCTAAAAGAAGCGATGGAATCCGCCGGAACATCGGGTTACGGCTTGGCGGGAGCGCTTGGCCCGGGCTTCAGCTCCGAGCTGCTGCTGCTCGATTGGACTTCATAATCAAGGAGGAACCGGCTATGCCGACAATATTTTGGATTTTATGGAGCCTGGTAATCGGACAAAGGATGATCGAACTGGCGATTGCCAAACGAAACGGCAAGCGGCTGCTGCAAATGGGCGGGTATGAAGCGGGAGCCGGCCACTATAAATATTTGGTGGCGCTGCATGTCTTTTTCTTCGCAGCTCTTGCGGTTGAAACCTCCCTGCTGCATACTGAACCGCCGGTCTGGTGGCCGGCCGCCTGCCTCCTCTTCGGGGCGGCCCAAGTGCTGCGGATCTGGTGTATAAGCAGCTTAGGGGTGCATTGGAATACGCGAATCTATGTTCTCCCCGGGATGAACCGGGTGCGGCGCGGGCCTTATCGCTGGATCAGCCACCCGAACTATGTCGTTGTTTCGCTGGAGTTGTTGACGCTACCCCTGATGTTTGGCGCTTATATGACGGCGGCGGTTGTTACGCTGGGCAATATCATTGTTTTGCGGCATCGGATTTCTGTTGAAGAAGCGGCTTTAAACGCAGCTTCGCTTCAGCCCTAAAGGAGAAACCTGCGATGACGCATCCGCAGCAGATCGGTGAGAACGACACAGATGCAAAGGAACTAGGGCCGCACTCTGCCCCAGCAACACATTTGGCAAAATCGGCTCCTTCGGAATCCGTTTCGTATGCCTTCTTGGAGCCGCATGCTGCAGGCGAAAATGAACATCCCGGCCAATGTGCTTCGAATGCATTCCTGGAGCCGCATAGCCCCTCCGAAACTGAACGTGCCGGCCATTATCCGTATACACGCGGGATCCATTCCGAAATGTACCGCGCCAAGCTGTGGACGATGCGCCAATATACCGGCTTTGGAACGGCTGAGAAAACAAATCGCCGCCTCCACTACCTGCTGAAGCAAGGCCAGACGGGCTTATCGCTTGCTTTTGATTTGCCCACTCAGCTTGGGCTTGACCCGAATGATCCGCTTGCTGCGGGCGAGGTCGGCAAAGTTGGCGTATCCGTCTGTTCGCTTGCCGATATGGAAATATTGCTTAAAGACATCCCGCTCGGCGAAATCAGCGCTTCCATGACGATTAACGCTCCGGCCGCCATTGTGCTTGCGATGTATTGCGCCGTCGCCGAGCAACGCGGCATTCCGCTGGAACGTCTGAGCGGTACGGTGCAAAACGATATGCTCAAAGAATACGTTGCCCGCGGCACGTATATTTTTCCGCCTGAGCCTTCCATACGTCTGGCCGTCGATGTGATCGAGCATTGCGTCCATGCCCTGCCGCGCTGGAACCCGATCAGCGTCAGCGGATATCATTTGCGCGAAGCGGGCGCCACCGCCGCGCAGGAAATCGCCTTCACCTTGGCGCATGGCGCCGCCTATGTGGAAGCGGCCGTGAAACGCGGGATCCCGGTCGACATCGTCGCCCCGCGTTTCACGTTTTTTTTCGCCGCCGGGCTGCGCCTGCTCGAAGAGGCGGCCAAGCTGCGCGCCGCGCGGCGGCTGTGGGCGCGGCTGATGAAGCGGCGCTTCGCCGAGGCGGCGCCAAAAGCGCTGCAGCTGCGCGTGCATGCGCAGACCAGCGGCTCGGCGCTCACGGCGCAGCAGCCGGAGAATAACGCCGCGCGCGTGGCGCTGCAGGCTTTGGGCGCCGTGTTCGGCGGCGTGCAAAGCCTGCACACAAACGCTTGCGACGAAGCGCTTGGCCTGCCGACCGAGCAGACCGCCCGGACGGCGTTGCGCACGCAGCAGATCATCGCCTACGAAAGCGGCGTCGCCGAGGTATGCGACCCGTTGGCCGGGTCGGTCTACGTCGAAGCATTGACCGACCGGCTGGAAGCCGAAGCGGCGGATCATTTGCAGCGGATTGAGCGGTTGGGTGGTCCGCTGGCCGCCCTGCGCAGCGGATACATGCGCAGCCAAATTCACCAAGCCGCTTATGATGCCCAGCTGAATATTGACCGGCAGCAAACCGTCATCGTTGGGCTGAACCGGTTTACCGGCGGCCGCTCCTTCCCGCTCAAACGATTTGCCGCCGATCCCGATATCGCCGAACGGCAGCTTTCCCGTCTCGCCCAGCTTCGGCAAAACCGGGACAACGGCAAAACGGCGGCCCTGCTTCATAAACTGAAGCAAGCCGCCGGCAGCGATCAAAATCTTATTCCCTATATTACCGATTGTGTCAAAGCGTATGCGACGATCGGAGAAATATGCGGTGCGCTGAAAGAAATATTCGGTGAATACGAGGAGGTTTAAATGGACGTGGGAAATCGCATCAAAGTATTGATCGCCAAGCCCGGTTTGGACGGCCATACACGCGGCGCTCTTGTCGTCGCGCAGGCGTTAACCGACGCGGGAATGGAGGTCGTTTACTCCGGAATCCGCAAAACTCCTGCCGAAATTGTAGCATTGGCCGCGACCGAAAACGTCGATTGCATCGGCTTGTCGTGCTTATCCGGAGCTCATATGGAGCATTTTCCCGAAGTGCTCCGTTTGCTTCATAAACACAAGCTGGATATCCCCGTGCTTGGGGGTGGCATTATTCCCGATGAAGACGGGGCCGAGCTGCTGAAAGCGGGATTCAGCGCCATCTTCACCCCGGGAACGCCGCTGCCAACGATCGTCGAATACATCCGCAGGCTTGTCCGTACCCGCAATGCGGATGCGGCTAGCGGATAAACGCAGCAGCGAAGCGGATTACAGCACGCGGCGGGCTGTTTTATAGTTCTTTTTCCAAGTAGCGCTGTTCAGGTCGGAAATTCTCACGCCGCCTGCGCCGTAAGTATTAATCATCTTGTTGCCGCCGATATAAATGCCGACATGATGAACCGGGCTGTAGAAGAAGACAAGGTCTCCGGGTTTCAATTGGCTTTTGGCAACATAAGTGCCCACTTTGGATTGAGCCAGCGAAGTACGCGGCAAATTCACGCCATATTTATGATAAACATACCAAGTGAACGAAGAGCAATCGAAAGAGCTGGTATTGCCAAGCGTCGCACCGTATTTGTACTTGACGCCCGTGTACTTTTTCGCCGTGGAAATGACGCTTTGGGCTTTGGATGAAGAGTAAGCGTATGCGCTTTGCTGTGGCAGTGCCATGCTGCCGGAAAATAGTATAGTAAAGCTGATTCCGGCTGCAATCAAAGATTTTCCCCATTTTTTCGCGTTTAACGTGTTCGTCATCTGAGTTCCCCCTTGTGTCGGTTCGTGATGTGAGGCTTTCAAAATTGCCTAAACACACTATAGCACAAGGAAAAATTCCAACATTTACACTGCAACCTGCGAACATAGACGGGAACTGGCTTTTTAGCGCTTTATTAGAAAACGATGAGAATTAAATTAACAAAATATATTGAAATTTGTCGAAGGCTGGGTTTTTAAAGCGCAACCATCCAATTAAGCCTTATAATCCGCGCCCAAACGGCCTGTTTGGTAATACGGATAATCCATGGAAACCTGCACATTATGTGCTTTTTCTGCATCGGTCAACCATTCGACGACATAAAGCCCGAGGTCCACGGAAGTTGCCACGCCACCGGCGGTAATCACTCGTCCATCCCGCACAATACGCGCCTCGACAACCTCCTTGCAATACGGCTCAAGCAGCTCATAAGCCGGAGGATTGGTCGTCGCTCTTTTCCCGGCCAGAAATCCCGCCGCTCCCAATAGCAGCGCCCCGGTACACACCGACACCTTGATGTTTTCGCTGCCGGATGTACGGATCCACGCGACAAAGTCCTCGTCATGCCTTAAAGACCTTGTCCCCCTGCCGCCCGGGATAAAAATCAGATCATACGCCGACAAGTCCGGCCGGAGCAGCCCGGTTTTCATCGTAATGCCAAGCTCGTCGGTCACCTCCGGCGTAACGGCGCATAAATCCCAGCTCACTTCATCCATCAGCTTTAGAATACGCAGCCGTGTCACCGCATCGTAAAACCCGACAAAATCCAGTGCAGTCATCTGATCAAACAAAATAAACGCCATCTTCATGGGCGAATCCCAACCTCTCATCATTAATTGGTGAAAACAAAAAAGTGCCTGATCTTATCGATCAAACACTCGCCCAGGCGTACGGCTCATATCGGTGCGCTTCCTCATGGTAACCCATGTTCCGCCAGTCACGCACCGTTTGGATAAGCCAAGCATATCGCAATATTCCATTTTTTACAATATTTTTTTTGTTGCGAGGCGGCAAAATCCGGCTCCCCCTACATCAGTTCTATTTCCGTAGGCAAAGTGACGGTAAGTTGTGTCCCCTGCCCTTTTACGCTTTCCGCTTGAATGGTGCCTCCATGCAGCTCGGCAATTCGTTTGGCTATGGACAATCCAAGCCCCGATCCGCCGGTTTGGCGGCTCCGCGCTTTATCGACCCGATAGAACCGTTCAAAAATGTGCGGCAACTCATCTTCGGCGATGCCGATGCCTTTATCGATTACCCGTATGACAACGGAATGTTGTGCCCTGTACCACTCCAGAGCAATATCATCGGAACTGTATTTGATCGCGTTGTCCAGCAAAATAATGACGAGTTGGCGGATCTGTTCGGGATCGATCCGCAGCACCACATCTTCGCTTGGCTCGGACAGCTCGATATGCCGCCGGAAGGTAACGCTTAGATGTCTGGAAATCGACGTAAGAAGCGGAGTCAGTCGGGTCGGCTGTTTTTCGGGCTTATCCTCTTTGTGCGCTTGCGCAAGCTGAAGCAGCGAACCTGTCAGCGATTTTAAGCGCGCCGTTTCCGAGCTAATCGCCTCCAGCGCTTCCTTGCGGATCGCCGCATCGCTCCAGCCCCAACGACCCAGCAGGCTTACATAACTTTCAATCACGGTCAGCGGCGTTCGCAGCTCATGCGAAGCATCGGCGACAAACTGCTTCTGCAGCTTGTCGTTTTCCTGCAGCCGGTCGATCATTTCATTAAACGTGTAGCCAAGCCGTCCTAACTCGTCGTTTTTGCGTGTTAAGTCCGGATTCAGCTTGGCAAACGCTCCTTTATGCTGTATCTCCTGCATCGTATTGGCAAGTTCATGGATCGGCCGGAAGATGAAACGGGAATAGATCAAGCCTCCGACCACGGAAAACAATAAAATCCCTACGGACGTCAGCGTCAAAGCGGTCGCCAGCACCGTAATATAATCGTTCAGCACATTAAGCGCTCTTCCAATCTCCAACTGGCCGACCTGCTTATCGTCATCATAGATCGGCACTTGCACATACAAAAGACGGCCTGCGCTGCTTCTCTCGCTTTCCCAATGGTAGCTGGTGCGGTATACGGCGGGATGCTGCACGAGATCGTCGTTGGTAGCGATTTGATTGTGTACGATCCGGTCGGAACCAATCAGCCGGATTAACGTATTGGGCTCGGAAAATTCGTTAAGCAGCTTCTTATTGCTCCAATAATCCGGCAAATGCACGTCGGGATTGCGCAAAATAATTTGCGCTTTATTCCATAAAACCCGGCTTTCGCTGAGCATGGACATGCGGACAAAAAAGAAATAGATGAATATGTTGAAAAACGCGACAATGAGTATAAGCCAGATGCTGGTCAACATAATGAGCCGAAATTTCAAGCTCATATCTTAGCACCACTTGAGTCCTCGATATAATAACCGACGCCCCGCGCGGTTTGAATGAGCTTGGGCGTGCGGCCTTTGTCGATTTTTTGCCGCAGATACCGGATGTACACATCCACGATGTTGGTATCCCCTACAAAATCGTA
Source organism: Paenibacillus thalictri (assembly GCF_004307995.1). Classification (GTDB taxonomy): domain Bacteria; phylum Bacillota; class Bacilli; order Paenibacillales; family NBRC-103111; genus Paenibacillus_AF; species Paenibacillus_AF thalictri. The sequence continues at coordinate 358,294 of NZ_SIRE01000005.1, read as the reverse complement.
TCCCCACACGTCGGAGATGATCTGCTCACGCGACAATACTTGGCTTTTATGCTGAATCAAATAAAGCAGCAGATCGTATTCGGTCGGCGTCAATTCAATCGCAGTTTCGGCTCTTGACACCTTCCGCGTCTTCGGCTCCACCTTCAGATCCGCAGCGATTAAGATGCCGTCGTCCCGGGGCACAACTTTGGTGATCGCCAGTAAATTTCGGATCCGGGCCAGCAGCTCCTCAATCGCAAACGGCTTTGTGACATAATCGTTGGCTCCTTGCCCGAAGCCGCTCACAATATCGGGGGTCGTGCCGCGGGCGGTCAGCAGAATGACCGGCACGTTGGCGTTGGCTTGACGGATACGGCGAAGCACCTCAAGTCCGTTCAGTTCGGGAAGCATAATATCCAGCAGAATCAGGTCCCAGCTTTCCGATAATGCCATGTCCGCCCCTGACCGCCCGTTATAAGCGGTTTGCGTGGAATATCCCTCGTGCCCAAGCTCAAGCTCCAGCACGCGGGCAATATGCTCCTCGTCTTCGATGATCAGTATGCGTCCATTCATGTAGTCTCCGGCAACATAAGAAATTTACCGTTATCGTTTGCAGCCCTGTACCGTTTTATACGCTTGAAGCGCCCGCTTAAATTTAATTTAATTCATTAATAAATGATTAATTCAATTAATAAAAATAGTTAATGTTATTAATTTATTTTTCGATTATTTAATTATGTTAATTAGTTCGTCCCTATTTTTTGCTCAAGCAGGTAGAGGCTGCCGAAAAAAAAGAGCAAGCATAGACAAGACAACGCGGCGATTTGCGACAAATTCGTCACGATCAGGCTGGAGATGAAGAACCCTAGAGTAAAAATGAGGAAGGCAACGACAAAAGGAGCTTTTCGGACACATGCGGCGAGGAGTACGCTGAAAAAACATAAGAAGATCAGGCATGTAATACCAAGCAGCAGTCCGAATACAATTAACAATTTGGACGCGTCAAACGTAATCAGCGGTTCGATCCGAAACAAGCGGCCTTGGCAGATCCAATTTTGCACACTCAATCCGGTTAACATCACAATGGCAATCATCAAAACTTCCAATAAGATCACAATGTATTTGGACAATAAGAAATAAGCTCTAGATACCGGTAAGGACAATAACAGATGGATCGATTGTTGTCTCCATTCCGCACGCCAGGTTGAGAATGCATGCATAAACGGGAACCCGAATATCGCGACAAATACCGTTGTATCGATCGATAAAGCAAGCTGCAAGTTGATATCTGTCCATTCAAGCAAAGCAATAAACGCAATATGGAACAATATAAGGGTGCACAAGATCGCCCATAACATATTTCTGCGGTTTCGGAGATCGTTTTTGATCAGACGGCTAAAGACGCGCATGGTCGTACACCTCTTCTACGATTTCGAGCAAACTCTTGTTTTTATCGCTTTTTAACGTTTCCACGTTGCCTTTAAGCAGCAGCTTGCCTTCATGAATAAACACAATTTCATCAAGAATATTTTCCACTTCAGCGATTTCATGCGTACTGATTACAACCGTCTGCCCTTCCTCCATAAAATCCTCCACAATCGCTTGGGCGATCAACTTTCGGGTAAACGGGTCGATCCCGGAAAACGGTTCATCCAGCAGCAAATATTTGGATTGGCGGCTTAATGCTAGCAATAACCTCATCTTGGCTTTTGTTCCTTTGGAAGCTTCGGCAATCACCGTTTCTTGGCTTAACTCCAGGAAATCCAGCAGATGTTGGGCCTTCGAATCGTCCCAATCCCAATACACATCTTTTAAAAACCGCATCGCGTCCGAAAGCTTCATCCAGGGATACCATATGTCAAGATCCGGGGAATATGTGAGAATCGCTCTGGCCGGAAGGCCCGGGTATTTTCCGTCGATCGTGATCGCCCCGCGGTCAAGCTTCAGCAGCCCGGCCATCGCTTTAAGCAGCGTCGTTTTGCCTGCGCCGTTTGCTCCAAGCAGTCCCACGATACTTCCTTCCGCCGCGACAAACGACATATCGTCGATAACTTTTTTCGTTCTGAACGTTTTCTCGGCATGATCAACCCTTATCATTTGCGGGACGCTCCTTTATTGCAAAATTGTTGTCGAAGCGAAATGCGGCTCATTTAGCGCTTCATTTGACTTCTTCCATCTGAAAACCCACGCCGGAGGAATGTTTAAACACGTGTAGCCAAGATCGCAGGCCGGAAAATGGGCCTGGAATTTTTTTCTCAGCATCAGTGTATACTGGAACGCAATAAATGCCCCGTTGGGTGCCAAGGCATCATGAATGGTCCGAAACAGCCGCTCCTGCAATTCCTCGGGGAAATTCGCAAAGGGCAATCCTGAAACGATAAGATCAAACGGGCGCCCTGTCGCCTTGACGACTTCATTTAATTGCAAGGCATCGTCAAACATTACTAGATGGGGAAACCGGAGTTGTAAATCGTTTTGAAACACGGCATTTTTCTCAAATAGGTAAAAATGACTGCGATCATGTCTGCGGCTGTCTATAAATCCGGTCATCACACCGGTGCCGGGACCGAGCTCGGCAATTTGGTTCATTTTATGCCAAGGCATGGTAGCCGGCAGCATTTTGCGGACCAGAAACCCGGAGCTCGGAATCACACTTCCCACTTGGCGGGCGTGGAGGAAATACTCTTTCAAAAACAATAGTTTCTTCATATTATAAGAAGGCTCCTTTTGATTTTGATTCACCGTTGAGTGTTCGCGGCGCTTTCTCTACAGACCTTTCCCCTGCTCCATATATCTTTTCATCGTTTCCAGAATCTCCTGATCCGATTTCCCGAAGGAACGCAGCAGCTCGATGCTGCGGCTCACCGCCTCATGCAGCGCTTCCTCCCGCAGCGATTCGAGCATGCCGGGATCGTTTGTTAGAAAGCTGCCTTGTCCTCTTGCTGTCATAATAAGATTCATTTCTTCCATTTCCCGGTAGGCTCTCTGGATCGTATTCGGGTTGACCCCCAGTGTCTTGGCCAACTCGCGCCGTGAAGGAATCTCATCTCCCAGTTTATAGGTGCCATTGATGAATTTGATTTTAATGTCGTCGATAATTTGGGTATAAATCGGTTCCTTTTGATTAAATTCCATCGCAGCCTCCATGGCCAAAACCTGTATCGCTGTATTAGTTAATTAATACAGTAACACGATTTTTTCGAGGTGTCAATTTCTATAAAAAAAGAAGCTGCCGACACTAACCTTACTGTGTCCGGAAAGCTTCTTTTTGGCTTCAATCTGCGTCCGTGAAATCCTTGACCGTGGAAGCGGCCCATTCTTGTTCACATTTGAGCAGGGCAATCCGGTGCTTAATGGACAAATCAACTCCGGAACCGTGGCCATGCTCGGGAACGGCCTGCAATAAGGCAAGCTGCCGCTCGATTTTCAAAACCTTTTGCTTCAATAAACTAACGGCCTCCTGCTTGCTAAGATGGTCGATAAACATAAATCCGATATCGCCGGCCGGCGTAACTTCCTCAATTGTTGACAATGTGCCTCTGAGCAGCTCATAAAATTTTTGCTCCCCTTTGGGCGTAATTGCATACATTTGCCTTGGCGGCCGGTTTCCTTCCTGTTCGACGGAAACATCCACATCGCCATTTTGGTTCAGTCTTTTTAAAATGGAGTAAGCTGTTGCCTTTTTCATATCCGAAACTCGTCCCAAATTTTTCTCTATAAACTCGTTAATTTGGTACCCGTGCTGGCTTTGCGTCATCAGCAAGCCCAGCACCAAAAGCTCTCGTTCATCCATCGGAAAATCACCTCGTCTACTTCATTATAGTCACCCTTGACTAAAAGAGCAAAAGCTGATATTCTTACTCATGTACTATTAATCACATATGACTATTTTGTTCGTGATTAATCTCTTCATGAATAACGACAACACATTGGAGGTAAAAACGATGTATGGACTGCTTTTATTTTTTCATTTAACCGGTTTATCAATTTGGCTAGGTTCACTTGTTGCCGTCATTGTGATGCTAACGATGATGAAAAAGCACATCGCCAGCCCTGAAATCGGCCAACTCGCTCAGAAAACAGTCAAAATCTTTAATTTCCTTACCCATCCCAGCTCATTTGTCGTGTTAATCAGTGGTGTTCTGCTTATCGTTGATATGGGTCTAATCAGATCGGCTAAACCGTTTTGGATGCATTATATGGAGGAAGTCGGCGGGATGTTTATTCTTTTGTTTATCGTGCTTCTCTCGATTCTCGGCAAAAAGCTCGTCGTCAAACTGACTGCCGGCGATCAGCTTGACATCCGTTCCGGAATGGCCCGGTACCTCAGCGGCATGATGGTTAGCGTAGTTTGTGTCCTATCCGTTGTTTTTATCGTCGCAGTTAAGCTTTGATCCTCCCGGCATACGAAATCCCTGCCCGGTCCCCAGCGGACTAAGCAGGGATTTTTTGTGTTTTACAAAAGAGTTTGAAAAAATCATTGACTCCGCAAGGATTGATGACTAAAGTTACATGCATATCCTAGAATACAGAAGCACCGCTTGCTTGAAAGGAGCTCATCGTTTGCGGCGAAAAATTCCCATTAAAGATTATGTGTTGCTGCTCCGCAGTTATCTCTCCTCGCAATGGAACAGCATGATTCTGCTTGCCGTTTTGGTGCTTGCGGGTACGGCCATGCAGCTTGTAAATCCGCAAGTGATCCGTTATTTCATCGATTCCGCGCAATCGCAAGGCGATTCACGGCTGCTGCTTTATGCCGCGGGGCTGTTTATCGGCGTATCCATTCTCCAGCAAGCTGTAAGTGTCGTCGCTACGTACATAGGCGAAAATATCGGATGGATCGCCACCAACAAGCTGCGCGGCGATGTCGCGGCACACGCGCTCCGTATGGATATGAGCTTTCATAAATCCCATACGACAGGCGCTATTATTGAACGGGTTGACGGCGATATCAACAACTTGGCCAACTTCTTCTCCAACTTTGCCGTTTCCCTGGTCAGCAATTTGCTGCTTGTCTTCGGCATCGTCATCCTGATGTTCCGCGAAGGCTGGCTGATTGGCTGCGGCATGCTGCTGTTTGTCATTTTTGCAATTTACGCGATCCAGTATGTCCGCCGCTTCTCCGTTCCGCATTGGGGCCGGCTGAGGCAGATGAGCAGCGATTTCTACGGCTTTCTCGGCGAACATCTGGAAGGCACGGAAGACACTCGCGCAAGCGGCGCCACCGGGTATGTCATGCACCGGTTTCATCAGCTGCTGCGCAAATGGCTGCCCATCCGCAAAAGAGCTTTTTTCGGCTGGGCGTCGATGTGGATTGTCACGCTGATTGTGTTTACGATCGGCAATGCGATTGCCTTTGCGCTGACGGCGTATTTATGGAAGAAAGGCGCCATCTCGATGGGTACGGTGTACATGGTTTTTTATTATACCGAGCTGATGGCCAAACCGATTGAGAAAATCCGCACACAGATGGAAGATTTGCAAAAAGCCGATGCCAGCATCATCCGCGTCAAAGAGCTGCTGCAAACCCGCTCGGCCATCGTTGACGGCCCGGGAGCGCCGCTGCCTAACGGAGCGTTAGCCGTTCGCTTCGAACAGGTCAGCTTTGGTTACGAAGAAAGCAGCATGACGCTGAAAGACATTGATTTTGAACTTCCGCGCGGAAAGGTGCTCGGACTGCTCGGGCGCACGGGAAGCGGCAAAACGACCCTGGCCCGGCTGCTGCTCCGTTTCTATGATCCGGCCCAAGGACGGGTGCTGCTGGAAGGCACCGATCTGCGGCAAGCAAAGTTGTCCGAACTGCGCGGCAGAGTGGGTCTGGTCACGCAAAATATCGAACTGGTCGAAGGCACTTTGCGCGATAATATCACGCTGTTTGACGACACTGTTCCGGATGTGCTGATCGAACAAGTGCTCGCTGAGCTTGGCATGAAAGACTGGCTGCAATCCCTCGCCCAAGGGCTGGACACACACCTCGAATCGGGCGGCGGCGGCTTATCGGCCGGGGAAGCGCAGCTGATTTCATTCGCCCGTGTATTTCTCACCGAACCGGGACTGGTCATCTTGGATGAAGCTTCATCCCGTCTGGACCCCGCCACCGAGCAAAAAATCGAAAGAGCGACCCAGAAGCTGCTGCATAACCGCACCTGCATTATCATCGCCCACCGTTTGGCAACGATTCAACGGGCCGACCAAATCATGATTTTGGAGGACGGGCACATCGCCGAGCTCGGCGACCGGGTGCGTCTGGCGGCCGATCCGAACTCCAGATACAGCCGGACGCTGGAGGTCGGGCTTGAGGAAATGCTGGCATAAGGCCATCAAGGACGAAGGAGAGAACGCACGACGTGAGTACCTTATCATTTTTACGAAAAATGACCAGTTACCGCCCCGGCTTGTATTGGCTGAACGCGCTGGCCTGGACGCTGATTTATTTGGCGCCTATCCTGCCGGGACTGGTAACCAAGCAATTTTTTGATACATTAACGGGACATACTCCTTACACTTTCAGCGTATGGTCGCTGGTAGCGCTGCTGATTGCCGCCGCACTTGTCAGGTCGGTGCTGATTATTTTCGGCTTTATTACGGACGTCAACTTTCGGATGCGCATCGGCGGTCTGATCCGGCGCAATCTGCTCCGGCATATTCTGAAAAAACCGGGCGCCCGCGCCATCCCCTGCTCTCCCGGCGAAGCGATCAGCAGCTTCCGGGACGATGTGGAGCAGGCCGAAGAAACGGTCAGCTGGTCGGTAGACGCTTTTGGCATGACAATTTTCGCCATCGTGTCCTTTTTCATTTTGGTCAAAATCCACGCCGGCTTAACGATCTGGGTGTTCGTACCGCTTGTCGTGGTTGTGGCGATCGCCCAGTTGTCCACCGCCCTGCTGCAGAAATACCGCGCCGCCAGCCGGGCGGCAACGGCTCAGGTCACCGGCGCGATCAGCGAGATGTTCGGCGCGGTGCAGTCGATCCAAGTGGCCGGTGCGGAAGAGCGTGTGATCGGCAGATTCCGCAAGCTCAATGACAACCGCCGTCAGGCTACGCTGAAAGATCAGCTGCTGACGCAGATGCTCGATTCGGTATTTTCCAACACGGTGAATATCGGGACCGGATTGATTCTGCTGCTGGCCGCACAGGCGATGCGCGACGGAAGTTTTACAGTAGGCGATTTCTCTCTATTCGTTTACTATTTGACGTTTGTCACTCAGTTTATCCAAAATTTCGGAAAATTCCTTACCTACTTCAAGCAATGCCAAGTCGCCAAAGATCGACTGACTACCCTGCTGCAAGGTGACGAGCCGGGCAAATTGCTGGAGCCGCACCCGCTGTATTTGCGCGGCCGCCTGCCTGAACCCGGCGAACTGGAGCCGGAAGCGGATACGGCTCATACGGAACTCCGCCTTATGCAGGTGGAAGAGCTCAGCTACCGTTATCCCGAGACCGGCCGGGGCATCGAACAAATTCGGCTTACGGTGCGGCCGGGATCATTTACCGTCATTACCGGGAGGATTGGGTCGGGAAAAACGACGCTGGTTCGCGCCTTGCTCGGTTTGCTGCCCAAAGATGGCGGCGTGATCCGCTGGAACGGCGAAGCGATTGACGATCCGGGAGCTTTCTTTATCCCGCCCCGCAGCGCATACACCCCGCAGGTGCCGCGGCTTTACAGCGACACGCTGCGCGAAAATGTGCTGCTCGGGATGCAGGCCGCGCCGGAGCAATTAAACGCGGCTGTTCGTTCCGCGGTGCTGGAGCCGGATCTGGAGCGGCTGCCGCTGGGGATGGAAACGGTCATCGGTCCGCGCGGCGTCAAGTTGTCCGGCGGCCAAGCGCAGCGGACAGCCGCCGCCCGAATGTTCGTGCGGGATGCCGACTTATTGGTGTTTGACGATTTGTCGAGCGCGCTGGATGTGGAAACAGAGCGCAAGCTGTGGGAACGGCTGGCCGAGGAACGGCACGCCGCATGTGTGGTTGTATCGCACCGGAAGGCGGCGTTTCACCGCGCGGATCATATCATCGTGCTGAAGGACGGCTTGATCGAAGCGGAAGGCACGCTGGAGCAGCTGCTGGAGACTAGCGAGGAAATGCGCCGTTTGTGGAGCCGCGAAACGGACTGAATGTTTATTCGGGCATGCCTATGGTCCGTTTTGCCGCGAAACGTGCCCGATTTTTACTCTTCACAAAAAGCCGCCCCAGGCCATGGAGCGGCTCTTTTCATATCCACCGTTATTTGCTGCTTCACTGCATCGTTCGGCCTTTAATCAGGTATCTCGTGGCCGCTGTGGCCCGCTCGGCAACTTCCTCTTGCGTAAGTTTCATTTGTGCGAAAAAACCTTGATTGTACATATCGGCAAATCCTTGACTCATGGCTAGATGCGCTTCCATTGACTTGACAATCATACTCCAAGAGGCATGAGGTTCGGTTTCTTGGACTAGCGAAAACAGTAAACCAATCATTTCACGGCTGCGTTCATGAAATTCCGGATACTGCGCGTCTCTCATTGCGGTAAACAATTCAAATCCGACATTATGGTCAATGGCATATTTCACATAAGCGCCGGCTGTCGAAGCCAGACGATCAATCGGGTCATCTCCCGCCGCGTGAATAGCAGCTCGTATTCTCGCTGTAAGTTCTTTCAGAAACACGATGCCGGTTGCGGCAAGCAAGCTCTCCCGATCGGGAAAATGACGATAAGGGGCTCCCGAGGAAACACCTGCCTGCTTCGCAACTTTGGCAACTGAAAAGCCGTTAAGCCCGGTTTCCGAAATCACCTTCAAAGATGTGCGGATCAGCGTATCTTTTAAGTCGCCATGGTGGTATGCCCTTTCATTCGTTGACATCAATTTCACTTCCCTATGAATGATGTGATATCAGTTCCATCACGCAACCATTATATCACTGATTGCGTCACGTTCAATAAACAGCGCCAGCCCAGGACTTCGCTTTGCCGTCCTAGGCTGACGCTGGTTTTTTATTTATATCTAACATTGCACCTCATTGTGCGGGCATGTCTCCGGTATATACCGATTGCGGCCGGAAGATGCGGTTTACATCGGCCTGCTCCAATACATGGGCAGTCCAGCCAACGATTCGTCCGACCGTAAATGTCGGTGTAAACAGCTCCGCAGGAAGGTCGATAGCCCTCATGACAGCCGCCGCATAAAACTCAACATTGGCGTAAAGCCGGCGGCCCGGCTTGTATTCCTCCAACAAGCGAACCGCCGTTTCTTCAACGTGCAGCGCCAAATCAAGCCAATGATCCTGTCCGTTCAGTTGCAGAGCAACAGCCTGCAGCGCTTCCGCTCTGGGGTCTCTTGTCTTGTAAATACGGTGGCCGAAGCCCATGAGCCGGCCTCCTTGCTCAAGCACATGGCGCAGCCAGGTCTCGGCATGGTCTTTGGTCCCGATCTCCTCCAGCATTGCAGTGACTTCGGACGGCGCGCCGCCATGCAGCGGCCCTTTCATCGCCCCGATACCTCCGCATACGGCAGACGCCAGATCGGCCTGGGTGGAAGCGACTACCCGCGCCGCAAAGGTAGATGCGTTCATGCCATGCTCCATGCCAAGCACCAGATACGCTCCCAGCGCTTTGGCATGAGCTTCCTCCGGTTTTTTCCCGATCAGCATATATAAATAGTTGGATGTATGGTCCAGCTCGGCGTCAGGGCCAACCCATGGCGTTCCATTCAATTTCGCTTGACGATAAGCTATAACGGTAGGCAGGACCGCCGTGAGCAGCGCCGCTTGATCCGCTGTCGGCGGCCAGGCGAAATCCGGGGTTGCGAGCGCAGCCACCGCTGTCTGCAGCACCGACATCATCGGTATAGTGCCGGGAAGACTGTCGATGATCAACTTGAGATGTGCCGGCAGCTCCCGCAATTGAGCCAGCTTCGCTTGAAAGCCGGAAGCTTCCGCGGCGTCGGGCAAACGGCCGAACCACAATAAATAAGCGACTTCTTCATAGCTTTTTTGCACCGCCAAGTCTTTGGCCCAATATCCCCTGTAAATTAGATGTCCTTGAATGCCGTCTACTAAGCTAATGTCTGTTTCCGCAGCTACGATTCCTTCCAAACCGGTTACTTTTGGCATCAAATGATCCTCCCTTTGTCCAACTCACGTTATATCGCATTGTATCCAGATTACCCCATCATCTTCATAATGTAAATTTATATGTTTTTATCATGATGAAATATTTTATTAATCAATTGGGTGTGATTGTTTTTTTTCGGTCAAAAGCGACAAATTATGCAGACAAGGATTGCTGTCGATGAAAGATTAAGGTATATTAGTTGTGTAAAGTATTTTCTTATTCTAGACAATATTCATGTAAATCATTTTCGTCATAAGGTGATTACAATGTCAGGTATCTTACACGCTATACGCGAACACAACGATTCCATGCATCCGAAGGAGCAAGACATCGCCGCTTACATTGTGGACCATGCTCCGGATGTCGTCACGATGACCATTACCGAGCTGGCCGAGAAATCCGGAGGCAGTACGGCGACGATTTCACGTTTTTGCCGTGCGCTGCATTTTCAAGGTTTTGCCGAATTTAAAATGAAGCTGGCCGCGGAGCTGGCCCAACCCGCCGATGTGCAATCTTACCAGGACATCGTCGCCGGCAACACGCTTTCCAGCATTATCGCCGCCATGGAAGCCAATCATCTCCGCTCCATCACCGATACGACGCGGCTTCAAGACGTCAAACAGCTGCAGAAAGCTGTCGACGCCCTGAAGTCGGCAAGGCAAATCGATCTTTACGGCGTTGCAACTTCCAGCGTGGTCGCTCTCGATTTTTATCAGAAGCTCATTCGCATCGGCAAACGTGCGGTCACATTCGCTGATCCTCATATGCAGCTGACATCGGCTTCTAACCTTACCGGACACGATGTTGCGATCGGCATTTCCTATTCCGGGGAAACGCCGGAGACGGTCAATGCGATTCGCTGCGCGGCGGAGAATGGCGCAACCACCATTTCCCTCACGAAATTCGGGACCAATACGCTGGCCAGCGCCGCCGATATTCAGCTGTTTACCTCCACCTTGGAGGAAGGCATGCGCCGCGGCGATATGGCCTCCAGAATTGCGCAGCTCCATGTTATCGATATTTTGTTTACCGCTTTGGTCAGCGAGCAATTCGAAGAGCATGTCCCGAAGCTGGAAAATTCTTATCAAATGGTTAAAAAATACGTCACCAAAGGAGAATAATTACGGATGAATATCCTCACCTTCGATTCTACGGACAAATTAAACGAAGCCGGTGCCGGCATCATCACCGGTTTGATCCAAACGAACCGCCGCGCGGTGTTGGGCCTGGCTACCGGGGGCACGCCGGTCGGTATTTATAAGGAGGTTGTCGCCTCTTATGAGCGGGGATTGGTCAGCTTTCGCGAGGCAACGACGTTTAACCTCGACGAATATGTAGGTTTACCGGAAACACACCCGGAAAGCTATCATTCTTATATGCAAAGCCACTTGTTCAACTATATCGACCTGCCTGCATCCAGCGCTCATATTCCCGACGGAAACGCCGCAGATTTGCAAGCCGAGTGTCTCCGATACAATATGCTGCTGGACAAAGCCGGCCAGATCGACCTGCAGCTGCTCGGACTTGGACATAACGGGCATATCGGCTTTAACGAGCCGGACCATGCGTTAACCGGCGGCACACACATCGTGACCTTGCGCGATGAGACACGTCAAGCAAACGCACGTTTCTTCGACTCGATCGATCAAGTGCCGACGCATGCGCTGACCATGGGAGTCGGTACGATTTTGCAAGCCAAAATGATTCTGCTTGTCGTCCGCGGTGCGGATAAAGCAGAGATCGTGCACCGTGCGCTGACCGGGCCGATTACGACGGATTGTCCCGCATCGCTGCTGCAAACGCACCCTCATTTAGTCGTATTGCTTGATTCCGAAGCCGGGAGGTTATTTCAATGAAATCAACGCTTATTGAACATGTAAATATCGTGACTCCGGATGGGATTCTGGAGAATGGCTGGATGCTGCTGCAAGACGGAAACATCGCGCAAATCGGCGCTGCCGGTCCAGCCAGGCAACAACTGGAAGTTGATCCGTCTGCGGCCCCCGATCTGGAGCGGATTGACGGCGAGGGCGGCTACGCGCTTCCCGGGTTCATCGATATTCATGTGCACGGCGGTTACGGTCACGACTTTATGGACGCCGACCGCGACGAGCTGAACGTCATTACGCGCTTCCATTCTTCGCACGGTACGACAACGATGCTGGCCACAACGGTGACAGCGCCAAAATCGGGTATCGACAACGTGCTGGAACGCGTATCGCGGTACAGAAGCGAACCGATGCCTTACGCCCAACTGGCCGGCGTCCATCTCGAAGGCCCGTTTATTAGCGCCAAATGGCCGGGAGCGCAAAATTCTTCGCATATTTCCGCTCCGAATCTCGATTGGCTTGACGAATGGGTCAACAAATATCCGGGACTGATTAAAATGCAAACGCTGGCCCCTGAAACGGACGGCGCCTTGCCTTATATCGCCGCGCTAAAAGCAAACGGCATCGTCGCTGCTTGCGGACATACCGACGCTTTGTACGAGCAGCTCGAAGCTGCCGTGGAACAAGGGCTTAGCCATGCCGTGCATACGTTTAATGCGATGCGCCCGCTCCATCATCGGGAGCCGGGAACTGTCGGAGGCGTACTGACCGATGACCGGATTACGGCTGAAGTGATCGCTGACGGGCATCATGTGCATCCGGTTGGCATCGGCTTGATTGCCAAGATGAAAGGCGCAGCGAACACCGTGCTGATTACCGATGCCATCTCGGCCGTCGGTCTCGGAGACGGCCCTTATGAGCTGGGCGGCCTGGCCGTCATCGTACAAGACGGCGTCGCCCGTCTTGCCGACGGCTCCAGTCTAGCGGGAAGTACGCTGACGATGATCGGCGCTCTGCAATTCGCCGTTAGACGGGTCGGCATCCCGCTGGAACAGGCCAGCCGAATGGCCAGCGGCAATCCGGCACGTGTCATCGGAATCGACGATGTGACGGGCTCTCTGACCGCCGGCAAACAAGCGGACGTCCTCCTGCTTGACCGCCAGCTTGAACTTAAGCAAGTATGGGTGCACGGCCGCAAACTCGGCTAAAAACGCCTGTTTCCTCCCATCAGTCTTAACATATCGGCTAAAAAATCCCCTGGCTGCAGCAAACCGGACAAGTTCGTAATATCGCGAACCTGTTCCCGTGCTGTAGCCAGGGGTTTATTTATTTTAAAAGGATAAGTGCTTCAACGGGCTAGCTGTAACGGCAAGTTATTAGGATTTGGATTATCCTCAAACTCTTTATCAGCAATCAAATATTTATAGACATATAGTTCTTTCCTTCGACAAAACCAAGATTTTCATACATCGATTTAGCCATATCGGAGGAATGCAATAAGATTTTCCCAATCCCTTGTGTCTTCAAATCGTCTATTGCTTCACTAACAAGTTTGGATACTATACCTTGGCGACGGTAATCTGGAATTGTGAAAACATTAGTCGTGTATGCAACCAACCCAGAAGGATTTTCGAATCGCGGTGCAAATCGACATATGCAAAAACATACTGTTGATACAACTACTCCTTCATCATCAGCAACCCATACAACGAGTGACTTGTCTGATAATGAGGAATCAAAGTAGTTTCTGAATATTTCATCCATACTACTGTTGTCCTCATGACACAGCAATATCTTACGAAATTTAATTAGCTGTGGTATATCCGTTGTAACAGCTTTTCGAATCAGCATGATTGACCACCCTCCTGACATCTCCGCGTGACTTGAGTGCATAATATTGCGATATTAACCATATCTTTGACGGACTTAAAAATGGACCATTTGAACTTTTCAATTATTTCAACAGAATGCGAATCAGAATTTCCTTATCGGGCAGCGTGAACTGCTCGCCGAACATCAGCTTGAATGAAGCAATTCCTTGGGTTGCCGAGATAAAGGTGGACGCCAATTGGAAGGGATCGCCTTCAGCGCACTCACCTCTTTCTTGTCCCTGTTGTACGAGTGCAGCGAGGTTTCTAATCGACTGGAGCTTCTTCTCCAGCAATTGCTGATCTTCATCCCGCTTTCCTGTTTCAAAGGACTGAGAAATAATGATAAAATAATAGATTCCGTCTTCTTTTTGAACACCATGCAGAAATGCATCGATAAATAAACAAATTTTATCCCTTATGCTGCTTTCAAGTCGATTTAGTTGATCCGCAACACCCTGCGACTTTTCCATCGCTTCGTTAGCCAAAGACAAATACAGATCTTCTTTCGATGGATAATAATGATAAATAAGCCCTAGACTGACTTGAGCCTCCCTTGCAATTTCTTTAATATTCGTAGCTGCCAGTCCTTTTTTGGCAAACAGCTTTAACCCGGCCTGCTTCAGTTTATTTATCGTTTGCAGCCGCATCTCATCAAATTGATCTTTATTTCTAGGCACGTATAAGCTCCTTATTGAATTTATTTTCAATTATAAATACATTCAACTTCGTATTCAAATTGTTGACTTTAGTTATTTTCAGATTTATTATTGAATTAAATTTCAATCAATATAAAGAAAGGATATCATTTATGACAAATCCAAAGAATTCATCATTTCTGGCAGGAACGGTCATTTCGAAAGATGGGACCCGCATCGGTTATCAGAGCATCGGAGTAGGACCCGGCCTGCTTGTTATTCATGGGGCGTTGAGCACTTCTGAGCATTTTACCAAGCTTGCAGAGGAGCTGGCCGATTCAATTCGGGTACATGTGATGGACCGGCGTGGGCGGCGAAACAGCGGCTCACAGGGGAAGGATTATTGTATGGAAAAGGAATGCGAGGACGTTGCTGCCGTGCAGCAAGAAACCGGAGCCGAGTATGTTTTTGGGCACAGCTATGGCGGACTTGTTGCGATGGAAGTAGCGCGTACACTAGGATTGTTTCGTAAAATCGCTGTGTACGAGCCGGGAGTATCTATCCACTCCAAGCCTAACACTTGGGACTGGTTGCCCTTTTATGAAGAGGCACTCAGGAAGAACGATACCCGGGGAGCGTTCGCTTGCTTCGTACAAGGAGCGGGTCATTCCCCTTTAACAAAGCTGCCCTTATGGTACGCCAAATTCATGCTGCGGCTTTTCATACGAGGAGAGCACTGGAGAGAGAAGGAAGTGCTGCTAAAACAGAATTTATTGGAACATAAAGAAGTGCGACGATTGGAGGGTACTTATCCGCTATACGAAACTATTCGCTCAAAGATGCTGCTTGCATACGGAGGGAAAAGTCCGGAGGCTGTTGCAGAAATGATCCGAATGCTGCATCAAACCATTCCTCATGCACAAATGCTTGAGATCCCCCGCTTGCATCATTTGTCACCGGAAAACCAGTATGAGCCGTTAGCGATTGCCCGACAGGTAAAACGTTTTTTCTTGTACGATAAAAATGAGGAATAGAATGTCATGCGCATCCTCTGAATGGTAGAGGTTAGGAGGATCGAACTCCTAACCTCATCACTGCTAAAGATATGCACTCCCAGTAGAGCTAAGTTTCCTGCTAAAAGTACTCAGAGCCTACACATGTGTCAAATGCGTATAACTCAAGCACCCACTATAATGTCTAGCCTCGATACTTCAATATTCATTTCGGCTTTTACCAAGCGTATGCCTTCGGAGCGTCGCCCCCGGGACCCGGGAAAATTTCATCCAGCCGGGCCAGCGTGCTTTCATCCAGCTTAATATCAACTACTCGCAGCGTGTTCTGGAATTGCTCCAGCGTGCGCGGCCCGATAATCGGAGCCGTCATCGCCGGATGAACCAATGTCCAGGCCAGCGCTACGTTCGCTTCGCTTTCGCCGAGTTCTTTGCACAGCTTGCTGAACGACTCCAGCTGGCTGCGATGCTTCTCCACCCTGCCTTGATTGCGGGCGCTGCGCGAGCCTTGCGCCGGATTCAGCGCATTGCCGCCGAGCAGGCCGCCGTCAAGCGGACTCCAGGCGATAACGCCGATACCTTGATCCTCTGCCGCAGGCAGCACCTCAAGCTCCGGCAGTCTGCACAGCAAGCTGTACTTATGCTGCTCGGAGACCAGCCCGAGAATACCTTTCGCTTTCGCTTCGTATTGCGCTTTCACCAAATCGCGGCCGGCAAAATTGCTGGCGCCGACGTAGCCGATTTTACCTTGATATACATGAACCCGGAAGGCCTCCCACAGCTCTTCCCAAGATACGTTGCGATCCACATGGTGCATTTGGTACAGCTCGATATGGTCGGTTTGCAGCCGCTTCAGCGAAGCTTCCAGATGGCGGCGGATTTTGTACGCCGACAATCCTCTGGCTGCATTAGGCCCGTCCTGCGGGTCTTCCATATCGCCGAACACTTTGGTGGCAAGCACGACCTTCTCTCTCCGTCCGCCGCCTTGCGCAAACCAGCGTCCGATGATCTCCTCCGTCCTGCCGCGCGAGCCTACGCCGCCGTATACATTGGCCGTATCGAAAAATGTGACCCCGGCATCAAGCGCCGCGTCCATAATCCGGAAAGCTTCTTGTTCCTCGGTATCGACACCGAAATTCATCGTGCCGAGACATAATCTGCTTACCTTCAAACCTGATTTTCCCAAATAGGTGTACTCCATCTTATAACCTCCCTGGATTTGTAAATGGACGAACCATATTCATCATATCGTCCTTGCTGCGGTTTTAGAAGTACGCACTATTTTTTCACCTAATTATACTGGGGATACTTAGTTACGGATTGGTTAGTAGGCAAACCACTTACCGGAATTTTCCGTTATTTATCCTCCCTTTAAACATAAAAAGCCCGGCCATCATGGAGGCCGGACTTGAACGCCGAGTTTAATTGAGTTTCTTGGACAACTGCTCTTTCACTTGTCCGGTAATATCTGCGCCTGCCTGCTTCAGCGCCATAATGTAGCAGCCGATTACGGGAGCGATCTTTAGCGGCCGCAGCTCGAAACCGCCGGCTCGCAGCGCTTGAGCGGCTTGCAAGCGGCTCGTGAACCATTCGTCCGACAGCACCCCTCCGCTTAAAACAAGCGGCAATGCGGCCGGTGCAGCGGCGGCCCCGGGCGGATACATCGCGTTTTTGGCGGTGCTGACGAGCTCCGCCAGCTGCGCCGCCGCTTCCGTGACGATCTGCAGGGCGATCCCGTCGCCTTGCTTCGCCGCGGTGAAAACGAGCTTGGAAACGTCTGCAATGGCAGCCCGAACATTCGGTTTGCCATATACGCAAGTAATCAGTTTATTCGGATCGGCCACGCCGAAATGCTCCAGCACCATCGAGGTTAATGCGGTTTCATCGCCTCGTCCGTCAAAGCCGCGCATCACGGCGACAAGCGCCTGCCGTCCGATATCGAAGCCGCTTCCTTCGTCCCCCAGCAAATAACCCCATCCGCCGACACGTACATATTTACCCGTTTCCGGCACAAAACCGCAAGCGATCGAGCCGGTCCCGGAAATCAGCACGATCCCGGCCTCACCCCATGTTCCTGCGGCCAACGCAGTTACGGCATCGTTATGGACCGTAACCGCCGTTTTTTCCGGCAGCAGGCTGCGGACAAAGCGGATAACCGGCGCTTTCTCTTCTTCCCGGTCCGATCCGGCCAAGCCAAGAAAAACGCCCTCCAGCTGATCCGCCGTACTTTCCGACAGCTTAAGCACCTTTTCAATTAGAGAACGCAGTACCTGCTGCACTTCATCCCACGGCTTGGACTTGACATTGCTCGATTCGCCCTCGCAGCTGGCAAGCACATGACCAAACTCATCGCCAATGACGCAGGACGTCTTTGTTCCGCCGCCGTCTATGCCAATATAACGCTTGCGGCCAAGCGCTGTTGAACGGAGGTGTTCCGTATATATTTTATTTTGTGCGTTCATTAGCCAGTCCTTCCCTTCATAAACCTGAATCAGCCCATATGTCCTAATAATTCACGATAGATTGAACTGTGCAGCAGTTTACGCAATGAGCGAATTGGGGTTTTTCTGCCGAAATGAACCGCATTGGTTAAAAAAACGACCGAAAGCTGATGCAGCGGATCCATCCACAAACTCGTTCCGGTAAACCCGGTATGCCCAAAGCTGCCATGGGTCCATAACTCGCCGCAGGAAGGCGCTTCCGGCTGTCCATTCCAAACCTCCCAGCCTAATCCGCGGCCTTGCACCGGATCTTTTACGCATTTATCGGCAAGCTGCTCCGTCCATAATCCGTACTTTTGCGGATTCAGCCAGCAGGCGGCGTATTTCTGAAGATTATCCGCCGTTGTGAACAAGCCGGCGCTGCCGGATATGCCGCCAAGCTGAAAACATTTCTCATCATGCACTTCGCCATGCACGTAACCGCTGCCATAGGGCTCCGTAGCCGCGATTCTCGGCTTTAAGCCGGGCCATGGGTTAAATAACGACTCCGTCATATCAAGCGGCTTAAATACGGCTCTTGAAACATATTGTTCAAGCGGTTCTCCCGATGCCTGCTCTACGATCATGCCAAGCAGAATCATCCCGAGATCGCTGTAAGCGGCTCGTTCTCCCGGTTCCGATTGCAGCTCCTGCTCGAACAGCTGCGCTTTTACGTCTCTTGCCACACTGCGGTCTACGTGAGGCAGGTCGGCGGGCAATCCGGATGTATGCTGCAGCAGGTGCCGAATCGTAATCTTCGGGTGCCGAAGCTGCGGTACGTAACGATACGCCGCATCGTCAAAATCAAGCTTGCCTTGAGCGGCAAGCGTCAGAACGGCGGGCAAAGTAGCCGTCACTTTCGTCAGAGAGGCGGCGTCGAATAAGGTGTCGAGCGAGATGCCGGCCTCCGAGGTTCCGTCATGGTAGGATCCAAAGGCGAGCTGAACCCGGAACGTGCGGCCTAACGAAACGTCAAGCACAGCGCCGGGAATCAGCTTTTCGCTGATCCAGCTTTCAACCAGTTTACGTGTCGTTTCCATATGTCAACCATTCCTTTTCGCTTTGCTGACCGCTTGACGTGTTCTTTCCAGTGATTGAATACTTTCATCGTAATCTTTGCTCGCAATGCCTACATACAAAATGTCGATGACATTCAGCTGGGCGATTCTTGAAGCCATCGCGCCGCTGCGGATGCTTTTTTCCAGCGAGCTTGTAAACAGCCTGATATGGGCGGCATCTGCAACCGGATTGCTGCCGAATTTTGTCAGCGAGACCACTTTGGCCCCGTTGGCTTTGGCGATTTGCAGAGCATCGATAATATCAGCCGTCTGGCCGGAATAGGAAATTCCAAAGACAACATCCTGTTCGGTCATATTGGCCGCCAGCGTAGCCGCGGAGTTAAAATCGAAGCCCGTTTCGCACCAACGGTTGATCCGGGTCAGCTTTTGCTTAAAATCCTCGGCAATGACCGCTGAAGCGCCAACCCCAAACACGTTAATTTTGCGTGCTCCGCTTAACGCCTCAATCGCCCTGCCTACATCGGCTTGCGACAACACCGTCATCGTATCTTGGATGGACTGCATATTGTTATGCGAAATGGAATCGATCAACGAGCGGATCGATCCGTCAATTTGGATTTCCTGGTATGACGACGTATCGTATTTCGGTTTGGTAGCCAGATCCGCCGCGATTCTCAGCTTGAGCTCCTGATAACCTTTTAAATTGAGCGAACGGGCAAGACGAACAATCGTCGCTTCGCTGACACCGGCCAGCTCGGCCAGCTTCTGAACGGAAATATTTACCACTTGCTCGGGGTGCTCCAGTATATATTTCGCCACTTTTTGTTCCGTCGGCTTTAAGGAGTTTAAAGCTTCTTTAATACTGACCAGTCCGCCGTTCAACATGTGTGCTCATCCTTTATATTTAATCGTTTATGCACGATAATACATTCATTATAAAATATTATTTCATTTTGTAAATATATTTTTGAAATATTATTACTAAAAGCCAATCATTGCCGCTATATAAAAAAGCTTGATTTCTCAAGCTTTTTTATGAAGATCATCCGATCATTATTCAGTTGCGATACGTTCCATTCCGCTGTACTTGGAAATTGCGTTGAGCATATCCCGATGAATCGGAATAATAAATTGGGTCGAGCCTAATGAAAACATGCCGCTGCGGTTATAAATTGTCGCTTTATGGGCCACAACTTTAAATAAAGGAAGGCCCGCGGCGCCGGAATAAATAATTTCATTGCCGGAATAACTTTGATGAAACGACATGGCTCTTCCGGCAGGAGGCTCAAACGGGACAATGCTGAAAATATGCTCGAGAAGAATGTGGTAATTGACATGCGGCTTCTGCCAAACAAGCTCTTTCGTTGACACCGTCAAGCCGGAATCGTACTTTTTGTGGGATATTTTGAGTTCGCCTTCAAGCGCTTTGATCTGGATAAAATCGCGGTTCATCACCATCGCTCCTTTTCATGAATGTGTTGTCCCAGGGCCAAGCTTTATACCATCTTAGCACTGATCGTCATTTTTTTATACAAGCCGCGAAAATTCTCTTTTCTCGGAAAACAATATTTGATACGATAAAAAACGGCCATTCGGCCCATATTCTGCATTTATAGGATGCGAAAGGAGCCCTTTCTTCATGAAACAGCGCGTTATTCAAGTACACGAGCGTCCGCCTCTGCTGCAAAGCCTGCCTCTGAGCGTGCAGCATCTGTTTGCGATGTTCGGCTCCACTGTGCTTGTCCCGGTGTTATTCAAAGTCGATCCGGCGACGATTCTGCTGATGAACGGCATCGGCACTTTGTTTTACCTGATTCTTTGCAAAGGCAAAATTCCGGCATTTCTGGGTTCGAGTTTTGCGTTCCTCTCCCCCGTCTTTGTGGTGCTGGCGGGACACAGCTACAACTCCGCATTAAGCGGCTTTATCGCCGCGGGCATTATTTTCACCGCCGTGGCGCTGCTCGTTTCGGCCGTCGGCACCAATTGGATCAACGTCGTTTTCCCGCCTGCAGCCATGGGCGCTATAGTAGCCGTCATCGGTTTGGAACTCGTGCCGGTCGCCGCTGAAATGGCCGGGTTCATCAAGCCAAGTTCGAATGCGCCGGCCGACTGGAGTCCGAACGGCACCGTGATTACCGTATCGATCATCACCCTTCTCATTACGGTCGTCGGCAATGTGATGTTTCGCGGATTTTTGAAAATCATTCCGATTCTCGTCGGCATCGTGGTTGGTTATGTAGTCGCTTACTTGATGGGCATCGTGCAGTTCGACGCGGTCATCAATGCTCCGATGTTTGCGCTCCCGACCTTTTACGCGCCGCAGCTTGACTGGAGCGCCATCGCTATCATCGCCCCCGCAGCGCTTGTTGTTATCGCCGAACACATCGGGCATTTGATTGTGACAAGCAACATCGTTGGCAGCGATTTATCGAAAAATCCGGGACTCAGCCGCTCCTTGCTCGGCAACGGTTTGTCCACGATCGTATCCGGTTTTGTCGGATCGACGCCAAATACGACTTACGGCGAAAATATCGGGGTTTTGGCGATCACTCGCGTGTATTCGGTTTGGATTATCGGCGGCGCGGCCATCATGGCGATCATCCTGTCGTTTTTCGCCAAACTTGCGGCGCTGATCTCGACCATCCCGGCCCCCGTTATGGGCGGCGTTTCGCTGCTGCTGTTCGGCGTCATCGCTTCTTCCGGTATCCGCATGCTGGTTGAAGCCAAGGTGGATTACTCGAAGGCATCCAATTTGATCCTGACCAGCGTTGTCCTGATTATCGGCATCAGCGGCACTTCCGTCAACCTCGGACCGCTGTCGCTAAAGGGCATGGCACTTGCTACTGTTGTCGCAATTCTGCTCAGCTTGTTCTTCAAATTGCTTGAGGTATTGAAGCTGAATAACGAATAAACCTTACATACGGTCTAAATTCACCTTCGATCGACATAATTAGTGATATATTTCGCTTCCTAATCCGACAGCCTTCTCACCGCCCATTCGATATACTTGAAGAGCTCAAGAAGATATTCAAACTATAGATGAATGGGGCTAAGAATACGAATGACAAATTGTTATGCGCATGGATGCATCAAGCTGACCGTAACGCAAATCGTGGAGGCAAGCCGCAAATCGGGTGCCCTCGAGGAAGCAAATCACAGATGCCATGAACACGGAGTGGAAATGTACCGGCTGATTTTAATGGATGAAAGCGGCCGGGAGAACAAAGTCTACGTGAACAAAGTTCGCGGGATCAAATGGTATTACGCTGAGCAGACGGATATTTGCCAGCAATACAAGGTGATGGGAAAAATCAAACTCGACGTATGTATGGAAGTGGATAATGACTTTTTCCTTCAAACCCGTTTCAAGATGATCCAGCGGATGCCCAGCGACACGCCGACATTGGCTCTCTCCACAAGCCGGGGCAATGTGTTTTTGCAAGTAACGGATTTTGATGTGGAATGGCAAGCGCACACGTCATCTTCAGCCAGCAGTTACTTGGCGGCTGTATAACGCAGTACATATATAAGCAACGGCCGCCAATGAATCATTGGCGGTCTTTTTACGCGTTGCCGGTATGGTATTGAATCCGAAAAACGGCGCTCTTCCGGAAAGGAAGGCGCCGCCTGCTATAAGTATGTCGTTAAGCGGCCGATCGGACCGTTTCTTTATTATGTTTGGTGACAAACAAACTTGCAAATACAGCGAATAAACTGACGATCAATCCATAGATAAATGCATGATGAATGCCGGCAAAAAACTGATCGGCCGCTTTGTTGACAATCGCGCCCATAATGGTGACTCCGATGGCCGTTCCGATATTGCGCGCAAACATCATCAGCGATGTGGAAATGCCCTTCTGATGCGCTTCTACGAGCTGCTGGGAGCCGATAATGGATACCGTGCTGAGCATACCGAATGCCAGGCCTTGCACAACCATATTGACAAATACGTAAGTGTAGCTGGTATGTTCTTGCAGCATGCTGAGCATAAGTCCCGATAATACCAAAAAGATGTTGCCGATAATAAGCAGCGGCCGGTACCCCCACCTGATAATCCACTTGCCTGCGGGGACCGACATGGTCATCCAGCCAAACGACATGCCCAGCAGCGCCACGCCGCTGACCAGGATCGAATACCCTTGATTCTGCAAATACAGCGGAATAAAGCTGGATGTGCCGAATAATGCCGCGCAGCCCAGAAATGAATTGATAATCATCCAGGCAAGCGAACGATTTTTCAGCATGGTGAGCGGTACGATCGGAGATTTATGCCTTCTTTCGTACATAAAGAAAACAGCGAACAGCAGAACCCCTAACAGACCGTATACAAAAGTGTACTTTTCCACGACGGTTGTGCAAAGCAGCAGGCTGATCGCAGCCCCAAACAACACGGCTCCGCCGTAATCCACTTTGGACCGCCGCGGTTCATACGATTCCTTGTAAAAGACGAGCAGTCCCACGGAAATTAGACAGATCGGCGCATTGATGTAAAAAATCCAACGCCACGTCGCATATTCGACGAATATCGCCCCAAGCATCGGAGCCATAATCGCCGAGATGCCCCACATCCCTGTAAAAAACGCTTGGATTTTCCCCCGCTTCTCAACGGAAAACAAATCGCCGGCGATGATGGCCGGGAACGGCATCATAATCCCTGCCCCAATTCCTTGAATGCCGCGGAAAACAACGAGCTGCAGCATCGTTTGCGATAATCCGCACAACATGGAACCGACAAGAAACATGAGAATACCCGCCCCAAAAATCTTCTTCCTGCCAAATAGATCGGACAACCTTCCCGCTATAGGTGAAACGACGGTCGATACAATCATATACGAAGCAAAGCTCCAAGCATACAATTCGAAATGCCCCAGCTCCGCAGCGATGATCGGCATGGTCGTATTTATGATTGTCGTATCCATAGAAGCGACCAGCATGGCCAAGACGATACTGGCCATCACAGGTATTTTTGAGTTCACTGCTAATATCCCCTCCCGAGCATAAAATCCTTCATTTTTCATTCAACGGCTATAACAGCTTTTACCAGCGTCCCTGATTATATCATAAATATTTAGGCTGCGTAACAAAAATGCTCCCGAAGTTTTACCCACCTCAGGAGCCTGCTTATCCTAGCTATGTGTCTTGGTTAACGCCATCATCTGATACACCGCGCGGGTATCACCTTTCAACTCGGCTTCCTCGCATTTTAATTGGGTTGAGCCGTCGCCGTCCAAAAAAACGCCGTCCACCAGCGTGCCTCTGGCTACATTCATTTTTACCGCTTCGCGGAACTCCTCTACCGTCGCTTTAGTTTCCGAAGCGATCAGCCATACATGTTGTCCGCTGTCATAAACCACGGCTGAACGAAGCCGCTTTTCATCGAAGGCCGGCATGTCCTCGGCAAGCGCCTGATCGCGCCATAGCTGCTCACGCGTGAGCGACATGCTGACGCCGCCTTGGGCCCAATACCTATTTCTATCGGCAACCTGCAGTTCGTCGCTGCTTTCCGCGATTTGCACCGAGAACCGGCGGGTTACTTCGTCCCATACGAGAGTGCCTTTTCGGCGGTCGGTGTTATACCAGCCGGAGCCATAATCCCCCTGCTGTCCCTTGGCCGGGACATCTCCCGTAACCGCAATGCTGAGCAGATCGCCATTGTAAAAAAATCCGCCGTTGATCCCGAACTCTCCGGTTTGAGTGACATTGGTTGTTATGGCCTTCAGCGAGATATTATCCGGCGACGTCTGAATGGCGTGCAGAACCACGCCGTTGGACGCCGTCATTTTGCTGTACTGGTAAGGCGGCGGGATCACCGGCGGCGGTTCCGGTGCGCGGTGAAGGTGAAGCTTAACTGCAATGCCGAATCCGAACAAGAAGGCAAATAAAAGCAGCAGCGCATATAACTTGCGGTTGAGCGCCGTATGAGATGCGGCGCGGAAAGGGAAGACGGTCACGGAAATCTCTCCTATCTGGAATGGAAGATTCGATTCGCAGTATAGTATATTCATAGATTTCCTTTATATGACCGCTATGCCCTTCCTTTATGCTGTCGGCCGACCGCCGCGCAGCGCCGCAACGAGCGCTTGGGATTCCGTTGCTTCTTCTAGCGGCTTTGCACCGTATGGAGCCGGTTGGCGAGCTCGCGGAGCATGCCTTTCATCACTTCAATTCTCTGGAAGCAAATATAAGCGACCTGCTCTTGCGTAATTTGAATCAGCTCGGTACGGGTCAAAGCCCTGCAACCGGCGGAACGCGGTTCCCCGTCAATGATCGACATCTCGCCAAAAATCTGGCCTTCGGCTAGTTCGGCAAGCTTCTGTTCGCCTTTGTGCACCTGGATGCTGCCGCTTAAAATGCCGTACATCGCATCCCCTTCGTCGCCTTCGGCAAATACCGTTTCTCCAGGCTGCAGCGCAACATCCTGAGCCATTTTGGCCAGCCGCACATAGTCCTCCTGCGTAAACTGGGAAAACAGCTCTATTTTCTGCAGAAGGAACACCCTCCGCAGGATCGTTTCGCTGTTTAACGACTGCAGCGCATCCAGCGAGTCCGCTTGCCGCTCCACTGGCTTGGGCACGGTCTCCGAAGCCGCCGCGGCATCGACAGCATATGGAAACGCCGTTTCTTTGGCAGTCTGCACCGCTTTGTTGTTGGCCCCGCGAATACGCCGCGACAGCAGCTTCATCAGCCCGATGGCCGTGCTTGTCTCATTAAGCACCACATCGTAGAAAGAAGAGGAGTCAAGCCGCCATAATTTCATGCCGGTTTCCGCAATAATGGTAGCCGTCCGCGGAATGCCGGTCAATACGGACATCTCGCCGAAACATTCCCCTTCCTGCAGCTGCGCCAGGTACACCTGATTTCTGTGAACGGAAGCTTTCCCTTCCTGGATGAGGAACATCGCATCCCCCGCTTCCCGCTCTCGTATAATGGCATCTCCCGGGGCTGCCGTCTCCGGCATCAGAAGCTCGGCAATGGACGATAAATTTTTGTCGGAGATGCCTTCGAATATCGAAACACGCCGCAATAAGCGGACTTTTTCCGCCTGTTCTCTGATTTGCTCGATCTCTTCGCCGCTCATCGATTGCCGAACCTTCTCGGCCGCCTGCGGCCATCTGTCCGCGGCCTCGCTGCTTAGCAGCGACTCGGCGATGCAAAGCTTAAGCCAGCCCGATTCACTGGCGAGCAGCGCCAGCAGATGTTTCTCCACGGCGGCGTCCGGAAGCTGGTTTTTGCTTGGCAGCGGTTCGATGAGTTTGGTTATGCGTGTGCGCAAATCTCCTTCCAGCAGTTGATCGATAACTTCCGCCGCATTGGCTTGCCGGCGGGCATCGCCGTACCTCCAGTTGTTGTATACCGCTTGAATGGTCTTGTTATCGAATAATAAGGACAGCAGTTGGAAGATAAGGCTTACATAATGAAAACGGATGTCTTTTGCCGCTTCCTCCACTGTCTTCAACTGCGCAATACCGTCCAAACCTTCCGTATGGGCAACAAACTGCCAATATCTTTCGGTTTCGCTAATAATGATCTGTTCAACCGTCTTCCGCTCGGCTTGAAGCCTGGCCATTTTCATATGATTGAGCGCTTCCAATACATATCCTTTAATATCGGACGTTGTTTCGCCGTAACGCTCCAGAAGTGCGTCAAAAGCAACTTGCGAGCCAATCCGCTCGAATATTCTCGGAATATATTGCGCTAGCATATCATGTTGCTGCAAGTAAGTTAACAGCGTCGGAATAATAACGTTATCCTGATAGGCACCTAGCGCTTCAATGGCTTTCTGCCTTGTTCGGCTCGATTTCAAGAGCGGAACGATATACGGCACCAGTTCGGGGACGGTAAGTTTCTCGGCGGATTGTAAGGCAGCGATTCTGACCCGGTGCGACGGGTCGGCCAACAAAGAAGTCAACGGCTTATAGAAGCTGGCGATTTCAATTTGCCCGAAGACGGAAGCTACGGCGATACGCTCGCTCTCCCGCTCGCTTTTCAGCAGCTCTTTCAACGTACCGACAGCGCGAAACATGCCTTCTATACCGTAATGTTTTACGAGTCCGGCAATAGCCGCCGCCTTCAGCTCTACCCTGCCGCTTTCCAGAAAGGTGCCGACCAGGTCCAGATGTTGATCATCGCCGTAGGAAGAAAGCGCAATCAAAGCTTGCGGCATCATCGCCGATTCTTCGCAGGCCAACATGGCTGTTAAATCGCTTTCGCAGCCGGCAGGCTGCTTGCGTCCGATGTACTGCAGCGCCTCGTTCCTCACTTCCGGTGCAGGATGCTTCAGCAGCTCGGGGATATGCGGATTCAGATCAAAAGCCGGGATATTCTGTAAAATACGCATCGCGTAAAGCGCTTGCGATTTTTCACCGCTATGAAGCGCGGTTGTCAACAAGCTTTGGCTGGCAGGATCCAGCATGTTCAGTTCGCCTTCTTGAGGTTCAATGTTCCTCGTTTGCAGAGTGGACAAGAGCATTTGCAAATAAAGAGGTTTGACCCGGAACACCGAGTAGATCCCGCAGACGAGCAAGGCAACGATGATATAACCAAACTGGCCGATCGTCAAAATCGGAGACAGCAAAATCAGGCTGATGGAAGCGATTCCCTTGGAGCCGTTTCGCACGACGCCGTCCATAAATCCTTTGGCCTTGCTGCGGTATTCAGGGGGAATAGGAAACATAACCAACTGCAGGGCCGAAGAATGAATCGTATCCCCCAGCACCTTGTCGCTTCCTTTTAACATGACGGCTAGCGCCAGCACGGGAGCAAACAATATCGAGACGGAGCCGGTCAATAATATAAACGGGAAGATGGTTAATGCGGTAATGACGCCGAATTTCGTAAACACTTTGCCGATGACAAAAAACTGGATGAGCAAGGCGAATATGCCGGCATACCCGTAAAAACTGCCCATAAAACCGGCCATTTCTTCATTTTGCAAAGAACCCCGGAGAATGGTTTTGAATTGATAATCGATTAAGGTGAGCGAAATGGTGAGCGCAGCCGAGATGATGGCGATATATTTTAAATGGGGCACTTGTCTGAACAAGGCATTTTCTGTTTTACCGCCCGTCTGTTTCTTCTTCTCCCCGCTTCCCGGTCCCGGCTTCGCAGACGGCGGAGCCGTGGCAAAAGAAGTTTGCGGATTCGCCAGCGATCGGATGATAAGGATTACAAACAGAAGGCATAACAGTTGAAGTCCTGCGTAGACAAATATTAAATTTTCCGTGCCAAGCGGCTTTACGGCTAGTTTAAGACCAAAACCGCTGGCGATCCCGCCGACAATGCCTCCGCTGCCGACCCAATTGATCAGCTTTTTGGCTTTTCGCTGATCCATGACCGCTGTGGCAAATTGCCAGAAGCAAACGATCATCAAAAAGTTAAACACATCGTAACCGATATAGATGACCGGAAGAATCCAGTCCAAACCGAAGCCGACAAGCAGCCTCGATCCCAACGACAAAACCGATACGATTACGATAACGGCCGCACAAAGCGTATGAATCCTAAGCTTGGCGCAATATTTCTGAAATAAAAAGCCTACCAATAAGAGCGTCGCCGCTTGCGGCAAATACATGTAGGATAATTGGGATGCCGAATATTTGCTCAAAAAAAGCGTATCCGCAGCAGTTCTTCCGATTGTAGACGCGGAAGATACGCAAAACAAATAACAAAACAGCAAAATCACCTTGCTGTATTCATCCCGATCCGACATATGGATCCATCGTCCTATCAGCCGGCCCGTAGTTCCGGACGAAACTCTCCTATCCATGTCGACCTCACCTCAATATAACAAGTAGTATGATTTACCTAATCATTATATTTTCTATAGTCGCTCATTCGCAATTATTTTCCGTGTTTTCTTGCCGCAAGATGCGCTTTGATCTGTTGAAGCTGCTCATAGTATCCAGACAATTCGGGATGGACGGACGGCGGCCCGTCGATTTGCCGGCACACCAGGTGTTCCGCGTGAGGTTCTAAATCGGGTGTTACAATATGTATGCCGTTCATTTCCGGCCCGCGGACGTCCACTTGAACTTCCCACTCGCCGCTATGTCGCGCTTTCTCGTACCACATCTCTTTTATTGCCAATGAACATGTATATAATCGCCCGGCAAAAACAATGCCGCTTGAAGTAACGACAGCTCTGCCCTGCCGTTCTCTATCGTTTGAGTCTTCCATGCTTTGTCCTCCTTTCCGCAATGAATCCGTTATTCCATTGTTCCTGTTCCGCCGTGTTTTGGCAATCGGGAAATACTGGTTGGACGAGACGCCTTCGCTGACCGTCATGATCAAAGAGAGCGGAGCTCTAGCGATACGCGGCCGATTTGAGGTAAGATGGTGGATAGTAGACATAAAAAGGAGTCTGGAAACCATGGAGGAAGTTATTATTGTTGGCGCAGGTCCTTGCGGTTTGTCCGCCGCGGCGGAACTTCACAAACGAGGATTTAAGCCGTTGCTGCTTGAAAAACACGCCATCGTGCATTCCATTTATTTATACCCTACCTATATGCAATTTTTCAGTACGCCGGAGCTGCTCGAAATCGGAGGTATTCCCTTTACGACGCCGCATGAGAAACCGAACCGCCAGGAGGCGTTATCTTATTACCGGAAGGTGGCGCATCATTACGGGCTGCGCATTCACGCCTATCAGGAAGTCACCGGCATCGCTCCGTCGTCCGCCGGCTTTGAGGTCATTGCCGCCGACCGTTCGGGATCGCAAATTCACTATAACGCCAAAAATGTCGTCGTATCCACCGGATATTTCGATCATCCGAACATGCTAGGCATTCCCGGCGAGGAGCTTCCGAAGGTCAGTCATTATTTCCGCGAAGCGCATCCGTACACGGGAACGGAGGTCGCCATTATCGGCGGCAACAACTCGGCTGTCGACGCGGCGTTGGAGCTGACCCGGGCCGGCGCTTCCGTCACCATCGTTTACCGGGGCGAAGGATATTCCCCAAGCATCAAGCCATGGGTCAGGCCGATTTTTGAAAGCATGGTGACAAAAGGAAAAATCCGCATGTTGTTCAACAGCCGCGTGG
This sequence comes from Paenibacillus thalictri, assembly GCF_004307995.1. Lineage (GTDB taxonomy): Bacteria > Bacillota > Bacilli > Paenibacillales > NBRC-103111 > Paenibacillus_AF > Paenibacillus_AF thalictri. The sequence goes on along the minus strand of NZ_SIRE01000005.1, from coordinate 328,341 downwards.
AAGCCATCGGTCAGCGGCAGATCGTCGTGTCGACCGGCGGCGCCGAAATGCACATCGACAACGATTTTGTGCTTGCGTTAACCGGCTTTAAGCCGGATCGCAACCTGCTTTCCGGGGCGGGAGTGGCATTTCAAGGAGAATACGGGCTGCCGGTCTTTGACGACACGACTATGGAAACCAATGTGCCGGGTTTGTACATCGCCGGCGTAATCGCTTCGGGCATGGACGCCAATGAGGTATTTATCGAAACCGGAAGATATCACGGGGTCGCCATCGCTGAACATATCGCATCCAATGCCTGATGAACATTAAAAAAGCAGACCGACCGGATCATACGAGGCCACTGAAAAAGTAGCTTAAGTGTGCGAAATCATTCTGGAGAAGCGCCAGCGTTCGCCTTTGTCCCCGAATTTCACCCGCCATAAGTGGGTACAATCCAAGAAATTCGGGGACAATCAGCGATCGGAAGAATGATTCGCACATGCAGCGTTCACTTTTTCAGTGGCCTTGCGTATACCGGTGGTCTGCTATTTGAATAGTTTACTCGCGCTCCAATAAGGAAGCTCCGGCGATGCCGGGTTTGGTCATCTCGTATGGATCAAGAATGAGATCCAGCTCTTCTTCGGTAAGCACATTGTGCAGCAGGCACAAGTCGCGGACCGACTTGCCGGTAGTAATCGCCTCGCGTGCGATCCGGGCGGCCGTTTCGTAGCCGAGATGCGGATTCAGCGCGGTTATAATGCCAACGCTGCGCTCCACATATTCCCGGCATTGCGCCTCATTAGCTTCGATACCTTCCAGACAATAGCTGCGGAACACCGTGAACACATTGTTCATCATGCCAAGCGATTGAAGCAAATTAAATACAAGCACCGGCTCCATCACATTCAGTTCAAGCTGGCCGGCTTCGGAAGCAAGGCAGATCGTATGATCGTTGCCGATGACTTGGAAGGCGACCTGGTTGACGACTTCGCACATGACCGGGTTAACTTTGCCCGGCATGATGGAAGACCCGGGCTGGCGCGCCGGCAAGCTGATCTCGCTAATGCCCGCTCGCGGTCCCGAAGCCATAAACCGCAGATCGTTGGCGATTTTGGACATATTCATCATACATACCTTAAGCGCCGCGGAAACCTCAGTGTAAGCATCCGTATTTTGCGTCGCATCGATCAGGTGTTCGGCATGGAGCAGCGGAAAACCGCTGATTTCCGCAAGCAGCTCAACGACTCGTTGGATATACCGGGGATCCGCGTTAAGTCCTGTACCGACGGCTGTCGCCCCCATGTTGACCTCATACAGGTGCGCTTTCGCTTGCTCGATCCGTTTGATATCCCGGGCCAACACCCGGCTGTACGATTCGAACTGCTGCCCGAGACGGATCGGCACGGCGTCCTGAAGATGCGTCCGGCCCATTTTGAGCACATGATCGAATTGGACGGCCTTCTCGCTCATTGTCTTATGCAGCTGCTCCATAGTCGCCAGCAGCTTGTGCTGCATCGACAGCACGGAGATGTGCACGGCGGTCGGGAAAGCGTCGTTGGTCGATTGCGACTTATTTACATGTGAATTCGGACTGAGACTGACATAATCCCCCTTGGGCAATCCCAGAAGCTCCAACGCCCGGTTGGCGATGACCTCATTGGCATTCATATTAATCGAAGTCCCTGCCCCGCCTTGTATCGGATCAACGATAAACTGGTCATGGAGCTTTCCTTCAATCACTTCATCGGCGGCTTGTACGATGGCATTGCCGATTCGCGCCGGCAGCAGATTGACCTCCATGTTGGCAAGTGCGGCGGCTTTCTTGACAATCGCCATAGCACGAATCAATTCAGGATGAATGGTGTAACCGGTGATCGGGAAATTTTCTACGGCACGTAATGTCTGGATGCCATAATACGCATCGATCGGAACCGATTTGGTACCTAGAAAGTCATGCTCTGATCTTACTTCCGGTGTCGTCATGCCTGTCCCTCCAGTTGATTAAGAAAATATCAGATTTTTTTCCCGTTGCGTGAGCCGCCGGCCGGCGATATCGACAACCATCCTGCCCTCATTAAGCCCCCATATGCGCGATGCATATTTTTCGGCCAGCTCAAGCTGATGCATAATACAAATAATCGTCACTTTTTCCTTGACGCAAATATGTTTTAAATCTTTCATCACGTTTTCGGCAGCTTCCGGGTCCAATCCGGAAACGGGCTCGTCCGCAAAAATGACCTTGGCCCCGCGCAGCAGCGCCTTGGCAACAGCTACCCGCTGCTGTTCTCCGCCGCTCAGCTTTTCCGCTTTCTCCAGCGCTTGGTCAAGCAGCCCTACTCTCTCCAAGTAGTCCATCACCGTCACCCGCTCATCCGTAGAGACAAGTCCCAGCATGGCCCTCCAATAAGGCACATACGACGGCAGCACGTTTTTGTACGCGGACTGGTTGCGGTTAAGCGCCGGTTTTTCCTCGAGATAAGCCCAATGGCGCTGCTGCTTCCATTTCTCCAACAGTCCGATTTGCGTGATGTCCTTGCTGTCATAAATATACTGCCCGCTTGTCCACGATTCTTTCAAAGAAAGACAGCGCAGCAGCGTCGTTTTTCCTGTGCCGCTTGAACCAACCAAGCCGACAAGCTCCCCCTGGTCGACCTGAAAGCTGATACGCGATAAAACTTCTTGGCCGGTAGCCGGGAAAGTTTTGGTCAAGTTACGAACAATGATCATCGAATAAGCTCTCCTTTGGCTTACGTTCCCCTTCATTCAACAGTTCCATTATATACAAACGGATTGGAAATTCATAGATTTCGACATAAATTGGACTGCGGTTACTACAGATCAGCGTTTTATGGTAAAATACATAAATCGACATAACCTGCAATTTTGCATGGCTCATCTCACCAGCGGGAGGCTTTTTTTACGTATGCTTATTATTGGTATCGCCGGAGGAACCGGGTCCGGCAAAACATCGGTGGCCAGATCGGTCATCGATCATTTGGGAGCGGACAAAGTCAATCTGATCTCCCAGGACAATTATTATCTCGACCATTCCCATCTTCCTTTTGCGGAACGGGAACGGATCAATTACGATCACCCTCTCGCGTTTGATAACGAGCTGCTGCTGCAGCATCTTTTACAATTAAAACAAGGCCGCAAGGTGTTGTCCCCCGTTTACGATTTCAGCAACCACGGCCGGTCGTCGCAGACAGTGGAGATCAATATCAAGCCAATCGTCATCATCGAAGGGCTCCATGTGTTATCAGACCAGGCGCTGCGCGAAGTGCTCGATATGAAAGTATTTGTCGACACCGATCCCGATGTGCGCATTTTGCGTAGAGTGCTCAGAGATATCAATGAACGCGGACGTTCGATTCAATCGGTGCACGACCAGTATTTGTCAACGGTCAAGCCGATGCATGACGCCTTTATTGAACCTTCCAAAAAATATGCCGACATCATCATTCCCGAAGGGGCTCACAACGAGGTGGGCATCAGCCTGCTAACCATTTGGACGGAGAAATATGTAACCCGCGCTCTGGGCTGAGAGCGGATAATCAAGGATGGGACCGCCCTTCACACGGCGCCCATCCTTTTTTGTTATTCGGAGGCAGCCGGTATCAGTCCAACCATGCGGGCCTTGTTTTGTTTATCTTCCCCGGCATATGGTAACATATGTTATGTATGCGAAAATGAATAAAAAGGATGGGATACCGATGGCGCAGCTGTTTGCACCACTTACGATCCGCAATGTTACGTTACATAACCGTATTGTCATGTCTCCGATGTGCATGTATTCTTGTCCGGATAAAGACGGAACTGTGAACGATTGGCATAAAACGCATTATACGACAAGAGCTGTAGGACAAGTCGGACTGATTATCGTTGAAGCAAGCGCCGTGACCCCGCAAGGCAGAATTTCCGAGCAGGACCTCGGGATATGGAGCGATGAGCATATTCCCGGACTGACCGAGCTGGTCCGGCTTGTACACGGGCAAGGCGCCAAAATAGGCATTCAAATCGCCCATGCCGGGCGAAAATCGACAGTTAGCGGTCCGATCGTCGCCCCTTCGGCGATTGCATTCGACTCCAAATATAAGCTGCCCGAAGAAATGACGCTTGAGCAAATCCATGAAACGATCGGCGCTTTTATCGCCGCAGCCAAACGCGCGGCCGCAGCCGGCTTCGACGTGATCGAAATTCACGCGGCGCATGGCTACTTGATTAACCAATTTCTTTCGCCGCTTGCCAACAAACGGACGGACGAATACGGCGGCGACGCGGAGCGCAGGTACCGTTTTCTGAAAGAGGTACTGGACGGTGTGCGGGCCGTTTGGGAGGGGCCGTTATTTGTAAGGGTTTCGGCTAACGAATACCATCCGGAAGGCAACGATATAAGGCAATATGTGCAATATGCCGAATACATGAAACAGCAAGGTGCCGACCTGATCGATTGCAGCTCGGGCAGTGTCGTCCCCTACCCGATCAACATCTATCCGGGATATCAAATTCCGCTGTCGGAAGCAATCCGCAGCGGCGCAGGTTTGCTGACCGGCGCAGTAGGGCTGATAACCGAACCGGCGCATGCAGAAGAAGTCATCGCCGGCGGCCGGGCCGATCTCGTCTTCCTGGCCAGAGAGCTGCTTCGCGATCCGTACTGGCCGCGTCGCGCCGCCAAAGAATTGAAGCACGAGCTGAAACCGCCGAAGCAATACGAGCGCGGCTGGTTATGACGATGAATGCAGATGAATCCCGCGTATTGCAGGTCGATCATATAACCGGAGGTTACAGCCAGGCGAAACCGGTGCTTCACGACGTTTCCTTTCATGTCGGCCCCGGAGAAATGGTCGGTCTGATCGGTCTGAACGGCGCTGGAAAAAGCACGACTTTGAAAACGATTCTCGGCATTTTGCGGCAGCACAAAGGAGCGATTCGGGTCAAAGGCAGTACGCTGCAGGACGACATCGAGAAGTTTCGGCTTGCCTATACGTATGTTCCGGAATCGCCCTTGCTATACGACGAGATGACGGTTGAAGAACATGTCAGAATGGCCGCTATGGCCTACGGGCTGGAGCAGTCCGTTTACGAAGCGAGGCTTAACTCGTTGGCCGAGCAATTTCAAATGGCCGATAAGCTGAACCGTCTTCCCGCCCATCTATCCAAAGGCATGCGCCAAAAAGTGATGATTTTGAGCTCTTTTCTTGTACAGCCCGATCTGTACTTGATTGACGAGCCGTTCTTGGGGCTTGATCCGCTGGGCATCCGGTCGCTCCTGGACTTAATGGTCGAACGCAAGCAAAATGGCGCCGCCATCCTGATCAGCTCGCATATATTGTCCACAATCGAGCGATATTGCGACCGGTTTGTGCTGCTTCACAACGGGCGTGTGCTCGCTTTCGGAGACGTTGCATCGCTGCAGGAAACGGCCGGTATGCCGGGAGCCTCGCTGGACGACGTTTTTTACGAGCTGACCAAAGGAAACGGCGTATGAAGCCAGTCATCTTTCAAACGGAACCTTTACGGTCGGAGCGCTCGGCACGTTTCTGGAAAGAACTTATCCCGTATTTCCGTTATGTCGCTGCCAGCGGCTCGCTTGCCTTTTCGCTTGCAGTTATGCTGGGCATATACGGGTATACCGAATTCCTCAAAACGATGCCCTCCGATTTCCCTGTTCGTCCCGTCGCCGCCGCCGTGCTGCTGATTTGCTTCGCCATAAGTCCGGTTAGAACGTACTTGAAGCAAGCGGACATCGTATTTCTACTGCCTGTCGAAAGCGGGATGACCGCCTATTTCCGCAAATCCGTCGTTGCCTCTTCCATCGTTCAGTGCCTTATCGTCTTGTTCATATGGGCGCTGCTTTGGCCGATGTACAAGCTGGGTACCGGCGTAAGCTCCGCTTTCTTCTGGATTGTGGGAATTCAATGCCTGATCTTAAAATGCTTAAACGTCTACGCCGGCTGGCGTATCAATCAACTGCGCGAGCGAGCATGGAGACGGACATACGCCTCTATCCGGGTTGTCCTCACAGCCGGGCTCGCTTATGCGGTCGTTTCGCTTCATCCGGCTTGGGCGCTGCTGCTTACAGGCATCGGATTTATCGTTTTATTGCTATGGGTACAGCGGTTCACAAGTTTTCCTTATCATTGGGAGCATTTGATCCGGCTTGAACAAAAGCACCGGGCCAAATACTTCTCGTTTATCGGAGCGTTCACCGATGTGCCGCGCGAACACGCGGAAGTATACAATAACCGTTTGGCGCGTTACATCACAGCAAACATTCCGTTTAAGCAAAATCGCGCATTTTTCCTGCTGTACGCGGCAACATGGGCCAGATCCGAGCTGTTTGGCATTGCGGTACGGTTAACGATTGTCGGGATTGTCGTCATCTCGATCACCGAAGGAGACTTATTAAAAATAGGACTTTACGTCTTGTTTGCATTTATATGCGGCGTACAGCTGTCCGCGCTGAACCAATATCACCGCTACAGCGAATGGGTGCACATCTACCCGCTCGACCCGAGGCTGCGTGTGCAATCGGCCAATCAAGTGGTCGCCATCACCCACTTGCTGGTTAACATCCTTTTGGCGTTGCCGCTGCTTGTAACGGCTGCCAATCCGCTTGCCGGTGTGCTGGCAGCGGCGCTTGTTGTGGCGGTTTCCTTGGCTGTGCCTAGATTCAGGCGGAAATAAACGCAAATGGTTCCTTTCCAGGATTCATTTTACTAGTCATCTATTATGGCTGCGGCCCCGGGAATGGAGATATTAACACCGTATCTCTATATAAAGCGAGGGGAAACCGATGCTCCCAACAACCGCAACAAGCACCGTTGCCGAAGCCATGACGGAACGGCATAGCGTAAAGAAATTTGAAAAAGGACGCCAAATTCCCGAATCCACGTTAACCGGCCTTTTGCAGCTTGCCCATACGGCGCCATCGTCGTGGAATTTGCAGCACTGGAAGTTTATCGTCATTGAGGATCAATCGGTTAAAGATAATGTATTGCCGATTGCGTTTCATCAATCGCAGGTAAGCGACTGCTCCGCTCTGATTGTCGTGTTGGCCGACCTTGAGGCAAATCTGAATGCCGAAGAAATTTATTCGGATGCGGTAAAACAAGGATTGATGAGCGAAGAGGTAAAGCAAACGCTCAAAAGCCAAGTTAACAATGCGTATGAGCGGCCAAATGTAGGTCTAATCGAGGGTTACAAAAATTCCTCGTTCGCCGCCATGCAGCTGATGTTAGCCGCTAAAGGTTACGGTCTCGACAGCTGTCCGATGGGCGGATTCGACCAGCAGAAGCTGGTTGATACGCTTCATATCCCCAGCCGTTACGCGCCTTCTTTGCTGATTGCGATCGGTTATGCCAGCGAGCCGGCTTACCGTTCGACTCGTATGGAGCTGGATAAAGTCATCGTACGTAATGCATTTTGGTAAATGGGGCGTCATGCCTCTTTATGCGAAATGTTTCCAAAACACACACAAAACGCCTGACAACGGAGCTCCGCTGTCAGGCGCTTTTATGTGTCTAGTCGGTTTGATCCGTTCTCGACAAGTATTCATCGTAACGATCGTCTACTTCGCGTACGTAATTACGCACAATCCGGGTCTCCTCAACGATCGGGTCAACGGTTGCCTGGACCCGTACTTCATATTTGTGGGCCAGCCTGCCGCTTGCCAGCCGCTGTGCGTCTACTTCGCCGCTTTCGCCGTTCATCAGCTCTTGCGCCAGTTGCTGCTCCAGCTGTTCATTTCGTTCCAAACGCAATTCCCCCTCTTTCAACAGGAAGTATGGGTTAGGGTTCCCCGCTTCAGAAATTGTCATCCGTTATTTAGCGATCCATTATTTTGCGTCCAAAGGATAAAATATGACGTCCACCGGGAAAGCTGAACCCGCCGCGGGTGTAAATTCAAGATCCAGCGATTTTTCCGTTCCCGTCGTCCGTGCAATAATCGTGTAACCTTGATAATCCATCATTACTCCGGATGCAGGGACCTGCACGATTTTGCCGTTCACTTTAAACGGACTTTTAAACACGCCGCCGCGCGGCAGCAGCAGGACGGACATTTTACGCGGCTCCGGGATATGAATTTTATAGACGACGCCGTAGTTGCCCAAATTAAGCGATTCCTTCTTGGTATAGAAGTCCGCGCCGGTCACAAACAGATCGCTGGTCCCGTCTCCGATGGTCAAGCTGGACGGCTTGTCGAAACCTCTGGCATCGACAGTCCACTGCACCTCCGACCAATCGAACGTGCCGCGCACATTGCCGGTGTACTCCAGCTGGCTAAGATTGCCGACACTCGACAAATCCGCGCCTGCATCCATCGCAACAAACGAGAAGTACACTTCGCCGTCGGTTTCCACGTCATAGATCACATTCATGCCTTGCCCCGGGTAGAAGTCCGGCATCTTCTTGTAGAACACCGTTTGACCCGGTCCCACCGCAAGAGACTCCGGTTTCCTTTCCCCCTGCAGAAACTCCAAGGAAGCTTCGTTGCCGATCAGATTCGCATAAATCGAAGGATATACTTCCCCTTGGTTTGTCGTTTTGACAACCACGGTTTTCTCCGGGTCGGGATTGCGGACGATAATTGCAAACTGCACCTTCTCATTCATGCCGTTCACGTGGTCGGCGTACAGTCTGGCTTTGCCGTTGACGCTTTCCTGATAAAGAAAACCTTTCTTGTAGAACGTCTCCGGGCTGTCGCTGACGATCAGCGGCCGGTCCGCTGGATGCTTGACCACATTAGGCAGCTGCGGAATGTCGCGCAAATATTTACGCAGCGTCGCTTCCTCATCTTTGACAAAAGTGCCGACAGGTTCGTTGTAGACCTTGTAATCAAACGGGGACAAATAAATCTCGTTGGTGATCGTAACCACCTTCTTATATGTTTCGCTTTCGTTGCCCTTGCTGTCGGTTACGGTCAAGCTGATTGCATAAGCTCCCGGCTCGAAAAACGCATCCAATCTGTTGCTCCATTCACGGCTGATCGGGTCCATGTCGGGATCGTAGCTGACATCGGTATAACGCACCGGCTCTCCGATCCGGTATGTATCTTTGTTCGTATCGAACAATGCAACCGGACGCGCATTCGGCAGCGTATCATTGTAGAAGCCGCTCTGGCCGCTGCCCGCTTTCACATAAAGCAGCTCGTACCGTTTCATCTCGGCGTTGTAGGTGGCTTTATACCCGATGTAGGCGGACAGCCAGTCCAATCGCACCAGCAGTCGACCGTCCCGAATCACTCCAGCACCGCTGAATGGTTCGGATTTGCCGTTGATGGAAACCGTGCCGCCGGCCGAGTCGAATTCTACAAACGCCTTAGGCGTAATCATCTGAACCGTATTTGTCGACTCATTCCATTTCACCGGGAAACCAAGCGCCTCACCCAGCCACTTGGCTGGTACGTAAGCCGTTTTATCCGCCGCTTCGACCGGTATGTCCAGCGTCGATCGGCTGCCGTTGACAAATGCTTGAGTCTGGCCCGGATAAAATAACATGTACACCGTTTCTTTAGAAGCTTGCGGTGCTGAAGTTGCATTTGTATTGTTTTCTGGAGCCATCGTTGCGGCCGTTATCTGCTTATCAGCCGTACTTGTCAGCGGAGCCGCAGATGCATTTTCTGCGGACGGCGCGGCAAACGCCGGTTCCACAACCGCCGTCAATCCGGCGGTGCCAATCAGACATGCGGCTAAAGCCGTTTTACATAACTTCACTGCTTTTTTCATGCCATTTGTTCCCCTCATCTTTCACCATGCTGCTCTCCCGTTTCTCCTCATAAGGGACTTTCCAGCTGCATTCATTTAGCGACTAACTATCACTATGAAAATGTCATACCTCTTTGGCGGAAGGATTTTTTAATCCCTTCTCCAGCATGACGATCATTTTATGTTTCCGGTTAAGACGCGTTTCCGCTTTCTTGGCGCCGGTAATCCACATGACATATTCTTTCTTATGGGTATAAGACAGCTTCTCAAACATTTCGGACGCTGCCGGATGTTGGTTCAACAGCTCCCGCACATCTTCAGGCACTTCAATAATCCGCTCTTTCGGAGCGGGCCGCTGGGAACCATCCGTTGCCGCGGTTTTCTCGCGACGCTTGTTCTTCACTTGATCGGCGGAGCGGAAGCGCATCGCCGACCAGACAGCATCCACCGAAACCATCGCTACGCCTTCCAAACCGTAAGAAACAACCAGTCTATACAAAAGGTCGCGGTCCAGGTTTGTTTTTACCTTTGATCCGCCCTTCGGATAACAAATCCAGAGCATCCCGTCTTCTTTGACCGCTTGGATGACGGAAGACAAACCGGTCTCCACGTCTTCGCTGTCGACAACAAACCACTGAATGTAATCGCAGCTGCGCTTCATATCGGCCAGACGCGGTTGATGCTCGGGAAAGATCAGCACATTCGCAGCGCTTCCAGGCAGATCCATCTGCTCCATATAGCCTTTCGGCGGATTAATCACGACGTTAATCCCGTCCGCGCGCAAGCGCAGCTTCTTAACCAAATCTTCGTTCATCAGCTCGCTCCTTCCGTTTAGGATTCGCCGCTAGCGCTGACCGGTTTATTCCGTCTTTTCCTCCAATGGATAAAGCACAAAATCAACAGGCAGCTGCGTGCCGTCGGACGGCATCCACTCCAAGTCGATCCATGGCTCGGTGCCATTCGTGCGCAAAAGCAAATCCGCACCGTCCATCGTAGTGAGCCCGCCCTTTTCCGGGACCATCACAACGGTATCGTTTATTTTAATCGGCCCGTGGAAATAGCCGCCCCGCGGATACATCAATAAAGCGGCTTTACGCGGGCGAATAATGCGCACCGAATAAGACTCTCCGAGTACCGCAGGTTTTGCCGTCAACTGGCCCGATTGCACGCCAACCGGCTGCTCACCGAAAGTCAGTCTTCCGGCTTCCTTTCTTCCCGTAGCGTCCGCTTCCCAAGAAAGTCCGGAAGACAGCGCCGGCAACGATTTCATGCCGCTAGCGGTGGCTGTATACTTGCTCAAGTCTTTCTCCGATTCGCCGGGAGCCATCACAATAAAATAAACGGTGACATCATCGTCCGTTTGTATATCGTAATGGGCGGTAATACCTTGTCCCGGACGCATCTCGGAAGTCACCTTGTACAATTTCGGCTGCTCGGCGGTCACTTCCAGCTTGGAGCCATCGCTATGATTCAGCATGAATTGCGCTGCAGCCCGGCTGTCGATATCCTGCGTATAAATCGTCGGCGCCGTCTCGCCCTTGCGTGTCGTGACGATTGTCGCCGGCGTGTCGCCGCCCGTTTTGCGCATCACGACAGCGAGCTGCGCTGATTCGGATAAATTGTTGATGAAACGGACCGAAATTCTCGCTTTGCCGTTGATGGATGCCGATGAGATGATGCCTTTGTGCTGAGCCGCCGATAAATCGGCACTGATCAGCTTTCGCCCGGGATTGCCGATCATACCGCTGCCGCTTGCGTCTTTAGTCGCAGAAGGAAGCTGGGGCAGACGCAGCAGATCGGCATCGTTTTGACCCCAATCCGGCTTCAGCAGGGTGCCGATCGGGTCGTAACGCAACCCGTAATCAAACCGGTTCCAGTACATCTCGTTTTTTACTTGAATCAACCGCGAATATTCGTCGCTGACATTGCCCTTCGGGTCTTTTACCTTCAGCGACACCTTGTATTCGCCCGGCTTGAAAAATACGTCCTGCTTGCCGGTCCACTCGTAACCCGGCAGCCCTTCGGCATCCGGGTCATAACTTAAATCGATATAATCGACAGGTTCTCCCATCCGGTAACTTTCTTTGCCCAGCATAAATTTAGCGACCGGCTTGGAATTAGGCATATCGTCTTGGCCGTATCCGGTTTCGTTGTACCCGGTAGACGGTGACGGCACATACACGACATCGGTTCTTTGCTCCGCGGCGTTATACGAGGTCGTGAACCCGGCGTAAGCGGCAAGCCAGCTCACCTTCACCATCAGACGGTCGCCGCTCAGCTTTACCTTCTGGCCGAAATCCGCAGCTTGTCCGTTCACCGTGACCTGCTGTGCCGCCAAATCAAACTCAATGTACGCCTTAGGCGTAATCATCTGCGCTTTTTTCGTCTTTTCGTTCCACACTACGGGCTGGCCAAGCCGCTCGCCCAGCCAATGAAGGGGCACAAAAGTATTTTCTCCCGTCCCCTCCACCGGCACGTCAATGGGCTGCTTCACACCGTTTACATTAGCGTTCTCCAGATTGGGGAACAGCTGAATATACGTTGAAGTTACCGATACGGCAGCCGCCGGCTGTACGGAGACGGTCGCCATCCATACGCCCATAATCGCCGCGGCTGCGGTTTTACTGCTCCATTTCATGCTGCATACTCCTTCGTATGTATTCGTTCTTATCGTGCTGTCAAATATACGCGCATAATGCGCTCGGCGGCATCGGCGAGCAATCTGTGGGCCGACGACATTGCGTCTTCCAGCGCCATCGGCTTGTCCACCATGGAGAAAACGCTGGCTACGCCGCTTTTATACAAAACCTCAATGCCTTGTCCGACTGCACCGGCGATCAGGAAGCAAGGCACTCCTTGCTTCTGGGCCGTTATGGCGACGCCATACGGTGTTTTTCCGCGCTCGGTCTGGAAGTCGCATTGCCCTTCGCCTGAGAAAACAAGCGTTGCTCCGGTCAAATGCTTCTCCAAGTTCGACGCCGCAATCACGATGTCGACGCCGCGGCGCAGCTCGGCGTTCAAGAAAGCGACCACGCCGGCGCCCAGACCACCGGCCGCGCCCGCGCCCGCAAGCTCGGCGACGTCAGCGCCAAGATCGCGGCGCAGCGCTGCGGCGTAATGGCCGAGGGCCGCATCGAGCTCAGCCACCATCGCCGGCGTCGCCCCTTTTTGCGGGCCAAACACCGCGCTGGCTCCGGCAGGCCCAAGCAGCGGGTTGTCGACGTCGCAGGCGACCGTAAAGGCGCATTCTGCGATGCGCGGGTCCAGCCCGCTTGCATCGATGCGCTCGAGCCGGCTTAACGCGCCGCCACCCGGCGTAAGCTCTGCGCCTTCGGCGTCAAGCAGCCGTACGCCAAGAGCCTGCGCCATGCCGGCTCCGCCGTCATTTGTAGCGCTGCCCCCAAGGCCCATAATAAATTTGCGGCAGCCTTGATCAAGCGCCGCACGAATCAGTTCCCCCGTTCCATACGTAGTAGTAGCGAGAGGGTTTCGGTTTTCCGCTGCAATTAAGTACAATCCCGACGCTTCGGCCATCTCGATCACGGCAGTTTCTCCATCGCCCAATATGCCGTATGAAGCTTTCACTTTATCGCCGAGCGGTCCGGTAACTTCGACGGTCAGCAATTTGCCGCCGGTAGCGTCGATCAGGCTTTGCACGGTGCCTTCACCGCCGTCAGCCATCGGCACTTTCGCGATTTCGGCGTGCGGCGCGGCGCGGAGAATGCCCTCTTCCATCGCGTCACATGCTTGTTTAGCCGTGAGGCTGCCCTTATATGAGTCTGGAGCCAGTACAATTTTCATATGAGAATTCTCCTCTTAATATAGTAAACTATGTTTTTATGTAACCCTTTTTATGATAGCACAAGCGGCAATTTGAGTGAACGGAAAAAAGCGGCCCGCATCAAACCATGCCGCCGCTTTTTTCGTATTACGTAATGCCAAACCAATTACTGAGGATTTGTTTGTTTGGGAACTTCGTTTAAACTGGCGGGACGTTTTGCTGCCTTCTCGGCGTGCATCGCCGCCTCATCTTCGGTAAACTTATTTTCCTTAAAGTTCGGATTGTTGCTCCGGTTTGCTTTTCCGCTGCCCAAATGTTCTCACCTCCGACCGTCTTTAGTATTTTGGTGGACGCACGATTTTATTCCGCGGTATAGTTAAGTGAAATGAAGACGATTGCAATTGTAAACGAGGTGTTTATTATCCAACCCGAACGTTATCACCGCAAGCCAAGAAAGTTGTTCCCGCTGACAGCCGCGATTGGCGCCGCAGCAGCGATGTTCGCATGTTATTTATGGCTGGGCGGGATGAGCGCCCCGCAACCGCTCGTTATGGAAGCCACCGCCCCAAAGCAGGATGAACGCCCCTCTGTACTGGCATGGTGGGAACAGCAGCTTACTCTCGCATTAGAGATGAACCGCAAGGATATCGCGGCAGACTACACATACCGGAAAGCCGCTTATGACAAAAGCGTCGGCAACAATGACGAAGCCTCGCAGCTGTACGCGCAGAGCGAATCGCTTTGGAGAGAGAGCGGCTCAGAGGCTGAGCCGCCTTGGCAAGCGGATGCGCCGATCGCCGGCGGTTCCGCCGAGATTGAGCTGTATGCCAGCGGCATCACCCCTCTCGCAAGCCGTCCGCCGGCGAAATTCGAGCCATCATCCGGCGTCTATTTGGGCATACTGGGCGCGGACCGCCGCGTGGCTTTCGACTTCTCCAAGGTGGAGTCCGTTTACGGACGCAAACATGCGATGTATCTTGCTTATGTCGGCTGGCGCAAATACCAGACTGACACCGACTCCTATTTCCCCATCCGCAATGCGCAGCGGGCTAAGGAGCTAGGCGCATCCCTGCAGATCGGCTGGGAGCCGAGATACGGGCTCGAAGACGTGCAGGATGACGAATACGTGCGCCGTTTTGCGCGCGAAGCCAAAGCTTCCGGCATCCCCGTGTTCCTCCGTTATGCTTCGGAAATGAACGGCGCCTGGGTGCCGTGGCACGGCGATCCCCAACAATATGTGGAGAAATTTCGCCTCATCCATGACATCATGAAGGAAGAAGCGCCTAATGTGGCGATGGTATGGTCCCCTAACTTTTTGCCGGCCGATTCGCTTGACGATTATTACCCCGGCGACGAATATGTCGATTGGGTCGGTTTCTCGTTGTATGCTACGCCTTATGCGATGGAGAAACTGGATTTGACGACCAATCAGATCGATTATTTTCGTCCGCTTTACGATAAATATGCCCATAAACCGATCATGATTTCGGAAGGGGCCGTCTCGCATTATCATTTGAAAACAGGAACGGATTTTGCCAAGTGGGGCGAAGGACAGATCGGCAATATGTACGGCTTTTTGCCAAGAATGTTCCCGCAGATCAAAGCGATCACTTACTTCAACTTCAGCAAACAAAGAGCGGCTCAAACCGGGATGGAGCATGTATACGACTTGGGAGAAAATCCGCTGATGGACCATTTGTACCAGAGGCTCATCCAAAGCGATTATTACCTGGGGACTATGGATGAAGGCAATCGGCGCCCCAGTTCCGCTGAAGACAGCACTTATTCGAAGATCGGCGAACTGCCCGCAGGACTTCCAGGCAAACGCAAGCTGTTTGCTTATATCAAACTTCAGGACGGCAGGCAACCGGTCTTTGTCACCTATACACAAAACGACAAAATGGTCGCTTCGAGCTACGAAATACCGTGGGAAATCGACATTGATCTTTCCGGGCTCGACCCGAAAATCCCGCTTAAAATAACGGCCTACAGCGGAAAAATGGAGAAAATGGCCGAATCCGACATCCCCTTCCAAAGCACTATGACCCGGCAATAATTGTCACAAAATATTTACATTTGTGTCGACACGAATTTACATGCTTCACTTGAATTATATATTATAATGGCTCGGTGCCCCCTGAAAGATGACAACTGATAGGAGTATATGTCATGGATGAAGACGAGCTGACGAAACAAATCGAACAAATGAAAAGCAAGCTGTACAAACTGGTCGAATCCGAGGGTAGTTTCGTCGCTCCTGAAGTTGTGGAACTCAGCCAAATGATCGATCGCTTAATTATTCAAATTCAACGTTTGCGACACGCCAAAACTACAAATTGAGCCGCCTCCGGAGGACGGCTCTTTTTCATTCCGGCTTTTAAAAAAATCGCACATTTTTTATTTGCCCTCTTGAAATAGTTAACATGATATGTTATATTAAAACCAAGGTAAATCAAGGTTTTTCTTAAACCAGCCGTCTCCAATCGAACTCTCAAATTAAGCTGCCTTGCCTACTTTCACATTCTTGTAAGGAGCGATGAGCATGAATTCGGAACAGCATAATCAGATAGGTAAAGAAACCATTTCCGTCGAATTGACAATTAATGAAGCGCTTGCATTGACGGGAGTCCGTTTCAATCAGAACCATCAGTTGGAAGTCGACGCATTGCAGAAGATTAAACGTATGTTGGAGCATAAGCTGCTCCCCGAACAAGCCCACTTGCAATAACCTGGTTATTCGGACCTCCGCGCCGACTTTCGGCTGCGGAGGTCTTTTTGTATAATGATATTCATATCGTGTTTCCCTGTTTACACTTTGCTGAACCAAAAGGAGTCTGTTCATAATGAAGCAGCGCGTTTTAGAAACGATCGACCGGCTCGCCCCCGGCGTGAAGACGTTATCGCGGTTTATCGGCGAGCATCCCGAGCTCGGACATGAAGAATTTCTGGCCTCCGCCCGGTTAACGGAAATGCTTAGAGAACACGGGTTTTCCGTCGACATGCCGGTGCTCGGACTACAAACGGCGTTTATCGCAACTTACGCTTCCGCCAAACCGGGGCCCATCATTGCTTTCTTATGCGAATACGACGCCTTGCCCGAGCTTGGCCATGCCTGCGGACATCATCTGATTGCCGCCATGGGGCTGGCCGCCGCAATCGGCCTAAAAAGCGTCCTGGACGATATTGGCGGTACGATCCGCGTCTACGGTACTCCCGCCGAAGAAACAAAAGGCGCTAAAGTGACGATGGCTGACGCGGGATTGTTTGACGATGTTGATGCAGCGTTAATGGCCCATCCTTATTATCAGTTCGAAAGATCCGGACAATCGCTTGCCATGGATGCGCTGCAATTTGAATTTTTCGGAAAAGCCGCCCACGCGGCGGCCAGCCCGCACGAAGGCGTCAATGCGCTCGACGCGGTGCTGATGTTGTTTGGCGCCGTCAATGCGCTGCGCCAGCAAACGGAAAGCCACGCCCGGATCCACGGGATCGTATCCGAAGGCGGCAAAGCGCCGAACATCATACCAGATTATGCAGCCGCGCAATTTTACGTCAGATCGGCCCATCGCCCCTATACCGACGAACTTGCCGCCAAACTGCGCCGCTGTGCGGAAGGAGCGGCGCTGCAGACCGGCTGCACGGTGAAAGTATCCAATTATGAGTTTTCGTATGACGAGCTGATCACAAACGAAACGTTATCCGCGGCGTTCAACCGCAATCTGGAACTGCTTGGAATTCAGCTTAACGAAATCGCACACGGCAACGACCACGGTTCATTGGATTTGGGCAATGTGTCGCGGCGCTGCCCCGCTATCCATCCGTTCGTCAAAGTCGTCGACGAAAAACATTTGCTGCACACGCCGGAATTCCGCGATCTCGCGATGACGGAACGCGCTATGGACGGCATGATTGTCGGCGCCAAAACACTCGCCGCAACGGCCTGCGACGTGATTGCTAATCCCGAATTATTGGAATCGATCAAAGCCGAGTTCGCTATGGCATTACGGAATTAGCGTATGGACGCAGATTGCGGTATAATTGCTTTTTCTCGAACCCTACCCGCATCTTCGTGTATACATCTTAGTTGGAGGTTGCCAAATTGAAATACCAGCCGGGCACTTGGACCCTTTCTATCGCTTATGCGGTAGGTATTATCGCTATATCTTTCTCGGCCATTTTCGTCAAGTGGTCTGACGCGCCCGTATCGGTCATCGGCATGTATCGTCTGTTGCTGACCGCGGCTATCATGCTGCCGTTTGCCGGCAAATATATGCCCCAGATTCGTTTGATTACGAAAAAAGAGTGGCTGATGCTGTTTGCTTCCGGCGCTGCGCTTGGCATGCATTTTCTGTTCTGGATGGGCTCGTTGCGTTACACCTCGGTGGCCAGCTCGACCGTGCTGCTCTCGATAGAACCTGTGCTGGTGATGCTGGGCGCTTATATCGTCTACAAGCATAAATCGACGCTCAAAGCAGCGATCGGCATGGCACTTGCCGT
This sequence comes from Paenibacillus thalictri, assembly GCF_004307995.1. Lineage (GTDB taxonomy): Bacteria > Bacillota > Bacilli > Paenibacillales > NBRC-103111 > Paenibacillus_AF > Paenibacillus_AF thalictri. The sequence goes on along the minus strand of NZ_SIRE01000005.1, from coordinate 310,374 downwards.
TTTTGGCGCGATGATGACTTCTTGGGGCGATATGGGGCTGTCGCTGCAGGCGCTCCAGGGAGATCTGCTTTCCTTGCTTGGCGCGGCCGCCGTGGCCGTACATATGATTATCGGGCAAAAGCTGCGCCAGTCTATCTCGTCGTTTGTATACAGCATCTCCGTATTCATCGCGGCTGCGGCCGTGTTTGCCGTCTACAACGCCGTTTGCGGCATTTCCTTTTACCCTTATTCCGCTCGGGAATGGGGCATATTTATGCTGCTTGCGATTGTGCCTACCGTGTTTGGGCATGTCCTGTTTAATTGGCTGCTGCAGTATGTCAAAGCCGCCTCCGTGTCGATGTCCGTGCTGGGCGAACCGATCGGCGCCGCACTGCTGGCTTATTGGCTGCTTGGCGAAACGGTCCAGCCGTTTCAGATCGTTTCGGGCATCGTCCTGATTGCCGGCGTATGGCTGTTTATCCGCTCGGGAAGCCACCGCGTGGAAATTCCCGACCCTGCCGCGCAATCGCTGTCCCCTTCGGTCAAATAAGTAAATAACCGCTCCGCTTGGGAACGGGGTTGACGGCAGCAACCATGCTTTTTCTGCTCTGCGCCCTATTCCGGCGTAAAAAAACAGCTCATCCGACCGCGTGATCGAATGAGCTGTTTTTTTATATTACATCAACCTTACATGACGTTATGATTAAACTACGCCATGAGCCAGCATAGCATCGGCTACTTTAAGGAATCCGGCGATGTTGGCGCCTACTACCATGTTGCCCGGATGGCCATATTCTTCGGCCGCTTGTACGGAGTTGCGATAAATATTTTTCATAATGGCATGAAGCTTATCATCCACTTCGTGGAAGTGCCAGGAGTATCTCATGCTGTTTTGGGACATTTCCAGCGCGGAAACGGCTACGCCGCCTGCATTGGCCGCTTTGGCCGGTCCGAACAGGACGCCTGCATTCAAGAAGATATCGATCGCATCCAATGTGGAAGGCATGTTCGCACCTTCGCCTACCGCTTTAACGCCGTTGGCAACAAGCAGTTTAGCTGAAGCTTCGTCAATTTCGTTTTGCGTTGCGCAAGGCAATGCGATATCGCAAGGAATCGACCAAATGTTATGGCAGCCTTCCGAGTAAATAGCGCCCGGATGTTCCTTCACGTATTCGCTGATCCGTTTTCTTTCCACTTCTTTTAATCTTTGTACCGTTTCGAGGTTAATTCCGTCTTTGTCGTAGATATAACCGTTGGAATCGCTGCACGCAACAACTTTTGCGCCTAATTGATGAGCTTTTTGGATCGCGTAGATCGCCACGTTGCCGGAACCGGAAACAACAACCGTGCTGCCTTCGAAGCTCAATCCTTTTCCGTTCAACATTTCGTTTACGAAGTAAACAGCGCCATAACCCGTAGCTTCCGTACGCGCCAAGCTTCCGCCGTAACCGATGCCTTTGCCTGTCAAGACGCCCGCTTCATGGCCGCCGTGCAGTCTTTTGTATTGCCCGAACATAAAGCCGATTTCTCTGCCGCCAACGCCGATATCGCCCGCTGGAACGTCAGTGTCTTGCCCGATGTATTTGGAAAGCTCAGTCATGAAGCTTTGAGTAAAGCGCATTACTTCACTGTCCGATTTTCCTTTTGGATCAAAGTCGGATCCGCCTTTGCCGCCGCCGATCGGTTGGCCGGTCAGAGAGTTTTTGAACGTCTGCTCAAAGCCGAGGAACTTGATGATGGAGGCATTAACGGATGGGTGGAATCTTAAGCCGCCCTTGTACGGTCCGATCGCGCTGTTAAATTGGACGCGGAAGCCGCGGTTTACGCGAACATTGCCTTGATCGTCGACCCATGGCACTCTGAAGGTGATCAGCCGTTCCGGTTCAACCATTCTTTCCAAGATACCGTGTTTCATATACTTTGGATGCTTGCTGATCACGGGAATCAACGATTCGAGAATTTCTTTCACCGCTTGGTGAAATTCTGTTTCATGCGGATTCCGTGCGACCACGGCTTCGTATACGGCATGAACATAGTCTTTTGCGCTTGTTGATTCACGATCCATAGTTTCTAGAATGCTCATTTGAGGTACAACCGCCTTTGCTTTAATGTGGTTTTATCATCTCAATTAAAACGACTATTCTAGTTTTACATAAAACTATGCCATTCGACAAGAAAAACTTCATAATTTGTTTTAAAAAACCTGACATCCCCATCTTTTTGTAACATATTTTTAAATATTGACACCAAAAGTAAAGCAAACTAACACTGGAAGTGAAGCCAAAAAGCAGCGTTATCCCATCCGGGAACGCTGCTTTTAACCATGTATAATTTTAATGGCATTACTTATTGCTTTTGGACAGCGGAGCGGAAGTTCCGCGCGCCGCAAGTGCGGTCTCGGCGTCAAACCGTTTTCTTTCGGTTCTTTCAATTTGCACAATCCTTCCGTCGTGAACGATGATTTGCACATTGCCGTACTCCATGCCGTTTACGCTGCTTGCAATCCGATTCAACCAAATCTCATCAATTTCCAGCGGTTTTGCCATGGTAGTCCCTCCCTTTATATGGTCCAATCGTACCATTCTTCTCTGCGTTTCTCTAAATAAATAAGCCAGTTGCGGGTTTTCTCGATCGCTTGCCGCGCGGCATCAGCCGACGAATACGTATGATTGGCCTGAAACACAACTTCCTTATCGCATTGCCCTTGCGAGCGAAGCCAAAAGATCTTCTGATATAAAAAGCAGTAGTCCGCCGGGATGACCTCATCATCCGTTCCATGCACCAGAAGCACATCGCCGTTGAACTTGCGAATTTGTTCAAAAGGGTGGTGATTGGCAAGCGAATTGAAAAAACCTGGCGTAAAGGTATAACCCAAATAGTCGGATTCGCCTTGTTGTACCGCATCTTCGTAAACCGATTTGCCGGTTATTTTCACAATATCGTTAAACGGGTGCGCTACGGCGGACCATAAGATAAGCGTCTTGATCCGCTTGTCTTTGGCGGCCGCAAGCAAAGCGACAGCTCCACCGAGGCTGTGTCCAAGCAATGTGACACGCTGCGGGTCAACGCAATCGATGGACAACGCGTAATCGACCACGTGACGCGTCTGCTCGATCAGTGCATCGAGACCTCCGGCGCCGTATTCCCCGGTGCTTTCCCCACATCCGCCGTAATCGAAGCGGAGTGTCATAAAGCCGTTTTGGCCAAAATCGCGGGCGGCCTTTACAAACAGCCGGTCAACCCCGATGCGATTGCCGATGAAGCCGTGGGCGATAATAATAATCGGCAGCTTATCCAATGAACGCCGGGAAGTCTGCTCAACTTGCACGGGATAATGAAGAGTTGCCGCAAGTTCCAATGTGCCGCTAGTAATCGTAATATGATGCTCCATGAGACAACTCTCCTCCTTTGGTTAGATTGTGTCCGGACGAACGATGCAGATCGTGAGTTTAAATTCATAGTTGCGGTCATTACGGTAAAATGATGGTACTCCACCGCTCATGAAAACCGTGTTTTTATTGAAATGATTTATCGGTAAAAACACGGTTTTCAAGGCGGACGTGAACTTGAGAGTTTTCCATAGGAAAACTGGCTTCGGAAGCATAAGCTTTCCATGTCATTCCCTTACCCTCCACAACCGCAAGAATAAATATTCACAAAAATAAAATCGTCGGGCACAATCGTTTTTCTATATATACACGGGCAGCGGATCGGTTTTCAGCCTGTTCTCGACAACGGTTTGCTGATTTTCGTTGAAAATGTACAATTTGTGAATCAGCACAAGCACATTGTCGCCTGGCGATAACGCCGGCAGCTGCATTGAACGGTAGGCGAATAGTTTACGGTCGCCGACTTCCGCTTCGATCTGCCAGCTGGAGCCCCGGAAATATACATTTTTGACAACCCCGTTTTCGGCTGCCGATGGAAAAGATACCTCGGGTTTGTGGCCGATTTCGATAAATTCGGGACGAATAATTGCTTTCCCGCTGTCCACTCCAATATGCTCAAAACCTCTCAAATCAGCGACATCGCCCTCAAACCGGTTCGATTCTCCGATAAAACCGGCAACAAACGGAGTTTCCGGACTGTTGTATATATGGATTGGAGCCCCCTTCTGCTCGAGTCTCCCTTGATTAATAATCATGATCTCGTCGGCTACTTCAATCGCTTCCTCTTGGTCATGGGTGACAAAAATGCTCGTGACGCCGACATGCGCGATCATTTCCTTCAGCCAAGTCCGCAGCTCCTTGCGCACCTTGGCGTCGATGGCCGCAAACGGCTCATCAAGCAGCAGCAGCTGCGGTTCGGGTGCAAGCGCGCGGGCGAAAGCGACACGCTGCCGCTGCCCCCCGGAAAGCTGGTGCGGCAGCCGTTTCTCCAGGCCCTGCAGCCCAGTCAGCTCGATCAGCTCGCCTACTCGCTTCTTGATCTCCTGCTTGCTTGCTTTTTTGACGGTCAATCCGAATGCAATATTGTCAAATACGCTCATATGCCGGAACAACGCATAGTTTTGAAAAACAAATCCGATCCCGCGTTTCTGCGGCGGAAACTGGTTCACTTTCTGACCGTGGAACAAAATCTCGCCGGAATCCGGCTCCTCGAGTCCTGCGAGCATCCGCAATATCGTCGTTTTGCCTCCTCCGCTCGGACCGAGCAGTCCAATCAGGCTTCCCTTTTCGATTTCAAAGCTGACATCTTTGGTAGCCTGGAAGCTGCCAAAGCTTTTGGTCAAGTGTTTGGCGACAATATGCATAAGCTCACTCTTCTTTCGCGTTGGTCTGCTGCCGGTATTTCCATTCGATGACGCTTTTGACGACCAGCGTCACGACCGCCAGCAGCAAAAGCAACGAAGCGATGGCAAAAGAACCGGCGAAATTGTACTCGTTATACAAAATTTGAATGTGCAGCGGCATCGTGTTAGTCGTTCCCCGAATGTGCCCGGAGACGACGGAAACCGCCCCAAACTCGCCCATCGCCCGGGCGTTGCAGAGGATGACCCCATACAGAAGCGCCCATTTGATGTTAGGCAGCGTGACTTTCCAGAAAACCCGCCAGCCCTTCGCCCCCAGTGTCACAGCCGCTTCCTCTTCCTGCACCCCCTGTGACTGCATCAACGGAATAAGCTCCCTTGCAATGAAAGGAAATGTAACAAAAACGGTGGCGAGCACGATGCCGGGAAGCGCAAAAACGATTTTAATATCGTGGTCGGACAACCAAGGTCCCAGAAAACCTCTTGCCCCGAAAAGCAATATAAATATGAGTCCCGATATAACCGGAGATATAGCAAACGGCAAATCGATCAGCGTCACAAGCAAGTTTTTGCCGATAAATTTAAACTTAGTGATGGCCCAAGCTGCCGCGATGCCAAATATAAAATTAAGCGGCACCGCAATGGCGGCGACCGTTAAGGTTAGCTGAATCGCCGCGGCGGCATCAGGTTCCTGTAAGGCGGCGAAATACACTTCCGCTCCCTTGCGGAACGCTTCGGCGAATACAACGGCAAGCGGGAGAATCAGCAGCAGTCCCAGGAACAGCACCGCAATCGAAATAAGGACCCACTGCACAACTTTGGTTTCATTAATATGCTTGGGCCGGTCCAGCGCGAGGCCGGACGTTCTTACCGCAACATAACCTGCCATACAGATCCCCCTCTTATGCCGATGCCATACGGCGGCTGGTGCGCCACTGCAAGTAGTTAATCACAAGCAGCATGACAAACGAGAAAACAAGCATCACAAGCGCAATGGCGGTCGCTCCGGCATAATCGTATTGCTCCAGCTTCGTCATAATCAGCAGCGGGGCAATCTCCGTTTTCATCGGCATATTGCCGGATATGAAAACGACCGAACCATATTCGCCCACCGCTCTGGCGAATGCCAGCGTAAATCCGGTGAGCAGCGCCGGCAACAGCGGCGGAAGGATCACTTTAAAAAAGGTGCGGAGGCGGTAAGCGCCAAGGCTGACCGCAGCTTCCTCCAGCTCCTTCTCCAGCTCTTCAATGACCGGCTGCAGCGTGCGCACGACAAACGGAATCCCGATAAAGGTCAGCGCCAGCATCACGCCAAAAGGCGTAAATGCGATTTTGATGCCATGCGGTTCAAGCAAACTGCCGATCCAGCCGTTTTTGGAGTAAATTGTCGTCAGAGCGATACCCGCAACCGCCGTCGGCAGCGCAAACGGCAGATCGACCAGCGCATCCATGATCTTTTTTCCCGGGAAGCGGTAGCGCACAAGCACCCAGGCCACGATAAATCCGAACACCGTATTGATTAACGCCGCGCCAATCGACGCGCCAAAACTTAATTTGTAAGAGGCGATGACCCGCGGGTCGGTCACCGTACGCCAGAATTGCTCCCATGATGCCGTTGCCGTTTTAAAGAAAATGCCGGAGAGCGGCACAAGAACGATCAGACTTAAATACAGAACCGTGTAGCCCATCGACAACCCGAATCCGGGAAGTATGCTCCGCTCTTTCCATGTTTTTGCCATTGCTGATTTCCCCTCAAGTCTTATGGCTTGTAAATTTTATCGAAAATACCGTTGTCCGCAAAATGCTTCGCTTGCGTTTTTTGCCAGCCGCCAAACGGCTCATCGTCGATCGTAAACAGGTTGATCTGCGGGAATTGCTTCTCATATTTTTTGGCAACCGTTTCGTTGCGCGGACGGTAAAAGTTTCTTGCGGCGATTTCTTGGCCTTCTTCGGTGTACAAATATTCCAGGTAAGCCTGCGCTATGTCGCGGGTTCCTTTTTTGTCGACGACTTTATCGACGACGGCGACAGGCGGTTCGGCCAGTACGCTGATGGAAGGAACGATGATTTCGTATTTATCTGCGCCGAACTCCTTGATCGACAGGAACGCTTCGTTCTCCCATGCCAGCAGCACGTCACCGATGCCTTTTTGCACGAACGTATTGGTCGCGTCACGTGCGCCGCTGTCAAGAACAGGCGCGTTTTTCAGCAGCTTTTGCACGAAATCCTGCGCTTTGGCCTCATCGTTGCCGTATTTCTTATAGGCATATCCCCAAGCAGCGACATAGTTCCAACGAGCGCCGCCAGATGTCTTCGGATTGGGTGTAATAACCTGTACGCCCGGCTTAATCAGATCGTCCCAGTCCTTGATTCCTTTCGGATTTCCCTTTTTCACCAAAAATACAATAGTGGAGGTGTATGGCGAACTGTTGCTTTTCAAATTCTTTTGCCAGTCGGGCTTAATCAGCCCCGCCTTCGAGATGGCGTCGATATCGTAGGCCAATGCGAGCGTGACGACATCGGCTTCCAATCCGTCGCTAACCGAACGGCCTTGGCTGCCCGAGCCGCCATGCGACTGCTTGAAGGTGACTGTCTGGCCGGTTTTATTTTTCCAATACGTGGTGAAGGCTTTGTTGTAATCCTGGTACAATTCACGCGTCGGGTCATAGGAAACGTTCAGCAGCTCAACTGGTTTGGCGGCTGCCGCAGCCGGTTTGGCCGCCTCTGCGGGCTTAGCGGCTTGAGGTGCCGCTGCGCTGTTGTCCGTTTTGCCTCCGCAAGCTGCAAGGCTGAATAATGAGATCGATAATAAAGCTAATGCTGAAAATTTTCCCCATGCGGATTTTTTAACGGTGGATTGAATAGACATCGAAATGAACCCCTCTCTACAAATAACCTATGATTTAGTTGGCCATTGATCCGCACCGACTGCTACCCTCTCCGGTTATCCGGTCGTTTATAATAATTCCTATGCGCTTACTATGATTTGATGTTGCCAGTATATTACCGTCTGGGCATAAGTGTCAATTGTTTTTGGGCAAAAAAAAGAAAAACCCAACTTGGTGAAAAGTCGGGTTTTTCAAGCGTTTTTTGAAGTTTCTTTGAGGTTGGGCGAACAGTCGCTGCAGTAACCGAAAATTTCAAAACGATGGCTGACGATATCAAACTGCTCCGGCAGATTCGGAATCTGCTTCATCGGGCAAAATTCGAACGATACCGTTTTTTCGCATTTCATACAAATCAGATGGTGATGATGATGGGATTGGCAGCGGGCGCGAAATTTCAGCCCTTCGTTGAAGTAAAACTGCTCCAGCACCCCCATCTCGCTGAGCAGCCGCAAATTGCGGTAGACGGTATCGAAGCTCACACCCGGGTATTTCAGCCTCATATGCTCATATACGTCCTTCGGGGACAAGTACCCCTTCGCTTCCGCAAACAGCGCCGCCAGGCTTCTGCGCTGGTCTGTAATCCGCCAGCCTTTGCTGGACATTGCCGCAACGATTTCCTGCATCGTTTCTTGCCTGTCATGGTCTCCCATATGCCGCTCCTTACAAATTACGTCATTATTCATCATTTTGCCTTATATCGCGAAGGGAGTCAACCGTTTAAGACTCGAGCTCGAGCAGCCGGCGCCGCAAATCCTCTTTGGAGAAGTGCTCGCCGATAAACACGGCTACGTCCGGGACGTCGCCTTGCGGGTTGATTTTCATAAAATCCGCTTCACGGTATGCGAATTGAAACATAAACCGGCTGGCCGTATCCGTAAAATGCACGATTCCTTTGGCCCGGTATACTTCCTGCGGCAAACGCGCCAGCAGCTCCTCAAAACGCTCGGAATCGACCGGCCGCTCAAAATAATGCGTATACACCATGACATGGTCGTGCGAATGGTGAGCATGACCGGCAGCATGATCATGTTTGTGATCGTGGTAGGTATGATCCGAGTCATGTTCATGATCGTGACCAGCGTGTTCCGAGTCATGTTCATGATCGCTGTGATCTGTCTCCTGCGCTTTAGCGCGGCCGACATGGCCGTCCCCCTGCCCGGCCTCCGGCTGGTCCGCAGCGGCATGATGCGTGTGCTCTGCGCTTGCGGAGCCGCTCCACCCGTCAAACCCGCATGCATCGCCTTCGCAAAAACCGGCAGCTCCCGCATCGTTAAGCAGCTGAAACACCGTCGCCGTCGGAGGTTCAGCTTTGCGCTCAAGCCGATCGAACATGCTCGCATCGGTCCGGCACATCACGGTGCCTTCGATCGGGGCATATTCATTCCATTCGCGCAGCTGCTTTTCCAGCGCCTGCAGCTGCTGCGGGCTGACAAGATCGGTTTTATTCAGCAATATCGTTGTAGCGCAGCGGATCTGGTCCTGCATCAAGCGGTACGTTTTCCCCCCGCCCCGTTCGATCTGTCCCGCCAAATGGGCGGCGTCGACAACCGTCACGACCGATTTCAGCTCGATGCGGGCCATCAGCGAAGCATCGGTGACCCCATCCAATATTTCGATCGGATTGGCAATACCGGTTGATTCAATGAATATCACGTCAGGTTTGTGCTCCCGCTCCAACTGCAGCAGCTCCATCCCCAAATCGCCGCGAATCGTGCAGCAGATGCAGCCGCTGAGCATTTCCGTCATCGGGACCTGATTTGAGACCAGCATGCCGTCCAAGTTAACCTCGCCGATTTCATTCATCAACACAGCCGGTTTTTTCCCCAGCGCCGTATAATAATCGATCGCTTGCGTCAGCAACGTTGTTTTCCCGCTTCCCAAAAATCCGGCCAATATATGAACTGGAATAGTGGATGTCATATGGTGGTTCCCCCTGTACATTCGGCATAAAAACGGCAGAATAACTCCCGGTATTTTACCCCTCATGCTGCACATTGTCAAACGGCATCCCACCCCTTCCATCCATTTTGAAAAAAAGTAAAGCAATTCCGGGCCAAGCAACCTGGAATAGGTCTTAAATCGATCCAAAAAGTATACAACTTGTAAGGGAGCATGCCATGAAAGGAGGGATTGCGATGCCAAATCCGCTTGGGCCATCCATTCAGATTGACCCTGCTTTTCCTTATTATGCAAACCGTTCGGCGGAGAGCATCGTCGATGAAATCGAACTTGCCGGTTATCGAACGGTACGGTATTTTGTCACCGAAGAAAAACGCATTCATGGAAAACTGCTTGAAGCGTTACAAAAACGCGGCATCTTCGTCTGGGCGATGACGCTTGGGAACGGCGTGTACACAACCGGCCACCTGCCAAAAGAATGGCCAAGATGGCAAATGACGCTGCTGAAACCGGTCGAGGACGGATTTTACCGTTTTTCGCCGTACAGCCAAAGTTATACCGCTTGGAAAAAAAATGCGCTGGCGCAAATGGTCCGCAACTATCCTTTTGACGGCCTGGAAATCGCCGAGCCGTATTTTCCCGAATGGAACGGCCTTTCCAGCGGCGTGTACGGGGATGTCGGACCGCTTGCCCGGTTGGCATTCAGAAAAAAGTACGGCTCGGACATCCCGGATTTCAAATATGCTTCTTCCGCTAATTATTACAAGCGCAACACGTCGCTGTATGCCGATTGGGTGCAGTTTCGCGTCGACAGCGTCAACCGGTTTTTAGCGGAAATGATTCACGGCGCCGGCGGAGTCAAACACGCAAGACCCGGCATTCAAATCGCGACGTGGTCGGTCGCGGTGGATCATGGCCCCGATTCGGTTGAGCTGATCCGCGAATTCCAAGGCATTGATGCGCCTTCGATGATTTCCGCAGTTAAACCGGACGTTCATTTCATTCAAACCCATTGGCCGGATTGGATGCGGCCCTCGCTTAAAGCCAATTATGTTACAGCTTATGAGCCGTTTACCCGGCAAATTCGCATGGCGCATCCGCAGCTTCCGCTGGGCATTCAAGCGGATATCGGGTCCAAACGCAATATGAGGCGAAGCACCGGCTGGCTGAGGCAGTTTAGAGAAACGGCCGGCAAACTGAACTATGCGACTTGGACCGCCTATGAATATCACCTTGGCCGTTATATGTACGAAGAACCTCCGCTTCCTCTCCAAGCAAAGCGCGTAGGCCGGAATATCGTGCTGCTGTTATTTAATAAGCGCGTCGATGAAAGCTCGGCGGAAAATCCGCAGCACTACCAAATGAGCCTGCGCGGCGCTGAGCTTAAAATCCAAGATCTTAAAGCCGAAGCGGACGGCAACCGGATCCTGCTGTGGTCCGCGCTTTTTCCACAAGAACCATTCGAGCTTACTTTATCGGGCATTCAAGACACGCCGTCGCTTTGGCTGTTTCAACAAGCTAAAGCCAATAAGGTACCGAGAAACTGTTCGGTGACAGTCCCGCCATACCGGCACTAATTAACTTTGAATACAGCCAGCCCACCCGTTTGTACACCCTTATGCGGACAACTGGTTGAAATTGGTTATTGCCAAATACGGGCCCGACACCCGCAAAGCCGGAAAGCGCTACGAATATCTAATAGCGAGAAAGAAGTATAGAAAGTTGGGCCAGAGCGAGCCCACAGAGGAGTGTTACAATGAAAAAAACGATGATCACCTGTTTAACCGCCGCCATGATCGGATTGGCCGCTATTCCGGCCGGATTTACGGCCGTCCCGCAAAAGACGTATGCCTCAGGCCTCTGCACAAAAGAAGCGACTACGCCGGAATACGATTATATGGTCGCAAGCAACGTATTTTACGGTACGGTGACAAAAGTCGACGATGTGTATTTTGACGGAAAACCATATCGTATGGCGACCTTCGTATCGGATAAATCGTTTAAAGGCGATTTTGTCCATACGGTATTAACCGCGCCGGACAGCACCCAATGCGGCGTAACTTTTGAGATGGGGCATAATTATTTGGTTTATGCCAACAATCGGCTGGGACATCCGGCGGTATCGGAATTCGATGTGCTGCAAGGCGATGAAATCAAAGAGCGAATCGCGTGGCTGGAAAACATGAACATGGTGCCGACACCTCCTGCGGGCGAGCAATACATCACGCTTTATCCGGGTACCGACGTGTCGGTGGCCTTAAACGGCAGCATTCTTCCGGTAAGCCCGGCGCCGGTATATTTTGAAAATTCGCTTTATGTGCCAACCACGCTTTTCCGCGACGTTTTAGGTTACGTAACTGTATGGAACTCTGAAACGGGCAGATACGACATATTGCTTAAATCCGATTGGGCCGGCATCGCGGCCAAAGGAGATCCTGCGCAGTCGCAATTTAATGGCAGCTCCATCGGTGTTCCTGCGAGCTCCGAACCGTTTACAGCCCCGGTCACGTATTCCGATGTTACGGTTAAAGTCGACGGGCGGATCTATGCGCCGGAAAACCAGCCGTTCAAATACGACGGCGTCGTTTATGTGCCGCTGCGCGATACCGCGGAAAAACTCGGGCTTAAGGTCAATTGGATCAAGGACATGAAGCTCGCGCAAATGAAAGACATCAGGCCGATTGATCCGCTGGAACGGCCGGTGCTGACCATGAAGCTCTCTTCCAATACCGGAGGGCATGATCTGATCGTGGACCGGGTTAACGATGGCCAAGTCGTTTATCATGAAGATCGCATCCTCAATTACGGAAGCACTCCGCCGGCACAGCAAACCGCCTCATTCAGCGAGCTGATCAAAGAAACCGATGGCGGGCAAAATTACCGGGTCCGGTTGTTCTTGCAGCATGATGAGCGGGAAAACGAACTGATCATCACCGATAAGCTGATGAAGTCGCTGCTTACGGATCCCGCCGTCCGCACCAAAATGAATTTTGTGCTTGGCCACGACTTTTTCAATTGGCCGACTTACGGCGTGTTTTCCACTGCAAACGTGGATTAGAAGCAACCCGGAACCTGTGCGGTAACGTGTTGGCATATAAGAGTAGAACAAAGGCGGCCGATTCCTCATCGGCCGCCTTACTTTTGCATATCGGGGTATAACGTTTATTCCTTCATCAGGATGGACGTAATGCCCGGTTCGATCGCATCGATAAACTTCAGCGCATCTTCCCTGGTGCCGACTACATCGGCGTAATGATATGGCACGACGATATGCGGATGAATCAGATTGGCCGCTTGAGCCGCTTCTTCATAAGCCATCGTATAGGTGCCGCCCATCGGCAGGAAAGCCACATCGGCATGGATATCTTTCATCTCCGGAATAAGGTCCGTATCCCCTGCCATGTAATACGACGCTCCATTTACCTTAATGATGTACCCTACCCACGCCTTTTCTTTCGGATGATTGTTTGTTTTGGTATTATACGCCGGCACCGCCTTGTAGGAGATGCCCTTCACCGTACCTTCTTGATTGGGAGCCGAGCCGACCTTCTCGAACGCTGTATCGGCCAATTTATCCAGCTCGCCCGCAGGGAAAACGATAGTTGCGTCTTTTTTCGCTACTTTCGCAATTTCGTTGAGACTAAAGTGATCGCCATGCGTGTGCGTAATGAAAATAATGTCGCCGTCTTTCGGCTCGCCGTCCACCTTATATGGATCGACATAAATCACTTTCTCTCCGGTCAGCTTCACCATCGATTGCTTGAACAATTGAACCCCTTTTAACAAGTTTTTCGACTTGGTTGTAATGGAAACCGCCGACTTCTGTTGATTCCAAACCGCTTCGGCCCCAAGCTTGTCTTGGATAAAGGCCGGATCGACATACACTCTGCCATCCTTCAAAAACGGCTTGCCGCCGCCCGCCGCATTTTCCGGCTTAAATGTGACAGCTGAAGCGCCTTCCCCGATTTGAACCGACTTGTTTTTGGCATCCCATGTCACGAGAATGCCCATATTCTCAGCGGCGCTCCGTACGGGAATATAAACGCTCTCCCCGACCGTATACGGCTTGGCGTCCGGAAACACGATATCCCGGCCGTCCACCTGGACTTTAGGCGCGCCTGCCGCCTGATCGGCCGCAAATAATGCACCTGCGCCTGTGAAACACAAAAGCAGTACAAGCAAAATGGAAACGTTTACCTTCATCTTGAATATCCTCCCTATATCAATTTTTCTTGCTGTGTGAGAACATTCTACATCCGCCATAAAATCCCTTGCTAACATCTGGCAAAACATAAAATTTTGTTCGTACGTTCAGGTCGATACACGGCAAATAAAAGTTTATTCTGTCGGTTTCACGCAAAAAAACAAAAAACGGAGTCCCCAAGGATCTCCGCTTTCCATGTTATTCACTTATTCAAACACCGGGCCAATTTCGCCCGTTACCCGGTCCTTTAACGTAAGACGGCCTTTTTGTCTACGGCCTTGTTCATCGGTCAGCATCATCAGCTTTGTATTTCCTTTGCGGATCAAAGAAACGATATCCGTATCCGACAGCGATACGCCAAACTGATCTTTCCAAATGACAAAACGGCAGCCCGCTTTGTAGCTGGCGCAGCCGTAGCCTTTTCGGCCCATTACGATGCGGCCGCCGCAGCCTTCGCACGGGCATGCTGCGATCGTCCCGTCCTCGTGTGCCTGAGCTGCCGCAGCCGCTGCGGCAGCAGGCGCCGCTTTGGGGACGGCCGCAGCGGTTTTCCGCGGCTTGGCGGACGTTGCCGCAGCAACGGCTGATGCGCCTTGCGCAGCGGACGTTCGCTTCGGCGCCGGCCCTTCCGGCCCCGAAGCTTGCGCGATGCTGCTTTTGGACGCGCGTTTGCCTTTGGCCGGCGCTTTGCCGGAGCTTTTGCCGGATTCTTTCGGCAGCTCCTCAAACGCTTGCCTCGCAACCCGCTGCTGGTCCTTGACTTTGCCGACAATCATCGTGGCGAATTTTTTCACATTGGTCATAAACGTATCGTCGGAAGCGATGCCTCTGGCGATTTCGTTCAGCCTCCGCTCCCATTGCCCGGTCATCTCCGGCGAAGTCAGCAACTCGATGCCGGCGCCGCGGATCACTTCCACCGCCATGCGGCCTTTTTGGGTAATCGCGATACGCTTGCCTTGCATGTCCACATAACCGACCTGCTTCAGCCGCTCAATGATCGCCGCCCGCGTGGCCGGGGTGCCAAGCCCGGAATCCTTCATCGCATCGCGCAGCTCTTCGTCTTCGATCTGCTTGCCGGCGCTCTCCATCGCCTTCAGCAGCGTGCCTTCGGTATAAGCTTTCGGAGGTTTCGTTTCGCGCTCCTTGGCCGCGCTGTCGGCGCAGTGCACGCCAAGCGAGCTGTCCAGCACAAACGGCGTGCTGGTCTCCTCCTCAAACGCCTTCGGCTCGTCGTCGTCTTGATCCGTTTTGCCGCGGGCTCCGCTTCTTTCCTTGTCCTTGCGCTGGTCGGCGTAGATTTCCTTCCAGCCGATGGACAACAGCTGCTTAATCGTGCTTTTGAACGTCTCCTTCTCCACTTCCGTGAGGATCGTATGCACTTTATATTCCGCTGCCGGATAAAAATGCGACAAAAAACGCCGGACAATCAAATCGTAAATTTTCGCTTCGTCCGGTGACAAACCTTTGGCGACTTTTTTCGTCGGCAATATCGCATGGTGATCTTCGACCTTGGACGGGTTGCAAACCGCCTTGTTGTTTTTATGGACAAACCGCTTTTCCGCTTTTTCCGCCAAGGCGTCGTACGAAGTGCCGCGCAGCTGGTCAAGCGCCTTATGCATCTCCGGGATGTTCTGTTCGGTCACGTAATTGGACGTCGTACGCGGATAACTGATCACTTTGTGCTTCTCATATAACGCCTGCGCTAGGTCCAGCGTCTTTTTCGCGGAAAATGAATACTTGGCGTTAGCCTCGCGCTGCAGCAATGTCAAATCGTACAATTTAAACGGGTATTCCTTCGTCTCTTTGACCTCGTAGCTGGCGATGGAACCTTGCTTGCCTTTTACTTTCGCGGCGATGGCTGCGGCTTTGTCCGGGTCCGTCAGCTTCTCTCCTTGCCACATGCCCTTATATTCCGTCGTTTGCTGGGTGAACCGCGCTTCCACCTCATAAAACTTCGCCGAGCTGAACGCTTCGATCTCCTTTTGCCGGTCATACAGCAGCGCCAGCACCGGCGTCTGCACCCTGCCGACCGACAGCAGCACGTTGTGTTTCGTTGTAAACGCCCTGGAGCCGTTCATGCCGATCAGCCAGTCCGCTTCGCTGCGGGCTTTCGCCGCTTTGGTCAAATTCTCGTATTCGGCGCCTTCCCTCAGCTCCACAAAGCCCTTGCGGATCGTTTCCGGGGTGAGGTCCGAGATCCACAGCCGCTTCACCGGCTGACGCAACTTTAGGTGCCTCTGGATCAGCGAAAAAATATGCTGCCCTTCCCGCCCCGCGTCGCAGGCGTTGATCAGCTGACTGCTGCGTTTGGCCAGCTCCGAAATCACTTTAAGCTGGTCTTTTGTTTTGCTGTTCGGAACCAGCTTGAACTGCTCGGGAATGATCGGAAGGTCGTTGATATTCCATTTCTTATATTTCACATCGTAAGCATCCGGTTCCGCAAGACCGATCAGATGCCCGATCGCCCATGTGATGATATATTGCTCGCCTTCGATAAACGAACGGTGATTTTTTGCTTTGGGATCAATTGCCGCTGCAATATTGCGACCCATATCCGGTTTTTCCGCAATAATGAGTGTTTTCAACCAAATATCGCTCCTTGCCTGTCCTTTTTCAATAATTGGCTTAAGCATAACATAAAAGAAAACAGGCTGCACTGCCTCCCCATTCCTAATTCAATCGCAGCGCACCTCAATCTTTCACCCTAGCATACCGTTCCAATTCGTCCTTTTGACGCAGATGATGGCGAAAGTGCATACCCGCCAGCTCAAACCATTCCTGCGCATTCAGCCAGCCAAATCCGTCATGCAGCACTTTGCAGTTTGGATTGATGGCGTGCAGGCGCACCTCCCATTCACTCATGTTATGCCGGACTTGTTCAAGCCGTTGCATAAGAGCTTCTACGCTTTCGGTATTGCTGGGATTGTTCTCAGGCCCGTCCGGCAGTTTTATTTTGATCGGCGGAAACCCGCCCTGTTCAAACAGCGCCTCGCCGGCTTCCGTTTTGCCAAGAGGTTGATCTTCTTGAGCAGTGGCGCATGCTGCGACCTTATCCATGTAGTCCAGAGCCGCGAGAATTAAGTGGTCGTACAGCTGACAGAGAGACCACACTCCTTGGGCCGCGCTAAACCGCAGCTGCTCCAGCGAATAATGACGCAAGCGGTTTTGATACGAATCAATCAGCATGTCATACCTCAAGCGAAACTCCCCTCTCCCTTAAACGACTGCGGAGCAGCCGATTCCCATTTTACCCGCCGAATCTCCTTTTATCTTATCATGCAGCGGGATCCCGGCAACACGATGTGAACAAAAAAAGCAAGCCGGGAATTCGGCCTGCCCTTTCTATTCTAAAGATCTCTCTTCGGACGGTAAACGACGTAACTGGTGGGCGTTTCGCGAACGATCACCTGCAAGCACTGCGGCCGATTCGGTTTCGAATCCAGCAAAGACTGGATCGTGTTGCATATTTCTTTTGCCACCACTTCGGTCGTTGGAAACTGGCTGCGATATTCCGCGTGATCGTTTAATAACGTGTGGTCATACCGATCATGTACCGCCTGCTTAATCATTTTGAAATCGATCAGAAACCCGATTTCGTCAAGCTCGTCCCCGGCGATGGTCACATTCACCGTATACGTATGACCGTGCGTGTGCTGGCACTTCCCTGCCAGCTCGGACGGAATAAAGTGAGCGGCCGACATGTGAAAATCTTTATTTAACTCGTACACATAATGGTGCACGACCTGCGGATAGTATTGATAAAGCACACAAACCCTCCATCTATTATCGATCTTCCTGCTATCATTACAATACCATGAACGGTTTGGTTATGGAAATAATAGTCTCGCAAGCGACGCCAACATAAAACCCGTAACGACGACACAAGCGATAATCAGCTTTTTTTCCTGACGGTTAAATTGTTTCATGGCACGTTCTCCACTCCAGAGATGTCAGTTTATCTTATTGTACCGCTTTGCAGGTAACACGGCACCCGGAGGTACGGACATTTTTGTGAGCATTTCATGACAATACGATGACAAGAGGCTGAATCGCGCGGCAGGCAGCAAATCATCAGAGCCTTGCTTCTTGGAGTAATGTATGATATATTGTTTTCCTTGCTTTTTGCGATTATAGGAAAAAGATGGAGGTACCGATCATTGGAACCGACGATTCAAGAAGCGTACGCCGAGGAATCAGAACGTCTTGAGCAAGTGATGCGGGAAATCGACACGCAGCTTAAACTGCTTCGCTCCACACCGGTTTATCACGGGCACGAGCATACGGAGCAGGTACTGGAATCGATTCGCGAAACGAAGCGGCAGCAATTGGGGGCCGCAACGGGAGAGCCGTATTTTGGAAGATTGGACTTCCAGGAAGCCGGCAAACCGAATCCGTCGCCGCTGTACATCGGCAAAGTCGGAGTCGATCGCGAAGATAACGGGGAACTGCTTGTAATCGATTGGCGCGCGCCGGTGGCCAGCTTATTTTATTCCTTCACCGGGGGCATGGACAAGGCGGAATACGACAGTCCCGAAGGATTAATTGAAGGTCTGGTGTATTTAAAACGGAACATCGTCATTCGCCAGCAAATTTTGCAGCGCGTGGTCGACACCTACAACAGGCAAGGAGATTCGCTCGCCGTTACCGACGAATTTCTTTTGTACCGGCTGGGGGAAAACAAGGACAACAAGCTGCGCGATATTGTCAGCACGATTCAGGCTGAACAAGATAAAATCATTCGCGCCGCAAAAAACACTTCGCTTATCATTCAAGGTGTGGCGGGCAGCGGAAAAACGACTGTCGCTTTGCACCGTCTGGCTTTTTTGCTTTATCAATACAGGGAACAAATCCGCGCGGAGAAAATGATCATTTTTGCGCCAAACCGCATGTTTCTCGATTATATATCCGGAGTTCTTCCAGAACTCGGCGTCGGGCACATTCAGCAGACGACCTACGCCGATTGGGCGCTGGAGCTGCTGGACCACGAGGTCAAGCTGGCGGAGCCCGCAGCACGCTTAAAGACATGGTTTGCCGTCGGACCCGAACGGCCGGCCGCGCTGCCCGATACGCCAATTAAGTATAAAGGCTCCACCCGGTTTATGAACTGGCTGGAGAGGTGCATGGATCTGTTCGACGGCAGCTATCTTCCGAAAGCTTCATTTTCACCATGGGAAGGAAAGGTGCTGGCAGCGGAGACGATTCGCGGCTGGTATGAGGTTGAAAACCGCCATTACCCGCCCGCCAAGCGGCGTGAACGGGTGCTGGCCCGCATCAAGCGGTGGCTGGAGATGGAGCTGAATAAAGTATGGGAAGCATCGCAGAAAAAAGAGCTGAAGAAAAAATCGTCGGCGAAACTGCGTGACTATACCAAACAATGGACCGAATACAGTCCGTTTTCGTTGTACCGGATCTTGCTCACTCCCGCCGAGCGTCCTTCCTGGCTTACCGAAGATTTGCTGAAGGACCTGCCTGTGACGATGCAAGAAGCGGACAACAGCTTCCGCAAAAAGCAAATCGATCCCGAAGATCTCGCGCCGCTTCTCTACATCCGCAGCAGGCTGAGCGGGATTGAATCGGAATTGCTGTTTGACCATACGGTGATTGATGAAGCGCAGGACTTCTCACCGTTTCAAGTCGCTCTTCTGAACCTGCACACGCGCAACAGCTCGTTTACGATACTTGGCGACTTGGCGCAAGGCATTCATTCCTATCAAGGGATTGAATCGTGGCATGAGTTTTCCGATTTGTTCGCCGAGGATAGCCGGGCTTATTTTCAGCTGGAACGCAGTTATCGCTCGACGATGGAAATTATTTATTTCGCGAATGAAGTGCTCAAGCGCTCGGAAGCGGAGACACCCCTGGCTGTACCGGTATTCCGCAGCGGCGAGCGGGTCAAGCTGGTTCAGACTACGCCTGCCGGCGCATCTGCCGCCATCATGAGCGCGATATCCGATTTACGCCATACGTCGGATTCATCACAAGCGATATCGACCATTGCGGTGATCGGCAGAACCGAAGCGCAATGCGCCAAGCTGCATCGCGCCTTGACCTCAGCCGGCTTGGAGCCGCATTTGATCGAAGCCGGTCAGCAAAGCTACAAAGGCGGCTTGTCGGTTGTGCCTGCATTCCTCTCCAAAGGGCTGGAATTCGATGCCGTGCTGATTGTCGATTGCGATGCCGCACACTACGAATTAACGCCGCAGGATGCGAAGCTGTTGTATGTCGGATGCACCCGTGCCTTGCATGCGCTGCATATATTTTACTCCGGTGAACCTTCGCCGCTGATTGCCGGCGTAACAGGCGATTTTGTCGAAACGGAAGCCGTAACGGCTTCATCTTGATGTGATGCCTCTGCACGCAAAAAGCCCGCGGTTTTCCTCAACGGAAAACCGCGGGTTTTATTTTCTTTCGCCAGTACATTACGTTATTGAACTATTCATGCAAATGCCGGTATTCCATGTTGTCGGTGATATGCACGAGGTTTCCTTTAACGGCCCACAACGCCCCCGCTTCGCTTGGCAGCACCCCGTTCTCATAACAGGCAAGCAGCGTCTTGTCCAACCCGTCCACCCATAACAAACGGCGTTCTTGGTCTTTTCGCATCAGTTCCTCAGGGAACGTGCTGGCCTCTCCCGCCGATTCCAGCATGCCGCTCATGCATTGCACTTGCGGCAGCGATGCTTCCAAACCGCAAGGAATGTTGGCGCCGCCGTTTCTGACCGCTTCGATGCATGTCCATAACTTGGTCCCGTCGACCCAACCGTTTTTGCCTTCGCGCGGTTCATAAGAAACAACCGTCCCGTCGGACATGTGCGCCACAATACGGTTGTTCTGCTCTCCGGTGACAAAGGTGATTAAAGCGTTTTCAAACTCAAAACAAAAGCGCGGTTCTACAGATTGAGGCACCGCATGCGCGGCGTAATACAACACCTCCACATCCCCGTTCACCCAGATCCTGGCAGCGCATGTATCAAACGTTTCAATCGGATTCGCTTTGTACAGCTCCGCTTCCACTCGATCGATTCGCCCCGACGTCTCAATCGATGCGCCGAGCATGTACAGCATGTTGTGAAGATGGTGCGATGTGGCATTATGCGCGATGCTATCGAGAATCCACTCGCCTTGCTGGCTTTTTCTCCGTCCCTTCCAGCCGCTCTCATAATAGGTTTCCGCCCTGGGCCACAGCACCAGCGACTTCAGCCGTTTCGGCTTGCCGAAGCGGCCGGAAACGATATCCTGCTTGAGCTCCAGAAACTGCTCGTAATAAGACCAGTTGTACCCGATTGCCACAAACTTTCCGGCCCGGGCGCTCTCCTCCATCATCAGGCGGACTTCCCGCTCCGTTGCGGCGATCGGTTTTTCGCACAGCACATTGCTGCCATGGCGAAGCGCCGTGCACGTATGAGCGCAGTGATACTGAATGGGTGTTGTGACGATTGCCAAGTCGGCATGATGTTCTTTGTAGAAGCTTTCCATATCGCTGTAAAAAGGCACATTCATGGCAAGCAATTGTTCATAATATTTGCAGTTCTCCGGATACAACTCGACGATCCCCGCTAACAAAAATGTGCCGCTATCCCGGTCGGCCAGCAGCTCACGTACAAAATTGTTGCCGTATCCGCCGGCGCCGACCAGCAGGATGCTGACTTGCTCGTTCCCCATCTTCCATTCACCTCATCCATAGATTCGTGTTAGCCATGTAATGGTCCCGCAACAGCTAAAAATGGCAAAAAGCACCTATCGTTCTGTTTGAGGCAGAAAAATAGGTGCATGCATGTTAGTTATCACCGTCATGAAGTCGATATGAAGTTGGTCTTATTTCAGCTCGTTAACCAGATCGGGCGGCGTTTGCCCCTGCAGCGCAGTTAGCACATTTCTGGCAGCCGTCATGGCCATATCAAACCGCGTTTTGGCGGTAGCCGAGCCGATGTGGGGAAGCGTAACGACATTCGGCATCGACAGCAGCGGGTTGTTCGGATCGACCGGCTCTTGCGTGTACACATCGAGTCCAGCGCCGCGGATAACTCCCTCTTGAAGCGCTTCGATCAGCGCTTGCTCGTCAATCGTCTGACCACGTGAGATGTTGATGAAAAAAGCGCTTTGTTTCATCATCGCAAAATGTTCCTTGCGAATCATATGTGTCGTTTCACTGGTAAGCGGTGTCATCATGACAACAAAGTCGGATTCCCGCAGCAGCTCTTCCAGCGTCCGGTATTGTACGCCAAGCTTTTCTTCCGCGTCCGGTTTACGATTGCGGTTGTAATACAACACGTTCATGTTAAAACCGAATTTCGTTCTTTGGGCGATGGCTTCGCCGATCCGGCCCATCCCGATAATGCCGACGGTGGCATGATGCACATCCAGGCCAAATAAATCTTCTTCCTTCAGCTTGCCGCGCTGCCAGCCCCCCTGTTTCACCAACTGGTCCAGCTCCGTAACCCGGCGTGCCGAAGCAAGCATCAGCGCAAGCGCAACATCAGCGACCGAATCGTCCAGCACCGACGGCGTATTGGTTCCATACACGCCCCTGGCCTTCATTGCCGCCGTATCAAAGTTGTTGTAGCCGACGGAAATATTGCTGACAATCTTTAGTTTAGGCGCGTGGCGAAGAAATTCGTCGTCGATGTTTAAACTTGTAGTTAATACCGCATCTATATCTTCAAGCATGGCAAGCGCCTGTTCTCTGGGCATAAATCCGTCCTGCGACCAGCGGACCACTTCACAGTGCTCGGAAAGGTATGCAATGACTTCTTCAGGAAGTTTACGGGAAATCAGCACTTTCGGACTTGTCATTGAGATGCTCCTACTTTCAGTTCATTTTTGTTCAATACTTCGTTCAGGCTGCCGGAACGGTAACCTTGCAAATCCATCGTCACGTAGGCGTAACCGATCTCCTTCAGCTTCTGGTGAATCGTCTCGGCAACTGCCACGACTTCCGCTAGTTCAGCCGGCGGAACCTCGATACGGGCCAGATTTTCATGCTGGCGTACGCGCACTTGACGGAAACCGAGCTGAATGAGGAAATCTTCCGCTTGGTCGATCATCGACAGCTTATGCGCCGTAATGAGCTCCCCGTAAGGGATCCGCGACGATAAGCAAGCAAACGACGGCTTATCCCAAGTGCGCAAATTAAATTTGCGCGACAAATGGCGAATTTCCGACTTCTTGATGCCGGCCTCAAGCAGCGGCGCACGGACTCCTTTTTCATGGGCGGCTGTCAATCCTGGCCGGTGATCCCCTAAATCGTCGGCGATGGCGCCAAATACGACACAATCGAACCCGCGTTCATGAGCAATCGGAATCAAGTGCTCAAACAGTGAGTTTTTGCAAAAATAACAGCGGTTGGTCGGATTTTCCGCATAACCGGGGATCGCCAACTCGCTCGTATGAATCACCTCATGCGGAGCGCCCAGCTCCTTAGCCAGCGCAATCGCCTCTTCTCTTTCGCGCACCGGGTACGTTTCGGAGTCTGCCGTGATCGCTAGAACCTTGTCTTCGCCCAAGAAATCAAGGGCAGCTTTTAATAAAAAGGCGCTGTCCACGCCGCCCGAGAACGCCACCACAACTTTGCCCAGCGACTGAAGCAGCTCGCCTAGCCTTTCATATTTTTGTTCTATAGGATCCATTAGCCATACCTCCTTACCGCTATCGTTAAACAGTAATTATTATAGACCCTTTTGTCTAATCATTAAAGAGGAAATATGGATTTAACAGCCAACAAAAAAATCACTCCCCTGGTTAGGAGAGTGATTCCAGCATTTCTTATTCGAAGTAAGTAAATTCCCAGTCTCCCTCTTCAGAGGAGAATTTGGTAGCATCTTCATAATACTCAACGCCAGGGAACTCAAGAGTCACTTCCGTTGTTTCGCCTGGAGCGATATGAACTGCGATATTCTCGAAATACACGTCGGCTACTTGCTTGAAGTCACCGGCATCGTTGCCAAGCGACAATTTCAAGTCAACTTTTGTAACGGTTTCGATATTTTTGTCGCCAAGATTCTTGAATGTGCCGGTTGCCAGCAGCTTGCCGTTCTCATCATATTTAACAGCAGTTACTTCAAAATCCATTTCTGCGTCTGCCAAAGCAACTGCGGAAGTTCCGAGCAAGGAAGCGCAAAGTAATGTACCGATGGCCAATCTCTTAATCATTTTCATACTGCTAGATTCCCCCACCAAAATTAGTATATTTAGTTTCATTGGTATTATATTACATGGAAACATTTATCACAATATATTATTTTGCGATTTTTGTTAATTTTCTGAAAACAATTAGTGTACCAAAATAATTGTCGATTTGTTGACGTTGGGCAAACATGGTAGGATTGGAGTAATGTGCTGTTACGATGCAAAAACTATAGGAAATGTACCGTGATAAAGGAGCTGCCATGAACAACTACCATGCCATTCAAGATAAAATTGTCCGTTCCGTACAATTGCTGGAAGAACGGTTTCTCGAACGGGAGGAATTGATCCGTCTGATCATGCTTGGCGCCGCCGCAGGAGAAAATGTGCTGCTTGTCGGCCCTCCGGGAACCGCCAAATCCCAGCTGGCGCGGACGGTCGCCCAGTTGTTCGGCGGCCACTGGTTCGAATACTTACTGACCCGCTTTACGACGCCCGAAGAACTGTTCGGGCCGGTTTCCTTGCAGCAACTGAAGCAGGATCATTATGTCAGGCAGACGGACGGATTTTTGCCGGGGGCCAGCTTTGCTTTTCTGGATGAAATTTTTAAAGCAAACAGCGCGATCCTGAATGCGCTGCTGTCGATATTAAACGAACGGGTATTTTATAACGGCCGGGACAAACAACCGGTGCCGCTTGCTTTTTTAATGGCCGCCTCTAATGAATTGCCCGAGGAAAACGAGCAGTTGGAGGCGCTTTATGACCGGTTTCTGCTGCGATACGAAGTTGGTTATCTGCGTCATATGTCCAGTTATGAGAAGTTGTTCCAGCTGCCCGAAGGCGCTTTATCTCCCCTGCTCGCCGTTTCCGATATGGAGAACATCCGCGAAGCGGCATCCCGTGTGATGTTGCATGAAGGCATGGTGTATATGCTGTTTCAGTTAAAAACGGCCTTGGAGGCCAAAGATTATGCCTGCTCCGACCGCAGATTGAAAAAAATCGGGGATATGTGGCGCATTTCCGCCGCGATGAACGGAAGAGATGCCGTCAACGTCTGGGATACGGTGTTTACGCCGCATATGCTGTGGGATTATCCGGAGGACCTGGGAACGATGAAGGAGCTGTTTAATACAGTGTTCCAGGACGCGCTGAAAAAAGAAGCCCAACGAGAGCTCCCTCTCGGCGCATACAATCTGGTTGCAGCCAAGTGGCTGGAAAAAGAAGACGAACTTCACGCCTTTCAATTTAAAAAGGAAGTCGGCGGCAAATTAAATCCGGAAGCGATCGAACAAATGAAGCGGCTCACCGAGGAGTGCCGGGAAGAGCTGGAGGAAACCGCACGCAAACTGCGCGGCAAGCTGGTCATCTGGCAGCAGCGCGAAACGGATCTCCCGGGATATATCCGCAATCAGAACTTTCTGGTGCTGCACGCCGAACAATATGCGGTGAAATATACGCATCTGCGCATCGAAGGGGAACGCATTTTACAGACGCTGCAGGGGCTCTACCGGACGTTGTTCGACCGGGATATTCCCGGCTTGCATTACGACTATACGTTGTAGAGGCGGTGCTGACCGGCATGATTGTTCGTTGTGCGCGTATCGACCGTTACGTATTCGACGGCTTTGTACACTCGTCGCGGGTCGCCCAGGAATGGATCCGTGAGGCCAAAGCCAAAACCGAGTGGTTTTCCGTCGACCTGTTTGCCGATTTTTTTATGTGTTTTTATATCGCCAATCCGGAAATCGACGCCGCGGAGGAAGCCACCCCCTTCCATCGCTGGCTCGTGCGTTCCTTGAGGAAGCAGTTTTTTTACCAGTCGATTCACCCCCGCACTATCGGTCAAGTAAGTCCCGCCTTTAAAACATCGCTGAAAGCATTGATGTGGCTGACCGAAAGTTTCGCTCAAGAAGTGAAGAAACGCAATAAGGAAGAACGGCTGCTCACGATCGGGCTAGCCAGCCAGAAAGAACAGCAAGGCCAAGAAAGCCCGCAAATCAATGAGCATCTGTCGGACAAACAGATTGAAAAGCTGAAATTGGTCGGTTATACGCTGCAGATGGGCAAAAAACATGCGGAGGAAAAGCAAGCCGCTCTCGACAGCAGACCGCTTGTGGCCGCCGAAATCGAAGCGCTCAAGGAACGTATCGTTTCGCTTCAGGACGAGATGCGCACCGATTTTATGAAACGGGATAAATTGCGGCAGAAGCTGAAAAAAGCGGAGGCCGAACGGGAGCAGCTGGAGAAACGGCTGGAGCGGATGGATCAGCGCGACAGCGCGGCCATGAAGGAGCTTGAGGAGCAGCTTGGCGAATGGCTCGGCCGGTCGTTGAAAATAACGCTGGGACAGGAAGACTTGGAGAGCCTGCACGTTTATGAACTGCTGCAGGCCAGCCAGCAGCTTGCCAACCGGCGCTGGGGCAGCGATCTCGGGAAGTTGCACCGCCAGGAACACGAGCGGTTTATGCAGTGGGTCGAGAAGCTGAAACGTCATCCCGAGCTGATCGCCTTCCTAAAGGAAGTCGGCCGTAATGTGCAGCAGCTTCGGGTCAAAAAGCGGCGCCACCGTTCACGCCATATGCCGGAAGCGTATGACGATCTGCGTCAATCGGCGGACATCAGCCGGATGCTGCCGAGCGAAGCCAGCCTGCTCGCCGATCCCGACTACGAATTGTATTTTACCGTAAAGTGGCTGGAGCGGAAGCTGTTGACCTACAATGTCACCGGACGAATGGAGGAACCGCTCAAAGGGCCGGTCATCTGCATGCTGGATACGTCCCATTCGATGCGCGGCAGCAAGCTGAAGCTGGCGCAGCTGTTTGTCGGCACCTTCGCCTCCTATTCGCTGCTGGAAAAACGCGATTTTGTGCTGCTGCTGTTCGGCGCCAAAGGCGAGCTGATCGAACGTACGTTGCACGTTAAAAAGCCGGATTGGCCGTCGTTTTACAGCTTGGCGCAGCTCGCTTTCGGCGGCGGCACCCACTTCGACGCCCCGATCAAACGCGGCATCGACATCGTAAACGCCGGCAGCGCCTTCCGCAACGCCGATTTTGTCATGGTGACCGACGGCATCGGCCATATATCGCCGCCTGTACGGGAGCTGCTTGCCGAGCTCGGCGCACGCAAGCACGTGCGGCTGCATTCACTGATCGTCGGCAGCGCACGTCAGCATCTCGCGCAGAAATACGATATTCTTGGCGTTTCGCATCATGTCCGCTTTGCCTCCACCTGGGAGACGCAGAACATGGAAACCGGCGAGCTGCTGTTAGACGTTTTCCGTAAATGAGGTAGTGTGCCCCCCTCAATCCCCCCTCTGGGGGACTCCATGCGCTGCGCCCTGGACCCGCCTGCGGTGGAGCGGCTTTTGTGCCTCGGGCTCGCACCTTGGTGCGCCTTGCCAGCGCTTCGCTTGGCATTGGCCCACCGTGCTTTACTGCGGCGCGGTGATGCGGGGCGCGGCGGACTGCCTCGGGCTCGTACCTTGGTGCGCCTTGCCATTGCTTCGCTTGGCATTGGCCCACCGTGCTTTACTGCGGCGCGGTGATGTGGGGCGCGGCGGACTGCCTCGGGCTCGCACCTTGGTGCGCCTTGCCATCACTTCGCTTGGCATTGGCCCACCGTGCTTTACTGCGGCGCGGTGATGCGGGGCGCGGCGGGCTGCCTCGGGCTCGCACCTTGGTGCGCCTTGCCATCGCTTCGCTTGGCTTCGGCCCACCGTGCTTTACTCCGGCGTGGTGATGTGGAGCGCTGCCCTAATGTTGTCAGGTTAGCGATAAATGACTGATATTCGGATCGCGTATTGGTTGCATTAGCGCAATCGATACAACTTGCTGAATGTTGATCTTTGGCTGGCTGTCCGTAACGGGTAGCCTCGTCGTTATGGTTGGCCTTATACATGCAAACGGCACGCTCCAACGCCAACGGACCTGAGCGTCTCTATGTGGCACAAAAACCGAGGTTATCATTTTTAACGGACACCCGCGACTTTATTGGCCCAAAAAAGCCGGGGAAACCCCGATGGTAGGCCGAATAAGAGCGCTGATGTCCGTCCCATTGAGCAAAACCTCAGATTTGGTTTACATAGCTGCGCTGATGTCCGTTTAGAAAGGGCACTTCTCCAACATTGGGGGTACACAACGGTTGGATTGCTCAACGGTTGGATGATGCATAATGAATCGACAGTCTCACTCAGTCCGTGATCCATCCGAATGGTTCTATGTCCAGAACGGGGCGCCGCCGTGCATAAAAGAAGCTTGATCATTCCTGTGACGATACTTTGATCCATTGGCTTCTTATCCTGACAACATTGGGCGCTGCCCGTCCTACTCATCCCTTTGTTCTACTATGTGCTAACCAAAAAAATCGCCGCTTCAGCCAGCCCGCTCTTCATTGTTGAAAGATGCGGCTTGGCGCAGCGGCGATTTTTCTTTTTCCGAAGGACGACATATCACGTCACTCCAGCTCCAGCTGTTCCCGGGTAAACTTATTGTTCCACAAATACTCCAAATCGTAATGTGTCGTATCCAGGGTAACCAGCTTCCAAAGGCCTGTACACACCAGCCCCGCCAATATTGCCAGCACAATGATGCCGAATAAAAGCTCTCCAGCCATATGCATCCGCCTCTCGTATCCGTTTGTTACATCGTATGAACGATCGGCGGTATGCATGCCAATTTGTGAACTTTTTTCGAACGTATATTTACGCATGAAGCGGCAGATTAATACGGAACGCTGGATTCTTCTTCCACTTTCTCGCGGATACGGCGCACGGTCGCCTCCAGCGTTTCCGGACGGGCCAATTCCACCGGGGATACGGCGCGGTCAAACAGAAGTTCGTCGCCTTCGATTAATATGACGTACCTTCCCCCCTCCTTGGCGATATGCACCCGGTCTCCGTAATCGGCCAGCAGCCCACGCACCGTAATATGCCCAAGCTTCAGCTTCAGCTCCAAATCCGGCTTTTCCTCGATCAAAGGCGCGGCGGCTTCCACTACCTGCTGCGGCGTCCATTTCTCCTGCAATTCCCGCTGGTCGCCGTAGGCCCACAACTCAAGCTCCTTCTCCTCCTGCTCACGCTGCGGGCTCATCTCCTCGTAGTTGTCCTCGATATACTGCTGCGCCATTTGGACAACACGTTCGTTCATGATCTCCGGCACCGATTTTTCGTATTCTACAAATTTCAGAAAATCTTCGAAGTATTTAGCATGGGAAGCTTGGTGTATTTTTAGCTCCCACGGCTCGATCATGCCGGGTTCCGGCATATGCGGGTACAGAATCGATTTCATGTTTTTAGCGCTGATCGCCATTTCCACTTTATTCAGCAAACTGCGCTCGTCGGTGATACGGGCGATTTTTTGTTCAAAGTCGCATTTCATGACAAAAACGAACCGTTCATCCGTATGCTTCGGCAGCTTCGCCCTGGCAATCAGCAGCACTCCGCCGCGAATCGCGCTTGCATCCATGTAAGCCCGCAGCATATCGTCGGCAAAACCTAAAAATTGCTCCGCCGATTCGGCTCCGCGCAGCCGGTCGAACTGGTTGAAGTTCGGATTGCTGTCCGCTCCGTAACCGGGCTCCACAATAAATCTGCCGATTTTCGTCGGCACCTGCTCGGCCCGCGGGTTGCGTTCCGCCTTGCGTTTAGCAATTTTGCCCAGTTCCCCGTCCAAAAATCCGCTAAGCTCGCTTTCTTCGTAGCTCGATTCGTCCAATGTTTGGTAATGCTTATAGTTTTTGCTGCCGGATTCTCCTTCGCCGTCTGCTTGTATCACGAAAAATGACAAATATTCAATATGAAAATTCATGCTGCAGCTCCCTTTTTGCTCATCAAGTCAGACATTACATATTCGCTGCTGCAGCGAATTTTCCTTTTTTACATAAGATCATGTCAAATTATGCTACAATATACCGTAAGGCGATCCTCAATCACGGAAATTGCCGCCAAATTCATAAGGAGAACCGCTGAAATGGCCCAGATCGATATCACTTCTTTGATTTTATTGCTTTTTGCGGCGCTTGGCATATTAAGCAACAATTCGTCGATCACCATTGCCGTGGTTGTGCTGCTTCTGCTGAGAGTCACTCAGCTGCATCAGGCATTTCCGTTTATCGAGAAATACGGATTAACGGTAGGCATTATCGTCCTGACGATCGGAATTATGGCTCCGCTGGCAAGCGGCAAAATTACAATTGAAACGTTATCCCACACGTTGTTTCATTGGCAATCGCTGCTTGCCATCGTCATCGGTTTACTTGTCGCTTTTCTTGGCGGCCGGGGCGCTCAGCTCATGACAAGTCAGCCGACGGTGGTAACCGGACTGCTCATCGGCACCATATTAGGCGTCGCTTTTTTACGCGGAGTACCGGTCGGTCCGCTGATCGCCGCAGGCATCTTGTCCTTATTCCTCGGCAAGTCATGAGGCGCATCTTGTCCGAACAAAGCAAATAACCGCAAGCATCATTCCACACAGGATGATACTTGCGGTTTTTGTTTTACCGACATTACATGCTTCTAGCTGCAAGCAGCCGGTCATTGCTAACTGTTAACCTTTAATTACGCCGCAGGCGATACGGTCGCCGGAGTTGCCTGCCGGATCGGTAATGTAGTCGTCGGCTTTATCATGAATAACCAAGGCGGTTCCGCCTGCTTTCAGCAGAGAATTCGGCTTGCCCTTATCGAGTGTCACCAGCTTGGTGGTGAACTCGGCTTTGCCGGTGCCGTCGGCGCCGACGATCAGGTTAGGCAGATCCCCGGCATGAGGTCCTTCCGGCGTGAGGAAGCCGTGTTTTTTGGAAGCGGGATTCAAGTGCGAGCCGGCTGTCTTAAAATCAGGAGCTTCGCATTTCCCGGTTTCGTGGAAATGGATTCCATGTTCCCCCGGAGACAGACTTGCAGCCGATACACTGACTCTAACGCCGCCATCCTGCGGTTTTAAGCTGGCCATACCGATTTTTTCGCCTTTGCCGTTCACAATGTCAACCATCGTTCCGGCAGCCTCGGAGGAAGCCTTGTCCGCGGCCGGTGCCGCCGTCATTTGGTGCTGCTCGTGCTG
Organism: Paenibacillus thalictri; assembly: GCF_004307995.1. Taxonomy (GTDB): domain Bacteria; phylum Bacillota; class Bacilli; order Paenibacillales; family NBRC-103111; genus Paenibacillus_AF; species Paenibacillus_AF thalictri. Next base: position 279,480 of record NZ_SIRE01000005.1, on the reverse strand, counting down.
CGGTGCCGATGCGGGAACCGCCTGCTGCGATTTGTCAAAGCAGCCGGAGAGCGCCGCTCCCGTTAAGACGAGTGCGCCGCAGATCATCCAATTTTTGCGCATAGAAAAACCTCCCTTGATGTTGGGCTTACTCTAACCCATTGTTTCCATCGGGGAGGCATATAAACCTGTTTATTTTCCAACAAACGGATTTTTCCATTCCATCAGCAAAGCGTGATTCAGCGATTCCTCGTCTTCCAAATATCCGGAAATCAGTTTCAACGGCGTACGTCCGCAGCGCAGCAAAAAAGTAATCACCGGATCCTTGATTTCACCTTCGACGACGGCCTGCACATACTGCTCCGCGCTCATTTGCTCCGCCACCTTGTGATAGCCGGGCATGCGTCCTCCGCCAAGGAGGCGTGTCAAACCGAGGCGAACGACAACCTCATACATCGACTGCATCAGCCATTTGCCCAGACCAAGCTTGCGATGGGTCGGCAGCGCGCATATATCGACGATATACAACGTATCGCCCGCAGGCTCATGATTGCGGATGTAGCCGGAATCAGTGATTTCTTCCCATGTGTGCTCCGGGTGCTCGGGGTCGAAGCGCACAATCAGCCCGGTCATGGAAGCGACCAGTTCGCCGTCGATTTCAACGCATAAAGCCCCTTCCGGGAACAGGTTCACATGCTGGGTCAGCTGCTCTTCATTCCACCATAATTCGGAAGGAAACGGCGGCGGGAAGCTCAGCTTCTGAATGCGGATCAGTCCAGGGAAATCCTCACGCGTATAATTGCGGATCAGCGCTTTGACCGGGCGTTGATCTGCGAACAGATAAAGTTCTTTTCGATACATCGGTCACAACACTCCTTACGGCCGTTAGCTCCAATCTGTATACAGATCCGTCCTGCGGTCGCGCCATGTCGTAACGGAGCCCTTCTCCCTCACTTCGTACAGCAGATCTAGATCGAGATCGGCCGTAATCACCATATCGCCGTTGATCTCACCTTGCGCCAAGATGCCGCCCGGCGGAAATGGCACGTCGTTAGGCGTGATGACAGCCGCTTGTCCGTAATTGCCCCGCATAAAGTCAACGGTCGGCAGCGACCCTACCGTTCCCGTCGTGACAACATACACCTGATTTTCGATCGTCCGCGCGTGGCACGTATACCGGACACGATGGAAACCATGTTTATCGTCGGTGCACGACGGGCAAAAAATGACGTCCACGCCTTGGGCTTTGGCCATACGCACAATTTCCGGGAATTCGATGTCGTAACAGATGAGCATGGCGATGCGGCCTTTGGCCGTGTCAAATACATGGAGCTTGTCTCCCGCAGCCATATGCCATTCTTTGACTTCGCTTGGTGTAATGTGCAGCTTGCGCTGCTGCCCGATGGTGCCGTCCGGATAAAATAAAAATGCGGTGTTATACAGCCTGCCGCCCTCTTCGATAATATGCGTGCCGCCGATCAGGTGCATGCCCGTCGTCTTGGCCAAGCCGCTGAACAACTCGATATATTGCTCCGTAAAATCCGGCAGTTCGTTAATTGATAAAGCTACGCCGGACGCATCGCCGATCGACATCAGCTGTGTCGTAAACAATTCGGGAAACAACACGAATTCGGAGTCGAATTCGGCGGCTGTTTTCACATAATGCGTCACCTGTGCGGCAAACTCGGCAAAAGCGCCGATCGTTTTTAAATGATATTGTACTGCAGATACTCTTAGCTTCATCTTGCTCGCTCCTGTTCAAAAAATACAATATGCGGTTTCTTGATGCACCACGTGCTCATACATCTCAGTCCTTGGACATTCACGGTTTTGAGCGGCTCCAGCCAAGTGCCATATAGCTTCTCGGTCAAACGCAGCAGTTGCTCTTCGCTCACAAGGTAACGCTCGGACCCGTCGGGCAGTTTATACCGCCCTCCGCCGATCGGTTCGATCTGCTGTTCGATGCCGATGCTGGAAGCAAGTCTCGCAAACAACATGCCCCCGGGTTTGATCACACGCCACAGCTCCGAAACCATCGTCTGAAAATGATCTTCATGTTCGGCAAAATGCAGCACCGCGTTGCATATGACTACGTCGAAGGTGTCATTTGTATAACTAAGCTTCTCGACGGCTTGCATCTCAAAGCGATCCTGCGGAAGCTCCGGAGCAAGCTCGGCCGCCAAACTGCGCACAGCTTGTACCGCCGTCTCGCTGCGGTCCACACCATATACATCGTAACCGTTCCGCAAAAAATAGACCATATTGCGCCCATTGCCGCAGCCGGCGTCAAGCAGCGTCATGTCCGGCGTGAACCGGCCTTTTAACAGCTGATCGAACAAATAAATATCGATTTCCCCAAACTGCTCGCGAAGATCCATCATATCAACCCTTCCACGACCATTATATCATCTTGGGCCCGCCTCTTTCTAATTTATGCTACCACAATTTTCAACCGCTGCGGACGGAAAGATGACTGTTATGCAACCTGCTGCCGAGATATCGGGTTATCGCGCAAAAAAAGCCTCATCCGGCGCACGGGAAACGGCCCCGTGGCTGGATAAAGGCTTTGTATTATACGTTTATAAGACCGGCGCGGCTTCGCAAAATCAAGCCTTTAAGCTCTCGCGGCTTAAATCAAGCCACTCCAGCTCTTCGCGCGTCAATCTCAAGGTAGCGCCTTCCTCGCATGAACGCAGCTCCTCGATGTTCTGAGCGCCGACAAGCGCGCAAGTCGGGAATGGCTGGTTCAGCACATACGCAAGAGCGATTTGGATCATCGTCACATTTTTCTGCCCGGCCAGCTCCTGCGCCCGCTTCAACCGTTCCCAGTTTGCATCGCTATAGAAGACGCGAACCATATCGGCATTATCGCGAACCTCCGGAGTAAACCGTCCGGTAAAGAAGCCGCGAGCCTGCGACGACCATGATAACAGCGGAAGCTGATGTTTCTCATGCCATGCGCAAGTTTCAAAATCCGCCGAAACGCAGCCGGCCCAGAACGGTTCGTTTGCTTTGGCGAGGCTGAGATTCGGACTGCTGAAGGTGAAGCCGGCCAGACCGTTTGCCGCAGCATACTCGTTGGCTTCCTGCAGCCGCTGCCACGACCAGTTCGAAGCGCCGATCGCTCCGATGCGGCCTGCCGCAATATGCTCATTCAGCGCATCGATAATCACTTGTACCGGAATCGCGGTATCGTCGCGGTGCAGCGCATACAACTCGACATGGTCGGTTTGCAGCCGTTCCAGACTGGTCGCAAGATCGCTGGCAATCGCTTGCGGGCTCACGCGCGGACCGTTTTTGTCGTGATGGGCACCTTTAGTCAGAATCACAAGTTTGTCGCGGTTTCCCCGTTCCTGAATGTACCTGCCGATCTGTACTTCGCTTTCGCCGCCACAATATACGTGAGCGGTATCCAGCGTTGTTCCGCCAATAGCGATAAACGCGTCCAAATTCTCCCGAACTTTCTCATAATTATCGTTGCGGAAGTAGTCGGTCCCTTTAATAAGCCTGGATATCGGTTTATCTGTTCCTTTAATCGATATGTATTCCATCGTGTCGCTCTCCTCCAAAGATCAAATGTAATGGCGGTTACGAAATAGTTTATGGCATTAAATAATTACTCTAACCCGTTCGCGGGCGGACTTCAAGCATGCGTCAACAACACGCATATTTTTGATCGAGTCCTGCGGATCAAATTTTTGCGGTTCGCCGTAAAATACACTTCTGGCAAAGTCGTCGGCCTGCAGCGCATATTGATTCACCTGCGGCACCTCAACTTCTCTCCGCTCGCCTTTTACCGTGACAAAAAAGTTGGAGCTTGCGTTCAGCGGGCTGACATAAGCCGACGGAACTTCAATAATGCCGTCCGTTCCCAAAATCTCCAGCGTATTGCGGCCTGCCGCCCACATGCCGCAGTCGAATGTAAGGGCCACCGAATCGGAAAATTCCACCAGCCCGGAAGCCATCATATCGACATGATCGTGCTCCGGCGAGAAAAACGCATTGACCGTTACCGCCTCAGGCTCTCTGCCCAGAATCAACCGCGCCGCGCTAAGCGGATATACCCCTACGTCATAGATGGAGCCGCCCCCCATCCATTGAGCGAACCGCACATTGCCTTGATTCGCCGCGCCGTTAAACGTAAATGCGCCGTGGATGCCGCGGATTTGTCCGATTTCGCCGGAATCGATGATTTCGCGGATCATCGCGTAACGCGGATGATGCCGGTACATAAACGCTTCGGCATATGTGACTCCCGCTTTGGCGCACGCCGCTACCATTTCCTCGGTTTCGGCGGCATCCAGCGCGGCCGGTTTCTCGCAAAGCACATGTTTGCCGGCCTCTGCGGCTTTGATTGTCCATTCCTTGTGCAGATGGTTGGGCAATGGAATATATACGGCGTCAATTGTTTCGTCGGCAAGCAACGCCTCATAGCTGCCGTAAGCAACGGGTATCCCGACCTGCTCGGCGGTCAGCTTCGCCTTCTCTTCATCACGGCTGGCAATCGCCGCCGCCTCGCACAATTCGGATTGTTGAATGCCTGGGATTACAGCGCGTTTGGCAATTCCTGCACAGCCCAGCACGCCGAATCGAAGTTTTCTCTCACTCATCGGTTTCGCAGCTCCTATTCATATATTAAGATTATATTGCCATTATAGGACAGCGTAATTAAAATGAATATAATAACATTTTGACTTGGGATAACATTATATTGTCATGAAGGAGCAACTTGATGAAACGACAGGTTTTGCTGCCGACGTTAGCCGATCAGCCGTTTTTTTGTTTCCCGGAATCGGTGGGAACGTATTGGCAAGAGCTTGATCACGATGTAACCCGCGAGGTGGGGACGCTCAACAACTTTAATATTCATTACGTGGCGTCCGGAACAGGCTATGTCGAATCGGAGGGCCGTGTCTATAAACTGCAAAAAGGCGATGCGGTGTTATATTTCCCGCTCCAACGCCAAAGATATTTCTCCTGCACCGAAGATCCATGGGATGTGCGTTGGCTGCATTTTTACGGGAGCAAAATCAATGAGTATTTGATCGAGCGAGGGTTCCACAAGTCCCAGCTGTGGACGCTGCGGCAAGGCGCCGCATTCGAGCAGGCGCATCTTGCGCTGCTGGATAAAGCGTCGGCGCACAAGCTGCTGCATAAGGCGGCGCTTTCCGTGCTGACGTATGCCGTGCTGGCCGAATTCATCAGCCAAGCCGTGCCGCTGACGGCGGCCAGAAGCAGCGATGCGACGGAACGGGTGCTTGGCCTGCTGCCGCTCATTCAAAGCGAAGCATGCAAGCCGTTTATCCTCGAGGAGTGGTCGGCCCGGGCAGGAGTCAGCCCGTATTATTTTTGCAAGCTGTTTCGCAAAGCGGTGCAGATGAAACCGATGGATTTTGTGACCTTATGCAGGCTGCAAGTTTCCAAACAATGGCTGCTGGAACGCAAAACATCGACCATTCGCGAAATTGCGATCGACGCCGGATATCCAAGCGTGAGCTATTTTAATAAACGATTTTACGAGCACGAAGGCATGACACCTTCCGAATACCGTAAATTGTATGAAAAGCAAAGTTAATCCCACGTTCTGGCGGACTGTGTTGTCAGGACCGGGTTATGTATGTAAGAACTCACAATGTGGGGCTAACAACATCAAATGCAAAAAAGCCATCCTTATGGAAGAAGCCACTGAAAAAGTGAATGCAGCATGAGCGAATCTTTCTTACGATCACCAATTGTCCCCGCGATTTCTTGAATTGTACCCGCTGATGTCAGGTGAAATTCGGGGACATAAGCGAATACTGGCGCTTCTCCAGCATGATTTCGCTCAATTCGCTACTTTTTCAGCGGCCTCCATATGGAATGGCCTCTTGTTATGTATGGGTATCGCTTGTTTAAATTAATTAATGTAATTAAACAAATGTCCGATTAAAACTTAAAATCATCGTACGGTGACGGATTGATTCGAGAGTCTTTGATTAACGTCATTAACTATCAATTCAAAAATTGCATCATCCCCGCTACATCTTGGCCGCCTCAGCCGCCAGCCGCTCGCGTTCCACATAATCGCGAATTTGTTCCTTCTCACCAGGGGTGAACTGATATTCACAATCGCAGCCCTCATCCTGAGGCACCATTTGAAATATCTCTCCCCCGCGCGTACAGATGACCAGTGCCGTTAAATCCGTTACATCAAGCGGTATGGCGTTTTCCTCTTCCAGCTCAAAACGCAGCACAATATCGATCCATTGCTCGTCTCTGGGCTCGACTTCCGCAATAAACCGCTTGAATTTTAATTCCGTCGTATCCGGTGATCCATATTTTAACATCGCTATTTGCTTCCCCCTGATGTAATTTGCGCCAAAGCCTGCTCAATCGCCGTAAACTTAAATTCGAACCCGTGGTCAAGCAGCACACGCGGAATAACGCGTTGACCCTCTAAGAGCAGTACCGACAGCTCGCCAAACAGCAGCTTAAACAGCCACGCGGGTACCGGAAAAAAATGCGGTCTCCGTAAAACACGTCCTAAAGCCCGCCCGAATTCGTCGTTTGTCACCGGGTTCGGGGCCGTTGCGTTAACCGCTCCCGATATGTCCTCGTGTTCAATGCAATAATCGATCAAACGGATCATGTCTTCAATATGTACCCAGGACAATACTTGCCGGCCGCTGCCGATTTTTCCTCCGACCCACAGCTTATATGGCAGCGCCATCTTCGGAAACGCACCGCCGTCGTGGCCTAACACGAGGCCAACTCTGATTTTGACTACACGAATGCCTTGAATACGGTCCACCGCTTCTTCCCATTGCTCAACGGTATGGGCCAGAAAGTCGGTCAGCCGCTTCGGACTTGTTTCATCAAAAACTTCCGTTTCCGATGTGCCGTAGATCGACATGCCGGAAGCGTTCACAATTACATGTGGTTTATCTTCAATCTGCTCCAGCAAACGCGCCAAACGTCCGACCGTATCCAGGCGGGAATGCAAAATACGCTGCTTGGCCTCCTCGGTCCAGCGCTGGTTGATCGATTCCCCGGCCAAATTGATGACGGCATCAATTCCTTCCAATTTGGAAGGATTGGCTTCCAGCTCGGACCAGGTCACATTCGAAACCGAAGGGCTATCCGAAACGGTCTGCCGCCTGCTTATTAATAAAACGGTATCGTTATTATGTACGAAATATTTGACCAAATGCCTGCCGATAAAGCCGGTTCCTCCGGCTATTGCCACTTTCAAGAGGTCGCCTCCTTCGCAGCCTGCTGCAACGTTAGCTGGTGTGATTATCCAGCTCCCCTTATTGTAATACAAACGGGGCCGTCGTTTCCACTCGCTGCCGGTTCACCTTCGTTTACCAATATCTTATGCGTTCCCCTTACGGCACAATCCGGATCGATTTCTATTTTTTACTTGCGCGGTACGCCTTTTCATGAAAACGGGTAATGCTGCCAAACAGCGTTTCTCCATCCTCCGGCAGCGGGTCTGTCTCGTCGAAGTTCAAATACATCGCCCGATATGGCTCAGGCACCCAAATGTATTGATGAACATAACCGGTAATCCGGAAGCCGCATGTTTCCCAAAAACGGATGCGCTGTTCGTTCTCCTCTGTCGGATCGGCCTCCACTTCGACGATAATGCCTTTGCAGCCCGTAACCGAGTGCGCCCATTGTTTGATGCGGTCCAACAGCAACCGGCCGTATCCGTTTCCGCGAAGATGTTGGCGAACCGCCAAATAATCGATAAGCAGCGCGCCGGCTTGCCGATCGCTGCCGGTTAATGCCATGCCTACGACTTCCGGACCTTGCGTCATTGTGTGCAGCTCGCACATGTTTCTCTCAAACATACGGCGGATGATGTCGCGGCTTTTTTTGCCATCCAGCGGAAATGCTTCTTCATAGATTCGCTCCGCCGCGGCCCAAAGCTCATCGTCCCATTTGTCTGTGATGCGGTATTCCAATGCGTCCGTTGCCAATGCTGCTCACCACTTTCAAAATCTTGGGTCTGGTCTATTTAAGCGTTCCTTGATTGCGCCTCATGACATAATCTTCCTCCATACTTAAAGTATAGAACTCGATTATGTTGTCCTCCGTGTCTTTAAAATACACTCTCTTATGAATGCCTCTTACAATGATTTTATGATCTATGTCGTTTTCCTTCAGCACTTGAATCGCCTGTTCAATAGCAGCGCCTTCAATAAACAACGCCATATGCACATGGATACCGCCTTCGTCAAATAGCCCGTTCCACTGGGAAATCGCAGATTCCTTCTCCAATCGCTCGAGGTTGTTGAAATTGCGGGGCAGCCACAATCCTAATCTAGTCGGACCGCCGACATACAGCCAGGTTGCCCATATGGACTTTGTTTCTTCCGTAAATTGTCCGCCTTCATAACCCCATTGCTGAACGATTGGAAACCCCAGCTTACCCGACCAAAAACCGATGGCGCGTTCCATATCGCGGACTTCCAATACGACCTCCGACACGCCTTGGGACGTTATTTTCATAAGGATCCTCTCTTCCCCTTCAGATCACATAACCCTTACTTATTTCCATCACGATGCTTATATTGACCGGGTGTTGTCACTCAATCTTCAGTCCGTTAACAACAGCTGTCTGCTCATCTTCACTTGTTCCATCATATGCCCGATATTGCCTTCACCTGCATACAAGCTCATGTCAAAAAAGTTCTCGTCCAATCCCGACCAAAACAGCTCGTTTTCATCCCCCGAGACGGTCACGTCCCGGATCAAGCGGCCTGCATATACTTCTACATAACAGTGCTGCAAATAATAAGTAAAATCCATGATATGATGCAAAACGACGTCTTCTTTGGAAATGCCGGTTTCTTCCCGCAGTTCTCTGTACGCGGCTTCCATTCCCGTCTCGCCGCTTTCGATTTTACCGCCGACCAGATTTCGCAAGCCCAGATACGGGTCCTTTAACCGTTTGCACATGAGCAGCCGGCTCATATCCTGATTGTAAATCATAATGACATTATATCCTTGCATGAGCAATCTCCTTCATTTCAAACATGGGTGTATTGCAAATATTCGATTAAACGGCCCATTTCCCCTGCTTGCAGTTTTGTTTCGGGCAAAAATATGCAGGCAAAGCACAAAATACCTAACGAAAAAGGCCAACCAGAACATTCCGGCTGACCTCATCATACGAAAAACTTCTTGATCGGCTTCCTTATTACAGCGTGATTCAAGAATGGTTTGTATGCACATGTTGATTCAGTGAAAACCCGCCGCAGCGGCGTGCGGTGATCCGGCCATGTCCGGCTGCATTATTTATGCAGATGGGTGATTGTGATCGGCCTTGCTTCCAATTCCTGCGCTTCGTCCAGCTTATGCTGCAGCTGGTGGATTTTTTTTCTTAATTGGTCCGCTAAAATTGCCGTTTCGCTAAAATCTTGCTGAAGTTCTGCATCCGCTCTGCCGGTCGCCACGACAATTCCCCACGACATGATATAGGCGTTGACATTTTTGACGAGATCCTCCAGCTGGCGTAAAGCAAGCTGAACTTCGGATACGTTGACTGTGTTTCTGCACATCGTTATCGGCCCCTTTCTCCATGTTTTGCTGCAAAACGTTTAACAAATCCGCGGCAGCGGCGTTCCGGAGAGCATCTGCAGTTCTCTGGCCCCGCCCAGCGCCGTCTGCAGGATCACTTCGCCGTGCCCCGCTTCCACTTTTCCGATCACGGCAGCGAGCCGGTAATCCGGGTGTTTTCTCATGTGATCCACCACACCCGCCGCCTCCTCTTCCGCTACGATCATCAGCACCTTGCCTTCATTGGCCAAATAAAGCGGGTCCATCCCCAACAGCTCCAATGCGCCACGGACATGCGGCTGAATAGGTAGAAGTTCTTCGTCCAGCACCATACGAACACCCGCGCTAACCGCTATTTCCTTCAAGGTAGTAGCGACACCGCCGCGGGTGGGATCACGCATGAACCGAATGGAAGGAAACTGTTCCAACAGCGGCACAATCAGCCGGTTAAGCGGCCGACAATCGCTTGGCAGCGGAGGGTCAAACGTGATGCCCGCCCTTTCCCCCAACACGGCAACGCCGTGCTCGGCTATCCCGCCGTTGATGATGATCCGGTCTCCTGGCTGAATCCGGTTGTATCCGAGCCGTTCCGGCCGTTCGATAAAACCGATTCCCGTAGTATTGATGTACATCCCGTCGCATTTGCCCTTTTCCACGACCTTCGTATCTCCAGCTACGATCCTTACGCCGGCCTCGCGGGCAGTCGCCGCCAAAGAAGCTGTGATTTTCTTCAACAGCGCGATATCAAGCCCTTCCTCCAATATGAATCCGACGCTCATATAAGCAGGAACGGCTCCGCTTACCGCAAGATCGTTCACCGTGCCGGCGACGGCCAGCTTGCCGATGTCCCCTCCCGGAAACTCCAGCGGGTGGATGACAAAGCTGTCTGTCGTGATTGCCATATACCCCGCCTGTACGGGCATAACCGCAGCATCGTTCTGCTCTTGAAGTGCAGCATCGTTAAATGCCTCCCGGAACACCCCGTCGATAAGATCATGTGTCAGCAACCCGCCATCGCCATGTGAAAGCAGTATTTTCATGCTTGTCTCCCCTTCCCTATACACTCAGCGGTTGTTGTTTATGTTGATGCCGTTCATATGTGTAAAAGGTGGAGCAGGAGCCTTCTCCCGAAACCATACAAGGACCGATCGGGTTCTGCGGCGTGCAGGCCCGCCCGAACAGCTTGCATTCAAAAGGCGTCGCCTTCCCCTTAATAATTTCGCCGCATTGACAGCCGCGGGGCAGCTTGGTAACCGGCTTATCGACCGGAATTTGCAGCGCGGCGTCATACCGCTCATAACGATGATGGATGCGCAGCCCGCTTTCCGGAAATGCGCCGATCCCACGCCATGCCATCTCGCACGGGGAAAATACTTCGCCGAGCAGAGCCGCCGCTTTTGTATTCCCCTCTTCTTTGACGACCCGCTTATAGTTGTTAACGACCTGTCTGCGGCCCTTGCTCATTTCCTCGGTTAGTAAATATAACGAAGACAGTAGGTCGACCGGTTCGAAACCGCCGATCACGGCGGGCATGTTGGCTTTTTCCACATCCATCCAGCCTTCTCTGCCAACGACAACCGACACATTGCCCGGCAGTAGAAAACCGTCAATCCGGTGATCAGGGTCTTGAAGCAGCACATTAACCGCCGGCGGTGTCAATTTATTTGCCGAGTAAACGAAAAAATTGCCGATCTTTTGTTTTTCCGCCCATAAAATGGCAAGCGCCACGCCGGGAGAAGTCGTCTCAAAACCTACCCCGAGAAACACGACCCGTTTATCCGGATGTTTTATCGCAATATCGACGCTTTCTGAGGCGGAATAAACCACACGCACATCCGCCCCGTTTGCTCTTTCTTGAAACAAATTGGACGTGGAGCCGGGCACCTTCATCATATCTCCAAACGTCGTCACGATCACATCTTCGCTGCCGGCAAAAGCGATCATATGATCGATGTCCGATTGGTCGGTTACGCATACCGGGCATCCGGGGCCGCTGATCAGATCGACATAAGGCGCCAAGAGGGAGCGTACGCCCGACTTTGAAATAGCTACCGTATGAGTGCCGCATACTTCCATAAACCGCAGCTTTCTGCCCATCTTTTCACGCGCTTGTTCAAGCTCGGGAACCAGTTTGTTAAGCAACTTTTTGCTCATCCCCGTATCCCGAAAATCCGGCAAACTCACAGTTCCAGCACCTCTTTCCAGTAATGCAGACTTTCCAGCGCGCTTTGCTCATCGATAATTTGGATCGCTTCGCCCGCATGCACCAGCACGTATTGATCCGGCCTCACCTCATCGAGCATGCCGATGCCTACCGTTTTGGCGCTGCCCAAATAGTCCACCTTGGCCCGCCACTCGTCGGCATATATTTCAATCACCTTCGCCGGAACGGAAAGACACATGTTCCCGATGCCACCTCCATAAAGCCGCGACAGCTTGCCCGAAAGCGATGCCGCCGTCTCCGGCCGGTATTTTTTGATGAGAATATACGGTAAAACCTTCTTCTACTAACCTGGCTTTCGTATAGGAGAGCAAATACCGGTTGTCCCACACGCCGCCGCTTAAGACGACGGTTCGCAATCCCCATCGGACTGCGGCCCGCATCGCTCCGTCCACCACCATCTCCCCTACGGTCCGGTGAAAACGTTGTGAAATTAAATGTGCCGGCAGGCCATGCCGTAAATCGTCGACAAGGGCAAGAAACAGCGGTTGTACAAGCCACTTGTCCTGCCGGCTAACGATGGGATAGCAGGAATTCGCCGAAGGGTCCGGAATTTCTTCCGCCGCCAAGCTCGCCAAACTGCCAAGCATCATCGCCGCCTCGCCGTCATAACCGCTTTTCACGCATAAGCCAAGCAAAGCGGATACCGCATCAAACAATCTTCCGGCACCGCATGCCTGAGGGACGGCTATACGCCCATCAAGCTGAGCCGTTACGATCGGCAGCTTGTCGGCATATTCCGGAAACCGCTGTGTGATCATGTGTTCAAAAGTGCTGCCCGGACCATACGTCTCATATAAACACGAAACTGCCATCATCCACGGATAACGGATCGCGGCTTCCCCGCCGGGCAGTTTTAACGGCTGTAGGGAGTGGATTCGCTGGAAGCCGGCATAATCGCCGGCCAAAATGTCGAACCCCCATAAACTGCCGTCCACGCCGTAGCCCGTCCCGTCCAACACACAGCCGATGACCGGTTCTCTCAGTTGGTGCTCGGCCATGCAGGAAGCCATATGGGCATGATGATGGTAGACGGGGATGAGCTTCCCTACGCCCTGTTTACGCACTTCGGCGGCAGCGGCGCTGCCGGGATGCGGATCATAACCGGCGATCTCCGGTTCCACTCCCAGCATCCGGCAGGCACGCTGCACAGCGTCGCGGTAATACCGCAAACCATCCACGTGATCCGTCTCGCCGATGTGATGACTTAACCACGCGATGCCGTTATGCACAATGCAAAATGTATTTTTCGTTTCCGCGCCCGTCCCCAAAGCGATGGGCCATGTAAAGTCGCCTTCAGGCAATGGAACCGGCAGCGACTCCGGCACATACCCGCGGGAACGGCGGGTCAAGCAAAAGGCCCCGTCCGCCACTTGTCCGACCGAATCGTCAGCACGGCTCACGATCAGGCGATCATGAAGCAGGAAGCCATCGGCAATGCGACTTAGATCGCGGAATGCTTCTTCGTTTGTACAAGCGATCGGTTTGCCGCTGGCATTGCCGCTTGTCACGACAAGCAGCGGGCATGTACTCCCGAACAACAGATGATGCAGCGGTGTATAAGCAAGCATGACACCCAAGCGATCAAGCCCCGGGGCCAGTACCTTCAACGGCAGCTTCAGCTTCGCCTCCGCTTTTGGTTTTACCAGCACAATCGGCGCTTGCGGGGATGCCAGCGCATCCTTCTCTTCAAGCGACAGCTCAAAACAGCGCTCCGCTTCCGACAAGCCGGGCGCCATAACCGCAAGCGGTTTGCGCGGCCTATGTTTGCGGCGCCGCAATTCGGCCACGGCCATCTCGTTTTGAGCGTCGCAAATAAGATGAAAGCCACCCACCCCTTTGACGGCAATGATGCCGCCATTCTCCAGCAGCCTATGCGTTTCCGTTCGCCAATCTCCCAATAATTCACCGAGCTTCGGGTACATCAGCTGGATCTGCGGACCGCAATCCGGGCATGCGATATTTTGAGCATGAAAACGCCGGTTTTGCGGGTCGTTGTAATCTTTCCGGCACTTATCGCACATCGTGAAATCCGACATCGATGTCCGCTCCCGGTCGTACGGCAGCTCGTGTATGATCGTGTACCGCGGACCGCAGTCCGTGCAGCCGGTAAACGGATACATATAAAACCGGTTCCCCGGAGTCATCGTTTCGCGCGAGCATAATTCGCAAACCGCCAAATCGGCAGGAATGACCGAATAACGTGATTCTCCCGAGCTATCGCTAGGTTCGATACGAAAGCTGCGCTCTTCGACAGGTTCCGTTTGCGTGACCGTTAACGAATCAATCCTCATCGGCGGACTCGTATGACGTTCCAGCTCATGAACAAAAGCCCGCAAATTGTCAGGCAGTCCCTCAATCGCGATAACGACATGGCCGTTCCGGTTCGATACGCTGCCGGCCAGACGATGTGTAACGGCAAGACGGTATACGAGCGGCCGAAAACCTACTCCTTGCACGACGCCGGCAACTTCAATCCGATAGCGCTGCTTCATTGCGGATCTGCGGCTTCCAATTTCCCGCACAACCAGCCGATCCATTCGTCCAGCCCATCCCGTTTTAAGGCGGAGACTTGAAAAATCGGCGCAGCGACGTTAAGCAGGCGCACTTCTGCTTCAAACCGCTCCACATCAAACGGAATATACGGCAGCAAATCGGTTTTATTCAAAATGACGGCATCCGCCTTCTTAAACACAAACGGGTATTTCGCCACTTTGTCTTCCCCTTCGGTGGCACTTAAGACGACGATATCCAGCTCTTCGCCCAAATCGAACTCGGCTGGACATACGAGGTTGCCGACATTTTCGATAATCAGCAGGTCGATATCGGCAAGCTCCACGTATTCAAGCGCTTGCATCACCATGCGGGCGTCCAGATGGCAAGCTCCGTGTGTATTGATTTGCACCGCCTGCACGCCATGGGCTGCTATCCGTTCGGAATCCAGCGTTGTGGCAATGTCCCCTTCGATTACGGCCATGCGCAGCTTGGTCTTAAGCTGCTCCGCCAGACGTTCCAGCAGCGTCGTTTTGCCGGCTCCCGGCGAGCTCAGCACGTTAACCGCCAAAACATGATGGCGCTGAAAGCGATCGCGGTTTTGCCCGGCGATAAGTTTATTGCCTTGGAGAACATGCTGCTCCAGATGTATCCGCTCCGCCATGCAGAACTTATTCCCCTTCCATATACTCGATAAAAAATTCTTCGCCTTGCCCGCGTTCGATTTCCAGCACGGCGGTGTCGGCAAGCGGTTTATCCTTCAGCAGTTCAAATGCGAACTGCAGCGAATCGGGCATCGCGGCGGTATGTTCTCCGACGACCAATTTTACTTTATGGATGCTTTCCAGCTCCCGCTCGGCGGCAGCCTGGGAAACGATGGCGATTACTTCCGATATGAGACTGACTTCATGCATTTCCTCATCCTCCGTCTTTTCCCTCAACAGCCGCAGCTGCCGGATATCCCCGGCGCTTCAGCTCGCCTGCAACCAGTTCGACTGCTTCTGCAATTTTCGCTTCAATCGTCGGAGAGAGCCCCATCACCCAAGGTGTAATGGCAGCCGGCTCGATGCCGATGACCGTACCTTCGACTTCGTAACCGTCGTTTTTTAAAATTCGCAGCACCTCCGCCACCCCCATCAAATGAATATGATGCGGCGGAGCTTCCGGGACTTTAAGCTCGGACAATGGGAAGCGATACATCGTCCCCGGCTCGTTGCCTAATGCGACTGTATCCACCACGATCATGTGATGATGGCGTTCCACGATCGGAAGAATCGAAAGCCCCAATATCCCTCCATCTGCCAGTTCAACCGCTGCGGGCATTTCATACCGCTTTTGCAGCTCCATGATGATGCGGGGGCCGAAGCCGTCGTCTCCGTGTAAGCTGTTCCCGAGGCCTAAGACGAGGATGCCCTCTTGTTCACTCATCGTTATATCCCCAATCTGATTTTGTGCACATGGCTTTGATGAATCGAATGCACGGTACAAACAAGGCAGGCGTCAAAAGAGCGCACAATGCTGCCAAGCTCGGTCGGATTTTCCATGTTCGCCACTTCAGTGCCCAGCAGCGCCTGCTCTATGGCTCCCGGCTGGTTCATGCTGTCGCGCGGCGACACATTCCATGCGGTTGGCGTGATGACTTGGTAGTTGGCGATTTTGCCGGTTTCGAGCACGTTCCAATGCATCAGCGAACCCCGGGCCGCTTCGGTTAACCCGACACCCCGGGCTTGCTCCGGCTCCGCCTGCGGTTTCGAGTAAAACGGCTGCTTAAGATCGACGGTTTGCAGCCATTCGAACATTTTCGGAATCGTTCTGGCCGTTTCCTGAAACCGGGCGATCGCTCGGATAAATACCCCCGGACCAAAGGTTTCCAGCAAGTCCAAAATAAGCGGATCATGATCGACGACCATTCTCGCCAGCGGCCCGACCTCCACCACTTGCCCGTCATAACGCGGCGATTTGGCGAAGCTGTATTTTTCCTTATCGTTTTCCGTATAATTCGGGTCGGTTACACCCTCCCATGGATGGCGGCCGCCTTCATACCCTTTATAAAACGAATGGGCGATAAATTCCTCCACCTTCAGATGGTCGAAGGCATGTGTTTTCCCGCCGTCGTAATATCCCGCCGGCAGCCAGCACGACCGTTCCTCCACGTTGTAATTGCGCGGGTTGTCGAAATCCTCATATACCCCGCTGGAAAGGAATTTGCCCGGGCCCACTCCTAAGCGGTCGAGACCGACATCAAGCCCGAATTGGATAAACAGACCGAGGTCGCTGTTGCGGTGGGCTTCGCTTTCTTTCAGCCACAGCTCCAGCTCGTGTTTGCCTCTGATCTTCAGCCAGCGCTCAAGCGAGCAGCCCAATATGACCGTTTCCACATATTGCTGAAACTCCTTGAGAATTGCAAACGTTTTCGTAATATCGGTCAAATACGGCGAGCAGGTGACTCCGCCCGGCACCATATAGCTGCTGTGCGGCCATTGTCCGGAAAAAATCGCATTAACGTTCAGCAGTCTTTTGCGGATTTTGACCGCTTGTGTATACGATGTGCCGGTAAAAGGCGCAAACCGTTTCTTCACCTCTTCGTAAAAAGGCGACTTGGCGTATTTCTCATTCACAAAGTCGACCGCAAACAACGCGTAAAACCATGTCGCATGGCTCTGCACGTTTTCGGTCGCTTGGCAAATATTGCGGATCAACGTGGCGTTGGGCGTAGGGGCGACGCGGTACGCATTTTCCAGCGCGTTCACCGCCGCCCGTAAATGGGCTTGGCCGCAAATGCCGCAAATCCGCGGTGTAATAACCAGCGGGTCAAGCGGGCTTTTGCCGCGCAGAATCACTTCGATGCCGCGGAACATCGTAGCCATCGCCTCGGCTTGTACCACTTTGTTTTGCTCCAAGTGCGCTTTGATTTCGAGATCGCCTTCCACCCGGTTGAGCGGACTGACATTCAGCTTGACGGTTGTTAATTCATTCGCCATGTTACGGTCTCCCTTTGATCAGTTTGCCTTTTAGGCGCTCGGGCGCCGCCAATTTTGACACGCCCGCTGCGGCGATATAAGGAAGCTGCGGCACGCCAAGCGGAGCTTTCTTAGGGATACCCATACGTTTGGCGGTTTTAAAATAGTTAAAGGTCGGAAATTCCGGTTCGGTGCAGCCGAAGCAAGGGACACCGGCTCTTGTTTTGCTGGAATGACCGTTCCAAAGGATCCGGTTGCAGGACGAATGCGTATAATGCCCTTGGCAGCCGAAGTTGACCGACAAGCAGCCTTCCTTGCAGCCTAATGTTTCGGAACCGATTTTATATTCGAAGTATTCGTTACGGGTGCAGCCTGTGTGGGTGGTCGTGGAGTATAAATCGCGCGGGCGATGGTATTCATCCAGCAGTAAATCGTTTGGGCGCGTCACTGCGCCGATCAGCGTCTGCGTAATCCAGTCGGGATGCGCCGGGCAACCGGATACGTTAATGACCGGAAATCCGCTGCGTGACACGTAGGATGCTCCGAGGAATCCGCCTTTTTGCGTTTTGTGGAACTGCAATCCGGTGGCATCCGTCGGATTCGGATCGGCTGCGGGAACTCCGCCGAAACAAGCGCAGTCGCCGACCGCAACGACGATGTGCGCAACTTTGGACAAATCGCTGACCCAATCTTTGAAAGGCCTTTCACAAAAGACATCGTATTTGCCTGTGCCATGCGGACCTTGAGCGATAGCGCCTTCAATGACCAGGATATCGAGCGTATTGCGGCCCTCGATAAACTCGTTCAGCAGCTTGCTCACCGCATGCCCGCTTTCCAAACTTAACGAAGGATGCCAGCTTAACTTAATGCCATATTGAGTCAGCAAATCGATGACGTCCGGCTGTTCCGCCGTCAGAAACGACATCGTATTGCCGCTGCAAGCCGAACCTTCCAACCAAAGCAAATTCGCCAATCTTTTTCCCTCCCGAGCTATATTATAGTGTTTTTAACATAAAACCCCTTTTAAACCATAGTCCAAACATAGCGATTAAGCTGTGACAAATGTCACTATGTGGAAATAAAGCACAAAAAACCCATATCAGCCGCCATGTGCAATTGTGCATCAGGGCTGTCGCTATGGGTGTCAACTATATTGTTAGATTTGTTTGGCCAACCACGATTCAAGGAATCGCAGCGCATCCGGCAAATGCTCGGTCCAGTAGTCCCAGTTGTGCTCACCGGGAAATGATTCGTATTCGTAGGCATAACCAATCGAATCGAGATGTTGTTTAAAGCTCGTATTCATCGCAAACAAATAATCTTCCGTACCGCAGTTAAAATAAATCGACGGCCGCTGCGGGTTCGCCGCTTCGTTGGAGGCGAGCTGATGCAAATCCCGTTCACGGGCATACGGACCAGCAGCCGGGCCGGTCATGCGCGGAAACTGCGAGCGGTCGAACATCTTCTCTTCCATGCCGGAAACGGATCCCAACGCGCCGGATAAGCTGGCTGCCGCCCCAAACAGCTCCGGATGGCGGAGCGCCAAATAACAGGAGCCAAAGCCGCCCATGGAAAGGCCGGCAATCACGCGATGATTCCGGTCCGCCACCGTCCGGTAATGGCGGTCGATGTACGGCACAAGATCATAGACGAAATATTGCTCGAAATTGCCTGTTCCATCGTACCAATCCATATAAAAGGTGCCGTGCCCCGCTTCGCCGTCGCTTGGCATCACGACAATGCACTCACGCAGCTCGCCGCTCTGAATCAGCCGGTCGAGCGTCTGGGCGGCACTGCCCTTTTGCGTCCAATCCAGCTGGCAGCCGTACAGCCCATGCAGCAAATACACGACCGGATAAGATTGATCGGATGTTTCGTATCCGGGCGGAATGTATACGCAACATACTTTGCGGCTGAACAACGCGCCTGAGAAAAATGCGGCATATTGTACGGTCATAAGACTTCTCCCGTCTTAGTCCAGTACCGCGGCCATATGTTTTGCGGTTACCGACCAATGGGAGGTATTCCAATATGGCGCTTTATCCTTAATGTACAGCATTTGCGGGGAGGCGTGAGTCACTTTGGTGTCTTCCGCGATCTGATTGGATACGGGACGGGACTCGATTACCTTCACCATGTAATAATCCACGCCGCCGTTTGGTTCCTTGCCCAAATATTGCTCGTATTCTTCCAGAGCGTTTGTGCTGACAGGGCATCTGGTGCTGTGCTTCAAAATGACAAAAGGCTTCTCTCCGGATCCCTCTAACAAACTGTTCCATTCGTCTACTGTTGTAATCTCTTTCCAATTGGTCATGTTGTTACCCTCCTAAAAGTTTTTGTGAAGCAAAAACTTGCTTCGTAAGCATCGGCTTTGAGTTTTGCGAAGCAAAACTTGCTTCGTAAGCATCCGCTTTGTGTTTTTGTGAAGCAAAAATGGGCTTCATTATTGCTTTGAATCGAAAAAATAATGCTCGGCGTGTACGCCGCTGGAACTGATGTCGATAATCCCGTAGGAGTACCGCGGCTGAAACCGCTTATCGGTCGGCGAACCCGGGTTAAACATAAGAATGCCTTTTACCAATTCGCTGTGCGGGATATGGGAGTGACCGAAAATAATGACGTCCGGCGCGGTTTCTTCGCCGACGAACGCCATAAGCGCATTCTCCATCGTCGGACGGCTGCCGATATGTCCATGAACGATACCGATCCGCCTTCCCGCAAGCGTCAGCAATTTTTTATGGCCAAACCGGTCTATGATGTCGTATCCGTCATTATTGCCGGCAACGCCATCCACCGGCGCAATCGCCTCCAGCAAACCGATCACATCCGGACTCGTCCAATCGCCCGCATGCAGCAACAGATCAACGCCGCTGAGGCCGGTTACAAGAGCCTGCGGCAGCTGCTTCGAACGGGAAGGCATGTGGGTATCGCTAATGACTCCAATGCGCATCTACTCACCTGATTCCATTCAAATTGACTGTCTTCATCTTACCACAATTCCGCCCCAAGGAAAAAGCGCCCTGAGGCGCTTATAAAGACAAGATCAGGCAGTTACGCCCGTATGGTGATGTTAAAGTATTTCAGCCGCGATTAAGCCGCCATTTGAACGGTTGAGCCGGTGCCTTTTCGCGCTCCGGCCTGCTGTCCGGCAAACGATTTGCCGGAGATCCGGTAACGGACGATACCCACCGCAACGGCCGGTTCCACTTCGTCGCGTCCAGCGAGCTCTACCAATGCGGTTGCGTCGCCGAGCCGGTAAGCTGCTACCAGCGCTTGCAGGTAAGCTTTCATGCCTTCGTCTTTGGGAGATGGCATGACGTTTCGCTCAATTTCGTCTCTGACAAGCAGCAATGACTGCCGCGCCCGGTGCAGCGCCGACTTTACCGCTCCTTCTGTCGTGCCCAATATATCGGCCGTTTCGGCAAGCGAGTAACCAAAGACGTCTTTTAAAAGAAAGACGGTTCTCTGCAAGGACGATAAATGTTTGCAAATCATCTGAAACACCGCCTCCAGCTCAAACGCAACTTCGTCAACCGTTTCAGCGGCAGTCTCAAACCGCTCTCGCCGCAAAATATTTGCCAGCGCCGCTTTTCTGCGTGTCTTGTCGATCCATATATGTTTGGCCGTCCGCAGCAGCAGCGCTTCAGGATTCGCATGACCGGAAATATTTAATGTCATTAAGGATTTAAGCCACGTGTCCTGCGCCAAATCCTCCGCATCCTGCCGGGAGCCGGTGATAGACAAGCAATAACGGTTTAAAACGATCTGAAGCCGGTTCAAATCGCCGATTTCGAATGTAAAGCGCTCCGGTTCATCCACCCTCTGACTGAGCTTACCCTGTTCGACCGATTCAGTTATATTCATCCGGCATTTCTCCTTTTGACCAATATCCTTAAGTAGTAAACGAATAAGACACGAAAAAAGATACGCCTTCTTCAAAATTGTATAGCAAAAAGAAATGAATTGCCATCGTCGCAAGCCCCGCGCCCAGGGGCGTAGAAAGCGAAAGGGGACATTTGAATCCGGAAAAGCGAAGCTTGGAAGATCAAATGTCCCATCATGCTCGCCCCTCCACGTAAAGCGATATGAATGTTGGAATGTTGAAGCGTTGCCGCCATTCTAATGCGATTGCTTTGGCCCCTGCGCCAATTCAAACCCGCAAGCGTATCTTTTGGCGGCATTCATTCGTTTACTTGGCGTAAGACACAAATTCAATCCAACTGTATGGAGGTTTTCCGATGAATGGTTATATCCCTTATGTAATTGAACAGTCGGCCCGCGGTGAAAGATCCTACGATATTTATTCCCGTCTGCTGAAGGACCGGATCGTCTTTCTTGGCTCGGAGATCAACGACCAAGTGGCCAACAGCATAACGGCACAGCTGTTATTTCTGGCGGCGGAGGATCCGGAGAAAGAAATTTATTTATACATCAACAGTCCCGGCGGCTCCACCACGGCGGGATTCGCCATCTACGATACGATGCAGTTCGTAAAACCGCCTGTGCATACGATCTGCACCGGATTCGCCGCTTCCTTCGCAGCGATCCTGCTGCTCGCAGGCGCCAAAGGAAAACGGTTTTCGCTGCCGAACAGCGAGATCATGATTCATCAGCCGCACGGCGGCACGCAAGGGCAGGCCAGCGACATCGCCATCAGCGCCAAACGGATTTTGCAAATCCGCGACAGAACCAACCGGATTACCGCCGAATGTACGGGTCAGCCGCTGGAGAAGGTGGAACGGGACATGGACCGCGATTATTTTATGACTCCCCAGGAAGCTGTCGAATACGGCATTATCGATCAGGTGATTTACAGGAAATAAGACGGCCCAAGCCTCATTTTGGCGATATATACAATTTGTCCGGTATGGCCCGGCAAATGTCTGAATTGGTGCAGCAGCATCTCGAGCACGGTAGCTTGATTGTCGACCCCGCTATTTTGCAGCGGCGGTAAATTTAAATAAGGCTGCTCCAGCAGCATTTCCGGGTTCTCTTGAACCTTCTCCAAAACTTCAATAATACAGTCGAAAGATTTGGCAATAAGCTCCAGCGCCTGATCTTTTGATAATTGCAGGCCATGCTCGAACTCCTGCTCTCTATTTCTTGTATCCGGAACATGAAACAATACCGTCTCGATGCGCTGATGCACCGTTCCCCATATATGAGCGGCCAGATTGGCGATACTGTTGCTTTCCGGCGTAGACGCCCATACGATGTCTTCGTCGGATAATCGTTTAATGATGCTCAACGTCCCATGTTTTTCGGCGCGATATTTCTTCAAGAGAAAATCGATCAAAAGCGCTGTGCTATCCATTAATCTCACATCTCCTTACACATATTTTCCATCTTCGAGCTTCCAACGTAACCGAACAAAACCCGCGGCATAACGAAAATTGATCGTTTGCCGCGGGTTTTCCACTAAGAGTGTGTCGCTTTCCCGCTAATCCGTTGTTGTAAACCAATCGATCGTTTTGCTGGCAAGCAGCTTGCGTTGGCCTTGAAACTCATGGTATACGGAAAGCTTGTATTGCTTCAGCGTCTCCGTTTTAAAAATCAGGTCCTGGTCGGCGGTTTTCCATTTGTAGCTGTGCTCGCCAAGCTGGAAATAGACGTCGTCATCCTCGATGCCTTTTTCAAAAAAAATCTTTTGCGTTTGTGTAATGTTCCCTTTCAGATCTTCCAGCTGAAGGACGATTTTCTCGCCTTCCGTATTCGTTTCGTAATAAGAATCCTTGCTTAAGTCATATTGGAAATTGATGCGTATTTCTTTGGCGTCAAGCCATGTGCTGATATGCCAAATGGACAAGCTGTAAGGGTACATATCGATATCGCGCAGGTCGCCGGCTACATTTACGTTTTCATTCGGCAAATCGTACACGGCCGCGTCCATAAAAGCATCCGGCTTTTCGCCGTCGGCCGTCGCATGGTTGTCCGTTACCGCGTCGCCGAGGAGGAGCTTCAAACCACTGCTGTCCATCTCTTTGGGCAGCTTGGTCCAGAACGATACAAGCGCTCTGCCGTCCGGATTCAGCTTTGTTTTTACCTCGCGCATCTTCATCGGGTACAACGCGTTTGCTGGCGTCTGCAAATACGCCGCCAATTTCGGAATATTCGCACCGCGCTGATCGGCATTGGCTACCTCCACCTGCACCTCGTACAGCTTGGAGCTGCGGTCGGCGTAGCTGTTGACCGCCCGCGGCGAATATTGCAGGCTGCGCCCTCCGGGCGAACGTTTGACGCCGAACGCAACGGCCGGCAGCCCGCTGATTTGTGCGGGAAGCTGAAATTCCCCGACGACCGGATACACGCCCTCAGCCGTTTTATCTTCGATCAGCAGCTTCGCTTCTCCATATTGATACGTATAAGGGATTTTGCCGATCAGCTTGAACCTTGCTTCCTGGCCCTTCGGTATGCCGATTTGTTTGTCCGCTTTGACGGCTTTCGCTTCGATCTTCACCCCGTCGTCAAGCAGAAAATAAGCGCGAAAATCGGGAATCGGCAGCCCGCTTTCATCACGGTTGGCGATCGCCAGCTGAGCGGTCAACAAGTCTTGCTCGTCCCACGGAAGACGCTCGAGCTGCTCCAGCTTAAAGCTGTATAATCCCGTGGCATTGGCATAATCGTAAGCGATTCCTTGGGTGAGCGGGCCGGTGTCCGTCTCCGGTATCGGCATAAATCCGAGCGGAACGTTGATTTTGGTGTCGCCGCTCGCCGGCAGCGTTTGTGTCACGACAAGCTCCCACGCCTCCGAACCGGCAGACAACGGAATGGTCGAAGACTTCAGCTGAAGTTCTTTCATAACTTTCGGCTGAAGGATGATTTTCTCCGTGTTGACCAGCTCCAGCGGGTACATCGATCCATCGGCGGTACGGATCGAATACTGAAGCTGCGGCGGAGTTAGGCTTGTCGCTCCCTCATTCACAAGTTGCAGCGCAAGCTGGGGGGCGTAATATTTCTCGTTTTTCTTGACCGAGACACGTGTAACTTCGCCTTTAAGCGGCACATTGCCCAACTGCATCGTTCTGGCTGTTCCAGCGGGATGCAAATAAGACAGATCATCCGTTTGCAAGCGGATGTCGCCGATCTTCCGTTCCAAATCGGCCAAGCTGTAATCCCACTGGACAACGCGCAGGTTTACGTCCGAAAGCTCTGTCATCTCGTTAACTATGGCGTAAAACGTAAGATCCGTACTGTTGCCTTCGGGAACCATGTTTTTGTCCTTGTCCTGCGGCAGCAGCTCCGCCTTAAACTGTGCGCCTGAGGCGGAATAAGGGCGTACCCAATAATCGGCCAAAGCAATGTCTCTATCTCCCCCGTTGACGGCCGTTAGCGTAAATACGAGTGTTTTTCCCGCATCCCCCGGCAAAATAGCGGCACGCTTAAGCTCCATATAACTGCCGCCTCCGAGCGGTACGGCGGGAAGCGCTTGGGTAACGGCTACATCGTCTTTGGCGTAATGCCCGCCTTCGGCGCTTATTGCGGCAGGCTGTCCGAACGCAGCTGCTCCGGCCACTAAGAAAGTCAGCAGCAGCCGATGTAATCTCATTTGTTGCACGTCGGTTCCCCTCCTTTGTTATTCGGACTCTTCGGGAGGCAGCAGCACTATTTTGCCGTCCTCCAGCTGAACCTTTATTTTATTTGTGTTTTTCACGCCGATTGAATCGAGGTATCCGGCGGGAATTTGCAAACGGCCTACCTTGTCCAATACGGCGTATTCGACATGAGAATCGTCCTTGGCCGCAGCGCCCTGCTCCAGCTCGGCCAGTTCTTCGTCATAGGAGCGGCGCCGGATCATTTCCGACGACGTTTTGCCGTCCCGGATAGCGACGACCCGGTCCACCTTCTTGGCCAGCAGCGGATCGTGGGTGACGATGACGACAGTTAAGCCGAGCTGCCGGTTCAGCTGCCGGAATAAATCGAGTATTTGGTTGGCCATTTTCGTATCGACCGAACCGGTCGGCTCGTCGGCCAGCAGCAGCTTTGGGCTGTTGGCAAGCGCGATTGCAATCGCCACCCGCTGCTGCTCGCCGCCGGACAGCTGGTTCAGCCGGTTTTTCCGGCGATGACTTAAGCCAACCGCCTCAAGCAGCTCCAGCGCCCTGTCCCGTTTGCGCCGTCCGCGCAGCAGCAGCGGCAGCTCGACGTTTTCCTGCGCGGTCAAATACGGGATCAAGTTGCGCGCATTGTTCTGCCAGACGAAACCAACCGTCTCCCGTTTGTATTTCATTAAATCTTTTTCCGTAAATTTCAGCAGATCTTTGCCGTCCACGACCAAATTGCCGGCAGACGGGCGGTCCAAGCCGCCAAGCATGTTCAGCAGCGTCGATTTGCCGCTGCCGCTGTTGCCGATAATCGCCATCAGCTCGCCGGAGTCGACGTGCAAGTCGAGGCCTTGCAGCGCAACGACTTCCAAATCCGCCACCTTGTAAATTTTCACCAGGTTGTCGCAGTGAATCATCGCTTAATCCTCCCCCAGCTTGACGGCCTGATGAATTTTGATACGGGACAGCATATAACCGAGAATGATTAATCCAAACGAAATCATCGCCGATACGATCACATACAAGCGGACCTGATCGTGCGAATCGAAGGTGACGAGAAACGGCGGCACCTGTGTGGAGGCGTTAAATGCCAGCTGGAACATCGGCACATACAGCAGACCGGTCAGTGTCCCGATCGACAAGCCGATTCCCACCGCCGCTCCCGATGTGAGCAGCTGCTCGCCGATCAGCATAAAGATCAGCTGGCTGAACGAAATGCCCATGGCCCGCAGGATGCCGAACTGCAATATGCGACCTGACAACGATAACACCCAGTACAGCAGGAATCCGAAAAAGCTGATCATCACGGATATCATAAAACCAAGCGTCATCACGCCGTTAATGGCCAGCTGGAACGGATCGTTTTTCAGCTTGATGAGTTCCTGTTTCGCATCGCTTAAATGCTCGACCGGAATGTTTTTGTCCTCCAGCGCTGCATACAGCTCCTGACTCGAAGCTCCATCTTTCAGCTTAAGCCAGACCTCGTAAGGTTCAAGCGCCATATTGTTCTGAATGTACGATAAGTGCCCGACGACGAGCATCGGCGGCACGGCTTTTTTATTTTTCGCGGCCGTTGCAGCTCCCGGCGATCCCGGACCAACTCGCGGGTTCCAGGAAGGCCAATAATCGATGATGCCGAATATTTTGAACTGCGTATTCTCCACTCCCGGCCATCCGGCATAAAGCCGGTCCCCCTCTTTCAGCTTAAAATGCTCGGCGACCGATCGGGAGATCAGCACCGCAGCGGGGTCCGACGCCATCAGGTTCAAATATTCGTTAAAGTGGTGATCGAGCAGCCCGTTGCGGAGCCACGCCACTTGTCCGAAATCGTCGGTATCGATGCCCATAAGCAGCGTATCCGCTCTTTCTTTTCCTACCGTAATATTGGCGACCTGCTTCTTAAACACTTTGGCCGCATGTTCAACTCCGGAAAGCTGGGTCATCGGCAAAAACGGCGGTTCGGAGTACTGCACCTTGGTATTTCCCGACAGAGTCAACGGCAGCGCAAACATTTCCCCGCTATCTACCGGTTCTGTCTCCATGCCGGGCGGCGGAGCGTCGTTCTCCCAGTTTACCTGCATCGCGATATCGGTACCGTAGCTGTAGCTTATTTTTTCCGCGGCATTGATATTGATTGTTCGTGCGGCGCTGGAGCTGAACAGACCGGTGGCCAGCGTAATGATAAGAAACACCATAATAAATTGGTACTGCGTTGTGGACCGTCCCACCTGAATTAAGGTGGAGTACAGTGAAGGCGGCCACCACCTTTTGCCAAGCCAATAAATCAGCCGGACAAACCACGGATATATGCGCAATATCACCAGACCCGAACCTAATATAAATAAAGCCGGGACAACAAACAGCAGCGGGTCGATTTTCAAATCGCTCGAGTCAAGCCCCAAAGCGACCATATCGGCCATACGCCGGCGGAATGTTTGCAGACCGTACACCGACACGGCAACCAGAATGATATCGATAAAAAACGTATGCCAAAACGATTTCTTCTGCTGGCGCGCCATTTGCTGTTTATGCCCGACGATGGTCGCACGTGTGGCCAGGAAGGCCGGAATCAGCGTCATCACAAGCGAACAGGCGACGGCAATTGCGCCGTATTGGTACGCCTCGTCATTCATCCGCACGTCCAGCGCAGCCCGCTGCACAAACTCGAGAAATCCGTTGGAAGCGCCAAGCACCTTGGTCAGCAGCAGCCCAAAATGCGGACCGACGGCAAACGCGATGCCTCCAAGCAGCAGCCCTTCGATGAGATAACCGCACAATATTTGCAGCCGGCTTGCTCCGCGGCTCCGCAGCACGGCGATTTCCGTCTTTTGCCGTTCAGTAATCAGATTCGATACCATGAACAAATAGAAGGCCAACATCATCATAACCGGCACGTTAAGCGACCAAAGCATCATGCGCAGCTTATCTTCTTTGTCGTAATAAGAGGTTAATGTGGGCATGGCCTGCGGTTTGATCGAATAATTCTCGTAGTGCTCGGACAAAAATTGGTCAACCGCATTGTGTGTCCCGATGTACCTTTCAATATGCGGCAATGTCATTTTGCTGTAATCCAGCGCAGTCTGCCAATAACTTGCACGCACCTGCAGCTTTTGCCCCTTGGTAAAATCGTTCTCGAACAAGTCGAACGGAACGATGAGGCTGGATGAGTAGGTGGTCATTTTGTTGAACCAGAACACATCGTCATATGACTTCTGATCGATCACGCCGACGATTTTGACACGGATCGCATCCGTTCCGTCTTCATTTTTCAAAATAAACTCGTTGCCTACCACCAATTTCAAGCTGGACAACGCGTTCTCAACGACAACCGCCTCATATACACCGTCGGCCTGCGGCGGCTCCGGAAGACGCCCGTCCACGACGCGGATATGATTCTCCATCCCCTTGATCGCCGTCACATCGGCGGTTCTTGTCTTGGCCGGATCAATCCGGGTCGGATCAAGCGGCTCCATCGGGTACCTGTCGGTTGCCCGCTCGATGGCAAACTCCTTTATCGGCAGATTAAACCAGCGGTGCGCATTGGAGGTAAAATAGTCGTCGGTTTGGTGCAGTAAATCGGCGATGTCCTCCTTGGGCGTCGAGCCGGTTAAATAAATTGAAGCCCAATAATTCCCGGAATACTGGAACGTGGTCGCTTGCAGCAGATCCAAATCTTTGACAAGCATCCGCTGCAGAATCGCCGCCGTATACAAAGGCATGCTGCTCGCCAATCCGACGGAGAGGATCAGCCCGACCAGCAGGCTCAGCTCCAGCCATTTGTTTTTGATCATTTTTCGCAAAATCATGACGAATAAGGCCACGCAACGATCGCCACCTCAATTGTTTAAAATCACTTTCTGCCCTTCCTTCAAGCCTTTGCGGATTTCCACTTCGGTTGTGGAAACGATACCCTTCTCCACGTCGATTTCTTTGCGGCTTTCGCCTTCCATGACCTGAACGTAGTCGCGGCCCAAATACGAACGCAAACCAACACGCGGAATGACCAGCACATTCTCCCGCTGCTCCGTCACGATGGAAATGTCGGCGCTACTGCCGATTTCCACCTCGGGCGGCAGATCTTGCACGACAAGCATGACCGATTTAGCGTTTTTATCGGCAATCGCCTTGTTGTCGCTAATCGGGGTGGTTGACGGGATTTGCACAACGGTGCCTTGATACGGCTTGCCTTTGATTTTCACTTCGGCCGGCATACCGATCTGAATATTGGTCAAATCGTTGATATTGGTAAATTCATAAACCAGCTTTAGCGACTTCGGGTCGGATATCGTGAAAATCGACTTATAGGCGGTCACGGCATCCCCCGGCTTGATGACGTCGATGTACGTTACGATGCCTTCAATGGTGGAGGCCAGCTTGGTTTTATCCAGCTGTTTTTGCAGCATATCCAGCTGCACCTGTTCTTTCTGCACATCGAGCATTTTCAGCCGCAGCGCTTGGACATCGCCCCGCTTCTCCTCTTTTGTTTGTTCCACGGCGATTTTTGCTTTCTCCACGACAATCTGCTGCTGCTTGATGCGGCCTTCGATGTCACCTTTATCGAGCTCGGCAAGCACGTCGCCAATGCCCACATTGCTGCCGAGTGCAACGTCAATCGACGCCAGCCGGCCCCCGGATTCGTTAAAATACAAATAATCCATCTTATCGGAA
The DNA here is from genome assembly GCF_004307995.1 of Paenibacillus thalictri. Lineage (GTDB taxonomy): Bacteria > Bacillota > Bacilli > Paenibacillales > NBRC-103111 > Paenibacillus_AF > Paenibacillus_AF thalictri. Next base: position 250,072 of record NZ_SIRE01000005.1, on the reverse strand, counting down.
GCAAATGTGCCTATCCCGGTCACCTGCTTGGCAATATTGGCGCGCTTCACTTCATACAGTTCAAAATTCTCTTTCACCGGTTTCACAAGCGGCGGCTTAAGCGGTTCCTCCTCTTTCGGCAGCAGCGAGCAGCCGGCGAGCGCCGTCGTCAAGCATCCCGCCAAGACGGTCTGCAACACTTTCAGGCAGCGCTTGTTATCCTTCATCCACAATGTGCCCATCCTCCAATGCGTAAACATGGTCAACGATTTCCATAATCGCCGGATCGTGTGTCGTCAAGATGATCGTCATTCCTTCACGTTCCACGAGCTCTTTAAACACCCGCATGACCTGCAGCCCCATCTTGCTGTCCAGTTCGGCTGTCGGTTCGTCCGCCAGCAGCAGCGAAGGCCGGTGCGCAACCGCTCTGGCGATCGCTACCCGCTGCTGCTCACCGCCGGACATTTCGAACGGCCGATGTTTCATCCGTGTTTTCAATCCGACGAAATCCAGCGCGGCTTCCGCATATTCACGGTGGCGGGCCGCCGGTACGCCGGCGATACGCAGCCCAAACTCGACATTTTCGTAGGCGGACATTAACGGCACAAGCGCAAACGATTGAAAAATAAGACCGATTTGCGTACGGCGCAGCTCATTGCGTTTTTTTTCGGATAAGCCGGATATTTCCCGGCCTTTCACATAAACCGCTCCTTCCGTCGGGCGGTCAAGGGCTCCCAATATGTTCAGCAGCGTCGTCTTTCCCGAGCCGGATCGGCCGCGCAGCGCTACCAGCCTTCCCGGCGCAATCGACAGGTTGGCTCCGCGCAGTGCATGTACGGCGGCAGTTCCGCGGCCGAAAGTTCGCGTCACCCCGACCGCTTGGATCATCGGCTCTGACGGTGACGGCGGACCATTTGGTCCATCATTTGGTTCATTCATGCAAACCCCGCCTTTTTTTGTCGAATACTTCAAATGTAAACCTTTTCATAAATTCAGAATAGGTGGTTTTTGTTAGAAAAAGGTGTGAAATTGTTCGGAGGTACTTTGTGCTCGGAGGGGTTCTTGGCTTTCAGGAAGAGGATATAGGCGTTGAATCAAACTATTGGCCATTGCGATACAGCCCCAGACCGTTCATTACATAGGGACGAACCATGTCGATAAGCACATCGGTTCGATCTTTTCTCTCGACATTTAACCAATAATGCGCAGCGCCATAGATCGCTGAACCTGTCATGGCCGCCATGGTTTTTATATGATGTATGTCCACTCCATGGTGGGTATCCCCTTTCAGAAAAATGCTCTCTATGGTTTGCAGCAACATTTTCTTTATTTTTTCATCGACAAGCGTAGCCATCGAATGGGAGTCCATTCTGCAGATCCGATAAAAATCCACGATGTATTGGTGCGTCAGCAAGATCAACTGGTCACATATTTCATTCGTAAACTCCTGTGCATTCGCCACTTGCTCAGGAATCATTTCATGAAAAGCCTGTTCTGTGACTTCGTCAAGCAAAGCATATTTATCTTCAAAATGGGCATAAAAGGTGGCGCGGTTAATGGTTGCTTGCTGAGCGATATCTCTGATGGTGATTGCATCAAATCCTTTTCTCCGCAACAAATCTCTGAACGCTGCTCTAATTAACTGTCGAGTGCGCAACACCCTCGGATCTTCCTGATTTACCATTTCTATACCTCCTTGTTAAACATCAATTATCATAATGTGTTGCCTATGCAACTTTCATCTAACTTTGTCGGTTGAAATCATACGCATGCGATATTATTATCTTATCAAACAGGTGTTGCTTAAACAATCTGTGACTAATTCTATGAAAGGAAGGATCATAATTGAACACCAAACCACATAGACTTTTGATATTTGGCGCCGGCGTGATTGGCAGTGTATATGCACTCCGTTTAGCACAGTCGGGACTGGACGTCACTGTACTGGCACGAGGAAAGAGACTGGCGGCGCTGAAAAGGGACGGCCTGAAATACAACGAAAATGGATCGATAAAGCAAATCTCGATCAACACGATAGAAAAGCTGGATAACGACGACATTTATGATTTTATCTTTGTTCCAGTACGATATGATCAGGCCGAATCTGCCCTGTCTGCGATCAAGCATAATCGGAGCAAAACCATCGTCACTTTTACCAACACTACTGGATATGAATCTTGGCTTGAAATCGTGGGCGATCGCTTACTTCCGGGATTCCCGGGCGCCGGTGGAGACATCAAAGAAGATGTTCTATACGCCCAATTCGGTTCCGAAAAACATCAAGGAACCATTTTTGGTGAAATAAATGGACTGACGACCGAAAGAGTGAAAGAGCTTGCCCAAATATTTGAATCGGTGGGTTTGCATTATGAAATCCAAAAAGACATTCAGGCATTCCATATATCACATACTGCATTAGCTATCGTTAACAAGCATTTTTATACGAATGACGGAATGATGGATATCGAGTCAGCAAGGAGTGTAAGCACTCTAAGCAAGATCGCTGCGGATATTAAACAAAACATTAACTTGGTAGAGCAAGCCGGAATTCCGGTAATCCCACCCGAAACGAAGGCAATGGGGGAATTGCCCGAAAACGATATTATTTCCCGTTACCGCCAGATGCTGAGCAATGATTTTATTATTGATGTAAAGCTTGGAAACCATGCCGTCAGCCAAAAAGCAGAAATAATGTTATTGGACGTGATGTTTCATAAAATGATATCCGCCCGGCGATGAAAGTTGAGTTCACAAAAACAAACGGCGCCCAATATACGAGCGCCGCTTCCATCGCTAATAAGCTTGCCGTTTAGCCTGCTGCCACCGGCTTCGCTTGCTCCGGCAGCTTTTTATTTTCAAAATGATACTTGTAATATTTCACCAAAACGACGGCAAAGCGGAACAATTCATCGGCATTAATGGCTATCCATGCGCCCAGCAAATTGAAATGAAACACACTAACGAGCACAAAGGTCAGAATCGGGCGGATCACCGCAATGCCGATGGCCGTTATTTTGGCGGGCGACTTGAAGTCTCCTAGCCCTCTGAACGCTCCGAACAATACATTGGCCGTACATTGAAACGGAAGCACAAAAGCCGTCAGTCCGAGTACAATGATGCAATTCTCGATCACAGCAGGTTCAGTCGTATAAATTTGCGCTAATGGCTTCGCGAAAAAGAAGAAAGCGACGGTAAACAAGCTGGATGCGGCGATACCTATTTTCACCGTAGCGTTGATATATTTTTTAGCCAGTGCATAATCGTTTCGCCCCACACATTCGCCGACAAAGGTGCTGATCGTCGTAGATAACGCCATGCCAAGGAATATGGAAAACCCCGTAAGATTCCCGATAATCGTATGCGCCGCATACGCCAGCGTGCCAATGGAAATGGTGAATTTCGCTGTAATTAATACGCCTAGTCGCACAGATACCCGCTCCCAAATAAGAGGCAGCGAGGTTGAAAAAATTTCTTTCATAAGTCCGTACCTTAGACAAAAAATCTCACGAAATTCAAAGTCGAGCAAACTCCCCTTCTTAACAAAAAACAGCCGCACCATACATAAGATGAAGCCTACGACAAAGCTAAGACAAGTAGCCAGCCCTGCTCCATCCACCCCCATCCGGGGAAATCCAAAATGGCCGAATATGAACAAATAATTAAACAGGATGTTGGAGGCGTTCGATATTAAAATAATCGCCATGGATGTTTTCGTCTCGCCGATTCCCCTGAGTCCCGCAGTAATTGCGCTTGATACAGCTCTGATGCAGATACCCGCCATAACAAATCGAAAAAAACTTGCCGATATATCCGCAATGTCCGGCTGAGCCCCCATGAGCAGCATAATCTCTTTGGCATAGATTTGCCCTATTAACGTAAATATAAAAGCGATGCAAACCGCAAGCACGATTAAATTGACCAGGTAGACCTTAATTTGCTTCGCGTCATTTTGGCCTTTGAGGACTGAGATTTTCGTCATAATAACAGTGGTCATCGACATTAAAATAAAGTTTACGATCAATAACGGCTGGTCGGTAATTCCGACGGCTGAAACCGCGTAAGCACCCAAGCTCCCAACCATCACGATGTCGAGGAACGTATTTATGTTAAAGAGGACGCTTTCCAATAGAATAGGCCATCCTCTGCCAATTACGCTTCTGGTTATACGTTTCGTTTCAATAGCGCTCATGCGAACACCCTTTCTGTCATCTTTTCAAACAAATCATTAAACCGGTTTAACGGAACAATATTTACTGTATGATATAGAAATTTTTGGTATGTGTCAATTTGTATTTTGCATTTGCTTGCAGCTTGTGTCGGTCACAAACACTTTCGAGTACTTGATTACTCTGAAGAATGCAAACAAGACCGTATAAAAATACGGTCGAAATCGTTGAGACGAGCCATGTCCCATTATTCGAACAGCTTGCCGAGCGGTTTGTAGATGGCGTCAACTAGCTGCGTCGGTCCCGGCAGCTCGGGAAACAAAACAAGCAGCAAGGCGAGGATCCACCCGGCGGTCGTCATGATGACAAATACACTTTTCTCTTTTACCGTATGCTGCCTCAGCCTTGGCCACTCGTAAAGGATCATCAAGATAACAATAACGGTGATTACAGCAAGCGCTGCCCAGTTCATTTCTTCTTCACCTCGCTATCCGGCAGGCTAGCGCCTACCGTTGCCATACCGGTTCTCATTATTTTGGCTTTCGCTTCAATCTTCACTTCCACTTTGGGAAACAGCTCATCCCATCTGGCTTTGGCCTTCCTCCATTCCTTCGGGTATTTACGGTGAAACGCTTCGGCAAAATCGAAAATATCCGCATTTAATTCTTTTTGCGGCTGGACTAGCGCATCTTTAATCCGCCGCTCAATATCTTCGGCCAATTGCTTCTCCAAACTGTCAGACAGTTTCGGATTCGTTAAATCCAGGTTCGTCGTATTTTGCATGACGTCGTCTTCCGTTTCGATCTTGACGGTAACGCTCCACTTATCCCCGTTAATAGAAGGAATTAAATTCGTTTGGCTTTTGAGAAGCTTCATCGACACGTGCCCCTTCGTTTCCTTAGGGGTAATTGTGACGATGGACGTTTTAATCTCGTCCCTTAACCAGAGCAGACCCCTGGTCAATTTATCGTTCAGCAAGCCAACCATACGGTCTCCCTTAATAATGGCCGTCCCGTTAATGAAACCCACCGTCTCGTTTGGTTTTTTGAACGGTTCGGCAGGAACCATCTCCACCCACGGCAAAGCGGCCGCCTTGGAGTCGCCGATCAGCATTTCGGAAAAATCTTTTACCGTCACTTTCATTCCGGTTTGCAGCTTGGCCATTTCCCGCAGCACCTCGGCCGAGCTGCGCTCGAGCGGCGGAATTAGCTGCAGTATGTCTCTCGCATTCCCTTTGCTGATAAAAACATTGGCACGTTCCCGGGGACCGGGCTCGCGCATAATAAAATCCATATGGTCGCGCATGCCATCTTTCGCCAGTTTTTCCCCGAAAATAAACACCTCGCAATGTCCCCAAAAAATACGCCGCGGGAATTCCTCCTGCAGCTTGGCCATGGCATCGGCGAGTGTAATTCCGTATGCCGATCGGACTAATGTCTGCCCGGCTCCGCTTGTGCTTCCGGCTCCGCCGCCACCTTGCATGCCTCCCGAACTTGCTCCTTTGGGAACAAACACTTCGACAGCAAGCTCGATGGTATTGTCGCTTTTTTTATCCAGACCTGCCGCCATGATCAAAGCCAGATCGTTAACCTCCGTCCGATCCCAGCAGCCTGCCAGCAGCGGGCCCATCACGCAAAAGGAAATAACGATCAGAATATGACGGGTGATGCGGGAAATTCCGGTTTTCATCTTAAATCCCCCGATTGTGCCTGCTTTCTGACCCATGCGGTGGCCGCAAGAATGACGGGAAGCAAGTACTGGATGGTAGCATAATAAAAAGGTCCCGCCGTACCGATGGTGTGAGCGAGTTCCTGTAAACTTGCCGCTCCCCAAACAGTGAGTATGAGCACAAGCAAACCGACGGGAAATATAAGCATCCGGAAATCGGCAAGCTTCAGCCACTGGGAGGCTCCTATGACGACCACATAATAAAACATTGAAATTTTTACGAAAACGCCCAATATCCAGATCGCCATCACTACAGCTTCAACGTGCTCCAGAAAATCGCCGTATTCAATATATCTTGCCGCCTCCAACATCGGATAGATCGTCCTTGGCGCGGCGTTTCCGAACAAAGTCAGGACAACCAGATTGGTCACCACCATCGTAAACATAATGAGCGAATTGGACACCATCGCCCACTTCATTCCCTTATTGCTGTCTGTAAGCGAAGGCAGCAGAAACGAAATGATTAAAAATTCGCCGTACCAACCGCCAAACGGCACCAACGACCCGAGCAACGAAGGCATCATCCCATCTTCCATAATAGGAATTATATTCCTTAGATCCAATTCCTTAATCAACAGCAGGACGACAAGGACAAACAATAAGCAAACAACGGGGACGAACAATTGTGCACTCCTTCCCAACACTTCAACGCCGCCTCTCACCGCACACGCCGAAACCAGCAGCAAGCTGCCCATAACAAGAAGGATCGGAGTCCGCGGGAAAAACGCCCCTACAAGCAATTCGCCGTATTCCCTGACGACATAACCGTTTAACTGCAAATAAAACCAGATGATTAGCAGACCCGCCAATTTCCCCGGAATTTTCCCGATAATCCGTTCGCTGTATTGCACGATGGATTGATTCGGATACCGTTTATACAGCCAGCAGCAAATCCATACGATAAAATAGCCGCCTGCCGCCCCCCATACCGGCGACAGCCAAAAGTCCCTTCCCACTGCTTGGGCGAGCAGCGAGGGAAGCAGCAGTATGCCCGTTACGACTACCGTCGGATACATCATGATCCCCATTTGGAACGCGGAAATTTTACCTTTATCGAGCATAATCTGCCTTCTCCCCCATTGTTCAACTGTGCCCGGATTCATTTTGCGGACTATGAGATCGTTTATTTCGGACGATGGCCACAGCAAGCAGCAGCAACGGCAGCAGCAATTTAATCGTCATAAAAAAAGTAACGCCGGATTTATCGAAAAATTCAGCCATGTATTGAATGTTCGGCGCCACCCATAGGCTGTAAGGTACCAGCAGCAATCCTAGCGGAAACACGGCAGTCCGATAATCCGCCAATTTTAGCCATTGACCAAATATAAGAACAAAAGCGTAATAATACACGCATATCTTCAAAAAAATAGCCATTACCCATACTGCCATAACCAGCGCCTCCATATGGGTTAAAAAATCCGCCAAACTGATGTAGCGAGCCGCAACCATCACCGGGTAAGTAAGCTTCGGTGCGACAGTTCCGAACAGCAATATGATGACTATATTGGTGACTACCATGGTCAGCATAATGGCTAACATTGAGCGGACCGCCCATTTAACCGCTTTTTCCTGATCGGACAAACTCGGCAAAAAAAATGAAAGAAACAAGAAGTCGACAAACCACCCCGCCGGCGTATAAGCGCCTTTTATAGAAGCGTATATTCCGCTCTCCATGACCGGGAGCACGTGATTAATATGTAGATCCGGTGTAAGCAATAACACGACAAGCAGCAGGAAAAACAAAATGAGCGGAACGAACAATTGAGCGCATCTGGCCAACGCTTCGATCCCGCAGCGTACCGATATCGCACAAACAAAAATCATACACCCCATAACCACTATAAGGGGCGTTCTTGGAAGAAAGTTTCCGATTACGAAATCGCCGTATTGTCTTATCACAAACCCTGTATCCTGCGCATAAGAGAAAAAGAAAACGAAACCAAACGTTTTGCCAAGCGTTCGTCCCAATATCGGTTCGCTCGCTTCTATAATCGTGTGATTGGGGTACAGCTTGTTCAGCCTGATCACTGCATAAATAAGCAATAAGCCGGTAAGCGAGGCCCACATCGGGGAAATCCATGCATCCCGGTGTGCATATTTCATCGTAATGGCCGGAACGATTAATATGGCTGTAGCCAATATCGTTGGATACATTAGTATCCCCATTTGGAATGAAGTGATTTTCCCGTTATTCAGCAACCCTATCACCTCCTGAGCAGCTATGGCGTTAATCCCGGTGACTTCCTGACGGGTTGTAATTGCTGTTGGAAGACGGCCGCGCATCTTCAATCTGCAAGGGAGCTCTGATCAGAACGTCCTTCAGAGTCTGTTTTCTTAACGGCGCCAAGGAAGCAAGATACGGAACTCCAAAAGAACTCAGCGAACATAAATGAACGACAATCAAGATGACCCCAAGCATTAACCCGAGCAGTCCCAAAAGGCCGGCCAGAAACATAAGGGGAAACCTGAGCAGCCTTACGGCAACCCCCAACGTATAACGCGGAAAGGTAAAGGAAGCGATGCCTGTAAAAGCGACGACCATAACCATCGGTGAAGAAACAAGCCCCGCGGAAATGGCCGCTTGCCCGATCACAAGCGCACCGACGATACTGACAGCGGGGCCGACCTGTTTGGGAAGCCGCACGCCGGCTTCACGCAGCGCCTCAAAGGTAACTTCCATCAGAAGAGCTTCGATGAGTGCGGGAAAAGGAATTTCCTCCCGCGATTTGGCTATGCTGAGCAGCAGCGTTGTCGGAATCATCTCCTGATGATACGTTAAAATGGCAACGTATGCAGACGGAATGGTAAGCGCAATGAGAAAGAAAAAGTAGCGCAGCCAGCGAACCAACGAACCGGCCCAATACGTCTGGTAATAATCTTCCGGCGACTGCATCAACGAAAACAAAGTGATTGGCGCAACCAATGCAAAAGGACTGTTTTCTACAAGAATGGCAGCCCGCCCTTCTAGCAGATTGGCGCTGACTACATCGGGACGTTCTGTCGAGAGGAGCTGGGGAAAAGGCGTCCACTGATTATCTCCGATCATTTCTTCGATATAGGCGCTATCCATCACGCCGTCAATATTGATTCGCTGGAGACGGGTGCATATTTCGTTGATTAATTGCTGCTCGGCAAGCCCTTCCACATACGTAACGATGACCTGCGTCTTTGAATAACGTCCGATTTGCATCGACTTCATCTTAAGCTGAGGAGTTTTTAAAATCCGTCGCAACAACGATGTGTTGACCCCCAGTGTTTCCGTGAAGCCTTGCCGAGGACCGCGTACAACGGACTCCGCCACGGGCTCCTCAATCGAACGCTGTTCCCACTTGGCCAACCCCACAAATATGGCGTAATGTAATTGATCGACAAATATAACGGGATTGCCGTTTGAAATATGCTCGATCACTTCGGCAAAAGTAAGAATGGTTTTTGTATGAGAAACCGGAATATGTCTCATAATGTCCGCGGCATTTTGAGCGGACAACTCCTGATTCGTCATGAGCGGTGTCAAGACTTGCATATCCAACAAATGCGTATCGCACATTTGCTCTATGTAAATAAGAAATGCTTCCGTTGTCCCGCCAATCTGAAAATGTCTGAACACAACGTCCGAGCAATCCTTGTAAATGGTTTTTAAAACCTCATCATTTTCTTGTAGACGACCTGAAATCGGCCGTTCGCCGGATCCCGGCAGTTCCATGAAAGATGGCCGATGCTGCGCGGATTTGAACAGCATTTTCGTTAACATTTTAAAGAAGGCCACGGAGTTTCCTCTTTCGTCCATTTTTTTATCCAGCTTCGCCTATATTGTGACTTTTTAACCGTCCGTTATGGCATGGCGTCCGCAAAAAAAGACCGTTGAATCGATCGATTCAACGGTCGGATAAGACAGCTGATTAATGATCAGCTACTCCAAGTCCACTTTATATATGCACGGAATGCCTTCCATATCCGAAGTAAAAATGATAAACGAGCCGTCGGGGGCAAAAGCCGGATGCGGGTGCGCGTCTTGGTTATTGCCGTATGTTTTCCAACTTGTGCCGTGGGAAACCAGCTTTTCTTCCCGCCGCGCCTGTACATCGACAAGGTAAATGAAATGCTGCTCCGGCAGCTGGCCGTCGCCGACGATGCGCGTATGTTCGCTATTCGAAATAAAATGGCAGTACTTGGAGCAATTCATCCACACCTCTTCCTCCAGCGTCTCGGGGTCCATCAGGCGGATGCTTTCGTGATGCAGATCGTCCTTATGCCTGTATACGTAAGCAAACCGGGATCCGTCGGCGAGCCAATATTCATGGGTGATCAGTTCATCATGTGTTTGGGGTTTGGCGCAGCGCAGCCGGGAACCGTCCTTTTGCACAAGCCACAACCTGGCGTCGATCAAATGCCCCGGTCCTTCATGACAGAACAAAATCGTATCGGGATCGCCCGGCCGGATTTGCGGATGACCCAGCCAGCAGTTAAGCTCTTCGTGTACGATACAACTGGTACGCTGCTGCATATCGAGATAGACGATCCGGCAATGCGGTTTCGCCGCCCATTGGGGTTCGAATACGGACCAATCGCCTTTGCTCGGAACAACGTCTTTTTCGTTCATCTCCACAAGTACGAGGAATCTGTCGTCAGAGCCAAGCCCCGGATTGGCATTCGAACGCCAGCCTGCAGGAGATTCATACAGAACCTCCTCCTCCAGCGAACTCATGTCCATTCTCGCAATCTGCTGGCCACGGCAGTAGATCAAATATCGGTCGTCGCTCGTCAAGCTGCTGTTGAAATCGTGAATGCCCTCACCGTCCGTGAGCTGCACGGCTGTGCCGTCCTGCAAATCCATGCGGTAAAGCTGGCGTCCGTCTTCACGATCGCTGGCATATATCAGATAACGATTGTCGTTTGTTACCATTTTATAATAAAAATAAGGGTGATGATTTACTTGCTCCGGTGCCGTTAAGCGGGTTAATGAGCGGCCCGTGTATGGATCGTCGAACCGGTAAAATTCGTTATGAACGATCGTCCCTTTAGCCATCCGTCATCCCTCCTCTTTCTATTCCGCGCTGGGCCGCATCATGGTTTGTTTCTCTGCGGGTTTGACCGGCAGCGTGAGATGAAGCGTGCTGCGTCCGGGAGCACGGAATTCCGCCCGCACCTGTGTCTCGGCTGCGGCAGCGCTTGAGCCCGCTTGAGCCGCTGCGGCTGTCTCCGCTTCTGCCGCCGCGCCCGCATCGGACGCTTCCGCATCGAGATCAGCTGCCGCTGTGCCGTCCAAGCGCCATGCAAACAGAAGCAGCGCCTCGCGTATGCTGCGGAAATCAAACCGTTTGCGCTCGCCCGAATAAATGACGTAATCAAGAAACAGCTTATCCGCAGAACCTCCGAGCTCCCAACCCGGCCGCTCGCCGTCAAACGCGGCATACAACCTCTTCACCCGCATCGTCTGATCCGCGATCCGCACGGAAGCTGTCTCCGCATCCCGCGACACCGCATCGGCGCTCACCCCGTCAAGAGAACCGCCGATTTCGAAACGCAGCCGCAGGTCGGCCGACTCGATGACGCCGTCGATCGGATCAAGCCCGATATGCGTATTGCCGCCATTCGTGCAGAAACCTACGCCAAACAGCACATCCTTGCCTTCCTGTGTACTTGTGTATACACCGGACGAATAATCGTACAAGTCGTTTAGCAGACGCAGATGAATATAACTGAACGATTCGCCGTTGCGTACATAAGCGAGCAAATTACGCCGCTGATTCCACATCACGTCTTTACTGAATGTCCCGACGCTTACGGGACCTTCCATATACGTCGTTGCTTGATTCAGTACCGCACCCGACTCATCCCTGCTGATCGGCTGCACAATAAGCGCCGTATCCGTATGTCTGAATGCAGGCAAATACCGCTCAGGACACCGAATATCGTTACCGTACCAGTCCAAACTGTATTTCAGCTGATCGTCCGGCAAGAAACGCAGCTCTCCGAAGCTGGCTATCTGCAAAAAGGATAACACTTCCGGTGTCATCACTGTACTATAGCAGCGGCTGTGCGGTCCCGACCACTGTCTGCTCGGAGCATGGAAATGGTCGGCGACCATCCGCCATGCAACGTCCAGCAGTTCGCTGCTGAGCCGCCTGGCCTCTTCGAGTTTGGTCGCGGTAAAAATGCTGGATAACTCCTGGATCGCTACAATGGTATAGGTCGGGCTGTTATATTCTTGGAATGTGCCCAGTTGTTTGGTGTATTCGCTGAAAATGTTCAACCGGTTCAAGCCGTAACTTACGTACTTTTCTTCGCCGTATACTTCCCCCGTCAGCAAAGTAACAAAAGCGCCCATAATGGCGATATTCGTGTAACCGGGGCCGACATTACGTTTAATAATAGCATCACATGCGCAAAACAAAGCATGCTTGATTTGGTCGCGCAGCCCTTCGTCCAGCAGCTCGCCGTGTCTCTGCTCCGCAAGCACCAGCCGTTTGCCGCAAAAATCGGCCCAGTTCCAATCCGGAGGCGCCATCATCGTCAGCGGTTCCTCATAAAACCAAGACCAGATGCCAAAGGTGGCGTTGTCCCGATTCTGATCTTGCAAGCTGATGACCTGCTCCAATATCTCCTGCGCCCTTTCGATATTTCCCGATTCGCCGCTATCCAGTAAAGCAAGCGCATACACACAAGCCGCAAGTGTCGGATGAGTGAACTCCACATTTTTCAACGTGCTGTGATAACCGGGCGTGCTAAACGGCTTGCGTACCATGCGAAGTTCAGGCGTATATTCCGCATGCCAGTTGTCAAGCTGCCGGAGCAGCATTTGCTTCGAGTCGATCGTCATCGGTAAGGAATCCTCCTCATGGATAAGAAATAATCCTCCCGGACCAAGACGGTACGGGAGGCCCGAGATCAGCATGTGGGCCGTTTATTTGCCCTTCACATTTTTTTGATACCAATCCTGCGCCAGCTTATCTACATTATCGCCGCCCAGACGTTTCCATTCCTTGCGCAGCTGCTCCATGCCCCATTGCGGCGTATATTGGGCGCCGCCGGTGACTACCTTCGTTTCGATATCTTCGGCCAGCGGACTGAAGGAGGTCGACAGCTCGCTCAGCTCGGCAAAAGTCGGGTTAAACGGAATGTCGCGCCGGAACTTGTTTTTCATCGCCACCGTAAGCGATTCGCCTTGTTTCTTGGCGTATTCCTGCGAAATCGCATCCTGCGCCGCCATGACAGTAAAATCTTCCGGTTTCGGGCTGTATTGATCAAGCACGGCATATTCGGGAGCGTACAAAATTTCCTTTTTGTTTTTCTCCGCATCAATCGCTTGCGGCACGCCGTTTACCATTTTGTAGTGCACGCCTTCCTGTCCGAACCTTACGTCAAACCAGTTTTTGTCGATCCACCAATCAAGCAGCTTGACGGCGGCTTCGGGATTTTTCATATTTTTGTTAAACACGATCAGGCGGTTGGCCGGCGGCTCTTGGTACAGCCCGAATTTTCCGTATTTGGTAGACACGGGTTCCATCGGCACGAGATTTGCGGTTGGCACGTTTTGTTTTAATTCACGGTATTCCGGGGAAATATTCCAGCTGGAGAAATAAACCCCCGCTTTGCCGGTAACAAACAGCTGTCTTTCCTTCTGATAGTTTTTGTCGGTGATGTACTCCTTGTCGATCAGCCCTTCATCAAAAAACTGCTTGAGCTGAGCCAGCACATCCACATACCGGTCGGTCAGCCCGCCGATGATGATTTTGTCGTTCTCGACGTACCAGACGCCTTTGTGCGCGGCATACATCGCTTGGATGATGCCGGTATAGTTAAAGTTAAAGGCCGCGCCCAGCGTATCGTTTTTCCCGTTTCCGTCCGGGTCCTTGTCCTTAAACGCACGCATAACGTTAACGAGCTCTTCCATCGTTGCCGGCATCTTCAGCCCCAGCTTGTCGAGCCAGTCCTGCCGAATCCAGATACCGTGATTGGCGATCGAATCGATCCCGCGGGCGCTGGTGGCAATGTACGTTTTGCCGTCAAACATCGTATACGGTTTCAATTCTGGATGCGCTTTCAAATAAGCCTTGTACGACGTGCTGTATTTCTCGATATAATCGTCAATCGGCTGAATAGCTCCTTGTTCCTTTAACGTCGCCATGTAATCGCGTCCGAATTCCCACATCAGATCCGGCGCTTCTCCGGCGGCAATCAGCGTATTCAGCTTCTTCGTGGACTCTGTCCGCAGAACCGGAACCCATTTCACATTGATGCCGGACTTCTCGTTGATGTACTTGGTCACCCGGTTGTTTTCATAAGTTCCTTCATCGCTGGCTACTTGGCCCCGGTCCAGAATCGATACGCTGACCTCCAGCTTTTTGCCTGAGTTGGCATCTTTACCGGGAGAACTGCTGGGACCGCTGCCTCCCGAAGAGCAAGCGGCAATGGTAAACAAGGAAGCCACCAACGTGAATGCTACGTGTTTTTGCTTAATCATTATATTCATTCGCCTCCTGCAATCAATTCGAATCTCAACTCATCCTTTAATGGAACCGATTAAAACACCTTTGACAAAATACTTTTGCAGGAACGGATAGACGCATAAAATGGGGAGCACGGAGATGATGATCGCAGCGGCCCGCAAGCCTTCCGGAGTTACCATCGTTTGCATACTAGCTCCTTCGCCCCCGCTAGTCGCGTTGGTATTCAGTAAATTTTGACTGGTCGTATCGATCATCTGCAGCAGCTTGACCATCAGCGACATCTTGCCCGAATTCGTGATGTACATCAGCACGCTCATATACGAATTCCACCAGCTTACTGCATAAAATAACGTCAGCGCGGCGATAATGGGCATCGAAAGCGGAAGTATGATTTTCCAAATAATGAATAAATCGTTGGCCCCGTCAATTGCCGCCGATTCCTCCAGTTCCGTGGGAAGCCCTTCGAAAAACGACTTCATCACAAAAAAGTTGTAGGTGCTGAGAAGTCCCGGAAGCCACAACGCCCAGTATGTGTTCATAATGCCGAGCGTTTTGATCAAAATATAGTTCGGAATCAGCCCCCCGCCAAACAGCATGGTGAAGGTGATGATCATCAACAGCACGTTCCTCCCTTTAAGCCGCTTTCGGCTTAAGGGATACGCGGCAATAATGGTTGCCGCAATATTCAGCGCGGTTCCCACCACGGTGATGATCAGCGTGTTTTTCATGGCGACCAGCAGTTGTCCGTCCTGAATCAAATTAACAAAGGAGGTAAAACTAATTTCTTTCGGCCAAAGAAACACTTCTCCCGACATGATCGCCCGCGAGCTGCTTAGGGAAGTAGAAAGGACATGAACGAACGGGAACAACGTCATCATCGCCAGAACCGCCAACAAGACGTAGACGACGCCATAAACCAGCCTTACTCCCAATGTTTGTCTGCCGGACATGGTATATCCCTCCTCCAAGTGATGGCGCGGCAAAAAGCGGATTCGCTAGCGTGGATATTCACCATAGTCCGTTCTCACCCAGAGCTTTAATCAATTTGTTGACGCTGACGATCAAAATCAGCCCGATGATCGATTGAAACAAACCAAGCGCGGTCGTATAGCTGTATTGCGAGCCTTCCAGACCGACATGGTACACATAGGTGCTGATGACATTCGCTACTTCGGATACCGCCTTATTTTGCAGGACAAAAATATGCTCGAAGCCGACATCCATCATTTGTCCCACACGGAGGATCAGCAGAATGGCGATCGTGGAGCGGATCCCAGGCAACGTCACATGCCAGATGCGCCGAAGTTTGCTTGCCCCGTCGATTTTAGCCGCTTCATACAGCTGCGGATCGATCCCGGCCATCGCGGCCAAATAAAGAATCGTTCCCCAGCCGGCATTTTGCCAGATGCCCGATAAAATAAACATAATCGGCCACCAGAACGTGCTTGCCATAAAATAAATCGGCTCAATGCCCAGAAGTTTGACCAACACGATGTTTACGATGCCCGTAGACGGCGACAGCAGCGCGATGACGATCCCGCCAAGCACGACCCAGGAAATAAAATGCGGAATGTAAAGCAGATTTTGAATCGTCCGCTTATACCATTCCAACCGCACTTCATTAAGCAGGATCGCGAGTACAATGGGCACCGGAAAGGCAAATACGATGCTGTACACATTCAGCAGCAGCGTGTTTTTTAATACATTAAAGAAGTCGGGGCTTGTAAATAACCTGTTGAAATGTTTCAGCCCCACCCACTCGCTGCCCCAAATCCCGTCGGCAAAACGGTAATTTTTAAAAGCAATGATCTCACCAAACATCGGCGCATACTTGAATGTAAAATAATAAGCAAAGATGGGCAGCAGCAGCAAATACAAATATTTGTCACGCGACACGTATTTCCATGCCACACTCAGCTTTGTTTGCTGCGCTCTCCGCCCGGCATTTGCTTGCGTGGTGGTCGCTCCGCCGGTTTGTGATTTCATGGTCTTATCCTCCCCTCTTTATGAATGACCTGCATAACCACATGGTAACGCCTGCCATTCACCTGGAACATATTCACTTTTTAAAAGACGTACTTTTTTTAACGGTTTTCCCATTCTCCATTTTTCATGTCTTCGCCTTTTTTAAGATTTTCCCTGAATTCGCCGGGTGTGTAGCCCGTATATTTCTTAAAAATCCGGATAAAACTTTGCGGATTGTTGTACCCGACGCTTTCGGCAACCGTGTTGATCTTCAGCTTCGAATCGCGCAGCAGCTCCTTGGACTTCTCCATCCGGATGCCAATCAGACAATCCATGAAATTGGTCTCCGTTGTTTCTTTGAACAACTTGCTTAAATAAGGGACGCTCAGCTCAAATTGCGCCGCCAACAGGTTCAGCGAAAGGTCGCTGTCCATATAGTGCTCTTCCAAATATTGCAGCACCTGCTCAATCGTATCGTGATGCCCTTTGGACAGCCGTTTTTCCTCGGTGCGCACAATAAGCTGATGAAGAAAACCGGACATATAACTTTTCAGCTCTTCAACCTTGACGCAGCTGTCGATCCGGTTGTATATATTTTCCTTCGGATCGAGAAATTCCTTAATCTCCATCCCTTTCTCGGATATGACTTTGATGGATTTCATAATAATTTGGATGCACATCTGCTTAATCAGCTCGGGGGGCATATTGCCGGCTACCACTTCGTGGAACGTTTTATCCAGTTGCGTCCGCAGTTTGGCTTTATCGGTGTCGCGCACCAAATTGACGATCGAATCGATCAGCCCCGTAATCCGGTAAAATTTCTCGTTATGGTTGCTGCCTGCAATATCGTCGATCGACACAACGGTGTTATCGCCCATGATCAGCTTGTATTTCAGCGCGCTCAGCGCTTCCTGATACGACGACTGAATGCCGTCCAAATGCAGATATGGGCTGCCTACGCCTACGGTCACGGTTTGTTTAAAATGATTGGCCACATAATCCTTCACCAGATCGGCAACCTGCAGCGCATGAATCTGATTGCCCTGATCGTCCTGCGATTCGAAGCTCATAATGACGGCGACCCGGCCATCCGACAATTCCACGGAAGTCCCTTTGCATACCCCGCCGACCAATTCTTCGGCTACATTGCTGATCGCATAGGTGAATAAATAGATGTCGCGAGGCGTGAAATCGGCTTCCTGCATACGGTCAAGCTCAATCACAAAGACGACAAACTGATTATCGTACAAATCCATGCCCAGCATTTCAAAATAAGGCCTCATCCGTTCATAATTCGTTTTATCCCCCATCAGCAGGCTCATAATCAGGCGCCATTTTAACGCCGGCAAGCTTTCATGCATTTGCTTTTGCAGCAGTTCATTATCGGACATCATCTGTTTAAAAAACGTTTCCATATAGGTAAGGTCGCCGGAACGAACCGACTTTTTGCCGGCAACCGAACGGAAGAACAGCTCCAGCGGACGAAACGTCCAATTGCTGACCGCAAACACAAGCACGATGGCGAGCAGAAACATGCCGCCGGTAACCGCAAGCAGCAGATTGCGAACAATTTCCAGCGGCCGGTTCATTTCCGGGTCGGGCACGATGCTGATGTATTTCCAGCCGTTATAAGCGGATGTCAAATAAAACGTCGTGTAGCTGCCGTTTTTGGTATATTGGGTGATATAGCCGTTATCCTGCAAATCGCTCATCTTTGGCGCGCCTACGATCGTATCCAGCGAGTGGAATAACTGGTTTTTGTTCTGAGAGGAGATGATGGTGCCTTGGTCATTGATGACCAGCGTTTGGCCGGCCCGCTGCTGATCGACGTCTTGAATCAAATTGGAAATCGTGCTTTCCGCAACATTCACCACGATGGCTCCTTTGCGGAATTGGGGCATGCTGATCAGCGGGTAAGAGCGGACAAGGGTCACCATGTTTTTTTCGATTTGCACCCCTGAAGTGAACTCCATCACTTTGCGGGTATCCAGCCATTGCTGGTACCCCTTCATCGATACGAAAGCTTCATGCCAAGCCATATCGTAGAAGCTGGATTCATCGGAGAAGGTGGCGTCGGTCAGCAGGCTTTTATTGGCAAGCGAGTATAAATAAAACGAAGAAATATTGTTGTTGGTAAACATCAACGTCTTGAAGCGGGCGTTCAGAATGCGGAAGTAATTAAGGCGAAGTTCGTCGTTGGCATATTTGCCGTTCAAAAAAAACTCGACATCCGGCTCTTGGATAAAATTGATCGTATTCGTATCGATTTCCTTCAGCATCATTTCAATCTTCTGCTGAATCAAATTCAGCAGCGCCGTATTGGTGCTCCGCAGTTGGTCCTCCATGCTCCCTTTCGAGCTTAGATAGGACAGCCACACGGTAGATGAAATAATAATCAGGAAAAAAACACCGTATATCACTTTGAACCGGGTCGAAATGTTTCCTTGCAATAATCGCATGGCAGTATCCTTTCTGTGCAGGCTGCACGAGCCATCCCCCATTTGACTATTAATGCCGTTAAATAAAAATTGACATGCAAACCGTAGCAGTTTGATGTCAATTTCCGTGTTTATAAGTGCTTTTTAATTTGTGCGATCAATTGCTCGTATTCGGCCTCGCTTAAGATGACTTCGCCGGGGTTCATCTCGAACATTTTGCCCCAAGCGGCGCCATCTTTATATTTCGGCACGACGTGGAAGTGTACATGGGGCATCGTGTCGCCGAATGCGCCGTAGTTGATTTTGTCCGGCGAGAACGCCTGCTCAATGGCCTTTGCCGTCTGAGCCACATCCCGCATGTAGGCGTCCTGCTTCTCCTGCGACAGATGAAAAAATTCGCGCTCGTGTTCGTTTAACGCAACAACGCAGCGGCCTTTATAAGTCTGCTCCTTAAAAAGAAACAAGGTGGATACGCGCAATGGGACAATCTCAATCATCAGGTTGGCTTGGCGTTCGTCACGCGTGCAATAAATGCATTCCGGATTGATAGACATTTCTTCTTCGCCTCTTCTCAGTTATATGTATACGAATGGTCATAGTCACGTTATTTATTGTAGCATATCCTAAGCCCGCTTACACCGATTCATATTCTTTGGGCGAGCAGCCAACCACGCGTTTAAACGTTTTGGCAAACGTTTTGGCGTCTTGGAAACCAACCGCCTCCGCTACCTCGTATACTTTTTTCTCTCCGCCGCTCAGCAGCCGTTTGGCTTCGTCCATACGAATTCGCGTTAACGCCTCGCTTAACGATTCTCCCATCTCTTTGCTGAACAGGTCGCTTAAATAACTGCGGCTTAACCGCACATGCTCGGCGATATCCGCCGTTCCGATATTTTGCTGGTAGTTGGCGCGCATATATTGAATCACTTTGCGGATAAACGGGTTCTTGGAATTCCATCCCGCGTGTTCATCCATCCCCGGCCGGCTCAACTGCTCCAGCGCTTCCTGCATAAATGCTCCCAATGCCTGCAGGTTAAGCAGCGCTTGAATACGCTGCTGATTCACGAAGCGGGCTTCGAATTCGTCGATCGACTTGTCCCCTCGTTCTCTCGCATAACCCGCGGCCATCCCAAACAGTTCAAAAATGAAGCCGTGAACTTTGGTTACAGGGGGCTGTTCGGCGGCAATCGCCAGCATGATTCGCTTCGCCGCATCGCGTACGGCCTCCATATTGCCAGCGGCAACCGCCCGCAGCAAGTCGATTTTCTCCTCCAGCGGTAATTTCGCGGCTGTAGAAGGCTCTGCCGCAGCACTCCCGACAGGCGTAAAATCCGCAGCGTAAAATGCATGCTGCTGCTGCCGCTCAAACCGCTGCACCGCTTCTGCAACCTGTCTTGGATGACGAACGGGTTCCCCGACGCCAATAAAATAATCGCCGGCCGCCAGCCCTGCTTCACGCCGAATAAAGCGCTCCAGGTCGCTAGATCGTTCGTAGGCGGCTGTATATTGCTGATGCTGCGAGAGCGCGCAGGCCCCGGCATACAGCAGCAGCACCGACTGCTCGCCGCAGCGGACCGCCGCCAGCGCGCCTTGTGCCGACCAGTCCATATAAGCCAGCTGCGGCGCTGCGGTACGAACGCCCACGCTGTACAGCATATGCCCTTCCGCCAGCGGCAGATCAATCGCAGAGTCATCCGTATGACCGCCGGAAATATATTTTTCCAGTTTCATGCTGAGCTGCGAAAGTTTGCTCATCTCCAGCTCCTTCCGCCATGCGGCAAGCTGCTCCTTTTCATGGCGGGCCAGCTCCAGCGCATTTTTCGCCTCAAGCAAGATGGCGACAAGCTCCTCCGGCTCCATCGTTGGTTTCAGCACGTAATCTCTGGCACCAAGCTTCATCGCCTGCTTAACGTACACAAAATCGTCGAGGCAGCTGAGCACGATGACGGCCATATCCGCGGAAGCTTGGTGCAATCTGCGGACGAGCTCCAGCCCGTCCATACGCGGCATCAGAATATCGGTCACAACGATATCCACGGGTTCGCGTTGAAGCCTTTCCCAAGCATCCATGCCGTCATTGGCCGTACCGGCCAGCCGCAACCCATGCCTTTCCCACTCGATAAAAGACGACAACCCCGTGCGGACAATCGGTTCATCGTCAACGATCAGCACATTCATCTGTCATCCCTCATTTCTATGGATCGGCAGCGTGAGGCGCACCGTAGTCCCTTCGGATTCCTTGCCGTTCACGTACAATTTGCCGTCATCCCCGTAATACAGCTTGATTTTTTCGCGGATATGACGCAATCCGATGCCGCTCATCCGCTCCTTCAGCTCGCGTGTTTCACGCAGCATATCACGTGTCTGCTCGGTCAGGCCCGTCCCGTTGTCCTCCACTTGGCAAAACAAAAGATCCCGTTCCGTCCAAGCTTTAATATGAATCTTTCCTTCGCGTCCGCTCGGTTCGATGCCGTGAATGATCGCATTTTCCACGAGCGGCTGCAGGATCATTCTTGGAACCAGGCAGCTTGCGGCAAACGGATCGATTTCATAAAACATTTTGACCTTATCGCCGTAACGGAAATGTTGAATTTCCATATAGTCTTGAATCAATCCGATTTCCTCGCGAATTTCCAGAAAATCTCCTTTTTTCCCAAGGCTCGCTTGCAGCAGCCGCACAAGCGAGCTGACAACTTCGGATATTTGCGGCGTTTTGTGCAGCTTGGCCACCCATTTGATCGTATTCAGCGTATTGTACAAAAAGTGCGGATTCAGCTGATATTGCAGCGCGTCGATTTCCGCTTCCTTCTTCAGCGATTCCTCGCGTTTGACTTGCTTGATCAGTTCCTCCAGCCGGTTGAGCATCTGGTTGTAGCTTTCCCCCAGATCGTTCATCTCGCCGGTGCCCCCGCCAAGCCAATATGCTTTCAGATCCCCGAGTTCGGCACGTTTCATCAATCCGCGCAAACGGTGCAGCGGCCCGGTTACGATTCGGGTGAAAATGAAAGAACTAAGCAAAGACAAGACAGCCATGCTGGCAAAAATAATGATCAGCGTGGTCCGCAGCGAACGGAATGCGGAGAACGGAAATTGCCCGCGAACCTGGATGCGGGAATACCAATCGACGCCGTCGACATCCAGCTTGTTCTGAGAAATGATCGTCTCTCCGCGAACGAGCGTAAATGGCTCTGTGCGGCCAAAATCCAACGCTGCGGCAGCCTCCGTTTCGGCAGAATCGCCGGTTTGCCGGTACATCACGCTCCCTTTTGCGTCAAAAACAACATGGCTGTCCACAGTCCATTTGCCTTGCACAGCCGAGATCAGCCGGTTCATGTTCAACAGCACCGTGATGTAGCCTTTTGATGTATTTGTTTTGCGGTCGAGCAGCGGAATCGTATATCTCACCATATCACTTGGATGATCGCGATCTCCGGCATCGACAGGTTCGATCAGCCGGTCATTCCGGTTCAGCGTCTCCGGAGCCTGAGACACCAGGTCCGGGAGCATACCGTTTTCATTCGTGCATAACATTAGGCCGGGCGCGGTCATCGAAATACATAAATCGGATACATACTTCAACTGCCTGGGCAGTTCACGCAGCTTGTCGTCGATATATTCCTTCATCGCCCGTTCATCCAACTCGCGAAGCGGCGATGTTTCCATGTAACGTTGAACGGCGTAATCGCCTGCAAGCGATCGGGTCATACGATCCACTTCGGCAAATGCTTGCTTTACGCCAAGCAGCATTTGCTCATGAGCCATCTTGACGTGTCCCGCCAGCTCACGTTCGGCGTATTCGTTGGAATGCTTGTAAAAGAGCACCGTAGCGCAAACAAGCGGTATTGAGCCGACAAGCAGCAAATACACAAGCAGCTTCGCTTGCAGACTGCCGAGCCGAATGGAGAACAACTTCTTCATGTTCAAAAACTCCGGGAAATAGGAATGGGTTTGAGTGTGGCACTTTAGCCGTTCTTGTTCATTCGACATCAAACACCCATAACCCTTTTTATAGCCGCTGCTGCAGAAGACGCAAAAAAACCTCCCTGCAGGTGCGTTCACACGCTGGGGAGGTTCTTGCCGCGCTTTATTCCGGAGTACCGGTCTTCGCTAACGCCTGCGCTGAAATATCGTCGATGAACCGGGACATGCAATTGCACAAAAAGTCTTTGCGGCATATCGGGCACGGCTCTTTATACAGCCGGTTAATATGCGTGACTTTTGCTCCGCCGTTCGCTTCCTTGTCATACATCAGACGGCATTCGGTACGATCTTTTAATTTAACTACAATTTCGAACAAACCGTTCTTCGGGTTGTTGCTGACAACACGCGCATCAACAACTTGCGGTTGGTAAGCCATTTATTGCACACCTCTTTTACATGATAAAAATCCGAAATGCGATACAAGAATCATAGCGATTTTCATGGCCCGCGTCAAGCTTCGTCTGGCTGATTCTGCCAATGGTCAGCCGCGGTATTCCATTGTCAGCGCATCGGCAGCCTCCGCTGCAAGGCGGCGCGCCTCCTCGGCCGTATCTGCCGTGCTTAAGGCAACGGCCATTCTGCGGCCTGCTTTTGTCTCCGGTTTGCCAAATACGCGAACTTGCGTATTCGGCACCGCTAAAGCCTTCTCGAGCCCGCCCACGGCAAAATCCGCACTTTCCCGCCATGCCTTTAACGTGTGGCTGGCGCCGGGAGTAAGCAAGCGGACCGTAGGAATGGGAAACCCTAGGATGGCCCTCACGTGGAGCGCAAACTCGGACAAGTCTTGCGTAGCCATCGTGACCATCCCCGTATCGTGAGGACGCGGCGATACCTCGCTGAAATACACTTTATCTTGCCCAAGGAACAGCTCTACCCCGTAGATCCCCGCTCCGCCAAGCGCGTCGGTAATCGTTTTGGCGATGTGCCGGGCATCAGCGATCTGGCTCTCGGACATTTCATGCGGCTGCCAGGACTCGATGTAATCGCCGTCCTTCTGAACATGTCCGATCGGCGCACAGAACGTCGTTCCGGAGACGGAGCGAACGGTCAGCAGCGTTATTTCCGATTCGAAGCGGATGAATTCTTCGACGATAACTCGCGATTTTTTGGCCCGTCCGCCTTCCATCGCATAACTCCAGCATGTGTCCACATCGTCCGGGGTACGGCAGACGCTTTGCCCTTTGCCAGAGGAACTCATGATCGGTTTAATGACGCAAGGCGTGCCGATTTCAGCGACAGCCTGCCGAAGTTCGTCCAAACTGTCGGCAAAGGCGTATTTCGCCGTCGGCAGCCCCAGCGTTTCTGCAGCAAGCCGGCGGATGCCTTCACGATCCATCGTCAGCCGCGACGCCGTCGCCGTCGGAATAACCCGGTAGCCTTCCTGCTCCAGCCGGACAAGCTCGGGGGTCGCAATCGCTTCGATCTCCGGCACGATCAGATCGGGCTTCTCGGTTTCGATCAATGCCCTCAGCTCGGTTTCATCGAGCATATTGATAACGTAAGAACGATGCGCCACCTGCATGGCCGGCGCATGCGCGTACCGGTCTACGGCTATGGTTTCAATGCCGAGCCGCTGCGCTTCGATGATGACTTCTTTGCCCAGCTCGCCTGAGCCGAGCAGCATCATTTTGCGGGCTGTTTTTGAAAGTGGGGGTCCGTACATTTGTCATAGTCCTTCCTTATGAATGGATGATAAGTGAGATAACCCTCATACATTAGTATTCTATCCGGATTGGACGGTCAGAGCAAATATTTCCTCTCTGATTTCTCCACAAAAGGAAACCGCATCTTCCGGTTTCACAAACAAAGAGCAAACCGTTTCCATTTCCTGAGGGAAATGAAATTCAGTCTGCTCTGGATGATGCTCTCGATTACGACAAATCAATCAGCATAAATTCGGAGTCGCTTTCCGCGCGGATCGACAACTCTTTTTGCTGGGTAATGCGAGCGGTATCGCCTTCTTCCAGCTTATGTTCGCCATCCAACATCAAAGCGCCTTTGATGACAAACACATACATGCCGCGCATATCGCCCTGTTGGTGGGATACGGATTTGCCCTGTTCCAATGACGACATATATAGGGTTATATCCTGATGGATGGACAATGTCTTGCCTTGCGGCGTCCCCGATATGACCGGCAGCAGCACATTGCGCTGCTCCTCTTTCGTAAATCTAATCTGCTCCCACGAGGGTTCGAGATCCTTATGTTTCGGCAAAAACCACAGCTGCAGCAAATGCACGGGTTCTGTTTGCGAATGATTGTATTCCGAATGGAAGATCCCCGTACCGGCGGTCATCCGCTGCACTTCGCCGGCTTCGATAAGCCCCGTATTGCCCAAACTGTCCTTATGCTCCAAAGTGCCCTCGATCACATAAGTTACAATTTCCATATCCGCATGTGGGTGCATACCGAATCCGGTACCCGGCTGAATTGTGTCGTCATTAAAAACGCGCAAGGCGCCGAAATTGCGGTTGGACGGGTCATAATACTCGGCGAAAGAAAAACTGAACCGGCTTTGCAGCCAGTCATGATTCGCCGCGCCGCGTTCATTGGATCGAATCATTCGGATCATAAGGATCTTCCCCTTTGCAACAATTATTTTGTACTTAACCCGCTCATAATATAAGTGTACGAAGCCAGATTAGAACAGCACGTATGCTCCCGGACCGATCAGTGCAACGCCCAGTGCCACAGCGATCAGCATGACATTGTATTCGGCGCCGCCTTTCGTAATCCAATAGCCGTTTGCGCCATGAACTTTTACGATCGCGATAAGCATCGTCACAATAATAGCAGCAGCGCCAAGCCAAGTAAAGACACCTGCGGCAAACAGCAGCCCCCCGACCAGCTCGCTTAAGCCCGCAAGTACGGCAAGCGCATATCCCGGTTTCATGCCAATCGAATCAAACCAGCCTGCCGTGCCTTTAAGCCCCGGTCCGCCGAACCAGCCAAACAGCTTTTGTGCGCCATGCCCCGCAAACGTAATACCGACAATAAGACGAATAATTAACAACCCTAAACTCAAACCCATAACCGAACAACTCCCTTAAAATTAAAATTATTTACTTACTTTATGTAAGTATATTACGTTATGTTCATTTATGTGTCAATAGGTTTTTTTGCAGAAAAAACAACGCCCTCCCTTTTATATAAAAGAGAAGGCGTCCTATTTGCAGTTTATTTTAAATTTTACTTATTACCGCTCTCGTTGTCGTCTTTGCGAAGCTTGTCGGTCTCGTTCAGCAGCATCCTCACCTGTTCGGGATCCAACTCGCCTCCTTGCTTAAAGCGCATCAGCAGTTCGCTGAGCTGTTGTCCCAGTTCAAGGCTGGATTGCTCATCATTCGGGTTGCCCGGATCGAACCATACAAAATCTCCGTCAGGGCCATTGCGCAAAAAAGGTTTTGCCCAGCTGTCCGGATAATCATATGGCTGGCCGCTGAACATAATCCCCAGCACGTCGTCGCTTTCCAGCGGCTGCAGCTGATGGAAAATTTCTTCCGCTCCCCCTTGAGCGATATCCTTATGCAGATACGAATAATGCAGGTAATGCTCGCCTGTTTCCCGGTCTTTGGCGATCTCGTACATCTCCATGCCGTCGTCCGACAGGTCTTTGACGGTTTCCAGCCTTTCCTGCAGCAAAGCCGAAGGCACCCGTTTCATTTGTTGAAATGATCCGCTCATACGTTTTCCTCCTTCTTTCTGCGGAATACGGCCAGCTGCGGCAGCGCTTGGTCCGATTTTAACGAGCGCCGCGGCAGTCTCCATTTGAAGTAAACCGAAAGCATTCGAAGCAGCACGATCCACGCGAACAGCACTAACAGAGGCATATACCCTTGGAACCAGCCCAGACCGATGGCCAGGCCGGCCAGCATGCCCCATACGGCATAAATTTCATCGCGCAGCACAAGCGGTTTACGGCCGGCCAGCACGTCGCGAATGATGCCGCCGCCGATGCCCGTCATTACGGCCGCCACGATGACCGCACTCAGCGGATGATGCATATTGACGGCGTACAGAGCCCCTTGAATGGAAAAGGCCGCCAAACCAATCGCATCAAATAACGCTTCCCACGATTTCCACCGGTTAATCCAGCTGACAGGCAGAAAAAACACAAGGGCTGTGGAAATAAGCGCTGTTTTCAGAAACAGCCCTTGCTCCCACAGCGTTGTCACAGGCACACCGATCAATAAATTACGAATGACGCCGCCGCCAAACGCAGTAACAAGTCCCAGCACGAATACGCCAAGGATGTCGTATTCCTCTTCCATAGCGACAACCGCGCCGCTGACCGCAAATGCCACAGTGCCAATAATACTGAATAATTGCAAATTAAGCTCCAGCAGTTCCATGACCTAGATATCCCACTCCAGCGTAACGGCCGCTCCGGTGCGGGACGATTCGTAAATTGCCTCAAGGATCAGGCTGTTCGTATAACCCGACAAGGCCGAAGTGAGCGGTTCTTTGCCTTCTCTTACACATTCGATAAAATGACGCGCCATCCGCACTCGCGAGCCTTCGTCGTTCTCCGGCACAGCCAGCTGCACTTCGTGTTTCTGGTCGTCGACCTCGCTGAACAACATCCCCTTCGCATCACGCAGCGAAGCGCCGCCTTCCGAGCCCATCAAATATACGAAAGGTTTACCGTCCATATATTCCGCATGAGCCGCCCAGCTTACATCCAAAGACAACGTGCTGCCGTTGTCGCATTTAATTAAGGCTGTTGACAAATCCTCCACATCGTAAAAACCTTCCCAGTTCGGGGTGCCCCATGTGCCGATTCCGCGTTTTTTCGGTCCAAACTCGGCAAATGTTGTGCCGAACACGGTAAGCGGCTTCGGATTGCCCATCAAATGCAAGGACAAATCGATCATATGCACGCCGAGATCAATCAGAGGCCCGCCTCCCGATTGGTCCATCCGGGTAAACCAGGTTCCCCAGCCGGGAATGCCTTTGCGCCGCATCCAGCCGGTCTTGGCATTGTAAATATGTCCAAGCGCGCCTTTGTCGACCTGTTCTTTCACTTGTAAGGATGACCATTCCCAGCGTTGTTGATGCGCCATCATCAGCGTCAAATTCGTCTGGCGGTGCGTTAGCAAAATCTTCTTAGCTTCCGCGGCGTTCAGCGCCATCGGTTTCTCCAGCAGCACATGTTTTCCCGCCTGCAATGCGGCAACCGCGATCGTTGCATGATATTTGTTAGGCACAGCAACAATGACTGCGTCGACATCCGGGTCTTCCAGCAGCTTTTCGTAGGACGGATGGACAACGGGGATGCCGTGTTCCCGCGCCCGCTGCTCGGCAAGCGGCTGATAGACGTCCGTAATTGCCGTAATCGCGGCTTCGGGTATATGCGCCAGCGTTTGAATATGCACGCCTGCAATGTTGCCGGCTCCGATGATGCCAAACCGGATCTGCTCATTATTGACCATGTAGAAATTCAGCCTCCGCTAGTAGGTGATATGTTAATTTGGAACTACCTAATAAAAACAACGATTTCAATATATCACAAGAAACGTTGGCATCGCTATGCGCAAATATGCCCTATCCCTATGCAAATTGGCGGCCTATAGAATGCCCAGCGCTTTGGCTTTTTGCGCCGCTTCCTTGCTGCTTTTGCTCTCCAGCTTGCGCAGGATGTTGCCGACATGCACCTTCACCGTGCGGATCGACACGAAAAATTGCTCGGCGATTTGCGGTTGGGTGAGCCCTTTTTCAATCAAATCCAGCACCTGCAGCTCGGTCGGAGTGAGCAAATTGCGCATCTCCTTGACCCGCACCTCTTGCTCCAACGCTTTCAGTCTGCGGAATTCCCGGCGCATTTTCTCGGCTACGCTGGGGTGTATGGCACTGCGGTTGCGATAAGCCCCTCTGACGGCCTCGGGAATCTCTTCAAAGTTCGATTTGACGATATAATCCACCGCTCCCGCCTGAAATGCCTGAAAGATCAGCTCTTGATCCTCCATCGAAGATAACATGATCACCTTCGCATCGGTGCATTGAGCGATCTCCGCTGTCGCCCACAAGCCTTCCGGGCTGCCCGCCATCATCATATCCATCAGCACGACGTCCGCAGCGATACGCTCCATCAGCTCTACGGCTTGCCCGCCGTTTTCCGCCGTGCCGGCAATGTGCAGATCCTCCTGCGCGGACAAATAAGCGGTTAGCCCGCGCAGCCAATCCGCATCGTCCTCCACAATTACGACCCGTATGTAGTCCATCCGCTCCCGCCTTTACTTTTTCATCATTTTAACGCGTGATGCCGTTTGGAAAAACTAATATAAACCGTTGTGCCTTTTCCCGGCTTACTGTCGATATTCATCCTGCCTTTATGTTTTTGAATCACATGATAACAATAGGACAATCCCAGACCGAAGTTTAATTTCTTCCCCGCCTTGGTCGTATAAAAAGGGTCAAAAACACGCTTCAGCTGCTTTTTATCCATACCCGCCCCGGTATCCTGCACCTCGGCCACGATCGTCCGTTTCGTCTCGAACAATTTCACGTGCAGCTTTCCCCCGCCGGGCATCGCTTCCGCCGCGTTGGTGAACAAATTCGTGAACACCTCGGTCAGCTGCGCGCTATCGCACACAAACGGCTTCTCGTAACGCAAGTCTGCGGCAACTTCAACTTGCCCTGCGGAAAATTCAGGTTCCAGCGCGGATAACGTATCGCGGATAATCGCATCCAACCGGTGTTCTTCCAGCTGCAGATCCACCTCTTGCGTTTGTCCTTGAATCCGCGACATCATTTCATAAATATGCTGTGTCGCCGACATAATCACTTCAATATCCGCTTCTGCCGAAACATTGCCTGACGCCCGCGCATCCATTTTCAGCTTTTGGCTGAACAGCTTGATTTTGCCTACGTCATTTTTGATCGCGTGGTTCAAAATCGCCGTCCCGGACGTAATCGCCCGCAGCGTATAATCGCGTTTCTGGTTTTGAATCGAAATTTGCAATCCCATAAATCCATACCGGAGACTTGATACCAAAATGACGGCAAGCGTAAAAATAATTACCCAAAGGTTGTAACGCCAAAAATCATAAACGCCGTAATACGCCGGTAAAATATACATCGTAAACATCGCGAACATCAGCGTTGGCGCAGCGGCAATCATCGTCAGCATCCGGTTGAGCCGCAAATACGTGTTGCGCTCGCGAAAAGCGGCAACCGCCAGCAGCGCAACGCCAAGCAAAATATAAGGCGTCGTCCATAACATAACGTAGCTGTATGGAATCGGCGCCGTATCCTTCGGCTGAAAAGCAAATGAAACCGCAATCGGCGCAAGCAGCGCATAAGGGGCGGCAGTCAGAAGCTTGCGTGGTATTGGCTGCGGATAATAAACCAAAGTAAACATCAGAAACGTATAAGGCAAGCCATAATAACAAACCTTCGAAAGCGCAATCTCGATAAGCTGCCATATGTGCAGCGTTTGTTCTGTGTACCCTGCATGGGCCGCCAAGTAAGGAATGATGCTGTCGCCGAGCACGGCCGACAATCCTCCCGACCCACCGGTAAAAGCAATGCTGCTGATCCAGCGTGTCGTGGACCGTTTCGGATCCGTTAGGATGAGCAGCAGGCCGACCGTCCATAGGCCGATCCATACGAAAAGCATGCCGATTCACTTCTCCCCTTCGTAACAATGCAGACTATGTATTATTAGACTCGTCAAGGTCCATTTCCTGCCCGGACGCCAGCAATTCCATAAACTTTTGCGCGACCCGGGGCAGAGGCGCGTTCTTGACCGCAGCGATTCCGATATGCCGCGGCGGAACCGTTTCTTGAGTCCGCAGACGCACAATGCGGCCGGATTGCAGCTCGGACTCCGCGGCAAGCTCCGGCACAAAAGCGATGCCAAAACCAAGTCTGGCGAATTCGACGCACAAATCGACGCTGCCCAGTTCCATCGCAGGATGCAAGGTGGTGCCGTGAGCGGCGGCCAGATTCGCCAAAAAAGCGCTCATCCTGCTTTCCGCCGAAAGCAGGATGAGCGGCAGCTCCAGCAAGTCGCGCAGCGGCATTTCCATCGCGGTCAAGCTGCTGAAATCTCCCCCGGCGATAAAGCAGTCCTGGATTTGGCGCAGCGGGCTTACCGACAATTTGTCGTCTTCAAGCGGCAAATGTACGATCCCTACATCAATCGCTCCCTCGTGCAGCTTGCGGGCGAGGTCCGGCGTTCTGCCGTGAACAAGCCGCAGCTGAATGTGCGGGAATTGGCGGTGGAATGCCTCCAAATAAGGCAGCAAAAAGTAACGGACAAGCGAGCCGCTGACCCCCAGCTTTAATTCGCCGGTATCCAGCCGTTTAAGCTCGGCGATTTTCTGCTCGGCTGCCTGCAACGTTTCGTATGCGTCACGTACATAAGCAAACAGCATTTCCCCTTCGCCGGTCAGCGTAACGCCCTTCGAGCTGCGGTGCAGGAGCTGCAGCTCCAGCTTCTGCTCCAGCTGCTTGATCGCGTAGCTGATGCTGGGTTGGGTCAAAAACAACTCGTGCGCGGCACCGGATATGCTCCCCGAACGGGCGACGTAATAAAAAATGCGATATAAATCCATACTTTGCATCGGCTTGAAATATAGCCCCTATCTATGGTGAATATCGAAACTATTTATTTCATTTATACTACTTGCCGCCTATATAATCAAACTAATCTTAAATAAGGTGTGATGAGCAATGAGAATGTTAACCGCAGGAGAATCGCATGGCCCGCAGCTGACTGCGATTATTGAAGGAATGCCCAGCAATGTGCTTCTGACCGCAGAGGATATCGACGCGGAACTTATCCGCAGACAGTCCGGATACGGCAGAGGTCGGCGCATGCAAATCGAGACGGACCGGGTACGGCTGGCCGCAGGTGTCCGCCATGGACGGACGACCGGCGCTCCCATCGCGCTTGTCGTAGAAAACAAGGACTGGACCCATTGGCAAGGCGTGATGGGTGCGGAACCGGTGAACGCGGAGGAAGCCGCCAAGCGTACGGTAACACGTCCGCGTCCCGGCCATGCCGACCTGAACGGGGGGTTGAAATACAATCAGTCGGATTTGCGCAATATTTTGGAGCGCTCCAGCGCCCGGGAAACGGCAATCCGTGTCGCTTGCGGCGCTGTGGCCAAACGGCTTCTCGCTCACTTCGGCATCCGGCTGGCCAGCCAGGTGCTGCGGATCGGCGAGATCACAGCGGTTCGCTCCGAACTGCCGGCGGAGCAGTTAATGCAGGTCACCGAGCGCTCCCCGCTGCGGGTGGCAGACCCGAACAGCGAGGAATATATGATGCGCCATATCGACGAAATCAAAGCCTCCGGCGATTCCGTCGGAGGCTTGATCGAAGTCGCCGTTGACGGCTGTCCCGCGGGACTCGGCAGTCATGTCCAATGGGACCGCAAGTTGGACGCAAGGATCGCGCATGCCGTCATGTCCATTCAGGCGTTTAAAGGCGTAGAGTTCGGCATCGGCTTCGAAGCGGCGTCAAGGCGCGGTTCGCAGGTGCACGATGAAATCGTGTACAGCGCGGACAACGGCTTCCGCCGGGCCAGCAACCGCGCCGGGGGCTTCGAAGGAGGCATGACGACCGGCGAGCCGATTGTCGCGCGTGCGGTCATGAAGCCGATTCCTACGCTGTACAAACCGCTGCACAGCGTCGATATCGCCACCAAGGAGCGCTTCACCGCGCAAATCGAGCGCTCCGACAGCTGTGCCGTGCCCGCTGCCGCCGTCGTGATGGAAAGCGTCGTCGCCTGGGAAGTGGCCTGCGCTTTTCTTGACAAGTTCGGCGGCGACTCCTTGGAGGAAATCAGCCGTAATTACGCGGGATACACCGAGCAAATTCGCCGCTATTAAGTCGTCTCGCCGCCATTGCTCCTATAGCGAGTATTCCTGCTCCAACAACCGCAGCTCTTCCAGACAACGCTGGGAAAAGCGGTTGTTTTGGGCTTGCAGTTGCTCGATATCCGCCTGCAGCGCCTGTCGCAGCGATTGCTTATATTCCGGCACTTCTCCCGAATACGGTTCAATGGTGTGCAGGGGCATTAAGGCGATTTCCTGAAAGCTGAGCGCCCGGCGCTGATGGAAAAACGGCACATCGGCATCCATCGGATGATGAAGATCGCCTTGCGTCGGGTGCTTGATCACCGCCAGTATCCGAACGGCTGCTTTATGCACGGACGGCGCTTCGGCGATTTCGCCGATATACCCGCCGGTTTTGTACGATGCCGTTACGAGGTCTCCGATCTGGTACGTTGCGTTCATATGTATACACTCCCTTAAAGTCGACTTTTTGAACTGCCTCTTATCGTTTATTGCCGAATGATGCGGCTTCCAGCCAAGCATATAATGCGTCGACGGACTGAACCCGGTATAACCTCCCGCCGGGCTCCCCGTTTACGATTTGTAATAGACAAGGCACGCTGGCAATTTGCCACTCGCGGCATAATTGCGGACTGAAATTGACATTACACTTCCATATTTCGCGCGGCGGCTCCATCTGCAATATAATGTCCAGCATGCGCTCCGTCAGCTTGCATGTGCCGCAAAACGGCGTATAGAAGAAAACCGTCCTGCTCTCTCCGCTCTCCAAGGCTTGCAGCAACTCGCGTTCCGTGCATTCGATCAGCTTGCGCATCACACGAACCCCTTCTTGAAAAAAATCAGCCCCGCTGTCCGATGTAGCCGTCCAGTGTCTGTAAAGTCAAAGCGACGTGATCGATCATACTGGGAATATCCTCCATCTGACCTTCATCCAGCTTTCTTCCGAAATGCATCGAAGCCAGCAGCATAAAGTCAGGCTGCTCCGTATCGGGGCTGTAACTCACCGTCATTTTCAGCAGCGGGCGCTCCCCCCAAATTTCACGGATTTGCGTTTTGACCGCCTCCGCGGCCGCCAGCGGCTCATCGACGGGAATTTGAAACGTAATATAACAGTGGCAGCCCGGCTGCTTACCTTCCTGCTCCAGTATTTCCGCGGCAAGATCGGCAAGTCCCGCATCCAGCGATACCGAAGCGACAGCGATCCCATCAGGTTTCACCTTGCAATCGAGCTGAAAAAAACGCGACATGGTCGACAGCTCTACCCGGTCGGAGCGGCCTATAATCTCGAGCTGCCCGGCCAAATCGAGGTCGTATAAAGCCCCCTCCAGCACTACTTTTAAATTATCGTAAACCGTCGGATCAAACAATTCATCAGCCTCCTTTTACCGGACCCGCAAAAAATCAAACTTCGCATTGCTTGAAAGGCCGCGAACTTGTACAATAGGCATGTACATAACCACAAGTACCAACAATTTAAGGAAGGTGTCCGTTGATGTCCAACGAAACAAACGAACCCGCCGGCTCCGCCGAAGAGCCCCGCAAAATCAGCTTGGCTGAAGCGATGAAGCAAAAGCTGGCGCAAAAAAAACAAGACCAGGCTAACGATAAAGCGGATGGCAAACAAAGAGGCGGCAACAGCGCCGTAATGAAAAGCCAGAACAATAAAAAACCGAACAATCAACGCCGCAGAACCGGAGGCAGCTGACCGTCAGATTTTTTCTTGCCGGGCATGCAGCTCGAATATGCAAAACAAGGATGAGCCCCGCTTTACAGGCTCATCCTTTGTTTTTTTAATATCAGAAAGATATATTTGAACCGCAGGTTCACCTTTCTGATATTGCAAGAAAAGCTTCCGCTAAGGCACGAATGTCCTTCATCGGAAAGGCTGCGATCAGAAGCTTTTCTTATCGGACAAGGCAAGTCATGTGTCAACTTAAACGTACAGCTTTTCGCGCTGCTTCTGTATGTCATCGTTCTCCAAATACTCGTCATAAGTGATCACTTTATCGATGATGCCGTTCGGCGTAATTTCCATAATCCGATTGGCCACCGTTTGGATGAACTGATGGTCATGGGATACAAACAGCATCGTGCCGTCAAAATCGATCATGCCGTTGTTCAGCGCCGTAATCGATTCAAGATCCAAGTGGTTCGTCGGCTCGTCAAGCAGCAGCACGTTCGCTCCGCTCATCATCATTTTGGACAACATGCAGCGGACTTTCTCTCCCCCGGACAACACGCTTGCTTTCTTCAGCGCCTCTTCCCCCGAGAACAGCATCCGGCCCAAGAAACCGCGAAGATACGATTCGTCCTGATCCTTCGAGTATTGGCGCAGCCAATCCACAAGATTCATATCGGTGTTGAAATAATCCGAGTTGTCCTTCGGAAAATAAGCTTGCGTTGTCGTGATGCCCCAACTGAATTCGCCTGCGTCGGCTTCCACTTCACCCATCAGGACGCGGAACAGCGTAGTTTTGGCGTTGCCGTTCGGACCGACCAGCGCGATTTTGTCGCCTTTATTGATAATAAAGCTCAGGTCCTTGAATACCACTTCGCCATCGATGGTTTTGCTCAGCCCGTTCACAGTAAGCAGCTGTTTGCCCGCTTCGCGTTCCGGCGTAAACTTAATAAACGGATATTTCCGCGTCGACGGTTTAATATCTTCAAGCGTAAGCTTCTCCAACGTCTTCTTACGGGAAGTCGCCTGCTTGGACTTGGATGCGTTGGCGCTGAATCGCTGAATAAACGCCTCCAATTCCTTGCGTTTTTCTTCCGTTTTCTTATTTTGCTCTCTAACGAGCTTCAGCGCCAGTTGGCTGGACTCGTACCAGAAGTCGTAGTTGCCGACATACATTTGGATTTTGCCGAAGTCGATATCCGCAATGTGCGTACAAACCTGGTTCAGGAAGTGACGGTCATGGGATACGACGATGACGGTGCCTTCGAATCTGCTGAGGAAATGGATCAGCCAATTGATCGATTCGATGTCCAAATGGTTCGTAGGTTCGTCAAGCAGCAGATTGTTCGGTGTGCCGAACAGCGCTTGCGCAAGCAATACGCGAACTTTCTCATTGCCGCTCAGCTCTTTCATTTTTACATCGTGCAGGGAGGTTGGAATGCCAAGACCAATCAGCAGCTCCGCCGCGTCCGACTCCGCTTGCCAGCCGTCCAGCTCCTGGAATTCGCCTTCCAGTTCCGCCGCGCGCATGCCGTCGTCTTCGGAGAAGTCCGGCTTCGCATACAACGCGTCTTTTTCCTGCATAATCGAAAACAGCTTCTGGTGGCCCATTACAACCGTTTTCAGCACTTCCACTTCATCGTATTCAAAATGGTTCTGCTTCAGCACCGCCAGGCGCTCACCCGGCGTAATGCTTACTTCGCCTTTGTTAGGCTCCAGCTCGCCGGACATAATTTTCAGAAACGTCGACTTCCCGGCTCCGTTCGCTCCGATCAAGCCGTAGCAGTTGCCCGGCGTAAATTTAATATTAACGTCTTCAAACAAAGCCCGCTTGCCATATCGTAAGGATACATTAGTAACGGTAATCATAACAAAAACGACCTACTTTCTGGATTTTTCCCATACCGATCAACATTATAGCATAAATCTAGGAAAAATGCCCATGGGCTGCGAAAACCGCATCTCCGGGGGCACTCCCTTAGCGGTTGCGCTCGATTT
The DNA here is from genome assembly GCF_004307995.1 of Paenibacillus thalictri. GTDB lineage: Bacteria > Bacillota > Bacilli > Paenibacillales > NBRC-103111 > Paenibacillus_AF > Paenibacillus_AF thalictri. The sequence goes on along the minus strand of NZ_SIRE01000005.1, from coordinate 213,881 downwards.
CCTCCACCAGCTCGGACAGCTCCGCCCAGCGGTCCATTGCCTGCTCCAGCTGCTCCGTCAGCGACTGCTCTTCAGCGTACAGCTGCTGCACCTTGCCGACATCGCTGCCCGCCTGCCCGATATCCATTTTCACCTGCTCGAGACGCTGCTCCAGGTCGGCGATTTTTCCTTCGATCTCATCCCAATCTTTCTGATCTTTAAAAGAAAGCTTGCGCAGCGGCCGCGCGTTTTTGCCGGCACTGCCTTCCGCCGCTTGGCCGGGTGCTTGCGCTGCTCCGGCTCCGGCAGCCGCTACATTCGACTTTGCGGCGGCTTGCCGCTTGCGTTCGCTTTCTTCCTCCGCTTGCTCCAGCTGCCGCTGCTCCAAATATTCGCTGTAGCTGCCCTCGAAGCGCCGCAATGCCCCCTGCTCAAAAGCAAACAGCCGCTCCGCCGTTTTATCGAGAAAATAACGGTCATGGGATACGGTGATCACCGCGCCGGGGAACGATTCGAGGTAGTCCTCCAAGATGGTCAGCGTCTGAATATCGAGATCGTTTGTCGGTTCGTCGAGCAGCAGCACATTGGGGCCGCCCATCAGCGTCCGCAGCAAGTACAATCTGCGGCGTTCGCCGCCCGACAGCTTGGCTATAGGCGTCCACTGCTGATTCGGAGGGAACAGGAAACGCTCCAGCATTTGCGCCGCCGTAATGGATTCTCCGTTTGCCGTCCGCACGACCTCGGCTGCTTCTTTGATATATTCGATCACCCGCAGCGATTCGTTCATCTCGGCGCTTTCTTGGGTGTAATAGGCGATTTTGACCGTTGTCCCCGTCTCGATCGTACCTTCGTCAGGCGTTATTCGGCCTGCGATCATATTCAGCAGCGTCGACTTGCCGCTGCCGTTCGGTCCGATGATGCCCAGTCTGTCGTCCGGCATGACGATATAACTGAGATCCCGCACCAAAGGACGATCTTCGAACGTTTTCGAGACATGCTCCAGTTCAATGACCTTCTTGCCCAGCCGGCTTGCGCCCAAGGCGATATCCAGCTTATCCGCAGGACCGTCGACCTTGCGCTCCATCAGTTCATTCGCCCGGTCGATGCGCGCCTTTTGCTTGGTTGTCCGCGCTTTGGCGCCACGGCGCAGCCAGGCCAGCTCGCGCCGCAGCAAATTTTGCCGTTTATCCTCCATCGCGGCTTCGCGTTCCATGCGGTCGGCCTTTTTCTCCAAATATGCTGCATAATTGCCTTCATAGCTGTACAGCTTGCCATGGTCCAGCTCTATGATCCGGTTGGTCACCCGATCGAGAAAATAGCGGTCATGCGTCACCAGCAGCAGCGCGCCTTTCCACTTGGACAAAAATTGCTCCAGCCATTCGACCGTTTCGTTGTCGATATGGTTTGTCGGTTCGTCCAAAATGAGCAGGTCCGCAGGCTGGATCAGCACCCGCGCCATCGCCACCCGTTTGCGCTGTCCGCCGGACAGCAGGTAGACCGGCTTGTCGAAGTCGCGGATGCCGAGCTGGGTCAGCACCGTTTTGGCCGTTGTGCTCGCTTCCCATGCATCGGTTGTATCCATCATCTGCTGGGCCTTGAACAGCGCGTTCTGCTTTCGCTCATCGTGCGGATCCGCTTCTAGCGCCTGCAGCGCCGCTTCGTATTCGCGAAGAGTCTTCATGAGCGGACTATCTCCGTAAAACACCTGATCCATTACGGTAGAGAGCGGATCAAACTCGGGATTTTGCGGCAAATATTCGACCCGGAAATGGTTGGCATGCAGCAGCTTGCCGGAATCGGCCGTTTCGATTCCCGCCAATATTTGCAGCAGCGTCGATTTGCCGGTGCCATTGACACCGATTAAACCGATCCGCTCCTTTTCGTTGACGCCAAACGTGATGTCGTCGAACAGCACCTTTTCGCCGTAGCTTTTATGTATTTGTTCTGCGGATAATATTTGCATCGTATGCCGTACCGACCTTTCTCTTGCTTCTCGATTTGGTTTAAGGCTCCATGATATACGCCGCTAGCAGCGCGGCGGTATGCTCAATGGCCTGCACATGCGTGCGTTCCATGCCATGCGAGGAATGAACGCCCGGTCCGACCAGCGCGGCGCGGATATTTTGCCCGCCTCGCAGCGCCGCTGAAGCATCGGAGCCGTACTGAGGATAGATGTCGACGGCGTAGCTGAGCCCTTCTCGTTTGGCCAGTTCAATGAGCTTTGAGGTCATTCCATAGTCATAGGGGCCTGACGAATCCTTGGCGCATATCGATACGTCGAATTCGGTGCAGCTTAGATCGTCGCCGATCGCCCCCATGTCAACGGCAATCAGCTCGGTCATATCGTCCGGCAAATAAGCCGCCCCGTGACCGACCTCCTCGTATGTGGTGATGACAAACTTCAGCGTATGCTGCGGAACCAGACGTTCGCGCGCGATCAGCTCCAGCAGTCCGAATAACGCGGCGACACTCGCTTTATCGTCGAGATGGCGCGATTTGACGAATCCATTCGCTTTGATTTGCGCCCGCGGGTCAAAAGAAACAAAGTCGCCCACGCCAATGCCAAGCCGCTCCACTTCCGCTTTTGACGTTACCGGCTCATCGAGGCGAATTTCCATCACGGCTTCTTCCCGCTTCAGCTCTCTAGCATCCGTGAACACGTGCACCGACGGCTTCGTCGTTAGGATGGTGCCGTCGTAGACACGCCCATCCCGCGTATGTATCTGGCAGTATTCATTTTCTATAGCGCCCATCATATAACCGCCCACAGGGGTAAACCGCAGCTTGCCGGTTTCCTTGATAGAGCGGACCATGGCGCCTAATGTATCGACGTGAGCCGACAATCCTATCACGCGGTCCTGGTTCAGTCCTGGGACGGTAATGATCCCGTTGCCTTTGTTGGTGTATGTCATGACGAAGCCGAGTTTTCCCGCTTCCGCCTCCACTTTGCTCATAATGTGATGACAATACCCGCTCGGACTTGGCGTTAACAGCAGGGTTTCAAGCAGCTCCAACATATACCTTCGATTGAAACTGTAGTTCAACTTAAACCCACTCCTTGTTTGATTTTTACCGAAAAATGGGGTAGTCTACGAAATGGACTACACTCAAGAAACAGGAGGAACCTGTATGACAGAAGCTTTACCACCCAAAACATGCTCCATTGATCGTCTGGTTACCAAAGAAGACGACATTGCCAAGGTGCTGGCCGGCAGCAAAACCGCTACCCGCCGCAACGGGCGTTACGCCGACCCCGGCGAAATTATGGAGTTAAGCGGCAAACAATTCGAGGTCACCCGCGTATACCGGCAATCCCTCGGCGAACTTAGCGACGAACACGTGCAAAGTGAAGGTTTTGCCGATTTGGAAGCGTACAAAAACTACATCTTATCGATGCATGCCGGAATGCCTTGGCTGCCGCAAATGCAAGTATGGGTACACGAATTTAAAGCGATTTGACCGTGTGCCGGCAGGAACAACGCAGCCACAGCTTCATTCAGCATGGAAATGCGCTGCACATATGATTCTAGGCAACAAAAAGAGTAAACAGTGTAGACCCGGCGCGTCCGGAGCCTACACTGTTTATTGTAACACGGCGAGGAGTGAAAAAGCCGCATGTATGTGACATTGGTATATTTGCATATCGTCAGCACTGTCGTGGCGATCGGACCTTTTTTCCTGCTGATCCCGCTGCTCGGCAAAATCCGCAAGGCCGCCGACGCGGAGCTGCAGGTACACCTGGACTCGTTCCGCTTTGCAGTTCAATTGTCCAAACACTCCGGACATGTGCTGATCGCAACCGGACTGCTGCTGATGTGGCTCGGCAGTTGGCCTTGGACAACATCATGGATCCTTGCCACCTGGATCGTTTTGGCAACGTCGCTTTATTTTTTTGCCCGCGCGTTCTCCCCGACCATCCGCAAGCTGCGCAGCAGCGAACTTGCGGTGACCGACCGTGAACCATTGGTGCGGAAGCTGGCACGGTCATTGTACTTATATTTACTTTTATTGTTTTTGATGATGTGGTTTATGGTGGCAAAACCTGCTTTCGGGTAGGTTTTGCTCATTCAAACGTTACGACGGAACGAACCTGCGTTCCTCTTTCCATAAAACTACGAGCGCACCTTGCTTGCCGCAGCCCATTCTTCCACGTTCCACACCTTGGTAACCCAATCCTCGTAAAAATCCGGTTCATGGCACACAAGCACGATAGTGCCTTTGTACTCCTGCAGCGCACGTTTCAGCTCTTCTTTGGCGACAACGTCCAAATGGTTCGTAGGTTCGTCGAACGCAATCCAGTTGCTTTCCCGCATCAGCAGCTTGCACAGACGCACTTTGGCCTGCTCGCCGCCGCTCAGCATGCTCATTTGGCGTGTGATGTGCTCGTTCTTCAAACCGCAGCGGGCAAGAGCGCCGCGCACTTCATTCTGGTTCATCGTCGAGAACTCGTTCCATACATCGTCAATGGGCGTTATATTCGGAGCTTTGGCTTCCTGCTCAAAATACGCCGGGTACAGAAAATCGCCGCGGTACGTTTTGCCGCCGAAAGGCTCGATTTTGCCAAGCATCGTTTTCAGCAGCGTCGATTTGCCGACGCCGTTGCAACCGACAATGGCGATTTTTTCGCCACGTTCGATCTTAATATCCATTTTAGGCAAAAGCACCGAATTGTAGCCAATTTCGAGATTTTCGCCTTCGAACACCAGCTTGCCGCTTGCTCTGGATTCCTTGAATATAAACGTCGGCTTCGGCGCCGTTTCCGGACGGTCGATCCGCTCGACCCGATCCAGCTGCTTCAGGCGGCTCTTCGCGCGGCCGGAGGTCGAAGCTCTGGCCTTATTGCGCTGAATGAAGTCTTCCGTTTTCTTGATATATTCCTGCTGCTTCTCGTAAGCGTCGATGTGCTGCTGTTTATTGATATCGGCCATCATCAGGAATTTCTCGTAGTTGGCCGTATATCGGTTCAGCTTGCTGAACTCCAGATGGTAAACGACATTAACCACCTTGTTCATAAATTCCGTATCATGGGAAATCAGCATAAACGCATACGGATATTCCTGCAAATAGGTGGTCAGCCATGCGATATGCTCAACGTCAAGGTAGTTGGTCGGCTCGTCGAGCAGCAGCACGGTCGGCTTCTCCAGCAGCAACTTGGCAAGCAGCACTTTGGTTCTTTGGCCGCCGCTAAGCGATGCGACGTCACGGTCCAGACCGATGGCGTCAATGCCAAGACCGTTCGCCATCTCCTCCACTTTCACATCGAGCATGTAAAAACCGCTGTTTTCCAGCTGATCCTGGATTTCGCCCATCTGCTCCAGCAGCAACTCCAATTCGTCCGGGTCCGCTTCGCCCATCTTATCGGTAATTTGCATCATTTCCTTCTCCAGCTCAAACAGCGGAAGGAACGCATCCCGCAGGATATCGCGGATCGTTTTACCCGGCGTCAGCACCGAGTGCTGGTCAAGATAGCCGTAACGGATCCGGGGCGTCCATTCCACCTTGCCCGAATCCTTAAGCAGCTTGCCGGTCAAAATATTCATCAATGTCGATTTGCCAACCCCGTTGGCTCCGACCAAACCGACATGTTCGCCTGCAAGCAGGCGGAACGAAACATTTTTAAAGAGAACACGGTCTCCGAATGTGTGACTTACTTCTTCTACAGTTAATAAACTCATGAAACCCCAAGTCTCCTGCCATTCATGATAATATACAAAATGCGACAGTATATTATATCATCCTGCAGCGGAAGTGGGAAATAGGCTAATTATTTTATATTTATTTGCGCCACTTGCGGACCCATTCGTTTAAGTCGCTGGCCATCTTTTTGCCCGTTTCCGGCAGCTTCTCCCGGTAGAAGCTGTTTAGCTGCCTGACAAGCCGCTCTTTTTCCGTGCTGTATACCGTCATCGGCCTGAGCAGCATTACCGTCAAGTTGTCGTTGGCCCCCCGGCTGAGCGCCTGATTGACAAGCTCGCTGCAAATGTCCGGCAGATCAAGCTGTCCGCGTCCGACGATCAATAACAGCCGGTCAAGCTCATCTTCGCGAAAACGGGTATACAACCCGTCGCTACACAACATAAACAACGAATAAGGATCGTAATAACCTTTCTTCCGGAAAACCGACAGCTGCGGATTAATGCCAAGACAATGCAGCAGCACGCTGCGGTTAGGGTGTTTAACCGCTTGCAGCGGAGACAGCTTTTTAAGCCTTACCTGTTCCGCCACCCAGGTCTGGTCTTCGGTCAACTGCTGGATCCGGCCGGTTTGCTTGCGGTAGTAAATCCGGCAATCGCCGGTATGATGCAGCAAATATACTTCCTTGTATAAAATCAATATGGATAACGTCGTACCCAGCTTGCTTTCGTTATTTACGCCTGTCTGCACGAGATGCTCGTTAATGCGATGAAAGAGCAGCCCCAGGATGTGATCAAGCTCATCCAGCGGGTTTTCTTTGGCAAAAACGATCGGCAGCACATGATCCATCCATTCCTTGGTCATCGTCAGTGCCAATTCGCTCGCTTCGGCGCCTGAGCCGTAGCCCCCCATACCGTCGGCAATGATCGCCACGGCGTAAGGATCCCCTTGCTCCGATGTGCCGATGCGCAGCAGCGACCGGTCTTCATTATCAGCCTGATACCAGCCTGAATGTGTAAAAGTGCCGTACTGCCAATTGACGGCAACCGTCTTTTTCATGGTTACAACCCCATTTTAAACGTATATTCCGTTTGTACTACTTTAAATATATCACCTTCCCGCAAAGAATACACCTTAAAAGGAATCATCTGCTGACCATTAAGCACAGTCCCGTTTTTGGAGCCTAAATCTTTGACGGTATATTCCCCGTCACTTTTTCCGATTTCCACATGCTGCCGCGATACGCCGGCCACTTCTTGCGTATGCTGCACTCCCGCCTCCGTCCCCCCTCTTCCAATGACAAAAGGCTCTGCCGAAACGGCAATCCGTTTCGTTGCACCGGACTTGTCCTGTTCCAGCAAATACGCCCCCGAGCGGCCCTGCGGATGGCCGCCATCCAGCAGCACGGTGGCATCTGCGGGCGCAGCGAGCAGCGTTGTATACTGCTCTGCGTTCCTGGCGGACGCACCCGGACCGATGTCAGCCATATCTGCCGGAAACCCGGGCCAGACGCCTGACGAAGCATTGTTCCTCGGGGATGCCGACGACGGCCTTACATTCGCTGGTCCAATCCCGGCGGCACTGAAGGGATTTGCCGATTGGGTCAATCGGGCCGGCGGAAACGCTGAGGCAGGATCTGTTGTATTCAAACTAAGCCCGCCAGAAAAAGCATCATGCTGAGGCTGGTTGTTTTTTCCCCTGGAACGCCGTTTTTTAAAAAATAACAACAGTCCTATGACAGCGGCAGTGATCACCGCTGTAGCGCCTGCCGCAACATATAGCGCGTTCCCCTGCGGACGATCCATGTACCATTTCCAGACGATGGCGGAACCTAAGCCGCCCGAAACAAGTATCGGGATTCGCAGATTCAGCGGACTGCCGGCGGCAGCGACTGGAGCTTCTGCCGCAAGCTGTTTTGCCGAGTGAACGTCCGGTGGCTGCGGCGGTGGAATAAATGGCGGCGAGATATCCGATTTTGACGCTGCTACCTTTGGCAGATTCGCAAATATGTCGGACGATACGGACGGCGCGGCAGCGCTTATTGCGCTTAATCCTGAAAACGAAGGTTCGCGCCCACCCGCGAACTCTTGTGAAGAGAATTGCGCGACGGGCGGTTTTTCCGGCCGTTCCTCCAGCACCTGCTCAAGCAGCATTTTTTTGAAACCGGGGGCTTGAAAATGATCTTCCAGCAAATAAGAAGTCAATTTGTGGGCATGAATCCCGTCCAGCCTGTCCGTTTTTCGCAGCAATGTGGCGGCCAACTGCTGCAGCTCGGTTTCTACCGGCTTTTTATCCTTCAACGCGACAACGGGGATATACACGACGTACAAATCGCTAAGATCGCCCGACTCTCCGACAAAAATGTAATCCGCGTTAAGCACATATTGGCGTTCGAATAACATGTAGGTTTTGCTTTCGTCCAGCATGTTTAAGATATGCAGCATGATCTGTACATACCGGGAAAAACGGAGATTCGATTGCCGCATCACCTGGGACAACGGCTTTTTTCCCGAAACCGGATAATAGAGCGTAATCTGTCCATTCAGCTCCTCTATTGTTACGGGCAGCAGGCCGGGAATATCATTGGACCTCAGCATATGCAGCGGAATGGCCGACATATCCGCTTCCGTCAATGCAGGCTCGCCGGAAAGCACCAGAAAATGCCCGTGACGGTTTACATAATCGACCTTTAATCCATGCAGAGCCGTATTCACGATAGTTACCTCCTAAACATTTTTTCGTGTAGCCAAAAAAAAGTATCGCGGGCATTCGCTTTAAGCTTTCCGCAGTTTTGAATTTTCCGCAGGAAAGCGAACTTCGTAATCCATAACATAAGGTTTGCTTGGAATTGTGCCGGTGTTACCCAAATCCTGCTCACGGTATCCAGAAAAACGCCGCAGTCAGCGCTCCCGGTGCGACGGCGATCATAAACGGAAAGCGGATGCGGTTATCGGATGCGGCATATTCCTCCCATGCTTTGCCGATGCGTTCCGTCCGTATATTAAAGAGCAGCAGCAAACTTTCCCTCCATGTTTCGATGATTTGTCTGCGCCACATAAAAAGCAGCAAACCTGAAACGCCCGCATAAAGGATCGAGTACACTAAGCAGCTGAGCACAAACTCCGTCCCGGCAATCGCTCCGATTGCCGCAAACAACTTGACGTCCCCCGCTCCAAGCGCTTTAAGCATATACAACACAAGCAAACACCCAAATCCCGCGGCCAGCCCGCATGCGGCATATACCAAACCTTCCCAGCCGTGCAGCAGTAAATGAAGCGACAGTCCCGCAGCAGCCCCGGACATAGTAAGCCAATTTGGAATCACGTTTCGTCTTAAATCCGTGAAGCACGCCCCTGTCAAAAATGCAAACAAAACCGTATAAACCACCGCCCTTCTCCTTTCCGGATGGGTTAAGCTGCGCCGACCCAAGCCCGTTCATACGCCTTTTTGCGGATATGAACCGTTTTGTGGTAAAAAGGAATCAGCAAATTCAGCTCATACTCCGCTTCGATGCTGATTACCGCCTCATCTTTTGACTCCAAATTCGGCAGCGTCACCTCAACAACCCGCAAGCGCGCCGGGTCGAGAACCGTCTTATTGACGCTTGCCGATACAACAGCCGTAAACGCCTGGTTGAGGAGCGGTTTATATATGCTGGTTACATATTCTTCGGCCTTGTCTTGAGCCATCGTTTCCACATGCTCGCGTTTCTCCTTTTCCCATTCCACGATGCTCACCACGGGATCGGGTATAAATGCCGCATAATCATCCACAAAAGTTTCCGCTGTTTCCACCTTGGAACGAAAACCCGTGATTTTATCAAGCACGCTGCTGTAAGCGGCATACGGCTTGCTTTGCGTCCATTGCGTTTTTGCTTCCCGGTACAGCAGATCGACCGGGTACATACCCGTAGCAATGAGCTTGGTCGTTTCGGACACTGCCGATTGCACGGCCATTTCCGTGACGGCAATTTGAATAAACGCAATGATGGCGATGACAAAAGAAACAAATAACGGTAAAACAAGCGCCGCCTCCAGCACAATGCTGCCATCTTGGCGCTTCAGCAATCTCGTACTGCGCCTAGTACGGCATAGCCTCTTTGCGTGTCTCATCAGACGCCCCCTGAAATTAATAAGCCATATAAGCCGTCTTCGTTATTTCACAACGGTTTCCCGCCGGAGTGCAGTCATGGACGCCAATGGATTTGACCATCTGCATCAAACCCGGAATAAACCAAAGCCTTACGGTCGTTGTTGCCGAACCCTGCACATAGGTCGTTTTTTTCTTTAAATCATCCCCTGTATTTTGCTGGATTAGAGCTTGCATACGCGCCATCTTCTCTTGCTCCGAACCGTGAAGCAGTAAAAATAAGCGCAAGTAATCTTTATAGGTCAGCGTTATATTTTTGGTGAATTTATTCGACAAAGGAACCGTTTCGCCATCCAGCAGCTTCACCATATCCAGGGCCGCTTTTACTGCGCCTTCGGCTAGCGCCGCCAACAGTACCAGCACAGGCGATCCCAAGTTAAGCGCTTCGATCGCAGGATCGGTTAATGCTTCCATCGTGCCAATCGCAAGACGGATTGCAAAAAGCTCCGCGTACGCCCTGCCGTAATTGCCCGCACACGAACTTGAGCCATATATCACATATTCCGCCTCCTGGCTTGGCAGCGCATGTGATGACGGATCGGATAAGCTGCGGCTTGGCTTGATATTGCCGGCTTGGTCTTTCTCGATACCAAACGTGCGATAATTGAATTTATCGAGAGCATATTCGTTGATAAACATATAATCCCGGGCGGATACCAGCAGTTCTCCCAGTTTATCAATCAGCGCCAAAGCTCCGGTCCCGGCATTGTCCAGTTTGTCGAATTTCATGCCCCCCACCGCGTCAACGCCGGGCATCGCTTTATTGGTGTCCATATAAGCGCCGTAATTGCGCTGCAATTCGTTATAGACCGTACCCAGAGCATCCGGGGCCAGCACGCTGCAGCCGCCCATCGCTTTGACCGCTTGATCCAGCGCCGGATGCGCTTTATTGCGCTGCTCTTTTTTCCCGCTGGAGACGGCACCTTTATTCCGGTTGCGGGCGGTTTCTTTCCCATTTTGCTGCCCATAAAGCGCATTGGCGGATGTGTAATATTGGCTGTTCGCACCTGATGTGCTTGTATAGTTCTCAGCCGTAAAAAATACAACCGCCTGCAGTTGACTTTTAAGCCCGCCAAATAACGCGGCAACGGCTGCCGTCTGACTGGCGTAATCGTCCAAATCTTGCGGCGAAATGGTGTAAATGCTCTTAAACACTTCATTGGAAGCCATCGAGCCGCCCGACTGCTCGGAAGCGACCAGCTTCAGTTCGGCATTCAGCGCTTCATTGGCGCGTTTGGCCTTGTTTAACGCTGTGTTATAATCCTCCAAATATCCCGCCAATACCGTATAATCGCTTGCCGATTTCAGTTTTAAAGCCGCCAGCAGCTTCACATATTCCAGCACATCCTTTAAAAGCTGCTCCCATTCGGTGATTTTGGCCGACAGCTCGCTCACTTGCGCAGATAACTTGCCGCGCGTTTCCAGCAATGACTGGAATGCCTCATAAGCTGCACCGGCGCGAGCCAAGGAATTAATCGAATCGTCGATGCCTTCGATTTGATCCTTGAGCCGTTCCAACTGCTGCTTGCCGTCGGCAATCGTTTTCCTGACCTCATCCGCCGTATGAATGCCGACTTTGCCGCTCAGCTCATGAAGAGCATTCAGATTGGTTTCATAGAAAGGATAGTCCGTCCCGGCTTTCAGATGCATTTTTTCAAAATAACTCCACGCTTCGTCCAGAGCCTCGTCGCGTTCATCAAGCAGTTGCTCGACTTTTTGGGCATGATCCGCGAATTGTACCGTGCTCTGAAGCTTGGAGGAGATGCCGGACGACATGAACTTATCCTTGAGCTCCAAACCAAATATGATCGGCGCGCGGTACTTCATTTCTTCGAGAATTTGCTGCCTGAGCACTTGATGATTGGCCAGCGAATACATCGGAAGCAGCCGATCGCTGCCGTCGGCAAGCCTTGTATCGATATACCGAAAAGAGCTTGTTTCGAGTTGACCGGATAAATTGTTTTCCAGCGTCTTCCTGTAAATTTCCGAGCTATCTGCAAGCGATGGATCCAGCGCGTACAGCCCATAATCATGGAGCGGCACGCTAAAAGCCGATAAAGTGGACCGCAGCGCCGTTTTCACTGCCTGTTCGGATTCCTTCTCCGCCGCTTTGACGCGGGCATAATCGATGAACACCGTACAAAATAAAAAGATCGGTACAATGATCAAAATGAGATAAAGCGAAACAGTTCCCTTTTCGTCAAACACAAGCCGCAGCAGCAGGTGCCTCCGCCTCCTTCCTTTTTGCCAAAAATGCAAAGTGCCGCATTCAGCCTCACTCATGAATGACCACGCTGATCCCTTTCTTGAGCAGCTCGCTGCGCAGCGAGTCTGAAATTAAGACCTTATCTTTACTTTTTTGTTTAAAAAAATGCCACACCACACCTTGCACTTTGCCTTGTTTCAACATGTCCACATCTTTGACCAACTGCTCCTCCAGCAGCTGTTTTTCCGTAAATGAATAATAGGCTTGATGGGCGATTCCATTCGCATCCAATGCGTCTACCAAACGAACCCGTTCCGGTGCGGCGGCAATAATGATTTTTTGCTCCGTGCCGGTGACGAGCTTGCGCAAATAGGCCGCAGCTTGCTCATGGCTGCTGAAAACAGGAGCTTGCTGTTCCAGTTTCCCAGGCTCCTGCAGCAGCTCCGCCGCCGCTTTCGGGCTAATCAGCCCTTTGACTTCTTGTATAAAGGTGCGGATTAAATCAACCGTGCGAATCAGTTCGACCGGTTCGACGACATAAGCAGCTTCTTCCGCCGTCACGCGGTGAAGATGCAGCCAGCCCTGCACTTGCGCGGGGGCGCGAAAGGGCTGGCTTAGATGCGCTTCCACCGTCCGCAGCAGCAGCCGGTTCGTGTAGATCAGCTGCCCGGTCACCGAAGGGGCCATGCCGCCGGATACCGTCAGCAGTTTTTTAGCAGCCACTCCGGTTGAACCAGCGTTTGATGAAGCCGGCAAAGTAACCTCCGCTTTTTTGACCCCAAACATCAGCTTGAATATATCCAATGCGTCGTCTTGAAATAACCGCCAATACAAGCCGTCGTTATGCTGAACGTCAAACTGCCCGGTGACCGGGTCTTTGGCGCTGTTATCCCAAACAAATGCGGCGCGCTGTACGGCGACGGAAGCCGTGTGGTAAACCGTCACCTTTTGATAAAAAAACAGGCAGGCAAATACGACGGAAAACGTAAGCAGCACAATCAGCGGAAACGTTAAAGTAGCTTCGATACTGAAGGTGCCGGTTTCTTTCCTGAACAAGTTTTTCATTGTTCGTTTTATGGCGAAGCCGTACCGCAAGAAGCCGGATTTGTTCTGCAAGCTTCGCTGGCCTTCCCTGCATCCTTTAACTCGTTGTTGGATTGGCCGAACAATTCCTCGATATAATGAATAATCCATTTGCGGAACATGATCGCGATAATGACAAGCACGGCGACAATGAGCAAAATTTCCAAAGTGCCCAGACCATCCTCGTCTTTCCAAAGTTTTCTGCCGAATTGAACTAACATCTTCATCTTGTTATCCCCTTCCGTTTCCTCATATTAAGGGCTGCCCATCATAAATAAAGCCGGGGCGCCTACAACAACCATCACTACAAAAAAAATCAGCACCATCGGAAATACCATCTTCGAAGCCGCTTCTTCCCCCAGCGTACGGGCTACCGATTTTCGTTTATCCCATAATGCCGCGGACAGCTCCTTTAAAGCCAGCATCAAATCGTCGCCGCCCCGTTTATAATGCAGCAGCACCGTCGTTGTAAATACCGATATTTCCTGCAAACCGCACCTTTTGCTGAAATCTTCAAGCGACTTGCCGAAGGAGGCATTCATTTGCAGTTCGCGCGACATAAGGGCAAGCTCCTGCATCAGCGGGCTGTCCAGCGAATCCCTTCTTGCTTCGACACAACGTATGATCGCGCGCTGCAGCGTTTCTCCGGCGCCAAGCAGCAATGTGATGCGGTTCAAAATCTCAGGCAGCTCGATCAGCATGTCGCGTTTTTTTCGCGCCAGTTTATTTTGCAGTTCCTTATACTGAAGCGGCGGCAGCATGATGGCGATCGCCACCCCGTACAAAATAAAATAAGGGTCGTCGCCTGCCGCATACCCGGCTAAAGTAGCCAATACAACGACAAGCAGGCATAAACTCATCAAATCGGTTAAAAACAGCTTGGTGCGAAACATCGCCTGCTTCCGGCCGTACAGCCCGGCTAACGTAAACTGCACTTTGGCAATCAGCTCCGGCATTCGCTCGGCCAACCTCAACGTTTCGATGATATACATGGAAATCGGCCCGAGCGCACTTAACTTCATTTCCTTTTTGCTATCTGCGGCAATCGGCGTGTACCTCCTCCTTCCCAGCGCATATAAGACGGCCAATACGGCTACTTCGAACAAAAACACATACACCGTCACCATAGCGTCACACCTTAATGTCCATAATCCGTTTGGTGATGAAAAAACAAGCGATCAGCACAAGCAAACATCCGGACATAATCACAATCCCAAAGCCGTGATACAGCGGCTCCATATAGTCCGGCGAAGAAAATGCGAGCAAGCCGATCACGGCAAGCGGAGCAAAGGTCAGCATACGCGATTCGAATCTTTTCTGGGATATCATGACGCCAATTTCCTGCTGAATTTCCAGCTTTTCTTGAATAATCGTAGCCGTACGGCGGATAACCTGTACCAGATTGCCTCCCGTCCGTTTGCATGTGACAAACACATCGACGAAATTGCCGATATCGTCGGTTCCCGCACGCAGACTGAAATCGCTTAACGCCGCCTCAATCGTCACGCCGCTCTCAAGCTTATGCTGAATCCATTCCAGTTCGCGGATAATATGTGTGTTCGGATCGGGATACAGCAGCTTCAAATCGTCTACCGCTTCGCGGAACGACATTTCCACCGATTTCCCGGCGCCAAGCGAAGAGGAGATGGAAGACAACGCCTGCTTGAATTGGATGTTTAAATGCTGCTTGCGCCTAACCGCCAATTCCTTGGCCCGCAGTTTGGGATACGCCAGACTGATGGCAGCGATGAGCAGCGAGGCCCAAATGCTTTTATAAAACACCACCCCGATACAAGCGAGCATCGCTGCCGTAACCGCGATCGTCCACACCTTTTCCTTAACAGACATCACATACACTGAATAATCAAGCGGATGCCGGCTTTTCTCTTGTATGGTAAACACTCCTTTCCAAATGCGTTACTGCGTCGCCTAGTACATGTCTCGGCTTTCAGATATCGGGCGAGAGCCCGGCCAACTGCAGCTTAAATGTCCGCTGCAGCCGATTGCCCGTAGGCATCAGCTTTCCGGACACCCTGCCTCCGCTTGAATCCGCGGTTTCCATGAAACGAAACAGCGGATTAAGCACCATCTCTCCATCCGCCACACCGGCGATTTCGCTGATTTCCATCACTTTGCGCGACTTGTCCCGCAGCCTGCTTAAATGAACCAATATGTCAATGGCAGAGAAAATTTGCTTCCGGATGACCCCGACATCAAGCCCAATACCGCTCAGCACCATCGTCTCCAGCCGGCTCATCATATCTGCCGCGGAATTGGCATGCCCCGTGGATAAAGAACCGTCATGCCCCGTATTCATCGCCTGCAGCATGTCAAGCGCCTCGGCGCCGCGCACCTCGCCAACGATAATCCGATTCGGCCGCATCCGCAGCGACGACTTGATCAGCTCCCGCATCGGCATCTCGCCCCGGCCTTCCGTGTTGGCATTTCTTGTTTCCAGACTGATCAGATTGGGCACCGTCTTTAGCTGCAGCTCGGCGGAATCTTCGATTGTAATGACCCGCTCATCGGGTGGAATGCACTGGGAAAGCGCGTTTAAAAACGTCGTTTTCCCCGATCCCGTCCCGCCGCTGATGAAAATGTTGTATTTCGCCCGTACCAGCGTCTCCAGAAAGCGGACCGCTTCTTCGCTAATCGCCCCTCTTCGGACAAGCCCTTCCATCGTTAAGGGCTGCTCGGGAAATTTACGAATCGTCATCGCCGGTCCTTTCAAGGCGATTGGCGGCAGCACAACATTAACGCGCGAGCCGTCCTTCAGTCTGGCATCTACGATCGGACTTGCTTCATTGACGACACGGTTTACTTTTGCCACAATCGCTTGAATGACGTCCTCCAGCTTTTCCTTGCTTTCAAAACGGACGGGACATAAACTTACTTGCCCTTCCCGCTCGATAAAAATTTCTTCATGGCTGTTCACCATAATCTCCGTGATCGTTGGATCGTCGATCAGCGGCTGCAGCACATCATAACCGCGAAAAGAGTGATAGACCCGCTGAATAAGCCGGCGTTTTTGCGTCGCGGTTAAAACAGCTTTGTCCGCACGCGCGAAAACCGCGTCTTCAATCAACACAAGCAAATCGTCGTCGGAAATCGATTGGGAAAAATCGATCCGCTCGGCAATGTCCGCCTTTAATCCGGCTGCGGCCGACTCCAGCTCAAACACCGTGTTTTACCGCGGAGCCGCTGTCCTCTTCTTTCAGCAGTTTCATCACCTGATCTTGAAAATCGGAAGCGTGCAGCAGCTGATCCGCTTTATGAAGCGATTTCCACTGGGGAATGTACGGCAGCGGTTCGGCCAAGTGCAGTCCCAGCGCATCCATCGCATGCACTGTTGTCCCGGTATGTTTGTTCACGATCAGCCGGGCCTTCGACAATACATCCGGACGCAGCAGCGAATGTTTCTGGCGCAAGCGGTTCAGCAGCATTTCCGCTTTGGATACATGCTGCGGATCGTCTACGATAAGCCAATACAACGTATGGCAGCGTTCCAACGCCGAGACCATACGCGGATGGAGATTCGAATCCAAGTCGATGACAATCCGTTTAAAACTGCCCAGCGACAATACCGCATCAAGAATGGCGGAAACGTCATCTTTGGTCATCTCATCCGCTTCGTCAATACACGCAAGCGGTTCGAAATAACTGAACTTATATGTCGGATGGTAATGAATGAGCTGTCCGATTTTGGCCGGGAGCTGCTTGGGATTGGATTTGGCATAATATATCACCCGGGCAAACGTATCGTTTCCCGTTTGCGGCAGCACACACGAAGCCGAGTTCAGCCACTCCAGATTCAAATAAAACGCGTCTTGGCCAAGAAAAGCCGACTGCTTGGCCAGATTCAGCGAAAAAACGGTTTTCCCCGTGCCGCCCGACGCTGAGTATACGGCAATTACCTCTGCTTCATGCCGCCCCCGCAGCAGCGAACCGGCGCAATAAGCGTTGTAGTGTGCGATGATTTGCGCAAACAATGCATGTAACGGCTGATATTTAAATAAAATCGGAAATTCCAGCACTTCGGAGACAGCCGGTGAATCGCTGAGCAGCAGCAGATAACCTCGTGAATGTTGAAACGCCCATTCCGGCAGCGGAAAAAATGCATTAGTTACCAGCAGCAAATACGGCTCCCGCACCTGCTGCAAAAACGCAAAACCTTGCTCACGGCTCGTGTACGACTTCATCTCGAAGCGTTCAATATGCTCCGTGGTGCGGACATATGCGGAAACCATGCCAATGTACTCCGGGTCCTCATCCATTAAAACGAGCAGCAAGATGTTCCCTCCTTTATTAAAAAATTACCGGACAAAACAAAAAGCACCGCTGACGATCAAACTCATTCGTCAGCGGTGCTTCCGCTTGTCCGGTCAATATAAAATTATTACCCATATTATACCATGACTCGTTATGAAATCAACTGTATTTTACATCGATTTGTCCATTGTGTAAGCTTCGAAAGTGAACCGGTTAAGCAAACGTGTCGGCAAACGCCTTTTTGTTGCGTTCAATTTGCGCAATATGCCGGTCCACATGACCGACAAACATTTTGACAATATCGTGAAGCGTCTGTTTGCCGGTTACATTATGAACCCCGGTCCGTTCCCAGTCCTCCGGCTTTAAAGCCGACAATACCGGCACCATCGAAGCTCTCAAGGAGCGAAACAGCTGCAAGTAAGCCTCGTGATCCAGCGACACGTAATCCTGCCTGGATGCCCAGGCATCGGGATCGAATTTGAAAAGCAGCGGATTTTCTTCGGAGATCACTTTTTTCATCCGGTAAATCGCTACCATCTCGGCATCGCAGACGTGTACGATCACTTCCTTAATGCTCCATTTCTCCGGACCGGGCTTGAAGTTCATCAGCTCGGCAGATGCGCCTTCCAGCGCCGCCGTCAGCAGTTCGTAACCTTTGGCGTAACTTTCAACGATTTGCTGCATAACTGCTCCTCCTCGTTTTTTTATAGTTTGCGGAATACCGCCTCCCACAGCAGTTTCTTTTTGCCGTATCGGTGCATTTCCGCCTCTTGCATATACTCAATATCCCATTGTTGAAACAATAATTCCAGACTTTCCTTAGTAAAAAATCGTTTATTTCCCGCTTCCGTCTCGTAATAGTCAGGTTCGATCATCTTGCCTTGACCGGCCCCGAACAGCACGTCGCCGACCGAGTTAACCCGGCACAACAGCACGCCGCCAGGCTGCAGCACCCTGCCGATTTCACTCACAATCCGCTGCGTGTCCGCCCAGCTAAAATAGTGGAGGCTCAAATCGGCGACGATCACCATCGCGCTGCCATCCGCAAAAGGAAGTGATTCGCGCAAATCCAGCTGCAGCGTTGCCGCTTCCGGGATATAATCGGCTATTTTTTTGAGCGCTTCTTGGGAAAAATCGCAGGCGATCACCCGGTAGCCTCGTTCAACCAAATACAGCGTATCGCAGCCGTAACCGCAGCCAAGATCGATAACCGGAAGATCCGCCGACAGACGCAGCAAACTTTGGTGTTTTTCCAGCCAGTCGTCGTATACAGGAATCCCAATCGAAAGCCCGGCGTATATTTGCTCCCATCTCGTCTTCGGGTCCATACGTTCCACACCAGTCCCTTTCTACAGCTTTATGAAAAACATCGTCAGCTCCTCACGGTTGTGAAACAGCTGTTTCGCCTGCTGCAGCTGCAATTCCGGTGACAGTGCCTCCACGATGT
Organism: Paenibacillus thalictri; assembly: GCF_004307995.1. Classification (GTDB taxonomy): domain Bacteria; phylum Bacillota; class Bacilli; order Paenibacillales; family NBRC-103111; genus Paenibacillus_AF; species Paenibacillus_AF thalictri. Next base: position 195,114 of record NZ_SIRE01000005.1, on the reverse strand, counting down.
CGCGCATCGTTTGGAAAGCTTTCTTATGCATCAGCTTGATCGTGATAATCGCCGTGCCGCCGGATTTCAAAGCATATAACAGCTGCTTTACCAGTTGCGCCATTTGCCGCGGACTCCAGCTCATATCACACACAAGCAGCTCGAAAGCATCCTGTTTAAACGTAACGTCTCCGGCATTTTTCGCCAGGTACGTCAGCTTCGGGTGCTTTAGCAGTTGTGCGTCAAGGCGAGCCGGGTCCACGGCCGTTACGCTGCAGCCTCGTTCGAGCAGCAGCGAGGTCCAGCCGCCCGGTGCGGCTCCAATGTCCAAAGCCGTGCGATACCGGCTGTAATCAAGGCCGAAGCGGCGCTCCGCTTCAAGCAGCTTGAACTTGGCCCGCGATATTTGGCCTTCTTCTTTTTGAAAACGAATGGCGCCGCCCGCCCAATCGGACAAGTTATCCTCCGGCGCCGAAACTCCGACGTAAGCTGCCCGGTCCGTTAAAAAAACCGAAACAATAAAGTCCGGGTCCTTTACGACAGGCTCGGACTTGCACTCGCGGACAATCACTTCGTCGATGGCTTCTTTGCAGTTAAACGGCGTGTACGCCAAGGAGGCCCCGTCCAGCTTGCGCGCCTGAACGGCTATTTTGAAGCCCTGCGGGATATGCAGCTGCGAACGTACCGTTTCCTGCAGCTTGGACAAGTCCGCTGCCGTGCCGTCAAGCTCGAACTGCGCATCCACCGGCTGTATATGTCTGACAAAAACCGGCTCGTTTAGCTTTATATGATCCGTAACGGTCTTCTTGCTCTCCGGCACGGTGAACATATAAATTTCGGTCGGCACAATCGTCGTAAACGCTGCTTTAGGGAACAATCGGCGCAGTTCTTCCTGCGCTTGCGTGCCAAAGCCGTGATTCGACGTGCCGATAAATGTGGTGCCTTGATCCGGCTCCGTATGTTTCAAACTATCCATGATTTCTCCTTCAATTCAGCCGCTGCTGCTTTATTGCTTATTGCACCTTGATCCAAGGCCTGTCGAGATGCCAGTCGATATCCAGCTTCACTTGGAAAGCCTGGTATAAATGCTCCGGCGTCACCACTTCGTGTTTCGGACCGGCGGCGATTACCTCGCCTTGTTCGATCAGCAGCACATGAGTAAACATCGGCATAATTTCTTCGATATGGTGGGTCACATAAATGACGCAAATTTTTTGCGATTGCAATTCATTAATGTCATGAAGTAATTTCTCGCGTTCGTATAGATCAAGGCCGGAACACGGCTCATCCATAATTAAAATTTGCGGACTTTGCATGAGCGCGCGGGCCAGCATAATTTTTTTCCGTTCGCCTTGCGACAACGTTCCCAGCGTTTGGTTCTGCACATGGGCCAAATTGACCCGCTCCAGCATGGAAATCGCCTTAGCTTTCACTTCTTCGGGAATTTCCTGATAAAAACGCAAAAAGCTGTACTCGCCGGTTGCCACTACTTCCCAAACCGGATCGCGCAGCGTCATTTTTTCGAACAGCGATTGGCTGATATAGCCGATTTGCTTACGCACCTCGCGGATATCGACCTGCCCGTACGTATTGCCGAGCACATGCACCTTTCCTTTGCTCGGAAACTGATACGCGGTAATCAACTCAAGCAGCGTCGTTTTACCTGAGCCGTTGCGGCCTAGAATGACCCAATGCTCTCCTGGAGATACCGTTACATTCACATCTTTTAAAATATGGCGTTCTTCGCGAATAAAATGAATGCCGTTAAGTTCAATCATCGGTCCCTCTCCCATTCGTATGTAATGTTACTCCTTCATGGATGCGGTATTTCCGCCAGCTTTCGCACAAGTGCGATCTCCTCCGCATGCGTTCCGCCCCGCGGAACAGGCGTTTCCAGCACAACGGGAAGCCCGCTTGCGATCCGGTCCGACTGCAGAAATTGCGCCATATGCTGCAAACCGATGGCACCTTGGCCAATGCCCGCGTGCCGGTCCTTGTGGGAACCGGTGCCATACTGGGAGTCGTTCAGATGAACCGCCTTCAGATGGCTAAAGTAGCCAAGAGCAGCTCCCTTGGCCGCGACATCGCGCCAATTGTCCCCGCGCCATAACCCGCTGGCGAACGCATGGCACGTATCCAGACAAAAGCCCACCTTCTCCGGTTCATTCACCAGGCTTCTGATCTGCATATGCTCTTCGAATGTCGTCCCCATGAAAGTTCCTTCACCCGCCTGATTTTCAATAAGCAGAAGTGTCCTGCCATTCCACCCGGCGGTTACGTCATTAAGTAATTGTATAATATTTTTGTAGCCTTGTAACGCATCCGTGCCTTTATATTTTCCAAAATGGACGATAATGCCGACCGAACCGCATGCTTCCGCGATTTCCAAATCGTTCAACAGCGAAAGCCGGGTCGCTTCGCGCAGCCCCGGTTCATCAGCGGCTAAGTTGGTTGGGTACGGCGTATGCGCAATCGAAGCCAGCCGATGTTCCTTGCAAAACAACGCGCAGCTTTCGGCATCGCCGCGGTTAAACGCTTTCACGGATAAGCTTCGCGGATTTTTCGGGAAATACTGAAACGACTGCGCGCCGATCCGCAAAGCCGTCTTGGCGGCCTCCAAATAGCCTCCCCGTATGCTGATATGGCAGCCTACCCGCATAACGCACCCTCCTAAAAATGTTACAACGTGAAATTCGCTTCGTAAGCCCAAAACTCTAGTGCTGGCAGTTTGTGCAATAAAAACATTTTTTCGAAGACAATTCGCGGCGTTCAAGCGGCTGTCCGCAGCGGGCGCAAGGTTCGCCTTCCCGGTCATACACAAGGCAGCGGCTGTCGAACGATCCCGTCAGCTCGTCTCCGGCATAAAGCGGCATGTCCATATAACCTCCGTAGCGGATGGCCTCTTGAAGCACTTTATGCATCGCATGGTACAAACGTTCCAACTCGTCCCCGGACAAGCTGCCGACCAAACGCGATGGAAGCAGGCCCGCTTCAAAACAGATTTCGTCGGAGTAACAGTTGCCGATCCCGGAAAATACCGCTTGGTCGACAAGCGTAACCTTTAAGTTTCCTCTGCGCGGCTCCAACGTTTCGGCAAACGCCCTCAGCGTAAAATCCGGCTCCAGCGGCTCGGGACCCAGCTTGCGCAGCAGTTGCTCCGCCTCGGCCGGATCGTGCAGATGAAGATATCCTAAGCGAAGCCCGATAAAGTACAGATGATTTGCTCCAAATTGCAGCGTAACCTGTGCGGTCCTGTTCGGTTTTTGCTCGCTTGTCCCGTAAAACATCGAGCCGCCCAGCATCAAGTGCAGCAGCAGCACCTTGGACGACGACAGATGGAACAGCAGATGTTTGGCTCTCCGTTCGATCCGGACAATCGCTTGCCCCGTCACTTCGCGCTCGAACAGCGCAGCGGGCACGTTCAGCGACTTTTCGCGCTCCACTTGAACGGCAGTAATCAGCTTCCCGACAACTCGCGGGCTAAGCAGTCTTTTATACGTTTCCATCTCCGGCAGTTCAGGCATCGTTTCCCTCCACAATGACTTGTTATTTCCATATTGCCAATTTTGAGGTAAAATTATTCCCTCGTTTGGCAGGTTATAACGGAAGCAAACTGTCCATGGCATATTCGGGCCTGATTTTGCGCGATTTGCGCTCAGCTTGCGAAGAACCCGCGGCTTCGCCCGGCACCGCGCTGGCGGTTTGGCGATGCATTTCAACAGGCCGCAGTTTGGCCGGTTTGGGAGCCCGCTTGACGGCGGACACCTTCTTCCGGAGACGGTCGATTCTTTTTTCGAAATCCCGCAGCAACTGCTCTTCCCGCTCCTGCTCTTGACTTGTCCCCATACGCTTGAGCGCCCTCCGCTTCCATGCCTTGTTCAGCCCTTCTTCGGCATAATGGAGCGCCAGCGCATAATCTTTCTCCCGATGCTCGTAATGCATCGCCAACTCGATAAACGGCTCCATCGAAGCCGTTGCCCGGTTGCCGCGCAAATCTACGTACTTCTGCCATAATGCCGCGGAAGCTGCAGCGTCCCCTCTTTTTTTATAAAGCTGGGCCAGCGGCAGCAAATAATCGCCCGTTTCCTCCGCGCCGGCTCCGAGCAGCCGTTCCAGCATATGATCCGCGCCTTGACGCAAGCCGTATTTCTCCAGCCACAAAGCTGTTCGGAACTGCTCTTCCATCGTTAGCGTGTCCGGGTCAAGTTTCCCTTGCAGCGCATGCGACAAATAAACGGACAATCCCGCCAGCGATAAAATATCGAGCTCGTTATGAACAAACACGCCTAGCATCTTCAACGGGTCACCTTCCGCCAAATATTGGAAATACAAGGTCGGCGCCAAAGAACCCGGCACATCGTCCAGCCGTTTAAATCCAAGCCGGTCCTCTTCCACTTGTCCCAATCGGCATGTCGGCAGCGTGTGCTTCCATAAGCTGCGCGACGGATGCAAATAGTCGAGATGAGCAAGCGTTTCGTCTTTCAGCGCAAGACGGTTCAAAATAAACCGGTTTTTGACAATCGGCCAATCAAACGATTTTCCGTTATAAGACACAAGATGGGTGTGCCGCTGCAGACGTTCGTTCAGATGCGCCAGCATCGCCAGCTCTTCGGCGGGATTACGGATGAACATCTGCTCGACGATAAACAAATCTCCTTCGTAGTATCCGATTCCGGTCATAAAAGGCACATTGCCCGCACCAATCCCCAGCCCCGTCGTTTCGGTATCGAAAAAAAGCAGCTGCTCGTGATGCTCAAGCACCGGCAGCGAAGCCGATTTCATCCTGGCGGCGGGGCGCAGCGGGGAGCGTTTGGCGGCGGCTGTTTTTTTCAAGCTTTTCCGGGCCTCATGGGCCGTCTCTTGCAGCGCAGCAAGCGCCCCCGCTTGACCAAACAGCTCGTGTAACTCAAACATGCCATGTTTGTGCTGTGACGGATACACCTTCCGGCGTATGATAAACGAACCCCACTCATTGTGCTCCAGACGCGCATCAAGCGCATCCCATTCGCCGTTCTCCGGTTCTACCGGCTTGGATGGCGCAGGTTCGTCGTTCTTTTTCAACCGTTGCAGCCGTTCCCTTAATCCGCTCATCCCGCTCCCTCCAGCCTGGCCATCAGCTTCAGCGCCAATTGCTTGCCCGTCAGTCCGACTTCTTCGATCGGCCCTACACACGCCGGGCAACCGCTAATGCAGCCGCATTCCGAGATGATCCGCGACGCCTGATCCAACAGCTTCCCGTGCACCTCGTACAACCGTTCGCTTAAGCCGACCCCGCCCGGATAACGGTCATAAAAAAATACGGTCGGCAGCTTGTTATGCACCGCTTTCACCTGCGGCACGACACGGATGTCGAGCGGATCGCACATTAAATACAGCGGCGCGATATGTACAAGCACGTTCGCAATGCCCAGCAGCGCGTATTGGACATCGTTTGCGGACATCGATTCCGTCAGCTTCTCCGAGAATGTAAACCAATAGGAGCTTGTATGCAGCTCCTCCTCCGGCAGATGAATCGGACCCGAGCCGATATTTTCATGCGTGCGCAGCTTGATTTTTTTAAAAATCGTCGCTTTGGCATTCACCGTAACTTCGCCGTACTGCCGCTGCAGACCGCTTTCCTCGCTCTCGCGCTGCGTATGCAGCACTTTCAGCTGCACGGCCATGTTGGCATCGGTGTAATAATCGACGTCGACCTCGCGCACGTAGGCCTTTTTTTCCTCATAATCCAGCTTCTCCACCTGAAATTGGACGCCTTCGTGGATGTAGATCGCTTCTTCATGGATCAGCGTTGGCGCGCTGAAACGGTCAACTTCGCCAAGCACCCGGCTGCCGTTGGTCATATCAATAATAATAAAATTTTCCTGAGCCGCCGAACGCAGCGATATATCATGCGCCGGAAACGATTGCTCCATCCAATACCAGCGATCCTTAACGTGGTGAAGTATTCGTTCCTCCGTCAAAAATTCCAATATGTCTTTCAGCGACTCGTCGCCGAATTTCTCGTTTAATTCAAAGGGCAGCTCATAAGAGGCGCATTTGACATGGTCGACTAAAATAATCAGATTATCGGGATGAATCAGCGCTCTCTCCGGCGGACGTTCGAAGAAGTACCGCGGGTTGTTCACCAAATATTGATCCAGCGGGTTGCTGCTCGCCACCATAAACGTAATCGAGCTTTCCTGCCGTCTGCCCGCCCGCCCGGACTGCTGCCACGTACTGGCGATCGTGCCCGGGTAACCGTTCAGCACACACGCCTGCAGCTGCCCGATATCGATGCCGAGCTCCAGCGCATTCGTGCTGACGACGCCGCGGATTTCGCCGCTGCGCAAGCCACGCTCGATTTCCCTCCGCAGCTTCGGCAAATAGCCGCCGCGGTATCCGCGAATCGACTTGGAACCCAGCTCGTGGCTTACCAGCTCCTGCAAATAGGTCAACAGCAGCTCCACGCGCACCCGGCTGCGGGCAAACACAATTGTTTGAATGCTCTGTTTGAGCAGCAGGCCGGCCAACTTGCGTGTCTCCAGCACGCTGCTGCGGCGTATCCCAAGCTGCTGGTTAACCACCGGCGGATTGTAAAATACAAAATGCTTCTCTCCGGCGGGGGCTCCGTTCCTATCGACAAGCGCTACCTGCTCGCCGATCAGCCGCTCCGCATGTTCTTTCGGGTTATCTATTGTTGCCGAAGCGCATATAAACTGCGGGGAAGAACCGTAAAATTTGCATATCCGCTTCAATCTGCGGATCACATTAGCGACATGGCTGCCAAAAACGCCGCGGTAAGAATGCACCTCGTCAATGACGATGTATTTGATATTTTCGAATAATTTAACCCATTTCGTATGGTGAGGCAAAATCGCCGAATGCAGCATATCCGGATTCGTGACGACAATATGACCCGCATTGCGGATCGCCTGGCGTACGGCCGGCGGCGTATCTCCATCGTATGTATGTGTCTTGATATCCATTTCCATCAGATCGACGAACTGCTGCAGCTCGGCCACCTGATCCTGGGCAAGCGCCTTGGTCGGAAATAAGTATAACGCCCGCGCGGCGTCATCTTCTACAATCGATTGCAGCACAGGCAGGTTGTAGCACAACGTCTTGCCCGATGCCGTCGGCGTCACCGTTACGACATGCCGCCCCTGCACAGCTTCGCTAAACGCCTGGGCTTGATGCGCATACAGCTTGAATATGCCTTTCCCGCTCAGCGCCTCCCGGATCGCAGGATGCAGCTGCGGCGGCACATCGCTATAAGAAGCGTCGCGCGGCGGTATCGTATGCCAGTATGTCACTTGGCTCATGATCTCGGGTGTGTCCCTGACCAATTCGATTAATTCATCTATGGATGCGACTTTGCCTGTTAAAGGATTCATTAATGTTCCGCTCTCCTTGCACCAATCTTTCCTTTATTATATAGAATATATGTTCGGGTATCAAACGTTTTTTCCGCGCAAAAAGCCCTGAACTCCGAAACAGAGTCAGGGCTATCGGTTCGACATTTACGTCGTTTAAGTTGTCAGAATGGCCTTTCAGGCAAGCTAAACAGCACAAAGCAGCTCGAACATTGTTGAATGAAGAGCTTTTTCGATTACAGAATCAAGTTATAATCTGTCGCTTCCTGCGCTTTCCCGGGAAAAGTTTTTTTACAGCATTTCGGAAGAGTCATCATAATCGAACCGCAGCCCGTCCGAGGAAACGATTCTATTATCGGCCGACGGTTCCCGTTCGATTGCTTCCGCCGAGTTGTTTTGCAGCTTCCACAATACTTCGCGGTAGTCGCTTTGTTTCATATTGCTGCCTTCCGATTGGATGGCGATGCGCAGCGCTTGTTCGATCACGGCAATATCCTGGCTCGTAAAGTCCATGGGTTTCCTCCTTAAGAAGTCTTTCATTTACTTATTTTATCCAATTCAAAGCCGATTCATTCTGCTTTTTATGCCTTAAGATAGATTAAAATATACAGTCTGGATAAACACAAACCGTTGTTTTTATTGTAAAATAGTAATAAAGTCCCGGTTTTCAGAAAACAGGAGCAATCTATGACAACCTGACGCTGTTAATTGGCCGTTTGGCTGGAAGCGGGTTTTATCTTCGATGAGCTTGTTTCAATTGTATTCAGTAAGGAGGCTCTGCCTTGAAAAAAGTAAACAATGAGCGGGGCGGCGTTTTTCTATACGTTATTTTTATTATCACTCTGCTTATGATATTCGTCCCGGTTCTGCTGCAGATGACGTCAACCACCTCGTATGCCAATAAAATGACCGAAAATGATAAGCGGGTAACCGATTTGGCGTTAAGCGGCATGGAATCGTTTCTCGCTTATTTGAAAACGTATAATCCGAGCGGTTCGGTTACGCGAAAAGCGTTTCTGAGCGCCTATGGCGGAGGCAGCGGATCTGTTGGAGCCGGATGGGGGGCAAAGACGTTTGCAACCCCCGAAGGTGTTTCCGTTACATTTAGCCAGAAACTGGTTAAAAAAGATACCACTGTGGAAATCGCTCTTCCGCTTACTACCGACGACGATTACGAGGTTCTTATCTCAGCAACCGCCGGCGGCCGCAGTAAAAATATCCGCTTTCAGGTCTCGGCGAAAGACGGGAGTACATCCGTTCCCATTGATCCTGAGCACAAGGTGGCCATTACCGGCAATAAGGTGCTCTACGGCGGCTCCATTACCATGAATACAAGCAATGGGAGCAATGCAAATTTTGCCACTCAAAATACTACAATTGCCAATGCGGTAGATTGGTATATCAATGACACAAAAGCCAAAGTGATAAGCCAAATCTCGGCTTTTAAATCTTCACCGTACGCAATTACTTGCACAGGCTGCAGTGTTGATCAAATACAGACACAAATTGATAACAGCTCCAGAAACCCCGTCATTATTATAAGACCGGGAACCTTGGATTTGGCAAACAAAACAACGACTTTTGGTTATGCTCCGGGCACCAGCAATTATCCTAACGGCAAAGCCGTCATATTAATTACCGAATCGTTAAATTTAAACAACAGCGGTCTCACTGTTTACGGCAACCTGATACTTAATACGACCAATACCGGTATCGGCAACCCTTATAGCCAAAATGTCAGCTCGTTTGCGATCAAACAGGTAAAAGACACTTCGGGTAATGATGTATACGGCAATTTCTGGTCGCTTGGCGATGTATCTTTAAATCAGGGCACCTTAAATGTCGCCAATCAAATATATATGAAGAGCTTTACAGGGATTAACAATTTAACGATTAACGCCAAAGATATGACCGTCGAAGGGGCACTCACTTTAAACACCAGCACAGCCATGAACATTGTGCCCGGCGAATTCACGGCAGGTTCCGTTCTGATTCCTAACAACGCGACTTTGAATATAACCGGCGGTGACATCTTCGTTAAGGGAAATTTCGAGGCTCGAACCCAAGCGTATGTGAATGCAGGCGGTTACTTTGCTGTCGGAGGTTCTATCGTGATACAAAACATGCAAAACAATCCAGGCCAATATATCAAAGCCGGCCAAGGCGGCATGACCGCACTGCAAAACGGCACCTCCACCGGCGGCGGGGGCTCCACTTCTTCCGACTGGAATCCGATCCGCAAGCCGGGCTGAATGCTCAATACTTTCCCCCTTATCTCCATACAGATAACAAAGCTGCTTCAGATCTGAAGCAGCTTAAATGTCATGCTTTTTACGATATCTTTGTTTGATTTACCGGTTACGGTCGTACGAGCCGTTTGAAAACTGATGTCCAGCTTGACGAGTGATCCAGCGCTATAAGTATTGGGGTTAGCGATCTCAGCGGTTCCCGTGTTATTCATAAACTTGATGCTGTTGACTCCCCCGGCGAGCAAAACGCCGTTTGTATACACGCCTGGTGAGCCGATGGATACATTATCGGTTAAATTCGCCGAGTTGAAATCGTACAAATATAAGTTGGCGCCGTTCAAGTACAGCGACTTTTTTTTCGCTGCTCCATCCGCATATGTCGTAAATCTCAGCTCGTTATTGGTACGATAACCGGCGTTGGCATCGGACAAATATTTGGTTAAAGCGTTTGTTGTCAGACGGATCCGCGAATCGTCGGTAAATTTGTTGACGGTTGCGTTCCATTCCAGATTTACCGAGTTAAACAGCATAATGGCAACCCCAATAATAATTGCCGTCAAGGTGACGGCGGCCATAACCTCGACTAGAGAAATTCCTTTCTCGTTTGACGCCATCCTCCTCATTCCTCCCATGATACGGTCACGGTTAACAATCGGGGCACAAGATCGGAGCTGGCCGAGCTCGTCTTAAACAAGGCCACCGCATTCAGAGAAAGATAGTGGCTGCCGAATCCCGTCTTGCTGTAGGCAGGAGAAGCCATATCGGTCTGCTGGACAAACACTTTAAAATGCAGTGATCCGTCATCGGCAGTGGAAGAACTGACCGTCCAAGGAAGCGCAGGCGCGGAGGCGGCTATTTCCGCCCTTTTTTCGTTTAATACTTTTTCCCCGATGCGTAAAGCTGCGGTTTTGTAGTCGCTTTTTTTGCCGGCCAGCAGGGTATAACCGGATAAATTCACAAAAATAATAACTGCAATACCCAATAATACGACGGCGGCGAGAACCTCGACTAACGTAACTCCCCTCTCGTTTTTGAACATAAATCCATACCCGCTTTCTTCGCCTTCCCGGTCTTAGAGAAGTTAACCGGCCAGCTTGCTTTTTAAAAGCTTATTCAGCTTATCGGCATTCGAGGAAAAGATGTTCCAAGCGATGTAATAATCATCCATGCTTTTGGTTTCCCATCCGCTGCGGATCAGCTCGGTTGCCGACTTCAGCTTATCGAATAGCTGCGCCATTTCGTTATCGTTCATGTTATCCGCAAGCACGCGCAGCCGTTCATACCTGTCAACGGATTGTTTAATGCCATTCATATCATCCGTTTTAAAAAAAGTAATCATATCGCTCATAATTTGATTGTTTTGGAGAGCAACGTATTGGTACAGTCCTTTTTGCGTGGCGCTAAACAGCAAATCCCGTTTATCGTTCAGAAAATCGAGATTAACTGTTTGCGTTTTATCGTTCCAGCTGACCTCCGCTCCCAGCATTTCCGATAAACTGCGCAGCGGAACATAAATAGAACCGTTGTATACAATCGAATCTTTATTTAAATCGGCCTGCTGGCCGTTAATCGCCACATTGATCCGTCCGAACATAACATCAATTTGCGACAACTTGCTTTCGGCCCAAGCGAAGTTGCTTAACCACAACATACTTAAGCCGACAAATGCGATGAGCAGCTTTTTTTTCATCCCAATTCCTCCTTGCCTGGCTGAAGCAACTTATCATTATTTCGCTCCCGCCAATTCCTTAAGCATATTAATAAATTGTTCATTGGTCATCGTAGGGTCTTGGCGTTTCTCCGGCGCATTCACCGGCAACGGCGGGAGACTGCGGAATTGCCCTGCGTAGGCGGCAGCCGTATACATCGATAAGACGAGATTCAGCGTCATTTTCTCGGACTGTGCAGGCTCTTGCGTATTGCTTGCCGCCGGAGTCGCACGCAAGCTCCATTGTTTGATATTGATCAACCGGTCCATTTGATACAGCCGATTCATAAAATCGACAACCTGCGGGTAAGTGCCTGTCACGACCACATTCCAATTATTTTCGGAAATACCTTGTCCTGCGGCATTTTGCCCCGCTGCTCCGGTTACCGGTGCGGGAGCTTGCTGCGGGCCGCCGGTTCCTTGCCCCTGAGAGGTTTGGGAACCTTGAGAGTTTGCGGTACCGGGGTTTGCCGCCGATGCTCCCTGCTTGGCTGCATTGCTTAATATATTCGTTAAATTATCCTGGTTGGTCTTTTGATCCCCGAAATTAATGTTGGAGACCGTCGCACCCGTACTTTTTTCAATTTCTTTTAGGGAACTCACAACTCTGGCCGACTCCTCGTTTACCGGAACCTGCTTGACGAGCGTTTCAATATCTTGATCGGTGACTTTAGCCGGAATCGGCTTGGCATCCAGCAGTTGCTTTTGCCCTTCAAGGTTTGCCAGAGTGGACATAACGGACGACTTCTCCAGCAATTGGGGAGCAATTAGCACCGAATACAGCATCATATTGACGATAATCCCGGCCAAGGCGATCATTACAATGATCGTTGCAGGATTTTTCAAGAAATTCGAACAGTGCGCGAGCTGCAGTTTTTTCATTATGAACAATCCCTACTTTTCTTTGCCGGCCGGCTTTAAAGTCATTTGCAGCGAGATTTGATAAGAGATGACAGGCGGTTCGTCCGGCACCTTCCCGTTTCCTTCAGGCGAATCCGGCGAAACAGGAGCCTTTTGTTGTTTCAATGTATTATATAGCGACTTCGCGCTGTCATACTCTTCCTGCGTAATGGCAGAGCCCGGCGGGAGCTTGCGGCTTTCAGGGGAAACAAAATTTTTATCCGGCACTTTAATGCCGAAATTTCTCTCCAGCAGCTGCTGCGACATACTCCAGCGAAGCTGGTTCAGCAGTTCATCCGACTTATTTTCGGTTGCAGGCATCTGCTTCTCCAGCTCATTGATAAGATCTTCCTTTGTTTTGCCTGTTTTTGGCTTTGCCGGATCGGTACCGGCTGATACGCCGGACAAATTCCCGGGTTGACCGGCAGCTGCCCCCGCAACGGCCGGATCTGCTTTTGGGGCCGGTGTCGTTTCCATGCGATTGACATAATTGATCGTTATGTTCTCGATGAAATCCGACTTTTGCAGCAGCAGGATATAATCTGCAGATTGTATAAAATCGGCGAATTCATAAGTGACGGTCAGTTGTTCCTTGGCCCCCGGCTGCCCCTGTTGATCGTTATTTGGCCCTGCCTCCGCCGTAAGCAGTCTTGCCGTATTCGGCAAGTTGGCCGTCAACTGCTCGATAACGGGCGTCCAATTACGACGTGACGTTTTTAGAACATTCACTTGGTTGGTAAAACTGGTAAACGGCTTGACTAACGGATCTTCGGCTTTTTGTTTGGAAAGAAACTGGATTTGCGCTTCCAATTGCGAGATCGTGTTTTCATTGGCCGCCCGGTCAAAACGCGCTTCATAGCTGTAAGCTACGATAACCGCGGAAATGACGACAAACAGTCCGGCTACGGAAACGGCTAACGACAATACATGCTTCTGAACAAACGGTACGCGGGGAATCAGATTGATGTTCTTCATGTCTCTCTCCCCCTTAAGGCAAGGCCGATCGGCACAGCCATAGCAGGAAAAGCATGTTCGAGCAAGCCGTCATCCGTCTTGATGCCGGGAGAATAAGCAACCGTCACTTCCATATTTAACCGTTCCCGCAAATAAACCTCGATATCGTGAAGCCGCACGACATCTCCCGATAATACAATACGCGAAAATTCTTGATTCCGGTTGTTTAATGTATACCGGTAAAAGTTCATCAACCGCTCCAGCTCATGCGCCAAATCGCTGCACGAGGCGGTAAACTCGCTTTCTTTATCGTTGGATTGAAACAGCGAAAACAAACTGACTTCCTCTTCCGGCGGTATGGGTGTGTCCGAAGTCTGCTGCGGATCCGCAGGTTTCTTGAAATGGATCGGAACCGTACGGGTGATCTTCAACAAACAATCGTGAAAGATGCTGATATCCGTTACATTCTCATTGATATCCACAACAAGGCAAGTAGCCTTGGGATCGGCAAACTCCGTTTTTTCCATCAATCTATATAAGCTTAGCGCTTTAAACTCCATCGAAATCGGCTTTAGACCAGCCGAACGAATGATTTCCAAATATTGTTCAATCAGCTCTTTCGGGCCGGCCACCAGCATAACATCGCATTGAACCGCTTCCGGCGTTTCCTCGGGCGCTGAAGTATCTTCGCCAAACAAGTTAATCCCTTTCAGATCCAAACCGAAGTTGGAAGTAGAAGCCGCTTCTCTTAGTCCTAACAGGTCCGGCTCCGCCAATGAGGCCGCCCCGCTGTCTTTTTTAGGCGGTTTGGAGCTTTTCTTCGCCGGTCTTTCCGACCCGTTTAGTTTCACGAAATCGTATACCGGATTTTCAAACGGAAGATGAATATTATGCTTCACCTCAAAATCGATCAGCTTCCTTAAATCTTTGAGAGGAATGTCCGGCAATTTCAAAAAGCGAACCATGATCGATTGGCTGGGAACGACGAGATGAACCCTTTTCGACTTTATATTTAAGCGCGCAAACAGCGTTTGAATCGACTGTATGACCTTGTATGGCTCAATGATTTTTCCGTCGTCGACACAGTTCAGAGGCAGCGACTCGGAGCCGTAACACAGGATATGAGGATTTCTTCTGGACTTAAGCTCCATCTCAACGGTTTTCACCGCGTGGTCCGTAATTTCGATTCCAATGGAGTAACGGTCTGGCATGAACCGACTTAGAAGTGTGTATACATGTTTCGACATTATGCCAGTTGTCCCCCTTAAATCCCAATCTGTCTCTATTTATAGTAACACAATTCAGTTTACAAAAGTGAATTGCAGCGGTATTCACACGTTAAACGAGCAATCCCATATACCAGTCAATCAGCCGGTCCCCGGCAAGCAATGATAGGAGAGCCCCCAAAGCGATATACGGTCCAAACGGAATATATTGATCTCTTTTCCAAACACCGCTCGAAAGCAGCACCATACCAAACAGTGTGCCTATCAAGCAGGCAAAAAATAAGGTTAATAACGTTAACTTTAGCCCCAAAGTGAGCCCAATAAATGCAAAAAGCTTAATATCTCCCCCGCCCATCGCTTCTTTCTTTACAATCGCGACGCTGACCAGAGCGATCAAAAACAGCAATCCGAACCCTGTCACCATGCCCCAGATGTATTGACTGAATGGCAGCGGATGGTTCCAAATTCTTAACATAAACGAGACGGCGACCCCGAAAAAAACCACTTTATCAGGAATCAGCATATGTCGCAAGTCCGTTTGCGTAATCACAATAAGAATCGATACGAAAAATAAAGCTACCAGCCATTCCTTGCTTGGGCCATATGCGAGTGAAACGACGGCAAAAAGCAACCCTGCAGCCGCCTCCCAAACCGCGTATTGTGCCGATATCGGCTGCCCGCAATAACGGCATTTGCGGCCTAACAGCAAATAACTTATAACCGGAATTAAATCGATGATGCCAAGCCGATGTTTGCAGCTCGTACAATGAGACGGAGGCGTAATGACCGACCGTTTCAGCGGAACACGGATGGCAACGACGTTGAGAAAGCTGCCGACCAATAGCCCGAATATGAAGTTGGCAAGTACGAAAAAGTAAGGAGCACTAATGAAGAGGTCTCGGTACATGATGTAGATATCTTTTAGCAGGCTCATAGAGCGCTCCCCTCGATGATTGTATGAAAATTAAAAACGCGCATTTTATGATGTTATAAGAAAGGTAACTCGGCAGGAGTTACCTTTCTAGGTTTAATGAGCTTATGTTTTATTTATTATGAAGCAGAGTAGGCTACTGTAACTGCCCCCGTAGATGCATCCACCGAAATAGTAAAATGCTTATTAGTGGTTGGGGAAACTTGTGGAAGTGGTTCTGAGTTTAAATATCCTCCTGATACCAAATCCGCCATTGCCGGAGTCGTTGATTTATCCATAATGTATCTTTGAGCGGCATCAATAATAATCTTTTTGGAAGCTGCATCCGCATTCGTTTTGGAAGCATCAAATCCCTTCGTCACTGCCGCCCCTGCCACGGCAGCCAAAATCCCCAAAATCACGACCACCGCCATTAACTCGATCAACGTCATCCCTTTTTGATTTTTCGACAACTTCAGCTTTGTTCTCATGATTGCTTGCATCGCATTTCCTCCCCGAAATGTTGTTTTATTTATGTTTTAACACCGTTAAAACCGTGTATTAATGCAGATTTTCGATAAGTTTAAACGACGGCAGCATAACCGCCAGCACAATCGTGCCTACAATCACAGCCAGGATCAAAATCATGATCGGCTCCAGCAGCGCCTTCAGCCTGTCGGCCATGGCGTCCACATCGGCTTCGTAAAAGTCGGCTACTTTCTCCAGCATCGTATCCAGCGCCCCGGTGCGTTCGCCGACCGCTAGCATTTGCACGACCATCGGCGGAAACAGCCAACTGTTCTTGAACGGCTCGGCGATCGAGTTGCCTCCCCGGAGTCCTTCGCGCGACTGCTGAATCAGCTTGGCCATTACCTCATTACCCACGACGGAAGATACAATCGTCATCGTCTGCAGCATCGGAATGGCGGCTGCAAACAGCGAACAGAAAGTGCGGCTGAAACGGGATAACGCCTGCTTATGCCAGAGCATCCCGAAAACCGGAATTTTCAGCTTCACGTAATCAAGATAATACAGCCCTTTGGGATTTCGCTTGATCATCTTCAGCACGACTGGAGGAATAAATAATGAAATCAACACGAGAAACCAATAGATCTTCATCCAATCGCTGACAGCGATAACGATCAGGGTGGGAAGCGGAAGCTCGAGGCCCATGGAGGAAAAATTACCGGCAAGCCGTGGTACGACAAAGGTCATTAAAATAATGACAACGATCACGGTCACTATCCCCATAATGGTCGGGTACACCATGGCCGATTTGACTTTTTGCTTCGTGTAGTATTCTTTCTCGTAAAAAATCGCAATCCGGGCCAGCATTTCATCCAAGTTGCCGCTGGCTTCCCCTGCTCGAATCATATTGATAAAAATATTGGAAAACACCGTTGGGTATTGAGCTGCCGCCATGGAAAGCTGGGTGCCACGCTGCATTTCATTGGACATTTCGGCAAGGATTTTTTTAAATTCCTTGCTGGCGGCCTGCTCGCTTAATACACGAATGGACTCGACAAGATTAACGCCGGCCTTGTATAAAGTCGCGAGCTGCCGGCAGAACACCGTAAAATGCTCCGTCTTCACCCGGGATCCGCCAAAAGTTAACTCCTTATGCAGCAGACTGCTGTTCTTATCGAACAGCTGCATGACCCACAATCCGTTGTTTTTCAGCTCTTCAACCGCCTGCTGAAACGTCTGCGCTTCCAGCGTGCCTTTGGTAAACTTGCCGTAGTCGTCGACGGCCTTGTATATAAACTTGGGCATGGATCATCAACTCCGACAGCTTGATAGATTATTCTTAGATGCCGGCACGGCTTCATTACTGCAGATCGGCAAACCCAAACAACGCTTCTTTTGCTGCTTCCACCGTAATTTTCCGCTGCTGCAGCAGTTCACGCAGCGACATCTCCATCGTCTGCATGCCTTGAGCTTTGCCTGTCTGCATGGCCGAGCGAACTTGATGCACCTTCTCGGAGCGGATCAGATTGGCGACAGCGGGCGTATTGACCATAACCTCGATCGCAGCTACCCTGCCGTTTCCGTCTACCGTCGGGAGCAACCTCTGGGCCATAACGCCAAGCAATACCGATGCCAGCTGTACGCGAATCTGCTGCTGCGCTTCGGGAGGGAACACGTCGATGACACGATCGATCGTTTGCGGCGCATCGGCGGTGTGCAGCGTGCCAAACACCAGATGCCCCGTCTCGGCCGCCGTGATCGCTGTGCTGATCGTCTCCAGATCGCGCATTTCCCCGACCAATATCACATCCGGGTCTTGACGCAGCGCCGCTCGTAAGCCCGTTCCGAAAGAATTCGTGTCTACGCCGATTTCGCGTTGATTCACGATGCAGGACTTATGGCTGTGAACAAACTCGATCGGATCTTCAAGCGTGATAATGTGATCGTGGCGTGTGCGGTTGATGTAATCCAGCATGGCGGCAAGCGTCGTCGATTTCCCGCTTCCCGTCGGTCCGGTGACAAGCAGCAGGCCTTGCGGCTTTTTGGCGAACTCTTCCGCGATCGGCGGCAATCCGAGCGATTCCATGGCCGGTACTTTAGTCGGAATAAGCCGGATCGTCAGACTCACATTCCCCTTTTGGCGGAAAATATTGACCCGATAACGCGATACATCCGGAATTCCGTAAGAGAAGTCGAGATCGCCTTTCTCCATAAAAGTTTCATATTGCTCGCTTGTCGTAAGCTGCTTTGCCATGTCCAGCGTATCAAGAGGCGCTAAAGGCTGGTCGCCGACCGCCTTCAAGCTGCCGTGGATGCGGAGCATCGCGGGGGAATGAGCCGTAATATGTATGTCCGAAGCTTTTTGCTGAAACGCGAATTTGAGCAATTCGATCATGTCCAACGTGCAATAACAGCCCCTTCCGCTTGCAGCTTATCCTTGATCTGCAACGATATTTTCTTTGATTATACAATAGGAAAACAAGAAAATATAGGCATTTTCAGTTAATTAGACCTACATTTTATGTGAATTATAATACAAAAGTCCCATTTAATTGCATTAAATGTCAAATATCTTTACTTGTTACCCGGAACACCTCGGCAAACGTCGTCTGACCCGCCGCCACCTTCGCCAAACCATCCTGCATCATCGGAATGTACCCGTTCTGAACCGCATACGCCTTATATTCGCTATCCGATCGCCGCTGCAAAATCATCGTCCGCAACGTGTCGTCGATCATCAGTACCTCATGAACGGCCAAACGCCCTTTGTAGCCGCTTCGGCCGCATTCGCTGCAGCCTGCTCCTCTTTTCAGCTTATGAACATGCAGTCCGTGAAGCTGCAGCAGCTTCGACTCTTCTTCCGAAGGTACATATTCGCCCGAACAGGCGGAACATATTTTTCTGACCAGCCGCTGCGCAACAATACAATGAACCGATGAGGAGACCAGGAACGGCTCGACCCCCATATCGATCAACCGCGTGATCGCGTTCACCGCACTGTTCGTATGCAGCGTGCTAAGCACCAGATGCCCTGTCATAGCCGCGCGGACAGCGATTTCCGCAGTTTCATTGTCGCGGATTTCTCCGATCATGACAATATTTGGGTCCTGCCGCAGAATCGTCCGTAGCCCGCGGGCAAAGGTCAGGCCCGTCACCGGATTAACCTGCACCTGATTGATCCCCTGCAATTGATACTCTACCGGATCTTCGACGGTAATGATGTTAACATCCTCACTGTTTAATCTGGATAAAGCGGAATACAATGTGGTTGTTTTCCCGCTGCCGGTCGGTCCGGTAATGAGCACGACGCCATGCGAGCTGTGAATGCCTCTGAGAAATTGCTGCTGGTTGTGTTCGGATAAACCGAGCTTTTCGATTTCTTTTAAGGTGTTCCCGAGATCCAGCACACGCATGACGACCTTTTCCCCATAAATCGTGGGAAGCGTCGAGATCCGGATATCGATTTTGCGGAACTCGACATCCATTTCCACCCGGCCGTCCTGCGGAAGCCTGCGTTCCGCCACGTTCAGATTGCCCATCACTTTAATCCGCGCAACGATCACGCTTTGCATATGCGGCGGCAGCGAACGTTCGGTCCGCATCACGCCGTCCACCCTATAACGTATGCGCAAGCTGTCTTCCTGCGGGTCAAAGTGGATGTCGCTTGCGCCCATCTGCACGGCTTGGATAATGATCTGGTTGACCGTCTTGACGACAGGCGAATCTTCTTCCTCTTGCTGCGGTTTCGTTTCTTCCGTTTCACGTGTCTGTAAAATTTGGCTGATCTGCTCGACGGTCTCCTGCAGCCCATAATAACGTTTAATGGCACGGCCGAGCTCTTCGCGAGCCGCAATAGTCGGCTCAATCCGGAAGCCGGTGCTCATTCGGAGTTCGTCAATCGCAAAATAATCAAGCGGATCGGCCATGGCCAAGATCAGCTTATTGCCTTCGGTGCGAATCGGCAGTACCTGATGTTGTTCGGCAAGCCGCTGGGGAATAATGTTGATAACCTTCTGGTCGATTTTCTGCCTGTACAGCTGAACATGCGGTATGCCCAGCTGAAACTCCAGCACCTCAATGAACTGCTGTTCCGTAATATAATTGCGCTCAATGAGAAACTCACCAAGACGCATTTTCGTCTCCCGCTGTTCCTTGAGTGCGGTTTTCAGTTGCTCATCCGTGAGCAATCCCGCTTCCACAAGCAAATCGCCTATCCGCTTACGTACAACCATATTGGCGAGCGTCCCCCCGGATCGAATTGTTAAAAAAAGGAAAAAGACCTTATCAGAAAGAGAAGGTCGGTTGCACTACTGGTTCCCCGCTGCCCAAGTGCCCACATTACAGACAGCGGATCATTACCACCTGATTCAGTTACGATCGAATTTTCGACAAACCTATTTAATCATATTATTTATATTATTTTCAATACGGTCAATAACTGTATTGAACCGTTTTGTATTAAAATAATCTAAACTTTTGTTAAAAACAACATTAACAAGCTGTAAACACATCACATTTAGCCTGTTTCTGACGAAGATTCCCAGCGCTCATCCATATTAAACCAATAAAACCATTGTTCTGGATGTCTGCAGATCACTTTTTCCATAAACAAGCTGAGGTGGCGGCTCGCGCGTTCCCGCTGCGAACGATCATATAACTCGTATAAACGGAGCGGCTGCTCAAATACGAGTTTATGATGCTCCCCATTCAGCCTCCTTCCGGAAAAAGGCACCACCGGTGCGCCATATTCGATCGACAACATGGCCGCTCCTTCCGGCATGCGGGTCATCCTTCCAAAAAATGTGCTGCGCGGAAAAGCGGGACGGTAAAAATCCCCTAAAATAAACACGATGCCGTTGCCGGCCAAATGTTTTCTTAATTTCCGCAGCAGCTCAATCGGCGGGGTGCTGTCATAGTCCAGTCCTTCGCAGCCCATCTCTTGAAATTTCAAGTAGAGTGGCCTCAGTTCGGGGCTGCTCCCTGTCGCCACGGTGAGACAACGATATTTTTGCGCCAAATACCAATAGTAATAAAAGAAGTTGCCCACATGGGGGGTATACACAATGACGCCTCGCCCCAACTTTAATGCAGCTTCCAAATGCCGTTCGCCGTGAACGGAAAACACATTTTGGGGATGGGTATCCAGGGAAGACGAATCAATCATAATCTCGTATAAACTCATCACGACATTGCTTATATAATTTTTGCAATAAGCTTTAAGCTGCCGTTTATTTTTATCCGGCATCACGTCCTGCATATTGGCGCATATGCGTGATTTTACCGTTTTTCCGGCCATGAGGTATAGCAGTGCCGCGGCGGCTCTGCACAACCCGAACATCATCGGTCTGGGCAGCATTCCGCACCATTTGGCGATCCGGTTTAAGGCCGCGCTGTCGCCTGATATTTTGCCTATCCATTCGTACAAGCGCAATCCACCTACCCGTTCAAAAAGTGCCGCTTATAACGGCGTGTTACCCGGTCTTTTTCCAATACGATAAAAAAATCAACGGTGTTAAATATTTCATCGTATGCCGGATCTCCGCCGATTTCTGCGCCTAGCCATTGGTAACCCTTCATGAGTGGGGGCAGGTTGCGGAACACTTCTTTTTCGTTGATGTCTTCCTCTACCCGGGACAATCCTTGAACACGGTGGGTTGCAAGCGGCTGGACGCCATAACGATGAGAAATGATTTGTTTGTTCAACAGCATGGTGTAAATCCGGTTCAGTTCTTCCATGCTGTTCAGATGAAGACTGGCACAGCCGATCAAATACCGGTAATCCCTCTCCTGAATATAAGCGGCGATGCCTTCCCACAACAACTGGATCGCTTTGCCGCCGCGGTACTCGCGTGCCACACAGCTGCGTCCCAGCTCAAGCGCTTGGGGTTTGAACGGCGCAAAAAACGTCAAGTCAAATTCGGTTTCGGAATAAAATCCTTCGCTGGTGAGTGCCCGATCGCCGGGAAGCATCCGATAAGTGCCCACTACACATTCGGTATCAAGATCTTTGACAATTAAATGATCGCAGTAAACGTCGAATTGGTCTTTCTCCAAGCCGTTTTCATTCAGCATCCTCATATTTTTTTCTTCTTCCACAAATACTTCGTACCGCAGCTTCATTGCCTGCTCGATTTCAGCGGCGGTCGCTGCCAAACTGACAGAAAGGTTTACCTGTTGATTCATTTGCGCGGCTGTTTGCATCACCTTGAATCCACCCTTTCGCTACGGTTGATACCGTTTTCTTGTTTACTACCTCCACGGTAACAAACAAGTATTAAGATGGCGTTTTCGCGGTGTTAAGGTTTTGTGTTATTCGCGGGGCCGCGCTGCATGCAAAAAAGACGCAATCTGCCGAAACAGACTTGCGCCGCCGCTTGCATTCAAGTTAATGGAACAGCCGGTACAACGGGATAAACAAAATCGACGTAATGATGCCTGCCAGTCCCATGGAAAATCCGCTGATCCCGCCTTTCAGCTCCGATTCGCGGATCAGACGCGCCGTACCGATGCCGTGTGCCGACGTGCCGATGGCTGTGCCGATCGCCATATCGCCGCTTATGCCAAACCATTTGAGCACTTCCGGACCGATCATGCTGCCAATCAGCCCGGTTAACACCGTCAGCACCGCCCCCAGCTCGGGAATGCCTCCGGCGGCCCTCACGATTTCAATGGAAATCGGCGTGGAGACCGATTTAGGCATCATCGTCAGCATCAATTCTCGGGTGCCGCCAAACGCCCAAACCAACGCCGCGCTGCTGGCAATTCCGGCTACGGAACCGACGGTAATTCCCGCCAAAATCGAACCGATGCCTTTTTTAATTTTTTGCGCATTTTTATATAAGGGAACACCCAATGCGACCGTCGCCGGCCCCAGAAAAAATTCAATATAACTGCCGCCGATATGATAATCGCTATACGACACGCCCGATACAAGCAAAATGACGATGACCACTCCCGCGCAAACAAATAAAGGATGGAGCCACCGCCAGCGGCGCTGCAAACCAAGCGCCAGCACGTAAGCAAGCACGGTCAGAGCAATGCCAAATAACGGATTTTGCACAAATTCCGACACATTCATAAGCTTCGTTCCCTCCCTGACGACGGCCATGTCCGCTGCGCGGAGGATGACGTTTCCTTCTTGCCGAGCAGCTTAACCGTCCATCCGGTGGCAAGCAAAACCGATATCCAACTCACAAACGTGGTTACAATGATCGTGAGCGCCTGTTCTCGGATCATCGGAAACACCGCCATCGTTCCAACGACGACGGGGGCAAAAAACAGCAGCATATGTTTATTGAAGAACATAGCCGTATTTTCCACCCATTCGAGCTTAATCCATTTTAAAAATAACGACAACGTAAACAACGCCAATCCGATCACATTAGCAGGCAATGGCACATGCAGCAAATGCTGAAAAGCTAATCCTACAAGATGAAAGGCGAGCAATATAGCAAACCCAAGCATGATGAGCCCCCTTCATGAGGTTTGTTCAATAAATCGAATTTATGACAGTTGGTTAAGATCCGGAAGAAAAAAGCTCCTTAATCCAAATAAACAGCACCGTTGCGATAAATAGCGAAATGAGCAGTTCGGCCGCGATCGGCATATGATCCCCCCAAAACCTTCGTTCTGTGGTTAATCATTATGCCTTTCCCGAGCGCTATAGTCGTGTCAAAAGCGTTTAATCCATGAAAAGCATGTATATTCGCCTGCGTTCCGTGGGACTTTAAAGGAGGCATCTTATGCCAATCCGTACAATACCTATGTCCTTAAGGAGGAACTATCACGATGGCTAAACCGGACAATCGCGCAGACAATGCGGAACATCTTCAGCAGCATATCAACAATACTTTGGAGAACCTGGAAGAAGCTGAAGATTATCTCGATGAGCATGCCGACGAAATCAGCACTCAGGAAAAAGAAGACATCCAGCAAAAAAATGCAGGCCGGCGCAGCAGCCTTCAATCGTTCCGCAGCGAACTTGAAGACGAAGCGACCGACGGCGATATTTGAACTTTTATTTCAAGCCCCTTCCTTCTTACAGGAAGGCGGCTTTTTTAGTTTCCAGCGAAACCTTATTCTCCAACCTTTTATTAGCTGACCGGCCGCGGCACCACATATCCCCAGAAATCGCGTGCAATGTACGTATGATGGTGCAGCTTCTTGGCTTCTTCTAACAGCATATCCGTATCGTCACCTTGATATCTGGAGCTGATGTGGGTGAGGATCAGCGCATCCGCCCCGGCTTCTTCTGCGGCTCGCGCCGCATCCATCGTAGTCGAATGATCGTATTGCATGGCAAGTTCTTTCCGATCCTCTGCGAATGTCGCCTCATGGACCAGCACATGGGCATGCAGCGACAGCGGCGCCACATTGGGACACGGTTTCGTATCGCCAAGAATGGTGACGATTCGCCCCTTACAAGGGGGACCGAGATAATCAGCGCCGTTCAACACGCGCCCATCCGGCAGTTCGACGGTTTCGCCTCGCTTAAGCCGGCCGAATAACGGACCGGATTCGATGCCCAGCTGCTTTAGTTTATCCGCTTGCAGTTTGCCTGCCTGATCTTTTTCGGTAACACGGAAACCATAACTGGTGATGCGATGATCCAGTACGGCCGTCTCCACCTTAAATTGATCATCTTCAAAAATAACCCCGTCCGCTTGTTCAACGATATGAAGCTCATACGATAAGTGGGCGCCGCTTGTTTCAAGCAGCAGCTCGACGAGCTGCTTGATTCCTCTGGGTCCGTAGATCGTCAGCGGCGTATCCCCGCCTTGATACGAGCGGCTTGTCAGTAGGCCGGGGATACCGTATATATGGTCCCCGTGCAGATGCGTGATGAACAACTTTTCCACCTTGCCGATGCGCACCGGAGATTTTAAAATTTGATGTTGTGTCCCTTCCCCGCAATCAAACAGCCAATAAACTCCGCGTTCAACCAGCAAATTTAAGATGATCGCAGTTACATTCCGTTCACGCGAAGGCATACCGGCCCCTGTTCCGAGAAAATAAACTTCCAAACCGATCCCTCCTCAACTATGTGCCCTAAACCACTCAAACCGCTTTATTTGTTAGTTTTGCCAAAACCTTGCGCCTTGATGAGGAAGCGCCGAAAAAAAGGCGCGTGGCACATGCCCGCACCTTTTTATTCAACGTACCTTATGCTTTATCCACGTTAAAATACCGCGCCTCCGGATGTGCGAACACAATCGCGGATACGGACGCTTCCGGTTCCATCATACTGCCTTCAGTCAGTTCGACACCGATATCCTCCGGTTTCAGCAAAGCGAAAAGCTGCTGCTGGTCGTCCAGATTCGGGCAAGCCGGATAACCAAACGAGAACCGCTGTCCTCTGTATTTGGCGCCAAAGCGTTCCTGCATCGTCATTTCGGCAGGATCCGGGAACCCCCACGTATCGCGCATCATCTGGTGTATCCGTTCGGCGAACGCTTCAGCCGTTTCCAAGGCCGTCGCCTGCAGAGCGTGGGAACGCAAATAATCTCCTTTGGCGCGCCACTCGGCCGCTTTCTCGCTGATGTGATGTCCGGCCGTGACGACCAAGAAACCGACATAATCCATCTCGCCGCTTTCCACCGACTTGAGATAGTCAGCCAAACATAAGAACGGCTCCGTATCCTGCCGCGGGAAAGCAAATGTTTGCAGCACCTTGCTATGATCCTGCGGATCGTAGATGAAAATTTCGTTGCCGCTGGATTGCGCCGGGAAGAACTGGTACATGCCATGCGCTTTAATGATCCCGTCACGCTGCGCTTGCAGCAAAATATCATCCACCGTTTCTTTTAATTGAACGGCTTTATCGTCTTTATCCGCAAGCAGCTTCTCGACTTTGCCTTTCAGCCCCAAATGGTGTCCAAGCAGCATTTGCATATTAATATAAGGCATAATATGGCCAAGCGGATAGTCTCTGAGCACATGGCGTTCACAATCCGGCGGCAGCTGAACAGGGAGGCTGCGGTTGACGGATGAGGTTTTGACCCGGGTCAGCGCCGGCATGCTTTCTTTTTTGCCCGCTTCCATAACGTCGGACTCCTTGCTTTCACGAAGCTCGCGAATCAAGTTCTGGCGTTGATCGGGATCGCTCAGCTTGTTGGCAATATCCAGCCCATCCATGGCATCCTTCGCATACAACACCAACCCTTCGTATTCAGGGGCAATACGAGTCTTCGTAAATTTGCGCGTCAACGCCGCTCCACCGACCAGAATCGGCACATCGATGCCGGCGTTTTTCATATCCTGGGCGGTAACGACCATTTGCTGAGCCGATTTGACAAGCAGACCGGACAAGCCGATGGCATCCGGTTTTTCCCGGTGGTACGCTTCAATCAACTGCTCCGGCGGTACTTTAATGCCCAAGTTTACGATCTGATAACCGTTGTTGGACAAAATGATTTCCACCAGGTTTTTCCCAATATCATGCACATCACCTTTGACGGTGGCCAAAATAATTTTCCCTTTAACCGCCGATTCGGATTTCTCCATAAATTGCTCCAGGTGGGTTACCGATGCCTTCATCACTTCCGCGCTTTGCAGCACTTCGGCCACAATCAGCTCGTTGTTATTGAACAAACGGCCGACTTCCGCCATACCCTTCATCAGAGGTCCGTTGATAATGTCCAGCGGCACTGCTTTTTCCAGCATGGCGTTAAGATCGGGGACAAGTCCTTCCTTGGTTCCTTCAACCACGTAGGAAGCAAGTCTCTCCTCTAAAGAAAGGTTGGACACCTTTTCTTTCTTCTCCACTTTCTTTTCCCGGAAATGCGCAACAAAAGCGGCTAATGTGTCGTCGTTTGTTTCATAAATCAGATCTTCGGCCAGCTTGCGTTCTTCCTCCGGAATGGATGCATAACGCTCCAGCGCTTCCGTGTTGACGATCGCATAGTCCAGTCCCGCTTTGGTGCAATGATACAAATACACGGCATTCAACACCTCGCGGCCTGCGGTAGGCAGACCAAACGAAACGTTGCTTAATCCGAGAATCGTCTTAGTTTCCGGCATCGCTTCTTTAATCAGACGTATGCCTTCGATTGTTTCTTTAGCCGAACCAATGTACTGCTGGTCACCCGTGCCTACCGGAAATACAAGCGGGTCAAAAATAATATCCGACGGCTTCATGCCGTACTTATGAACAAGCAGATCGTGCGAGCGTTTCGCTACTTCCAGCTTGTCTTCGCGGGTAATCGCCTGGCCTCTTTCGTCGATCGTTCCGACGACGGAAGCTGCGCCGTATCTGTGGATTAACGGCACGACCTTCTCGAATTTCTCTTCCCCGTCCTCAAGGTTAATGGAGTTAATAATCGCCTTGCCTTGAGAATGCTTCAGCCCAAGCTCAATAACCCGTATATCGGTGGAATCGACCATCAGAGGCACTTTGACTTTTTTGACAACCAGCCCCAAAAAATTCAGCATATCGCTGATTTCGTCGCGGTCCGGGTCCTGCAGACAGACGTCGATAACATGGGCCCCATTTTTCACCTGGGCTCTGGCGATCTCGGAAGCTTCTTCATATTTGCCTTCGGCAATCAAACGCTTGAACTTGCGCGAGCCGAGTACATTCGTTCTCTCGCCCACCATATACGGACGGTTGGCATCTTCAATATATACCGTCTCGATCCCCGACACTGCAGCTGGGTGATCGCCAAACTGGGTACGCGGCTTGTATTCGCTGAGTGTTTCGGCCATCGCTTGAATATGGGCAGGTGTTGTACCGCAGCAGCCGCCGGCAATATTCAACCAGCCCTGTTCGGCAAACCCGGCCATTTTTTTGGCAAGAGACTCGGGAGACTCGTGGTATTTGCCGTTCTCATCCGGCAATCCCGCATTGGGGTAACAGCTTACCGCCGTTTTGGCGATGTCGGACAATGTGCGAATATGATCGCGCATAAATTCCGGTCCCGTTGCGCAGTTCAAACCAATCGAGATTGGCTCCAGATGCTCAAGCGAAATATAGAATGATTCGATGTTTTGCCCCGCGAGCGTAGTGCCCATCGGCTCGATCGTGCCCGAAATCATAATCGGAAGTTTCCGTCCAAGCGTGTCAAAAGCTTTGCGGATCCCAATGCTGCCCGCCTTCACGTTCAGCGTATCCTGCGACGTTTCAAGCAGCAGCGCATCGACGTCGGCTTCCATCAATGCAAGCGCCTGCTCGTAGTAGCTATCCACCAATTGGTCAAATGTAACGCCGCCCGTAACGGACAAGGTCTTTGTTGTCGGTCCCAGAGCACCAGCCACATATCTTGGCCACTCCGGCGTGCTGTACTTATTGGCTGCGTCCACCGCCAGCTTTGCCGCAACCAAGTTGAGCTCTCTTGAGCGGTCCTCTAGCCCGTATTCGGCCAAAACTACACTCGTCGAGCCAAACGTATTTGTTTCTACGATATCGCAGCCTGCGGCGAAATAAGCTTCATGAATTTTCGAGATGACATCCGGTCTCGTGATGGACAAATATTCGTTGCAGCCTTCAAGATCTTCGCCGCCGAAGTCATCGGCCGTCAGATCCTCCTGCTGAATCATCGTCCCCATAGCGCCGTCAAGGATCAATATTTTGTTCTTCATTTGTTCTTGTATTGAAGGTTTAGTAATGTTAATCAATTCCTTTCCATCCCTTGCAACCATTTCGCTTTCGATTGCTGTTATCAGCTTATTATAGCGATTTTCAACGAATAATGTAAACTAGTACAAGGCAATTTTTCATCGATACCAACAATTTAATTACTATAATACAGATAAAAATACTTATCAATTAAAAGTACGGATGGCTTTGGCTGAAATTCGTATACTGTTCATCGAACCGGCCGGCTGGGCGGCTCAGCCTTCCAACGATCTCTTCCTTTCAAAAAGCTTCATACAACCAAAAACCCGGCGGCTGTTAACGAACCGGCGGGTTTTTTATCTTAAGATAAAGTATCGATAATTCCTTGAATTTCACGCAAGTTTTGAATTTCGTAAGCGGGAATGATTTCGTCCGTACGCTGCATGCCGTGGCGGTTAATCCACATGTTCCGCATGCCGATATTATTGGAGCCGAGAATATCGGTGGTCAGCTTGTCCCCGATCATAACCCCTTCGGAAGCGTCAATGCCCAGCAGTTCCGCCGCATGGCGGAAAATCGAGCTGGCCGGTTTCCCTTCGCCAAAATCGCCCGAAATGACAATATGGTCAAAATATGGCGCAAGCAGCGGGACGCCTGCCAGTTTTTCTTTTTGCAAATCGGGTGAACCGTTGGTCAGCAGCAGCAGCTTGTACCGCTTCTTCAATTGATCTAGCACTTCGAACGTTTCTTCGTATACGATCGGACGCGAACGGCGCTCCGCAGCGAACTGCTCGCCTAATTGCCGTCCAAGCTCCGGGTTGTCAACGCCAAGAGCTTTCAAGCCGCCGGTCCAAGATTGGCTGCGGTATGCTGGCACCAAACTTTGCAGCTTGCGAAACTCCTCTTGCTTCCCTTCCTCAAACCGGGCCCACAGTCCCTCGAACGGATTGATGCCGATCATCTTGGTGAAAGGAAACGTTTCATACGATTCATATAATGAACGCGCCGTTTTGCGGACTTCTTCCTCCAGCTTGTCCGGGTCGACGCCAGTTTGCTTGGAAGCTGCCTCGCAAGTCGCGCGAAAAGCTTCTCTCACGCTGCGCTCGTCCCATAATAAAGTATCGTCAAGATCAAATAACACCGCTTGAATAGCCATTAGTCGAGTTCTCCCTCTCTGTCAGTTGTCCTTCACCGTAATGTTGTGCGTTTTGGCAAAAGCAGCAAGACGCTCCCCTACTTCGGTAATGTTCATTAGATGGTAAATACGTGAAAACATCCAACGCTGCTTGTTTGCGCCTTCAATCACAACTGCGTCTTTTAAGATCGTAATTGCCGTTACATCTTCGGCTTCCAGTGTGCGATTGCCTGAAAAACGGCGAGTAGTCAACGCTTTCTTAGATATTTTCAAATAGGGGCGGCGGACAAAATAAGTAAACACGCCTAAAGCGACGTAACTCCCGCCGGTGACCCAATACATCGTCTCATCCTGATTGGCGCCGCGGAACGAGATGAAGCAAAAAATACCTACAAAAATAAGAAGCAGCGGAAATAACCAGCTTCTTCCCTTCATCACAAATCCCGACTCCGAGGAAGTTTCGGAAATCGGCTTTTTCCCTTGTTTGGCTCGTGTTTTGTTTAATTGCTTCGTGTTTTTTTCAACCATGCGCTCCCATTTACGCGACATATGTTCCCCCTGCTACTTTTTAAGTTAAGATAAACTTCTAATTCGAAGATTTAATTGGGATCGGAATCCGGCTCGTCTTTATCGACAAACTTAATATTGTCCAGCTGATCTCGCAAAGAATTTTTAAAAGCGTTAATGTATCTTTTTCTCAGCTCGTTGCGTTCAACGATTTCTTCGTCCGTAAGCCCGACGGTTTTCGCTTTTCTTGCCAATTCGTTGATCCGTTCAATATAATCCAAATTGCCTTCGCTCATGCTATCCTCCTGATGCATTTAGTTTAGTTTCAATAAGCCGCAATTTCAAAATACAGATTATACTTTGACATCTGGAATACATAATGTCAAGATCTCTTGCAAAAACAAAAAAGACCCTCACATCGAGAGTCGCCTTCTATATATGAAACGAGGGGCAATTCCTATGCCACGGCCAAAATCCCCATGAAAATTCAATCAGTTATATGCGAATCTAACAGTTGCCCAACATGGTGTCACACATTCAGCCATTATGATGTTCGTAATCGCATAGTCGTATTCCTATCGGGCATGATCATAACGTTAAGGCAATTGTAAGGATTGCCCTTCGCGCAGCATGCTTGACTTCATGCCGTTCAGCTTCTTGATTTCCTCTATATATAGACGTATGTCTTGGTGTTGCGGTTTGTTGATAGCAGCAATCGACCACAACGTATCGCCCTGTTCAACCGAAACGGTATTTGCAGGTTTCGCGGAAGAAGAAGCTTCTTCCGGCCCGTCGCTTCCGGCGTATACCGAAACGATAGCGAAAAAGGTAAACAGCACAGCGATAAAGCAAAACACAACTAAAAACCGAATGAATTGTTTGTCGCGATTTTTGACCGTTTCTTGTTGAAATGCGGACCGATATACCATGTTACACATCCCCCAAACATTTGTTCTGTTTTCATCATATAGCGAACAAACGTTTGTGTCAATGGTTTTTTCGAACTTATGTTTGTACGAACTCCGGTTCTGTGGTATACTTTGGATAATTATTTGAACAGTGGAGTGATGAACGTGGGCAAGCTTTCTAATCGTCAGCATGCAATCCTGGACTTTATTAAAACCGAGGTTAAGGATAAGGGCTATCCGCCATCCGTCAGGGAAATCGGAGAAGCTGTAGGGCTTGCGTCCAGTTCGACCGTTCACGGTCACTTGGAGCGTCTGGAGAAGAAAGGGCTGATCCGGCGCGACCCTACTAAACCCCGCGCGATCGAGATTTTGGACAGCGATTCTTCCGGTTTGGTCGATTTCTCGCTGTCGGTAACTAGAGTGCCGCTTATCGGCCGAGTTACTGCGGGCATTCCTATCACAGCCACCGAGAACATCGAAGATTATTTCCCGCTGCCTAACCATTACGTGAACGACGACACCGTCTTTATGCTCAGTGTTATCGGAGACAGTATGATTGAGGCAGGCATTCATAACGGCGATTACGTGATCGTACGCCAGCAGCAAACCGCCAATAACGGAGACATTGTCGTTGCCATGACCGAAGATGACGAAGCAACGGTTAAGCGCTTCTATAAGGAGAAGGATCATTTTAGATTGCAGCCGGAGAACGCTTCCCTTCAACCGATCCTTTTGAAGAACGTCACGATTTTAGGTAAAGTCATCGGACTTTTTAGAGACATTCATTAAATATCAGCCACCGCTAATTACAAGAAGCCCTCGGCCGGACAAGCTCCGGTGGAGGGCTTTGTTGTTTAAACGAAAAATCACTCCGACGCCGAAACTTTAGGGTAAAATTATTTAGTAGAAAACCATACTCCACCTGTCCCGTCGTATTTTCGACCAAACGTGATTACTGGACTTGCATCATCTTTTTTAACCTGGAATGCCACCCAACCGCTATGTGATGCACCGGAATACAAGCTTGTTCTGATGCCAGGCTCTAAACTTGCTATTACCTGCTCATAGTCTCTCCCCTCACTAGATACAAGTGTAAAGTTTACAGAGGATATATCGATTTTCGCGCCTTCCTTTTTATTCTCATCTACTTTAATCGATACTTTCGCGAGGAGATATTCGTAACCGTCTTTTGGCTTGCTATTAAATTTGTTGTCGGTATAAACTTTTTTCCAAGCCTCTTCACCACGAATTACTGCGTCTATGGAAATAGTGCCTTTATAGCTATCCAGCAAGCTATCCACATCATAATTGAAAGCGCTCCCCATCTTCCCCGGATTTGTCCGAGATGTTTTTGCTGTATTCGAATCCGTTTTAATGTTAGTTTCCTGGGGGGCTGCTTTCGTGGCCGCATCGGATCTAGCAAGGGACATCGTCTGTGTAACATCATCCCAGCCTACTTTGACTCCAAATGCTTCCCCGACCGCTCTTGCCGGCAAATACGTGCTGCCGTTATACGTAATTGGATAAAGTATCTTGCCTTCTTCGTCGATAGCTGTCCACAATTTACCGTTAAGCGAAATATTCAGCCCTTTGTTAACATAAGCTCTAATTTCCTCCAAGTTTGTTGCAGCAAAAGCGCCTATCGACATTGAGACGACAGCCACAGATGTAATAAGTCCAACTGCGATAATTTTTTTCAATGATTACAACTCCCTTGTTTGGTTATATTTTCCTATATATTATAATTTATAAACGACAAGAAAGGCTAAAAGTTTCATAAAATAATTGTCTCGGAGCTAGATGAACAGGAAGCTTCACTTTATCTATAATTTAATATAGACTTTTTTACCTAAATATGGATAATTTGAACTAGGCTATAAGATTGGAGGTGAACTATATTGAAAAAGCCTATCGGATATTTATTAGGCATTGCGATTGTTTCCTCTTTACTCGTACCAACAGCTGCTGAAGCTAAACGGTATAACCCGAATCATGGTCCCACCCATAAAGTAAGCGGGTATACAAAGAAAAATGGCACGCAGGTAAAGTCTTATGACCGCACAAAAGCAAACCATACCAAGCGCGATAATCTTTACATTGATTAGTGTTCAAATGTATTAGTTACAGAACAAAAAAAAGCAGTGAGGAATCCCTCCTGCTTTTTTGCATTTATTCATACTGGTTTTGCCCAATTAATAAAGCGACATGTACTGATCCCGTTCCCAAGTGTGAACTTGCGTACGGTAAATATCCCATTCGATTTCTTTCAACTCGATAAAATGAGCCAAAGCGTGTTCGCCAAGCGCATCGCAAATCACATCGTCGCGCAGCATTTCGTCAAGCGCTTGCTTGAGATCAAGCGGAAGGCTCGGAATGCCCTGGTCTTCGCGTTCTTCTTCGGACATCACATAAATATTGCGGTCCGTAGGAGCCGGCAGATGCATTTTATTGTTGATGCCGTCCAGTCCTGCTTTCAGCATAACGGCCAAAGCCAAATAAGGGTTGGCGGCAGGATCGGGATTGCGCACTTCAACACGGGTGCTGATGCCTCTGGATGCCGGAATACGGATCATCGGACTGCGGTTGCTTGCCGACCAAGCTACGTAACAAGGAGCTTCGTAGCCCGGTACAAGCCGCTTGTACGAGTTGACGGTCGGGTTCGTCACAGCCGCGAAAGCACGCGCATGGCGCAAAATACCCGCCATGTAATATCTGGCTTCGGCGCTTAAGCCCAGCTTGTCGCTTTCATCGTAAAAAGCGTTGACTTTGCCGCGGAAAAGCGACTGATGGCAGTGCATGCCCGAACCATTTACGCCAAACAGCGGCTTCGGCATAAAAGTTGCATGCAAGCCGTGCTTGCGGGCAATCGTTTTGACGACAAGCTTGAATGTTTGAATCTGGTCCGCCGCCTTCAAAGCGTCGGCATATTTAAAGTCGATCTCGTGTTGGCCCGGAGCCACTTCGTGGTGGGAAGCTTCGATTTCGAAGCCCATTTCTTCCAAGGTCAAGACGATTTCACGGCGGCAATTTTCGCCAAGGTCGGTAGGCGCCAGGTCAAAATATCCCCCCTGGTCATTAAGCTCTAGCGTCGGGTTACCCTTCTCGTCGGTTTTAAATAAGAAAAATTCCGGCTCAGGACCAACGTTCATCGCCGTATAGCCCATTGCTTCAGCTTCACGGAGCGCATTTCTCAAGATACCGCGGGGATCACCGGCAAAAGGATTTCCGTCCGGCATATAAATATCGCAGATCAGACGGGCTACGCGATCTTCAGTAACCCATGGGAAAATGACCCATGTGTCCAGATCGGGATATAAATACATATCGGATTCCTCGATACGAACGTATCCTTCAATCGAGGAGCCGTCAAACATCATCTTGTTGTTGATTGCCTTCTCCAGCTGGCTTACGGGAATTTCCACGTTTTTGATCGTCCCCAACAGGTCGGTAAACTGAAGGCGAATAAATCTGACGTTCTCTTCCTTGGCGATGCGCAGTATATCTTCTTTGGTAAACTTTTTGTCACTCATTGTAAAATCTCCTCCTGAGAGTTTTGCGCCAGCAAAACTGGCTGCGTAAGCGTTGCTGAGTTTTGCGCCAGTAAAACTGGCCGTGTAAGCATGAATGTGCTCTGCGCCTGTCAAAAAAACAGCTGCGTAGATGCCGCTGAATTATTGCACATGCGCTTGTGTCAAACTTAAGGTATGAACACTAGAATTGTAAGAATTGGCTTAGCAAGTATGTACAATAGAGAGCATGCCCGAAGCAATCGAACCGCAGGTACATGCCCTCATGAACACGTGAGCTTTTTTAATGAAAGAACCGGGATAGCTCCCCTTGGATGAGAGAAACTTGGCCGGGACGCTTGCCGCCGCCGAGCAGTTGCTGCTTGAGCATCTTGTGAAGTTGGGAATCGGTCATTTCCTTGCGTTTGACTTCCGTTTGCTCGGTAATGACGGTCGCTTCCTCCGAATCCTTGGATACCGGCAGAAGCACTTGCTTAATTCCCGCGATGTTAACGCCTTTTTCAATCAAATCTTTGATTTCGAGCAGACGCTCGACATCGTTAAATGAGTATAGGCGTTGATTGCCTGCCGTACGGGCAGGTATAACCAATTCATGCTGCTCGTAATACCGGATTTGCCTGGCCGTCAAGTCCGTCAGCTTCATTACGATGCCAATCGGAAATAACGCCATATTTCTGCGGATATCATCACCCATAACCTATCACTCCTGTGTAGTGAGAACGTATTCCTATTGTAACCCTCTCACAAAAACGTGTCAACATATGTTAGGTTTTTGGACTATGTGATATTAAATTACAATAGTAAAAATTACAGCAGGCCACGGTCAATCAACTTTTGCAGCGCGGTGAGTACCCCAAGCTTACAATGGGAATAAGTTAACCCGCCTTGCATGTATGCGATATAAGGCTCCCGAATCGGGGCGTCCGCGGAAAGCTCAAGACTGCCGCCTTGAATGAACGTTCCTGCCGCCATGATGACAGGATGCTCGTAACCGGGCATGTCCCACGGTTCCGGTGTAACATGGGAATCAACGGCCGCAGCTTGCTGTATCCCCTGCACGAACGCGATCAGATGCGACGCGCTGGTAAACCGGACGGCCTGAATCAGGTCGGTGCGCGGATCGTTCCAGCGGGGATGGCTTTCAAAACCAAGCTGCTCAAACAAAGCCGCGGCAAACACCGAACCTTTCACGGCTTGCCCAACCAAATGCGGCGCCAGGAACAAGCCCTGGAACATAGAACGGGTCGTGCCCAGCATGGCTCCGACCTCGCCGCCGATTCCCGGCGCGGTTAGCCTGTACGAGGCGAGCTCCACATAGCGGCTTTTCCCGGCGACATAACCGCCGGTAGGCGCGATACCGCCTCCCGGATTTTTAATCAGCGAACCTGCTATCAGATCCGCCCCAACCTCTGTCGGCTCCGTCTGTTCGGTAAATTCGCCGTAGCAGTTGTCGACAAACACGATGACATCGGATTTGATTTCCTTCACAAACCGGACCATCTCACCGATCTGTTCCACCGTAAAAGAAGGCCGCCAAGAGTAGCCGCGCGAACGCTGAATCGCCACTACCTTCGTTTGCGGCGTGATCGCACGTTGAATAGCCGGGTAATCGGGAGCTCCGTCTGCAAGCAATGCCACCTCGTCGTAACGGATGCCAAAGTCCTGCAGCGAGCCTTTCCCGTCGCCCGGCTTACCGATTACCTTGTGCAATGTATCGTAGGGCCGCCCCGTTATGGACAACAGCTGGTCGCCGGGACGCAGCACGCCAAACAAAGCCGTGCCTATCGTATGAGTGCCGGAAACAAAATGAGGCCGCACCAGAGCGGCTTCGGCCCCGAAAACATCCGCGTAGACGAGGTCGAGCACTTCGCGTCCGCGATCGTTGTATCCGTATCCGGTTGACCCGGAGAAATGATAATCGCTCACTTTATGCTGCTGGAAAGCGCGGATCACCTTCCACTGGTTAAAATCAATAATGCGTTCGATGTCCCGCAATTTCGGTTCGATCAAACGCTCAGCCCGCTCCTGCAGCGAGCTGATGCGCTCATTAAACTTCATGATCCACTAGCTCTCCCTTATCTCGTATCGTCGATTCGTCGTATTTGGCTAACATGTAGCCATGTTTTTCGTATTCCTTGTTATTGACTCTGACTTTAAACAGCATGTCGTCGCCGTCCAGCCCGTTTTCCAGCACGTCGCCCACGCGGTATACGAGGGAGATGACATCGCCTTTTTCCGCCGGGATACGGAACGTTTTATTGTCCCCCATCAGCTTCTCCTGAACGGCGAACTTCAGCTTATCCAAATCCGCGGCAACGTAAGCCGATATTTTCAGGAAATCGCCCTCCGTCGACAGCAGTTCCACTTCCGCGGGATCGCACAGATCGAGTTTATTAAACAACGTGAGCCGCTCCTGATGCGCACCCAGTTCGGCCAATACTTGATCGACCACCTTCATCTGAACTTGGCGCATTTCCGCCGAGCTGTCAACAACGTGTAAAATCAGATCGGCTTCGCACACCTCTTCCAGCGTCGCCCGAAACGCCGCAATCAGGTCATGAGGTAAATTCTGGATAAAACCGACCGTATCGGTCAGCACGATTTCTTTGCCGCTAGGCAGCTCCATCGTACGCGAGGTCGGATCCAGCGTCGCAAACAGCTGGTTTTCGACGTATACGTCGGCATGGGTCAATTGCTTGAGCAGCGTCGATTTGCCGGCATTGGTGTAGCCCACCAAAGCGACTTGAAAAATGCCCGTTTTCTTACGGCGTTCCCTATGTAAGGTACGGTGGCGTTTGACTTCCTGGAGCTGGCGTTTCAGCTCGCTGATGCGGTCGCGGATGTGCCGGCGGTCGGTTTCCAGCTTGGTTTCGCCGGGACCGCGGGTACCGATGCCGCCCCCCAGACGCGACAAGTTTTTGCCTTGCCCCGAAAGCCGCGGCAGCAAGTAGCTAAGCTGAGCTAGTTCCACCTGCAGAATCCCCTCGCGGGTGCGGGCGCGCTGCGCAAAAATATCGAGAATCAGCTGGGTGCGGTCAATTATTTTGACGTCCAGGAACGCCTCCAGGTTGCGAACCTGAGCGCCGGAAAGCTCTTGGTCGAAAATCGCCGTGGTGGCCCCAAGCTCCCCAATCTTCGCCTTCAGCTCCTCTGCTTTCCCTTTGCCGACAAACCATTTCGTATCCGGCGATTCTTTATTTTGCGACATCGTATCCAATACCGTTACGCCCGCCGTTTCGGCTAGGCTAATCAGTTCGTGCAGTGAATAAGCCGCTTCCTCGTCGCTCAACCTCAAGTTATTCGTAATCAAGCTGACCAAAATTGCTTTGTCTTCCATCGTTTCGTTTGTTTCGTGGCTCGTTTTTTTCATATAAGTTAACGGATCTCCTTATTTTTTGTCAAATCGGACGTCCTCGGGACGAATGGTCATCAATTCCTGCCTTGACGGCTGCTGCGTATGCTGATTAAGCAACCGCACCGCGTGATGCCGCATCGCTTTCTCGATAATATTGCGCACATACCGCGCATTGCTGAACGACATGGAATCGTTCATCTTCTCCTGCGTAATATGCTGGCGCAGCTTCATCTCCGTCTGCGGCACAAGCACATACTCCCTTTCCTTTATCATCAATTCGGCGATTTGCATCAGCTGGTCGACGGTATAGTCGGGAAAATCGATTTGGATCGGAAAACGCGAAGGCAGCCCCGGATTGGTCCGCAAAAAAAACTCCATTTCCTCGGAGTAGCCGGCCAAAATCAGAATGAACTGATTTTTATGGTCCTCCATTGCCTTCACTAACGTATCGATCGCTTCTTTGCCGAAATCTTTTTCGCCGCCGCGTGCTAAGCTGTAAGCTTCATCGATGAACAAAATGCCGCCGAGCGCTTTTTTCACCATATCCCGTGTTTTTTGCGCGGTGTGCCCAATATATTCGCCGACGAGATCGGCCCGCTCCACCTCGATCAGATGCCCTTTGCTGAGCACGCCCATCGTCTGAAACAGCTTGGCGATCATCCGCGCCACCGTCGTCTTGCCGGTTCCCGGATTGCCCTTAAACACCATATGGTAAACTTGCGAACCCGAAGCAAGTCCCGCCACCGCACGATAACTGCCGATTTGCAGCAATGCGTAAATTTCAAAAACGATTTCTTTCACGTTATCCAAACCGATCATCCGGTCCAGCTCTTTCATAATTTCGCCGAACTGCCCTTGCTGGGAAAGCGGTTTTGCCGGAAACGGCGTTTCCGATTCGACAGACGCCGCAACGGATTCGGGGTTGCGCAGCACCACGTTAATTTGGCGGGCATTTCTGGTGATGTTGATGTATTCGGCCATTACACGCCACTCCCTCTTTACTTGGTCATAGCATTATACGCATGAGCCCAGATATTTGTGAGTGGTTCGCCCATTATGCCAAAATATTTTCATGATTGATTATACCCCGCCCAAAGCGGAAACATTAAGAAAAAATTTCTAAACTTAAATTATCGGCGAAAATGCAGCGTTTTTGCCGATTGTTATTATCACTGAGTATACCTTCCGGGCACCATACTTTCAATGAACACGTCTGTGGTTGACTTTGATTTGGAAAATCGATACAATCGATTTATTACCATTTTGAAAATATTTATTCTTGAAAGAAAGGGAGGTTCAAGTGGAAGAACTCACGAATCACGTGCAGGCAGACCGGGTGCGCGAGTTCATTTTGTTCATCGGGGACAGGGTGAAACAATGCTCGCAAAGCTTTGAACAGGACTGCCGGCTATCGCACCACGAAAGCAGCGTGCTGTTTGCGCTCATGCAGGACGGTCCGCTGGCCGTCAAAGATATCGCCGCACGGCTGGAAGTCAGTTTAAGCACGCTGACCCGCATTCTGGACAGCTTGGAGCAGACCGGCTATGTCAAACGCAATATGGACCCGAAGGATCGGCGGAGCTTTATTATCACGCTGACCGCCGACGCAGAGCGGATGCTTGAAACGTTCCCCGCTCAGATGAACAAGATCGCTCTGGAAATGCTGGATTCGCTTACCGTAGCCGAAAGACTGATCCTTCTGGAGCTGTTTGCCAAGATGAAAGCCACCATGATCAGCCGATCCGAATAATCCGAAATACTACCATATAGAAATTATTTTATAAAGAAATGAAATCGCATTACGAGGTGAGATGGGATGGCAGAAAGCCAACTGCAGCATGAGACGGCACCCAACGGCAATCATGTGCCGATTATTGAAGTTCAAGGATTGCTGAAGCGGTATGAAGACCATACGGCGGTGAAAGGCATCGATTTTACCGTTATGCAAGGTGAAATCTTCGGACTGCTCGGTCCCAACGGGGCTGGAAAAACAACAACGATGGAAATGATTGAAGGGCTTCGCAAGCCCGATGAAGGCTTCGCCAAGGTCGCCGGCTTCGACACGCTGACGTCGCTGAACAAGGTGAAGGAAGTCATCGGCGTGCAGCTGCAGTCGACATCGCTGTTCGAGCTGCTGACCGTGCGGGAAATCATGAACATGTACGCCAGCTTTTACAAGAAGTCGCTGCCGGTAGAGCCGCTGCTGGAGCAGATGCTGCTGACCGACAAAGCCAAAGGAAGAGTCAAAAGCTTATCCGGCGGCCAAAAACAAAGACTTGCGATTGCGCTGGCGCTGCTGAACGACCCGAAGGTTGTATTTCTCGACGAACCGACCACCGGCCTCGATCCGCAAGCAAGACGCACCTTATGGGACATCGTGCTGCGCATGAAAGAGCAAGGCAAAACCATCGTGCTTTCCACGCATTATATGGATGAAGCGCATGTGCTGTGCGACCGGATCTGCCTGATGGATCAAGGCCGCATCATCGCCCTCGATACGCCGCGCAATCTGGTGCGCAGCTTGCAGTCCGACAGCGCCATCGAATTCCGGCTGGCTGCCGAAACCGTGCAGGACGCAAGCGATGATTTGCTCAGACAGCTGGAACAGCTGGACGAAGTAAAGCAGGCTGACCGCCGCGAGGATGTGTTCACCTTGTACACGGATCATTTGCAGGCCTCCCTGCTCGATTTCATTCAGTTCGCCAAGGAACGGGAACTGTCATTTTCGGACCTGCAGACAAGAACAGCCACGCTGGAGGATGTATTTTTACATATGACGGGAAGGAGCTTACGGGAAGCATGAACGCATATATTCAACTAACGCTTGCACAGCTCCGCATATTTGTCAGAAATCGCTCCGTCATCTTTTTTACCGTTTTGTTCCCGATATTGATGATGGTTGGCCTGGGCTCTTTGCTCGGAAACGGCGGTGGCATATCGCTGAATGCCTCCCTCATCGATCAGGACCGATCGGCAGCTTCCAAGCAATTTACCGATACGCTGAACGAACTTAAGATCATCACATTTGCCGAAAATGCGGATGAGCAGCAAGCGATGAGCGATTTGAAAAAAGGCGACACCCAACTGGTGATCGTCGTCCCGTCCGGTTACGGAGCCGCAATCCAAGCGGCAGGCGGCAATCCGTCCGGTACATCGGCCGAAGCCGCTCCCAAAGTGACCGTCTATTACGACGAGACCAACATGACCGCAT
This sequence comes from Paenibacillus thalictri, assembly GCF_004307995.1. GTDB lineage: Bacteria > Bacillota > Bacilli > Paenibacillales > NBRC-103111 > Paenibacillus_AF > Paenibacillus_AF thalictri. The sequence goes on along the minus strand of NZ_SIRE01000005.1, from coordinate 154,172 downwards.
CACAAATGGGGCTTACCATCGTCGATCAAGTGGCGGATGCGATCAGCAAAAAGATGGTCCAGTACAAGCAGCTTGTCACTGTCGACGCCAAGGGGATTCAAGCGATCAAGCTGAAGTATATCGACTTTCTGGTTCCTGGTGTAGTCGCCATGATGATTATGTCCACCAATCTCAACGGTGTCGCCGGACAAATCGCCGCTTGGCGGGAACGCGGGATTTTACGCCGGATGCAAAGTACGACGCTGAAAGCTTCCACCTTCATCGCCGCGCAAATTACCGCAAGATTGATCTTAAACGGTTTTCAGGCGCTGCTTGTGCTGGTGATCGGCAATTTATTTTTTGGCACCCAGGTGAACGGCTCCTGGCTGCTGCTGATTGCTTTCCTGATTCTCGGAACACTGACGTTTATGTCGATCGGCTTTATTATCGCCGGACTGGCGAAGACGCCGGAAAGCGCCGGACCGATCGCCGGTTTTATTTCCTTCCCGCTGATGTTTCTCGGCGGCGTATTTTTCCCTGTCAAAAACATGCCCGATTTGCTTCAGCCTTTCGTCAAGCTGCTGCCGATCACTCATCTATCGACCGCGCTGCGGCAAATCATGAACGTCGGCGCCGACCTTAGTGCCTTATGGTCGGAAGCGCTGCTGCTCGGCGGCTGGATGATCGTCGCGTTTGTCATCGCAAGTTTTACGTTTAAATGGGAGTAACGGGGCCGGACTAACCGGAGTACCCGAACCAAATAAAAAGGACCGGTGATCTGTTCATGAGTCAACCACAGCAGCAAAATTATGCCAATCATAAGCAAATTGTTCCGCTCATTCATCAGTTTATGTTACCGCTAAGCATCATTGCTGCACTTGCATCCATCGTTTATGCGATCATGTCGATCGCACAAGGCGGGCCGATCTTCATATCGCTGCTGCTGCTCGTTTCAGCGGTGTTGATGGTGCTGAGCATTATCACAACGCGCTCCTCGGCGATCCGGGTACAGGACCGGCTGATCCGCACGGAAGAAGACTTACGCCATTTCAAGCTGACCGGGCGCTGGCTCGATGCGCGCATTACTTACAAACAAGCGATCGCTCTGCGTTTTGCAAGCGATGCGGAATTTCCCGCGCTTTGCGAAAAAGCCGCCAACAAAAATATGGCCCCCGACGCTATCAAACGTGCGGTTAAAGACTGGAAAGGCGATCACTTCCGCGTGTAAAAGACGCTACAATACGGGGAACCTTCAGTTATTCAAGCCTCAGGCGCTTACTACAGTGCCTGAGGCTTTTTATTTGCCAAAATTTATGTTGTATATTTATTCATTATTATGTATTTTTATTATAAACGGAAAGGAGATTATGACTTTGATAGCAAACGGTATCGATACAAACACCGTCCAATTGCTTGAGCAGTTGGCTTTTAACACCTGGCCTGCCGCCATGCAGTGGCGTTATGGGGATTGGACGGTTCGCTGTTCCGGTGCGTTCACCAAACGCGCCAACAGCGTATTCACAGCCGGGCCGCTTCCCGGCCATGACGGCTGGCTGGAGGAAATCGAAACATTTTATAAGCGCCAGGATTTGCCGCCGCAATTCCACTTAAGTCCCGCATCCCCTGTCGGCTTGGATGAATTGCTGGAACGGTGCGGTTACAACAAAGATACGGTCACATCGGTGTATATCGCCGATTGCCGGGCTGCCGCTGAATCATTGCCGGGGACATCTCGGCTTAATACGACTATAGAAGTGCTGATCTCGGATCAGCCCAATGCTGCTTGGATCGGCGGCTTTTTGGAGGCAGAGGGGTTTCCCGAAGCGCGGCGGCCCTTCTATGAAGGCTTGTTCGCACGTATCGCGCCCCGTTCCCGCTTTATCACCGTTGTTGCTGACGGCCGCACCGCCGGCCTCGGCACCGTAGTCATCGAGCGTGGTTGGGCGGGTTTTATCAACGTGGTGACCCATCCGGCATTCCGCGGACAAGGCATCGGCAAACAGATCGTTCAACAGCTCGCAGCAGAAGCGCTTTTGCTAGGGGCCCAACGTTTGTATTTGCAAGTGGTCGCCGATAATGCACCCGCTATTGCGTTATACCAAAAGTTGGGTTTCACCTGGGCGTACGACTATCATTACCGGGTCAAGAGCGTTACATAACCTGCCGCCGAATGCTGGTTTGTACCCGCTGTACAGACTCCGAGGTAATTGGTAAATACCGCGGCAGGTAACATTTCCCAACACGCGTGATTCCCAAACACTGCTTTGCGGCCTGCGCAGCGGCCTGTCGAACACAACGTTCCGTTCAAACGTCGGCTTCAATTCTTCCGATCCGGCTGATACTTCCTCCCCTTTTTGCACACGCTAACCAAGAATGTACAATTTTGCAAAAGAGGAGTTCGCCTTATGCCAACAACTACACAAGAAAAACCGACCTTTCCCGCCCAGCATCAAAACCGGCAGCCCGGTATCGAATCCCAGATGAACCCGGCCCCCGTCTTCGAGGACGCCAAATATAAGCCGGCCGGCAAGCTGCTCGGCAAAGTGGCCGTCATTACCGGAGGGGACAGCGGTATCGGACGGGCAGTTGCCGTTACTTATGCCAAGGAAGGCGCCGATGTCGTCATTGTATATTTAAATGAACATGACGATGCCAAAGAAACGAAACGCCAAATCGAAGAAGAGCAGCGCAAATGTCACGCTATGGCCGGCGACATCGGCGACGAAAGCTTCTGCAAGCAGGTGATCGAACAGACGGTCAAACAGTTCGGCCGGCTCGACATTCTGGTCAATAACGCCGCCGAACAGCATCCGCAGCCGAAGCTGGAAGATGTGACGGCCGCTCAGCTTGAACGCACGTTCCGTACCAACGTGTTCGGTATGTTCTACATGACCAAAGCCGCGCTGCCCCACTTGAGACAAGGTGCGGCCATTATTAACACGGCGTCGATTACGGCATACGAGGGCAACGAGCAGTTAATCGATTATTCGGCGACCAAAGGCGCTGTTGTTTCGTTCACCCGCTCGTTATCGCAGCAGGTGATCGGGCAAGGCATTCGTGTCAATGGAGTCGCTCCGGGACCGATTTGGACGCCGCTCATCCCTTCCACCTTTAATGAGCAGCAGGTGTCCGTCTTCGGCTCGACATCACCGATGAAACGGGCAGGCCAGCCGGAAGAGCTGGCGCCAAGCTACGTATTTCTGGCCTGCGACGATTCCTCGTATATGGCGGGGCAAATTTTGCACGTCAACGGGGGCACGATTGTCAACGGGTAGAGTAACTATGATGTAATACAAAAGCCAGACCGAAGCCTAGTCGTCAAGCTCCGGTCTGGCTATTCTATATGCAGCCTTTATTCGAACAAGTCCGTGACCGCGCCTTTTGAAGCGGATGAAACCAGCCTCGCATACTTTGCCAGAACCCCCGATGCGGCCTTAAGCGGAGGTGCGCTCCAAGATTGGCGCCGGCGATGCAGCTCCTCCGGCGTCACTTGAAACGACAGCTCTTGCGTTTCGCTGTCGATGGTTACGTTATCGCCTTCCTGCAGCAGAGCGATGGGTCCGCCAACCTGCGCCTCAGGTGCAACATGGCCTACTACGAAGCCATGAGAGCCGCCGGAAAATCTGCCGTCAGTGAGCAGCGCGACTTCGCCGCCAAGCCCTTTGCCGACAATGAGCGCCGTTACGGACAACATCTCCGGCATGCCGGGTCCGCCCTTTGGTCCACAGTAACGGATTACCAGCACATCGCCTTTGCGAATGTCATTTCGCATGATCGCTTCCGTCGCCGCTTCTTCGCTGTCATATACACGGGCGGGTCCGGTGAAACGCAGCTTTTTCATGCCCGACATTTTCGCGATCGCACCTTCCGGCGCCAAATTGCCCTTCAGCACGACAAGCGGACCATTCAGCTTCAGTGGAGCGTCCAACGGACGAATCACATCTTGCCCTTTATGCAAAGGTTCCGCTTCCGCCAAATTTTCTGCTAATGTTTTGCCTGTAACGGTTAAACAGTCCCCATGAAGAAAACCTTGTTCCAAAAGCAGCTTCATGACACCGGGGACACCGCCGACATCGTTTAGATCCTGCATCGCGTATTTGCCGCTAGGCTTAAGATCGGCCAGATGCGGCACTTTGACGCGAATGCGCTCGAAATCGTCATACGTTAACTCCACCTGCACCGAATGCGCAATAGCGATCAGATGCAGAAAAGCGTTGGTGGAGCCTCCAAGAGCCATCACTACGGTAATGGCGTTTTCGAAAGCTTGTTTGGTCATAATATCCCGCGGACGGATTCCTTTTGCAAGCAATTCCATGACTCGTTTACCGGCTTCCGCACATTCCACTGCTTTGCCTGGCGAAATGGCTGGTGTCGACGATGAACCCGGAAGGCTGATTCCCATCGCCTCCGCCGCAGCGGCCATCGTATTGGCCGTATACATCCCGCCGCAAGCTCCCGCTCCCGGACAAGCCGTACATTCCACCTTGTGCAGCTGCTCCTCCGATATTTTGCCCTCATGGTATTGACCCACCGCTTCGAAGGCGCTGACAATATCCACTTGTTTCCCGTCCAGCCGGCCGGGTTGAATCGTACCTCCGTAGACATACACCGCAGGGATGTTCATACGCCCAATTGCCATTAAACATGCCGGGGTATTTTTATCGCAGCCGCCGATCGCCACAAGCCCGTCAAAACGTTCGGCCTGGGTGACAATTTCGATGGAGTCCGCAATCGCCTCGCGGCTGGGCAGCGAATAGGACATCCCTTCATGGCCCATCGAAATCCCGTCGGAAACCGTAATCGTATTAAAAATAAGCGGCGCCCCGTTATGCTCCCTGACGCCTTCTTTTGCCGCAACAGCAAGTCCGTCGATATGCATATTGCAGGGGGTTACCTCGCTCCAGGTGCTGGCCACGCCGATCATCGGCTTTTTGAAGTCTTCGTCCTGGAAGCCGACCGCACGCAGCATCGCACGGTTCGGAACCCGGTTTACCCCTTCGCTGATCACTTTACTGCGGATTCTCAAATCCTTATCTTCTTCCATCCCGCTCACCCTTTCACCTTCAGATCAAAGCGTACAATTCGTGCATCGGCCTGATTAAATTTTGCTTCATCATGGCGGCAGCCGCAGCTCCATCTTTGTTCTCCAAGGCTTGAATAATCAAAGCGTGTTCTTCGACCGACGTTCGGGTCGACGTCATCGCCTGCTTGAGGAACACGTATTTGAACCGCCGAATATGGATCTGCAGCGACGCGCTGAATGAAGCAACGTAAGGATTGTCCGATGCTTCCACGATCAGGTTATGAAACTGCTCATCGAGCTCCATCGCCTGATACGGCTGCGCGTTTTCAATCGCCTGGGCAAACTGCGCGTTTAACCGCTTCAGCGTCTCAATTTGATCCGGCGTGATAACGGGCGCCGCGCTTTCGGTAGCAAGCGAATGGAGAGCCGCCAGTGTCGGATACATGTGCAGCACATCGTCTTTCTCGATGCCGGTGACCTTGGTTTCCTTGCCCGGCTGCATCGTCACTAGTCCTTGCACTTCGAGCAGCTGCAGCGCTTCACGGATCGGGGTCCGGCTGACAGCCAAAGATTCCGCGAGTTCGGCGTCAATTAACTTCTCCCCCGGTCCAAGCGTTCCGTCGATGATCCATCTCTGTATTTGTGAAAAAGCTCTTTCCTTAGCAGACATGCGAATCGGCGTGGAAAAATTTTTAGGAATCGGCATATGATCATCCTTTCTGATTCATTTGTTATATGCAATATATCGCATACATATATTCAATGCAAGGTTTTTTTGCAAAAAAAAGAACAGCCCGCCCCTAAAAGCAGCGACTGCTCTCCATTTCATAAACCCCTGGTTAGTTTCAAAATTAGTTCCAAACTTTCATACGCCCGGCTAAACTGCCGGTATTCCACTCCAGCTGTGTTCCGTCAGGGTCCAAGAAGTTGACGACACGGCCGCCTCCCCGTTCGATCGGCCCTCTAACAATCGGAACGGCCGCTTGCTTCAACCTCTCTACCGCGGCATCGAACCCGCTGTTCTCGATCGATAATGCGACATGATCCACTCCATACGCCTCTTCCCCCGGCATCGGCTGCAGCTGCTTGCGCTCAAGCAAGCAAATCCATGCGGCACCCCACTCCAGGTAAGCGTCGGTCCGTCCTTGGTGCACGAGTTCCATCCCAAGTATACCGCAGTAAAATGCAAGAGACGCGGTCAAATCGGACACGCGGATCGTAACATGGTTAAAACCTTTCACGGCGTAATTCACGCTCCTGTCCCAAAAACAACCCTACCGTTCGAAAAAGCGATTCCGCTTCCGCCTCGTAACAAATCATATGCCTGGAGTTCGGATACATATACAGCTGCTTCGGACCTGCCAGCCTGTTCATAATGTAATGGGCGCTCCGCGGATGGATGATCGGGTCCAGCTCCCCTTGAGCGACCAGCGTAGGTACCGTCACCTCGGCAAATTCAGGCCGCAGCGCATGTCCAAGCTGCATAAATTGATGAAGCGCGCGCAGCGGCGTTCGGGTCGCTTTATTCCAATCGCGGAAGCGGTCTCCGCGCAGTATGCGGCTGCCGATCTCGTTGACCATGCGGCGCGGGCTTACATAAATGACGGCGGCGTTCAGCAGAACGAGCCTCCGCACCGGATAGCGGTTCGCCAAATAAGCGGCTAGTAGACCGCCCATCGAAAAACCGACGACATCAAACTGGCCGTAACGGAAGCTCAATTGCTCCGCTTCGATTTCCGAAGCGCGAACCCATTCCTGCCATCCCGCCGTTTTTAACCCATGGAGCTGCCTGTCGTGGCCGGGCAATGTGTACAAGCGGCAATAAGTGCCGTTTGTTTCCAAATAACGGGCCAAAGGCTCCACTTCATACGGACCGCCGGTAAATCCGTGAATGAGCAAACAAGGCGTCTGCGAACCGTTCATAACGCAGCCTCCTGCTCGCCTTCCAGCAGCCTGTCGGCAAGCCGTTCAATGAATTCGCGTTTCGCCAGCTTGGCTATCCAATCGGCCGGAATCGCCGCTTCCCCATAATATGCGCCTGCCAATTGCCCGTAGATTGCCGCCGTCGTATCCGCGTCGTCTCCCAGATTGGCCGCGAGATGGCAGCCTTCCCGGAAATCGCCGCTGTTGTAAAATGCCCATAACGCCGCTTCCAGCGATTGAACGACATAACCCGAACCTTTAATCTCCGGCGGATTCCGGCGTTTATACGAACCGGAAGCGACCTCTCCGATTTCCGGCACTAACCTGTATGTATCCCAAATCCCCGGCAGCGGAGCGTACCGGTCGGCCAGCAGTTCTTCTTTGCTTTCCCCCGACAAGGCCCCTACCAGCAGGCCGCCGAAAAACCGGCATGCATCGATAGCTGCGGCGGCGCCATGGGTCGTGAGCGAGCTGTCGCCGCATTTGATAATCGCCGCGTGCGGATCTGCCGCGTAAAACATAGCGGCCGGAGCAAGCCGCATCAACGAGCCGTTGCCTGCGGTCAGCGGGCTGAGCGAGCCGCAGAAAGGCTCGCCGGTCCGTTCAAAGCGCTCCAAGGCGGTACGTACCGTATTGCCAATGTCGAAGCACTCGCCGGTGCTGCTTAGGTAACCTTCGCGATACCATTTGACGTAGCGCTGCATTTGATCCAGCGGGTGAAAACCGCCGCATGCCAGCAAGCTCTCCGCCAAACATAACGCCATCGACGTATCGTCCGTCCATTGTCCCGGGAGCAAATTAAACGGCCCTCCGCCGATCATATCCCGTATGGGCTCAAAACTCCCCGGCTCGCGAAATTCCAGCGTTGTCCCGACTGCGTCCCCCACAGCCAGGCCAAGCAAGCAACCGCGGTATCTTTCTGAACGCGTTAACGTGTTATTCATCTTAAGTCAAGTCTCCTCTCCCTGGCTGACCTCACTGTTTCCTGTCAAAAGCAGTTTATTCTTCTGCAGCCCGATACAGAATACTTCCCGAAAATCCATCCCTCATCGGCGGGACGACGTGTCCGTGTCAGCGGCCGCTTGGCTCGCTTTTTCCCCAGCCTCTTGTGTTGCATCACCTAAGCTAGCGATTTTCGTATCAGCGGCCGTTTAGTCCGCCATCCAGGTGCAAAAAAGCAGCGCTATGAGCTGCGCTGCTTCTTGGCTTGCCGTTTTATTTCTCAGCGATGCTGACCGATTGAATGGTTACTTTTTCTTTTGGCGTGCTGCCTTCTCCCGAAGGATCAACCGGAGTTTCCGCAATCTTCTGCACAACGTCCATGCCTTCCACCACTTTGCCAAAAATCGTGTAGTTCGGCATTTGGTTCAAGTTTTTGCTGTCATCGCCGGTACAGATGAAAAACTGGCTTCCGTTGGTGTTCGGACCTGCATTGGCCATCGCGACGATGCCCGGTTCGTATTTATGGGTCGTTGTTTTCAGCTCATCTTCGAATTTATAGCCGGGACCGCCGCGGCCCGTTCCCGTAGGATCGCCCGTTTGCACCATAAACGTTTTGATGATGCGGTGGAACACAACGTTGTTATAGAACCCTTCCTTCGATAAAAACACGAAGTTGTTAACCGTTTTAGGAGCATCTTTGGCAAACAAATCGATTTTAAACGTGCCTTTGGATGTCGTGACCGTTGCCTGGTACGTCTTATTCGCATCGATCTGCATCGCCGGCGGTGTAGTCCAGCTTTTGGACTGGCTTTGCGCATTATTGTTTGCAGGCTGCTGGGACTGTGCGCCGGTTTGTTGACCGCCGCTGGCGGCCCCGCCCGCCTGACCTTGAGTACTTGTTTGACTGCCGGAAGTTTGCCCTGAGGCGCCGCCTCCTCCGGCAAGCGTCTGGTTTTTTTCGGCGTTTTTTGTTCCGCAGGCCGAAAGCGCAAGCGCTAATACCGTAACTGCTGCAATGAATTTCCATGATCGAACTGCTTTCATCTAACTAGTGTCAACTCCAATCTGTCGATTTGTAATTTCCATTATACAACAGACAAGAAAAAATCGGAAATTATCGGGCAGGCTGCTGTGCCTGCGGCAGCTTCTCCGTCTGCGGCTGTGTGGCGCCGCCGGCGCCCGGCGTTGTAGCGGGGGTTGAAGCCGGTGTGCCGCTGCCTGCGGCAGGCGGATTCGTTGCTCCCGCACCGGTGCCTGGCTGCGCCGTACCGGTGTTGCCGCCGCCATTGCCGTTGTTGGCACCGTTGCCTGCTCCACCGGTCCCATGCCCGGCCCCGTTAGCCCCGCTGCCGTTGCCGTTGTTCCCTCCGGCGCCGGGTTTCGGCGAACCGCCTCCAGGCTGAGCCGTCCCGTTGCCGCCTGCACCGCCTCCAGGCGCAGTCTGGCCGGCGCCCGCTGGCCCGCCGCCGGGTGCCGGTTGCCCCGTTCCGGAGGCACCGTTACCGTTGCCGCCATTGCCGTTTCCTTGACCCGCGCCGGCTCCAGAACCGGGACCAATTGTCCCCGGCTGCGCTCCGTTATTGCCGGCGCCATTGCCCGGTTTCTTCCCGTCTCCGGGCTGTGTGTTGCCGGCGCCGCCAGGCTGGCCGTTGGCTCCCGGTACACCGTTACCCGGATTTAACGGATCAAGCGCGTTTTGCGGCACATCTACCTTTTCCACATTGGATTTATCGCTATCCGTATTGTTTTCGGGATTAAATGCCGTTACGTAATACTGGTAGGAGCCCGGGTTTACCGTAATATCGCGAATCTCGGTTCCCGTTGTCGTTGTGACCAGTTGAAAATCTTTCTCTTTCTCTTCCTTGCGGTACAACTTATAGCTTAATTTATCGCCAAGCCCCGACCAGGTCAGCTTCACGGAAGGCTTCTGCTCTATCACCAGTTCGGCTTTCAAATCGCCGATCGCTTTCGGCGGCGCCGTTAAATCCGCTACGCCATCCGGTTTGACGAACTGGGTTTTCGGCCGCCCGGCCAGCGCCTTGGACATCACTTCTTTAAAAATCGCCGCCGGCATCGAACCGCTGGTTGTCAGCACGTAATGTTTCGTATCCGTCTTCTCAAAGCCCATCCACACCGCAGCGCTCCACTCCGGCGTATAGCCGGCAAACCAGACGTCGCGGTTGAACTTCTCAAGACCCTTCAGGTCAAGCTGGGTTGTGCCCGTCTTGCCCGCAACCGGCCGGTCGAATTTGGCCGCCGTACCGGTGCCGCCCGGCTCGACAACCCCTTGCAGCAGCTGCGTCATGTACCATGCCGTTTTGGCGCTCATCGCCGGGGCATCGCGTTTGGCCTTGTACGATGCAACCTCCGTACCGTCGCCGTCGACAATTTTCAGAACGGCATGAGGTTTGTTGTAATACCCCTGATTGGGAAATGCGGCATAAGCCGCAGCCAACTGCAGAGGGGTTACGCCTTTGGTCATACCGCCAAGCGCGATAGCGAGGTTGTTGTCCTGCGGATCAAACGTGATGCCCAGCTTGCTGGCAAACGCCTTGGCCGTGCTGATCTTAATCTCGTTCAGCAGCCAGACCGCCGGCGCGTTGATGGAACGGCGCACTGATTCGAACATATCGACTTCGCCTTGATACACCCCGTCATAGTTGCGCGGAGAATAACTGCCGCCGTAAGTCGTCTCTTCATCTTTCAGCTTGCTGTAAGGCGTGTACTTGCCGCTCTCCAGCGCCGGGCCGTAATCGATGATCGGCTTAAACGAAGATCCCGGCTGGCGTGCTCCCCGCGGATCGGCCGCGCGGTTCAGGCCCTTCTTCACATAATCCCGTCCGCCGATCATCGCCACGATGCCGCCGTCTTTGTTATTGACGATCGCCATGGAGCTTTGAATTTTTTGCTCCGGACCGTCCTTTTGAAAGAACTTTTCGTTTGCATACGTCGTTTCCATGATTTTCTGGGCGTTCGCATCGATCGTCGTATAGATTTTGTAGCCGCTGCGCAGCAGATCGTCCTCCGACAGACCATACTGTTCGGTCGCTTCCTTCAGGACATAATCAGTGACCGTCAAATAATCCTTTTTGCCCGTATCTTTCGGAGGCACATATTCGACAGCTGCGGCCTTGTTTTTCTCGTCCTCCGTAATATATCCCTGATCGAACATCAGCTTCAGCACGACCCCGCGCCGCTCCTTCGACTTCTCCGGACTGTCGATCGGGTTGAAATTGCCCGGAGATTTCGGTATGGCGGCCAGCGTCGCCATCTGCCACAGCTCAAGTTTCTTCAAATCGGACACGCCAAAATACTTTTTCGCCGCCGCCTTCACTCCATAAGCGCCATTGGCAAAAAAGATCCGGTTCAAATATTTCTCCAATATCTCGTCCTTGGTAAAATTGCCCTCCAGCGCCACCGCAATCGACATTTCCGTCGCTTTACGGAAAAACGTTTTGTTGGAACTCAAAAATACGTTTTTGGCCAGCTGCTGTGTAATCGTACTGCCGCCTTCAACGGCGCTGCGGTTCACAACGTCCTTGACCAGCGCCCGGCCCACCGCCACAAAATCGATGCCGGAGTGCTGATCGAACCTGCGGTCCTCGGTCGCTTTGAACGCCTGCTGCAATTTATCCGGTATTTCGCTGAACGTCACAAGCTCGCGGTTCTCCCTGTACATCACGGTCATTTCATTTCCGTTGACATCATATAAATGCGAGGCTTCGTCCATATCCAGCTTATCGATATTTTGTTTCAGAATGGTGTTGCCGTTATAAATGATGACCGCATATAATCCAAGCGCGCCAATCACGCCAAGCGCACCTGCGACGACGAGACCGGCAACTACCTTGCCTGCAGTAATTTTCGTTTTTTTCTTCGGTTTCTTTGCGGTTGTCTGTTTTTTCTTCTCCGCCATAATCCAAGACTCCCCTCCGCGCTCCCCTTGAAGCAAAAGAACAACCCTAAGATTTAAGGTTGCTCTGCTCTTGCCTAATATAGACGTGCCAACGCATTAAAAAGTTGCTTAAAATGGCGGCTCGCAAGGATAACGCATTAATGATCAGAATTGTCCTGCTGCTGCATCAAAGATACGGGTCTTTGCGGTGTAAACGTAGAAATCGCATGCTTGTATACCATTTGCTGACGTCCTTCACTGTCGATAATGATGGTGAAGTTATCAAAAGCGCGAATCAGGCCCCGAATTTGGAAACCGTTCGTCAAGTAAACGGTTACCGGTATATTGTCTTTGCGCAGCTGGTTCAAAAATGTGTCTTGAATATTGATCGATTTGTTCATAAATAAAGGGGCCCCCTTCAAATTGGTCATGTCAGCTTTTCTGCTATTATAGCATGTATCGCCTCGATATGGGCAGAAAAATTTGCCTGGTCGGTTACATCCACCCACTGTATATCCTTCATATGACGAAACCAGGACAGCTGCCTTTTGGCAAAATGACGCGTATCGCGTTTCAGCAGTGTCACGGCTTCCTCCAGGGAATACGTTCCGTGTAAATAGGCGGCGATTTCCTTATAGCCTAGCCCTTGCATAGAGATCAGGTCCATCCCGTATCCCTGGTCAAGAAGCTGCTTCACTTCACCGACTAATCCTTGCTCCAGCATTCCGTCAATGCGCTGTTCAATACGTTTATATAGCAAATCGCGGTCCATTGTCAACCCGACGATACATAGTTCGTAAGGAGACTCTTTTTTCTGGCCGGCGAGCTGCTCCGACATTTTCATTCCAGTCGTGTGAAACATTTCCAGTGCGCGGATTACGCGCCGCTGATCATTCGGATGAATCCGCTGCGCCGTCTCCGGATCGATCTCCTGCAGCTTGCGGTGCAGCGCCTCATCTCCATGTTCAAGCGCATACAGCCGCTGCTCCTCGCGAAACGCCTCATCCATCCCGCGCTCGGCAAATTGGTAATCGTAACATACCGATTCGACGTACAAGCCAGTGCCGCCCACAATAAATGGCAGCTTTCCTCGGCCGCTGATTTCGTCAATCAGCGTTCGCGCGCGTTCCTGAAATTCGGCAACCGAAAACGGATAATCCGGCATATGAATGTCGATCAGATGATGAGGAATAAGACTGCGCTCTTCCTCGGTCGCTTTGGCAGTCCCGATATCCATTCCGCGGTACACCTGCATCGAATCGCCGGAAATAATTTCACAGTTGTAGGTTTGCGCCAATTCCAGGCTCAATCTGGTTTTCCCGACGGCCGTCGGACCGACCAATACGAGAAGTTTTGCTGCATTACTCAAAGACGGATCACTCCAAATGCTATTTTCGGCGATGCTTTCACAAAATCGGTAAAATTCAGCCGTTTCCATTCGCTGCTTCGGGTGATCTCTTTCATCACAACCGCCTTGCGCGCGACACGGCACGCCTCTTCCAGCGTCCGGCTCGCCAGTTCTCCGCCGTTAGCCAGCCCGCGCAGCGGACTAATCGAGCTGGATTCATGAATCGGCTGTCTGAACATCGGATCAAAATAGACGATATCGACGCTTTTGCTGTCCGCCTGACGCAAATAATCGTCATGGTTGGCATGCAGCAGCTCCACCCGCCTCATCGCTTCGTTCAACGCCTTGACTTCGTACACGTACCGCTTCAAGCCTTCGCGCACGACATATTGAATCACCTGCTCGCTTTCGAGCGCGGTCACGCGCCCTTCGGGGCCAACCGCGTGAGCTAAGACGATGGAATCGGAAGCAAGACCGGCCGTGCAGTCCAGCACGGTGTCACCCTTCCTGACGTCTGCGGCGGTAAGCAGCGTATCTCCTTCCCCGCGCAGCAGCCGTTTTACGCGAACGGCGGCCATGCTCGGATGGAAATAAAAAACCGGCTGATCATTCTGATGATACTCTAACCGCTCTCTCGACACAAGCAGGATGGCTCTGTCATCATGATGGGCCATCAGCTTGGCAAGCGAATTGCGGCCTCTTGCGACCCACTTGGCATGCAGTTCGGCTGCCGCCGCTTGGGCGGAAGCCGTCACTTGCTCCGTCGGATCGGAAGATGTTGTAACAAGCATGTCTTACATCACCCGCTTAAACATTTTTTCCAGCTCATAAGTAGAGAAGCTGATCACAATCGGCCTCCCGTGAGGACAAGTATAAGGATTTTTGCAGGCTGCGAGCTTGTCGAACAGCGCCTCCATCTCCAATAAACTTAAAGAGAAGTTGGCTTTGATCGAAGCCTTGCAGGAGCACATGATGGCCGCTTTCTCGCGCAGCTTGGCAATATCAAGCGACTTCCGCTCCGAAAGCGCCCATTCCACCATTTCTTCGATGATGGCCTGCTCTTCGCCTTGAGGCATCCAATGGGGATAAGCCCTCACTATAAAGGTATTGCCCCCGAAATAGTCAAGGTAAACCCCGGCCTGCTCAAATAATTGCAATTTGCTTTTCAACCGTTCGGCTTCCGCCGACGTAAATTCCAGCGTAATCGGCACAAGCAGCTCCTGGCTGGCCGTCTGCGGGCGGCCGAACAGCTCGTAATACTTTTCATAATTGATCCGCTCATGGGCCGCATGCTGGTCCATAAGAAACAAGCCTTCTTCGTTTTGCGCCACGATATACGTTCCGTGCAGTTGACCAATCGGAGTCAGAACGGGAAAAGCCGGCAATGCCGGAGGAGCTTCCTCCGGATCGGGCGCAACCGCCTGCAGAAACGCCTCGTTAGCTCTAACCGCCGATGTCGCGGCAGCAGGCGCCGTATTTCGAGCGAATGACTCGGCTGTTCTGCCTGGGCCTGACTGCCGATAGGAATCGCCGTTGAACTTGCCCTCGCGGCTGCCTTCGTTGCGGACAAAGCTTGAAGCGGCCGCTCCCGGCTGCTCCGGGGCTTGCCGCCCCTCTCCCGCCTGCTGGCCGAAGGAACTGTAGGACCGGGGCGAGACCGGCTCGTCCCGCTGTTCGGCGGCAAGCTTAGACGGAGCTGAACCCGCGTATCCTCCGGTTCCCCGCTCCTGATCTGCCCTGCCGTTCGCAAACACGTCTCCTTGAGGAGAGTCCATCTGCTGCGGACGGTACAATTCCATCTGCTCTTGTATCGCCGCCGCTTTTGGCTTTTGCTGCACGCTGGGTATAAGCACCTGCTTGTTCAGCAGCGCGTGCGCCTGCTGGCTGATAAATTGAATCAGCTCCTGCTCTTTACTGAAGCGCACCTCCAGTTTGGACGGGTGCACGTTGACGTCGACGAGCTCGGGAGACATGTTCACATGCAGTACCGCAAGCGGGAACCGGTTGATCGGCAGCAAGGTGTGATACCCTGTCAGCAGCGCCTGGGCGACGGCGTAATTGCGAATATATCTGCCGTTGATGACCGTAGAGATGCCGCTGCGGCTTGCGCGGGTAAACTCCGGTTTCGATATGTAACCCCGGATCGTATAATCCAGGTTTTCGCCTTGTATGGGCAGCATGTTTTTGGCAGTGGACGTGCCGTACACGGCAGCGATGACCTGCAGGACATCGCCGTTGCCAAGCGTCTGCAGCAGCGTATTGCCATTGTGGCGCAAAGTGAAGGCAATACCCGGATGGGCAAGCGCAAGCCGGTACATATAATCCGAGACATGGCTTAACTCCGTCTGGATCGTTTTCATATATTTCAACCGCGCCGGAGTGTTGTAGAACAACTCGCGCACCGCGATATCGGTCCCGCGCGGCGAAGCGGTTTCCCCTACGCTGCGAATCGTTCCGCCTTCGATCACGATTTTGCGTCCAAGCCCCGATTGATCGGATGAAGTCGTACATTCCACCTTCGAGACAGCTGCGATACTGGGCAAAGCCTCGCCGCGGAATCCCAATGTCCGGATCGAAAACAAGTCTTTGCCGCTGGCGATTTTGCTTGTGGCATGGCGGAAGAAAGCCACTTCGCTGTCGGCCGCGTCCATGCCTGTCCCGTTATCGGTGACGCGGATCAGCGTAAGTCCGCCTTCCTCAATGGCCACGTCAATTTTCGTGCTGCCGGCGTCGATCGCATTTTCGACCAATTCCTTGACGACAGACGAGGGGCGTTCCACCACCTCGCCCGCCGCGATCTGGTTGGCGACATGCTCGTCCAATATTTGAATTTTTCCCATAGCGGAAGCATTTCCTTTCCGAAAATAGTCGCCCGCGCCAATAATTTCTTAAGAACTTACTGGACGGATAACTTCAGCACTCCGCCGTCCTGCGACCATTTCAATTGCTTGAATGTATCCGCGAACTTGCTGACGTCAATAAAGCTGGTGCCTTCCTGATTCAACGAATCGCCGGACTCGGCAGTGGAAAATGCGGCGCTGATATCCCCAGCCGCAACAACCACGGACTTGTCCGCTTCGTTCCAGCTGACGTCCGCTCCCACAAGCGCCGCCAGCACGCGTGACGGAATATAAGTGCGTCCATTTTGGCTGACGATATTAAAGCTGTCGTTTAATTCATAGCTATTTAGCGACGTGTTTCTGCGGTTCTGCTCCAAAGTAAAGCTGGTCAGCCCTGCAGTGCGAAGGGCCGTAATCAACTGCGGCACTTCTCCTTGAGACTCAATGTCCGGAGTCAAGCCGACTTTGTTCACCTTGCGCATATTTGGCGTCAAATACTCTTCGATCGTTACTTTCAGAGCGCCGCCGTTCGCCAGCGGATAAACGGACTGCACGCTGCCTTTGCCGAACGTTTTGGTGCCGACGACTTTCACATGATTGTAATCCTGCAGCGCGCCGGTCAGCACTTCAGAAGCACTGGCGCTGTATTCGTCAACCAGCATGACGACCGGAAATGGCTGTGTTGCGCCTCCTTGGATCAGCACCGGATCGTCGACGTTGTCGCGGTCTTTGGTATGAATCAACACGCCTTCTTTAATGAACAGCTTGGAAATATTAAGCGCCGAATCGAGCAGTCCACCCGGATTGTTACGCAAATCGATAAGCAGCGTCTTTAAGCCCTGCTGCTTCAAAGTGTCCAAATTGCTGGCAAACAGCTCGTCCGCTTCGGCCGAAAAGCTGCTCACATTGATATACCCAACGCCGTTAGCGAACATATGGCTGGTCACGACGGGAATTTGCACCTGCTTGCGGGTTGTTTTTACATCAAAGCTGCTGTCTCCCCGTTTGATTGTCAAATTGACTTCCGTGCCGGCCGTGCCCAAGATGGTGCTGATGACGTCGTCCAGCTTCTTCCCTGCGGTAGCAGCGCCCTCCACCTTGGTAATAATATCGCCGCGTTTGATGCCCGCTGCTTCGGCGGAGGAGCCGCCGAATACTTGCACGATCAGAATGCCGTCTTTATCTTCACCAACGCGGACACCAATCCCGACATAGTTTTGCTCCAGGCTGTCGGTAAATTGCTGCCATTCGTTTTTGGTAAAGTAAACGGTATAAGGGTCTTTCAGCGAATCGACCATGCCTTTAATCGCGGCCGTCGACAAATTGTCCGCACTTGGGGCGCTGACATGGTTTTGCTGCAGCATGTCCAAGATTTCCTTCACCTGGTCCGCCGAACTGGAGGTGGCGTTTGCATCCGCGGCAAAAGCGGAGAAAGGAGTCAGCATCATCAATACAATCGCAGCCGATACCGATTTTTTCAATCGGGAAGCCATCGTTAATTTTTTCATCGGAAGTCATCCTTTATATGATTTATTATTAATGCCATTAACTCTTAAAGGTTGTTCAAAAAGCCGCTTTATATTTTTTGTTTCAGTTCATATAAAAAGTTCATTGCCTGAAGTGGCGTCATATTGATCAAATCGGCCATCTTCACCTTCTCCAGCAGCTCGTCCGCTTTGCGGTCGCGCGCCGGATCGTGCTTGCCGCGCTGCCCCTTGGCCGGTGGCTGCTCGTCGCTGAACAAGCTCAGCTGCACCGCATTGTGCAGCTGCTGTGCGGATGCTTCCGCCGCAGTCGTCTGGCTGCTGTCCGTCTTATAGGCGAGCGGCGGCTCTTGCGCCGTATGCCGCGCCTGCGGCGAAACCGCCGGCTCCGCCGATAACAGCCCGGCGGTCGCCTGGCTATCCGCGGCAGCCGTCTGCGATTGTGCGACAGCCAGCTCGGCGCGCGCTTCGAACGAATTCAGCAGGTCATACGAGCGCTGAATGATCGAGTCCGGCAGCCCGGCGATTTGCGCGCAATAAATGCCGTAGCTGGTGCTTGCGGCGCCGGGAATCAGCTTGCGCAGGAACGTCACCTGGCGGCCGCTTTCTTTGACCGCCATACAGTAATTGCGCAGTTGACCGAGGCTCTCTTCCAGATGCGCCAGCTCGTGAAAATGCGTCGATACAAGCGTCTTGCAGCCGACTTTATCGTGAAGATGCTCGATAACCGCCTGGGCGATCGCCATGCCTTCGCCGGTCGAGGTACCCCGGCCCAGCTCGTCGATAATGACAAGACTGCGCGCTGTCGCTTTTTCGCACATCACTTGAATGTCCATCATTTCGACCATAAACGTGCTTTGCCCGCCGATCAAGTCGTCTGCCGCCCCAATACGCGTGAAGATGCGGTCGATGACCGGAACTCGCGCCTTCAGGGAAGGGACAAAGCAGCCGATTTGCGCCATGATGCATATAATCGCAACCTGCCTCATGTAGGTGCTTTTACCGGCCATGTTGGGACCGGTGATCAGCAGCATGCTGCCCGCCTCTTGCGACAGCTTGGTTTCATTGGCGATAAATAACCCGCCGGTCATCACCGCTTCGACGACCGGGTGGCGGCCCTCTTCGATCAGCAGCTCGAAACCGCCGTCGACCTCGGGTTTTCTGAATTGATGCGACGCGCTGACAGTGCCAAACGATTGCAGCACGTCGATCGAAGCGACGATTTCCGCCAACTGCTGCAGGCGAGATACTTGTGAAGCCAGCTTGTCCCGCAGCTCAACGAAAAGCTCATATTCCAAATCGACCATTTTATCTTCGGCTTCGAGAATCAGCGCTTCTTTTTCCTTCAGCTCGGGTGTGACGAACCGTTCCGCGCCGGCGAGCGTCTGCTTGCGCTCGTACCGCCCCTCCGGGAGCACTCCAAGATTGGACCGGGTCACTTCAATGTAATAACCAAACACCTTATTAAACCCGATCTTGAGCGATTTGACGCCGGTCGCTTCACGTTCCTTCCGCTCCAGCTCGGCGATCCATACTTTGCCGCTGATATTCGCTTCCTTTAATTGGTCGAGACGTTCATGGTAACCCATCTTCAGCATCCCGCCGTCGCGCACGGAAACCGGAGGCTCGTCCACAATGGCGGTCTCAATCCACCCGGCGATATCGTCGCAGACGTCCATCCCGGCGCTCAGCCGGGCTAGCGTTTCCGAGCCGGACGTTGCGCACAGCTCCTTAAGCCCGGGCATCTGCAGCAGCGATACCTTCAAAGCGAGCAGGTCGCGCGCATTTGCGCTGCCGTATGCGATCCGCGCCGTAAGGCGCTCCAGATCATACACCAGCTTAAGCTGCTGCCGCAGCTCCTCGCGTACGATCAACTGGCTGTACAGCTTATCCACCGCTTCCAGCCGCTCATTGATTTTGACCATGCTCATCAGCGGTTTCTCGATCCAGCGGCGAAGCAAGCGTCCCCCCATGGCGGTGACGGTTTTGTCGAGCAGCCACAGCAGCGTGCCTTTTTTGCCGCGGTCCCATACCGTTTCGACAAGCTCCAGATTGCGCCGGGTAAACGGGTCCATAATCATGTATTGGCTTTGCTCGTAACGCCGGATATGCTTAATATGCGTAAGCGACCGTTTTTGCGTCTCCTGCAAATAACTCATCAGCAGACTGATTGCATGCAGCGACAGCGGTTCGACCCTCTGGCGCTCGCCTTCGGCAAAATGCCCGTCCACGTTAAATTCCTGCTTAGTCCAAGGCGTCCACGATACGCCTTTCATCCAAGCCGCCGCTTGCCCGCGAATCGTCTCCAGAAGCTGCTCGGAGCCAAGCACCTCCGACGGATTGTAGACGTTGATTTCATCAAGCAGCAGCTCCAGCGAGCCTTCCAGCAGCGTCGTATGAAGCTCTCCGGTCGATATGTCGCAGGCGGTCAAACCGAAATTGCCGGCCTGCTCGGCGATGGCAATAATGTAATTGTTCGCGGTTTCCCCCAGCGATCTCGCATCCATAACCGTGCCGGGCGTTACGATCCGCACAATTTCCCGGCGGACCACTCCTTTGGCTTCGGCGGGATTCTCGACCTGCTCGCATATCGCAACCTTGTAACCTTTTTCTACCAGTTTGGCGATATAGTTCTCCGCGGAATGATAGGGTACGCCGCACATCGGAATGCGTTCCTCCATCCCGCCTTCGCGGCCGGTCAGCGTAATTTCCAGCTCTCTGGACGCGTTAACCGCATCCTCAAAAAACATTTCATAGAAATCGCCTAAACGGAAAAACAAAAAAGCATCAGGCACCTCGGCCTTGACGCCAAGGTATTGCTCTATCATAGGCGTATACTTAGCCATCCGACTTCCTCCAGCACGTTCAAAAAAATAACAGCAGCAACTGCCGACACAGCCAACTTCCCGCGGCCGTATATCATCTATTATACCATGATTTGATAGTCCGCGGAGCTTTTCTCGTTTGCGGGCGTTATTTTCCACCGTTTGCGGAAATCAACTTGTTCGTCCCAGCTCTTCATATCCATGACCAGCTTTTTAAAAGGCTCAAGATAAGCCCGGTACTGCGCATAAGAAGGCAGTGCCTCGAGCTCGCCCCACAGACCTGTCACGATGTCCCGCAAGGCCGCTTTGTCGCCGTTATAATAAGAGACTTGCACATCCGCATACTGCAGCGGCAGACGCGTAAGCTCCAGGTAATGAGTCGCGACCAGCTTTGCCAAAGCCAACGTCCCCTTGGTGACGGCAGGCGACAGGATCCAGCTTGGCAGCGTCCGGTATTCGAACCTGAGAGAGGACTTTCGGCGGAAATCGCCCAAAAACCCGTATTTCGGGCGTCTTTGTCCGGTCGTGACGTCCTCCAGCAAAAGCAGCGGCAGCGCCACATAATTGTCAAGCGCCCTCAGCAAATGCACGTTAAGCTGCACATTGCCAAAATGAATATGGCCTCCCAGCGGAAAACCTTTAACAGGCATGCCTCCGGCAAGCCACTCCAGCGAGGAGTCGCCGATTTTGCGCGCAGCCAGCTGCATCGTGCGCTGAAGGTTGATGATCAATTCGCGGATATCGGGGCTTGGCAGCGGCCTCAGCTCGACAAGCGGATACACCTTGCTCCGGTCCGGCAGCACAATCGAATCGCAGCCCGCCTTGCCTTCTTTGTCCATAAATTGCGATGCAAAAACGACTTCACCGGCATGGTCCCTTAACAGGAACTCGGGGTCCATCCCGATGGTCAGCGGACGCTCGCGCAGTTCGCGCTCCCGCTGCAGTTCCTCCCCGTACCTGAACATGGCATCCGCGAACAATTCAGCCCACCGGCCCGTCAGCTTCGGCTCGGCATCGACACGCACAATATCCACCGGCTCCATCGCATCCCGTACACCGACGGTCACGATACCGTAATCAAGCCCAAGCGCATAAATCGCCTTCACCGCCTCCCGTTTGGCTCTTCCGGCATGGAAACCGGAAGCCCCCTCCATCTCGATGTAGCGAACCGGTTGGGGCTTAGAGCTGTGATAGAAGGTGGCGGTATGTCTTCTTTCAAATACGGCAAGCGGCTCCAGGTGGAACACAGGAATCTGGTACAAATAAGCGTAACCGGCAGCCGAAGGTTCCTTGTCCAACTCCGGCTTCATCCCGTGCAATCGCAATAACTGCGACGTCTTTGCGGCATTACGCGTGCGGAGAACGCTTTGCACGGGCTGAAGCCTGCGCTGGCCGGGCTGCTCCTGCACGAAGCCGCCCCATTGGATAAGCGTCTCGTAGGTACCCGGCTCCGGCGTAAGCGACGTATGCGGAATGGCAAGGCACTTGAGAAATTGCCTGAGCCGGGGTTCATTGGAATGAATAAAGGCTACGGTCATCACAGGCCTCCCTACTTGGCGACATGAACAAGAAAACCTCTAACTTGGCCGCAGGGCATAGGACGGCCGCGATTTAGAGGTTGCTTTTTTAAAAATAAGTTATGAATTTCGCGCCTATGCCCAAATTGTTGCTTGTTGCAAAAAGAGGGCTAATGCCCCCTGCCGAAAAGCCCTTCTCGGCATACAATGTGGTAAAGATAAAGAGCAGCCGGGTTAACTTAAGTCCTCATCCAGCATATCCGGATCGAGATCTTCAAAATCGCCCTCTTCGCCGCCATAAGCAAAATCAACCGATTTGTCGTCATCATCCCCGCATCCGCCCGGGCAAACGACAACGCAAACTTTTGTTTCGGCGATCATCTCCACCTTGAACTCGCGCTCAACACGAATCACGACACTGCTTCCGTTGGAGGAAACACTCGCTTCCACACAGTTGGGCTCTTGCGTGGCGTTAGCGGCAACTTCGGCCGAAGCCGGCTTATGTTTCTTGTCGAGAAAAGAGAGAGGGACGGCTTCTACATAGGAAACTGTTTCTTTCGCAACATCCGTTTTAGTATTTCTGTCATAGGAATACCAAATATTGATGTCGTAAGTACCCACCACTTCCACGCTATCCCCGGACTTCACCGCTTCATATTGATTGTTGATGATCCAGGCACCTAAAATGCTGGATGGCGCATATGGCGGAGTTACCGTGTGGCTGACTTGCGAAAATCGCCGTCCTCTGCCGCATACTGCTTTCGTATAGATCTCTCTGCACTGTAAATCTTTATCTAACGACATCCTTTCAACCTCCTCCATACAATCATTCATTACATTTGTATGCAGGACATTCGTCTAGGGTGACAAAAACTTTTTAAGAATCGTTTTTCTTTAATATTTTTTTCTTGTCTCTTCGAGATACGGACAAATATGTACTGAGCTCCATACATAATTGCAGCAGGGCCGAGCGGATTTCAAACTCCTCGCGGGTTGCGGGAAGCGGCATCTGCCTGTACTGCGCCTCAAGCGCAATCAATCTTTCTTCGGACCTTCCGGTATAGTATTCTACCTTCACGTCATGGCTTAATTCTTCGAAAATTTCTGCAAGCAGCGTGCCGTACGGCATCGTTTCATAAATTTGGGCGATCAGTTGAAGCATGCGGTCGACCTGGTCCAGCTGGGTGTCGCGCATTTCAAAATAAATCAGCCACTGCGTATCCGCCCCAAACAGCGCATTCTCAATCGAGCGCCGCGCAAGCAATTTGCCTTTCTCCACGATCCGATGGGCGTCCAGCAGCTCGTGACCGGACCAAATATGAGCCGATTCTTTGAGATGCATGGAAAACTCCTTGAAAATCACGGAAAACGACGCTTCCAATTCCGTCCTGAGCTGCGTCAGATCTTTATCCGCATTAGGCATATAAATAATGTTAATCAGCGTGGAAACGCCCAAACCTACAATTAACAGGCCAATTTCGTTAAAAATAAGCCACGGCTCCACCGATTCCGCGAGGTACAGATGGAACATCACCACCGAACTGGTGACGACGCCGTCGCGCAGCTTCAGCCTGGACAAGATCGGATACAAACCGAGAATATAAATAGCAATCACCCAAACGTGAAAGCCGAATATCCAGAACAGCAAGGAAGCGTATAACAATCCGAGCACCGAAGCGGTGGTCCGCTGGAACACGCTGTTTAGCCCTTTTCTCTTCGTGACCTCAATTCCGAGAATGGCCAGCAGCCCGGCCGATACCGGTGAATGCAGCTGAACCGCTTGGGCGATATAAATGGCGAGCACGACGGCTAATGCTGTTTTTAGAATGCGAATGCCCACGAGCAAACCTCTTTCTGTAAGTAACTATCGGCAGTACCGATAGTGTACTCCATTTGCCCAATCTCTTTCAATATGTTTAAACCCCTGGGGCGCGGCTGCCGGTTGCGGCAAAGCTCAGCTTCAGGGGTTTTTGTGTCAAACATGTTCCCGGGATTCGGTTATTTACGAGCAAACAAACGTTTTTCCAAATAAGCGACCGCTTCGTACATAAGAGTTGCCGCTATGGCGATGATAAACACGCTGCCGATGACTAACGTAAAGTTGAATACTTGAAATCCGTAAATGATTAAATAACCCAGTCCTTCCTTGGATACGAGAAATTCGCCGACGATCACCCCGACCCATGACAACCCGACGTTCACTTTTAATGTAGAAACGATGGTCGGATAAGACGCCCGCAGCACCACCTTGCGGAAAATATCCGGCTTGCCGCCTCCGAACACCCGGATCACCTTTGTGTAGTTGGGGTCCACTTCCTTAAAGCTGTTATATACGACAAGTGTCGTAATGATGACCGTTATCGAAAGCGTTGTGGCAATAATCGAAATCATTCCCGGTCCAAGCGCCACGATAAACAGCGGGCCCAGCGCCACTTTCGGCAAGCTGTTCAAGACCACGATATACGGATCCAACACCCGCGACAGAAATGGAAACCACCAGATAGCCATAGCGATGACCGTACCAAGCAGCGTGCCAAGCACAAAACCGACAACGGTTTCCCAAAATGTAACCCCTACGTGCAGCAGCAATGTGCCATCCAGCGTTTTATCGATCAACAGCTGCATGATTTTGCTTGGGTAGCTGAACAGCAGCACATCAATCCACTTGAGCCTGCCTGCCACTTCCCATACCGCGAGAAAAACGACCAGCAGCAATAACTGCACGCTTCGGACTTTCCACGTTAATTTTCGCTGTACCTGCATGTATTCGCTGTACACCCGCGCCGTCAGTCCCGCAGGGGCAGCATGCGGATTGGTTTTCACAATTCCCTGCCTCCCTTCTGCTCCATCTGCTCGAACTCGCTCCACAAAACGTGGAACAAATCGTGGAAACCCGCCAGCTCACGTGCCGTAAACGGCGTAGCCGCACGAATGGTCGCCGGCACGGACACGGCTTTGCGGATTTTGCCGGGACTGGGCTGCAGCACAATAACCCTGTCGCTCATTGCAATCGCTTCGGAAATGTCGTGTGTGACCAGCACCGCCGTTTTGTGATGCGCTTTGAGCGTTTCCGAGACAAGATCCTCCAGGGTGAGCTTGGTCTGGTAGTCCAGCGCGGAGAACGGTTCGTCGAGCAGCAAAATATCCGGCCTGGTCGCAAGTGTCCGTACGAGCGCGACACGCTGCCTCATGCCGCCCGATAACTGATGAGGATATTTGTGCGCGGCATCGGCCAGCCCCATTTCCTCAAGCAGCTGAAGGACATAATACTGCTGCTGCTCGGTTATTTTGCCGGTTAACTCAAGACCGATCAGGCAATTCTCATAAATGGTGCGCCATGGGAACAAATAATCCTGCTGCAGCATGTATCCCACCTTGCGTGTCGGTTCGCTAATCACTTCCCCGCCGATTCGCACCGTCCCCACTGTAGGCTCCAGCAGTCCGGCAATCAGCGAAAGAATCGTTGTTTTGCCGCAGCCGCTTGGGCCGATCAGACTGACAAACTCGCCGGGCGCCACATCCAGCATCACATTTTCCACAGCCAATGAAGCGCCCCCGTCCCCTACATACACATGGGTTACCCCTTCCAGCTGCACCGCACTGTTCATCTGGTTCCCTCCTCACATCCGGTTTCGGTTATAACTCAGCGGCTACTTGATCGACTGTTTCGCTTTTTCGGCAAATTGATTGTTCACCAGTGCTTTATAATCCGTTCTTTCCTTCAATTCTCCCGCCGTCTGCATGACATCCTGCAGGTTGTTCCATTCCTGCTCTTCGATGATCCCGTCCGTCGAGAAAGAGCCCTGGTCCTTATAACGCTTGACGACACCTTGAATGATCTCTTTGTCGGTATCCTGAAAATAAGACGCGATGGCGTCGCTGATCTCGTTTACGCTTTTGGCTTGCACCCAGTTTTGAGCCTTCTGGATGGCGTTGGCAAACTTCTGAATCGTATCGGGATTTTTGCCGATAAAACTTTTCTTCGCCATAAACACCGTATAAGGAAGATGCCCGCTTTCAACGCCAAAAGAAGCGATAACGAAACCTTTGCCTTGTTTCTCGATGACGGTGGCTTGGGGTTCAAACATCTGCACATAATCGCCGGTGCCGGACAAGAAGGCCGAAGGAATGTTGGCGAAATCGACGTTTTGGATCAGGTTCAGATCCTTCTGCGGGTTGATGCCTTTCTTCTTCAGCGTGAATTCGCCGGCCATCTGCGGCATGCCGCCTTTGCGTTGCCCCAAGAAAGTCGAGCCTTTCAACGAGTTCCAGTCAAAATTGGCCACCTGTTTGCGCGCCACCAGGAACGTTCCGTCGGTTTGCGTCAGCTGCGAGAAGTTGATGACCGGATCGTCGGAGCCTTGCTGGTACACAAAAATCGACGTTTCCGAGCCGACCAGCGCCACATCGATGTTGTTCGTAAGCAGCGCTGTCATCGTTTTATCCCCGCCGGGGATGGTGCTAAGTTCAACATCAAGTCCTTGCTCTTTAAAAAAGCCCTGGGAGATCGCTACGTACTCCGGAGCGTAAAATATGGACCGTGTCACTTCTCCGATCCGCACCTTGGTTACACCGCCTGCGTTGTTACCGCACGCCGACAACACCGCCATGACCGCAAGCAATATGGCCAGCCATGCGGCCCACTTCCGTTTGTTCATGATGCAAGTCCCTCCTGTAATTGGTATTTGAGTTGTAATAGCGTATGCGCGAGCCCAGTCAGATGTGACCCCCTCAATCCCCCTAGCAGGGGGACCCCAGGCGCTGCGCCCTGGACCCGCCCGTCGGTGGTGCGGCTGTGTGCCGCGAGCCCGCGCATTGTTGCGCCTTGCCATCGCTGACGTTTGGCTTTGGCGCAACTGCGCTTCACTGCGGCGCGGTGATGTGGGGAGCTCCTGTGTGCCTCGGGCTCGCGCATTGTTGCGCCTTGCCATCGCTGGCGCTTGGCTTTGGTGCAACTGCGCTTCACTGCGGCGCGATGATGTGGGTGCAGCTACGTGCCTCGGGCTCGCGCATTGTTGCGCCCTGCCATCGCTAGCGCTTGGCTTTGGCGCAACTGCGCTTCACTGCGGCGCGATGATGCGAGGAGCTCCTGCGTGCCTCTTGGCCCGCGTTTGTCCCGCCTTGCCATCGCTGGCGCTTGGCATTGGCGGGACACGCTCGACTTCAGTGCGTTGCGAATACAAAAAAACCGCAGCACCTGCGCATGGAAGTGCAGGTGCTGCGGTTTAGTTAGTTAAACCATTCGATTATAAGCGATAGATCTCTTTATATTTTTGCTCCAAATATTGGACCAAATAATCCGGATTCAGCTCTTCGCCGGTGACTTGCAGCATGATTTCGCCCGGATTCAGCGCTTTGCCGTGACGATATACCTTCTCGGTAAGCCATTCCTTGATCGGCAGCAGATTGCCTTCGGCAATTAACTTATCCAGGTTGGGCAGTTCCTTTTTCATCGTGTTCATGAACTGAGCCGCGTAGATATTGCCCAGCGCATAGGACGGAAAGTAACCAAACGCGCCGCTCGACCAATGGACATCCTGGAGCACGCCTTCCCCATTATTCGCCGGCTCTACGCCGAGATACTCTTTATATTTGGCATTCCACAGCTCGGGCAGATCGGCGACTTTGGCAGCGCCGCTGAACAGCGCTTTCTCGATCTCATAACGGACCATGATATGCAAATTGTATGTAAGCTCGTCGGCTTCAATACGAATCAGCGAAGGCTGAACCTGATTGGTCGCACGGTAAAATTGCTCCACCGACACATCATCGAATTGCCCCGGGTAATTCTTCTGCAAATCGCCGTAATAACGGCTCCAAAACTCCTTGCTGCGGCCGATCATGTTTTCCCAGAAACGCGACTGCGATTCGTGAATACCCATCGATGTGCCGGTGGATAGCGGCGTACCGTTCAGCTCGGTCGAAATATTTTGCTCATAGAGCGCATGTCCGCCTTCGTGGATCGTGCCAAACAACGCGCTGTTCACATCGTCGGGCAGAAAACGGGTCGTGATCCGCACATCACCCGGATTCAGTCCCGTCGCAAACGGATGTACGGTCTCGTCAAGCCGTCCCGCGTTGAAATCGTAGCCCATCTGGCCCAGAATAAACAGGCTGAATTGGCGCTGCTTCTCCTTATCGAATTGCTGGTGCATAAAAGACGTGTCCGGCTGATCAGGCGAGGACTGCAAAGCGGAGAGCAGCGGCACCGCTTTCTCGCGCAGCGCGCCAAACACTTGATCCAGCTTCTCCACCGTCATGCCGGGCTCGTACATGTCGAGCAGCGTATTATATTTATGCCCCTCATAACCCCATAACTCGATAAACTCCAGGTTGACTTCCACCACTTTTTCCAAATACGGTTTGAACATGTCCCAGTCGCCGGCTTCTTTTGCTTCTTCCCAGACGGATTCGGCTTGCGAAGTCAGCACCACGTAAGCTTCATATTTTTCGGGCGGGATTTTTTTGCTGCGCTCGTAATCTTTTTTCGATTCCGTTACGATGCGCTGATCGATCGAGCCCAATTCGGCAAGGCGTCCCGGTTCGGAAAAATAGTCGAGATAATCGGCCATTTGCTCCGACGTCGAAAGGCGGAATGCCTCTCCCGACAATACGCCGATCACCTCCGAACGCATCTCGACGCCTTTTTTCGGGGCGCCGGTCCGCAAATCCCAATACATCAGGCCAACGGCCTCTTCATAGCTTTTGATTTTTTTGAGAAAGCTGCGAAACTCCTTAAGTTTGTTTGCATCGTATTCGGTCATCGTTGCGGCTCCTTTCGCAAATGAGATATTTTACTACTTATGATGATACTTTGCGCTTCGGACAGAAGCAAATAGTTCGCCATTTGTGGTATACTATTTTTCAGAAAAAGGAGTGAAGTGCCATGTATATTACGTTCACGGAATCTGCCGTTAAAGAGCTGGCCCCCAAGCTGGCGGAACCCGGATCCCGGCTGAGGCTCGTATACGACACGGAGGGCTGCGGATGCGCCGTTAACGGAGTGCCCGCCCTGCGCATTGCGCATCATGCCGATCCGGACGATATCGCCGCGATATCGGAGCCTTTTGCCGTTTCGTACAAAACGAGAGACGAAGTATTTTTCGAGGACAAGATGAAGATCGATTACAATGATGCGCGGCGCAGCTTTGAACTGAAAAGCAGCCAGCAAATTTATTCGACCAATATGAAGTTGTACGAATCCGTTCCGCAGCCTTAAGCGCCGGCATGGAGCCTTTGCAAGTAAAATTGGATAACAACGATACCGATAAAGAAGGGGACTTTATAGATGACATTACTAGCCGAACTGATCGATTATAACCAAAAATTTGTGGAAAGCAAATCTTACGAGCCTTACCGAACAACCAAGTTTCCGGATAAAAAAATGGCGATCATCACTTGTATGGACGCCCGGTTGACCGAACTGATGCCTAAAGCGCTCAATCTGCACAATGGCGATGCCAAAATCATCAAAAACGCCGGCGCGGTCGTCTCTCACCCGTTCGGGAGCGTCATGCGGAGTATTCTCGTCGCTGTGTACCAGCTCGAAGCGGAAGAAATATTCGTCATCGGCCATCATGGCTGCGGGATGACAGGCTTAAACCCGGACGAAGTCGTTCATAAAGCCAAAGAACGCGGCGTATCCGACATCACCATCGAAACGCTGCAGCATGCCGGCATCGATTTGAACCGTTGGCTGACCGGCTTCGATTATGTCAGAGACAGCGTCATCGGCAGTGTCAACATCATCAGAAACCACCCGCTGCTGCCCAGAAACTTACCGGTCCACGGGCTCATCATCAGCCCTGAAACAGGCGAGCTGGAAATCGTGCTTGAAGGTTATGCCTCCACGGCTGCTGTGGAGTAAGAGCCATATTCATAAACAAAGGAAGCGCCGACGCTGTGATGCACAGCAACCGGCGCTTCCTTTTATTATCCTCATTTATTTGGCCGCGCGGGCCTCAAGCAGCTCAATCAGCTGCTGCTCCACATTTTTGCCGGATAATTCGTCAAATCCCGGCTTTCGCGGCGGCGGCATCGGAGGTTCGGAAAGTTCATTCTCCTTATCCGTCCTGCGCTGCTTGAATTCATTGATGATCCGGTCCCGATCGCTTTCCGACAATTCATCCAATCGGGATTTGTCTTTATCCAGCGATTGAATTCGCTTCCTCATCCGCTCCTGGTAATCATCGTAAGCTTGTTTCTGCGCCGGGGACAACAAATCCATAATTTTTTTCTGATCCGCGCTGGTCAGTTCGCCCTCGGTGCTGTTTTTGCGGATAATCGGAAGCAGCTGCTGTGCCTGGCTTCTTGTAATCGCCAGCCCGTCTCGCTTATCCATCTGCATTAACGTTTGAAACAGGAAGACAAGCTGCTTTTCGGTTAACGTCTGCATATCCGCAGCCTCGGTTTCGGGAGCGGCCGGGCCGGTTACGGTCCCATGCTGGACACAGCCGGTCAACAACAAAGTCATATTTATCATTAGGATGAGCCAACGCACAAGAGACATCCGCACCAACCCTCCACTCTCAGGCTGCCGTGTTTCTTAAGATCAACAATAACGGCTAATCTTGATGAAACTGTGGATAGTTTGTAAAAAAAGTGTGAAACCTTCGTTAATTCAGTCTTCCATATGGAGAAGGTGCGCATCGCTCCACTGCGGAAAAACGACTGTAAATTCCGTTCCGTGCCCTACTTCGCTGTTTACATAGATGTGCCCGCCCATGCCTCCTACCAAATGCTTCACGATCGTCAACCCAAGCCCGGTACCGTCAGACTGCGACAAGCGGGACTGTTCTGCTTTGTAGAAGCGCTCCCAGATCCGCACCAGCTCTTCTTTGGTCATGCCGATACCGCTGTCTTTAAGCACAATGACGGCGTTGTCTTCCTCCTCGAACAGACGCACATCGATATATCCGCCCGCAGGTGTAAATTGAATCGCATTATACAGCAGGTTTTGCAAAATTTGCGCAAAGCGATCAGGATCCAGCAGCGCCTGAAGCGGGCCATGGATACCGTCCCCCAGCTCGGTTCGCACGGTAATGCCTTTTTCCTCCACCCGCTTGTGAATCACTTCCAGCACTTCTTCAATTTTATGCTTCAACAGGACAGGACGGGTCAGGAAAACATCGTTTCCGTTCTGAATGCGTGCCAAATCGAGCAAATCGACGACCAGCCGCTGCAGCCGCTGCATTTCGTGCTCGCATAATTTTAAATAATAGGAGTATTTCTCCTCGGGAATCACTTTATCGTTCATCGCCACGATCAGGCCGCGGAGTGTGGTCAGCGGAGAACGCAGCTCATGAGACACGTTGGCCAAAAATTCCTGCCGGCTGTTCTCCCAATTTTCCAGCTGATCGACCATGAAATTGAAGCTTCGCGCCAGTTGGCCGATTTCTCCCGTCGATGTGACGGGCACCCGCGTCGTGAAGTCGCCGTTGGCCAAGTCGATGGCCGCCTGATTCATCTGCTGCAGCGGACCCGCTAGCTTCCGCGACAAGCTGTACAGCACGACCGCCACGGCAATAAGCGAAAATATGAGCGGCACGACAATATTCACACGGACGGCGGCGATCGCATCGCTTAATTCCACCGCAGGCGCTTGCAAAAACACCACGATCGGCTGACCGTTCAACCGCTCAGGCGCGTAAAACGTAAGCGTGCCGTCACGGGTTTTGCCGCCGAACAAGCTTGAACTGCCCGTAAATCCGCTGCGTCCCTTCAATCCTTCGATGAACAGCTGATCCATCGATTGGGGAATCAGCGTATTTTCCAGCTCCGAGGAACCGTTCAGGATGTTTCCTTTGGAATCGACCAGCCAGACTTGCCCGTTGATGCTGCGGGCGATAATCCGCAACCCGAAACGAAGCTCCCGTGTGGACATCGTCCCCTCCTGAAACGAAGGCAGGATTCTGGTGATTTCCGTGAAGCGCGACTGCAGCAGATTTTTTTTATCCTTATAAAACAGCTCCGTAAAATAATAATTCCAAAATACCGCCAGACCAATAAAAAATAATACGCACGTGGCCAAAAAAGATAAAAAGATTTTCAAATATAAGCTGCCAAGCCAGCGCTTAACCATGGTGCACCTCGAAGGAATAACCGATCCCCCATAATGTCTGGATCGTCCATTCCTTATGTACGCCCAACTTTTTGCGTAAATTTTTCACATGAGCGTCCACCGTCCGCGTGCCGCCGTTAAAATCGAAATTCCACACATAGCCGAGCAGATCTTCACGTGTATACACCCTGTCGTGATTGCTGGCGAGAAAATACAGCAGGTCCACTTCTTTGGGGGTCAAATCAATTTTGGTTCCCTGCACCGTGACCCGGTACTGCTCCTGATCGATCATCAGCGAGCCGATGCGCAGCACTTTTTTCTTCTCATCGTAAGGCTTCGGCACCGGAAGCTGCTGGGGCAGCTGGGTCCGTCTCAGCACCGCCTTGATTCTCGCTACCAGCTCATTGGGATCAAACGGCTTGACGATGTAATCGTCCACCCCCAGATTAAAGCCGCGCAGCTTGTCGATCGCTTCACCTTTTGCCGTTAAAAAAATAATCGGTGTCATCCGGTACGGGTCTTCCATGGAACGAATGATTTGACACAACTCGAAGCCCGACAAATCGGGCATCATCACATCCAGCAGCACAAGCGCCGGTTTCGTTTCCCGCAGCGTTTCAACAACCTGCCCTCCCCGGTACAGAATGACCGGCTCAAAATCGGCATGCTCCAAATATAACCGGATGACTTCTACTATATTAAGCTCGTCGTCAACGACAAGTATTTTTTCTGACCTTTCCAAGTTAACCCCTCTTTTGGCGCAAATATAGTTCTCGGGCTCTTGCCTCAATCACATCGGAACGGTCTCGCAGCGTATGCTTGTGGATTAAAGACTCATTGTCCCCGTTGCTCGGCGCGCTCCATATAAGCTGCTGCTTGCCGCATTGCTCCAGACATTCGCGGTAAAGCTCATCGTCCGCCAGCGGGATGTCCAGATCGGTAAACGGTGCCGGTTCTTTGCTGTGAAGCTGCTTGGAACGCTGCTCCAAGATAGTGGTAAAAGCGTCAGCATCGATGCCAAGCCGCTCCAATCTATCCTTCGTCAGCAGTTCTCGCGCGCTGTCCAGCATTTTGACCGCGCCTTTGAAATTGCCCCGCCGCTGGTGATACATCGCAACCGCCGTTTGGATCAATCCGACATAGGCACGGCTCAGCGGATCTTCCGGGTGGTTTTTCCAATACTCCTCCATAACCTCATGACATTCGAAGTAATCGCGGTGCGCGTGAAAAAAAACGAGATATTCTACATAAGCTTGAGGATACTTTGACACGTTTGTCTCCCTCTTTTTTCTTGGTATATCGTATATTTTAACAAGTTCCGTCCAAAACTGAAACCAAGACGATATCCGCCCGTATTAAAAAGTGCGGAATCCATTTAAGTATATAACGGAGGGGATTTATTTGCTCAAAAAATTTACGCTTCTGCTCATGACCGCGCTGCTTGTCTTTGCTGTGACATTGCCTGCAGCCGTCGACGCAAAAGGCTATTCTTCGCCGAAGAAGAGCTTCTCGCCTTCAACGCCGTCGAAATCGCCGACCGATTCGCAAACGACAAGACCTGACGCGAATTCTTCTGCAACAAAAACGCCAGGCGCAACAACCAATACGCCTCAACAACAACGCGGCGGATTATTCAGCGGCGGCGGATTTATGAAAGGCATGATTATGGGCGGTCTGGCCGGTCTTCTGTTCGGCAGTATGTTCGGCAACATGGGCATGCTTGGCAACTTGCTCGGCCTAATCATCAATGTGCTTGCCGTCGTTGTAGTCGTTGTGCTCATTCGCCGTATTTACGTGTACTTCCGCGACCGTAAGAAGCTGAACAACGAACCGCATCGCAACTAACGGACGGAGGAGTAACGGATGAGGCTTGGGGAACAAGAGATCGTCAATGCGATCTGCCTCCATATGGCGCAGCGTAAACAGCTTCGCCCCACGGATGTCGAAGTTGAAATGAAATGGGACGAAGATTACGGATTTTCGGCGGAGGTTCATATTCAAGGCCGATCGCAAATTCTGATCGAAGCGAACATTCTCGAAGCGATCGAGCGGTATCTGCTTACAGAACAGCAGCTCCGCGTGTTCCGCGACCAGATCAGACTTTCCCTTGAGGAAGAAATTGTCGCCGATATCCTTTAAATTCGCTTAAAAACCAAAGTATTTCCGCCATTCCCACCACTTTCCTAGCCGGAAAGTGGTTTTTTGCGCTTTTTCTCTATGTATCTATCGCAACTATTAATTGCCGCGAGCGTTTAATAGAGTAGACTACATAGAAAGAGGCGTGATACATGTTTGTGAAAAAAACGGTTATCGCATTATCCCTGCTGACACTTGTGCTATCAGCTTCCCCGTCGGCGATGGCCGCAGATAAGACGACGAAATACCGCGTGTACCAAGACGATAAAATTTTGCTCGAAACTTCGGATTATAAATCAGCTGAAAATTATGCGAAGCAATTTACGTCCAGTCACGTAGAAGATATCGCCACAAGAAAGTGGCTATGGAACAATTATCCCAGATATAAATTGTATCAAAACGACTACAGCAGCTCCAGTTGGGAATTCGCCACGCTCGATCAGGCGATGCGCGAAGCAAGCAAGTGGACTCATGCGAGCATCCGCGATCTGCAGTCCAGCGGATGGGTGTGGAACAACTATCCGAGATACCAAGTATACCAAGGCGATAGCACCATGGGCGGCTGGGAATTCGCCACCTTAAGTCAGGCCACGGCCGAAGCCCGAAAATGGGGCAACGCTCACATTATCGATTTGAAGGATCACAGCTGGGTATGGGATAACATCTCTGCCGCGGCCAAGCAAGAAGCCCGTTCCTCCGGCAGCGCAGTCTATCAAGTATTTCAAGGAACGGCTACGATGGACGCCTGGAAATTCTCTTATTTGGAAGATGCTATCGCCGAAAGCTTGAAATGGGGCAACTCCATTGTCATCAATAACGACAAAGCCGGCCAGATCGTCTTCACCAATGTTCCGTCTTACGGAGTATATCAGAACAACGCTTTATTGCAATCATTCATCAGTCTTGACGATGCCGTTGCATACGCGAAGCAATGGGCGCATGCCAAAGTCGTCGATCTGCAGCAGCCGGGTTCATCCGGCCGTGTCGGCTTATGGACGAATTCACCTTACTATCAGGTATACCAGAGCGATAATCTGATCAACGATTTCAACACGATTCCGGACGCGTTATCTTACGCGATGGGCTACAGTAACGCTTCGATCCGTCTCTTGGACGGCACAAGCATCTGGGACAATTTCCGCAAGCTGCAATTCTGGGGCTGGAACGGCAGCTCGGGTGACACGACGATCCGCGGGCACGTCAACAATACGACGGGGCTTGATGTCGACTCCCCTTCCTATTTCGAGCTGGCGGACAATTCAGGCAATCTGACGGACAAATCAAATAAAGATACCGTCGCTTGGCTGAAAAGCCAAGGATACGCCGTTCACCCGCTTGTCAGCAACCAGTTTAACGCGACGTTAACGACGCAATTTCTCGCGAACAAAGACGCGCAGAACAAATTTATTCAAGCGCTGGTCAAACGGGCTTCCGAGCTTGGCGTCGACGGATTAAACATTGACTTCGAAAGTTTAAACGGGAAAGACCGCGCGGCTTTCACCGCTTTTATGAAAAATCTCACCGATGCGGCACATGCCAAAAACCTGATCATTTCCGTTGACCTGCCGCGGGGCAGCATCAAGTGGAACGCGCAGACCGCATTCGACCATGAGAAGCTGGCCGATATCGTCGATTATATCGTGACGATGACATACGACCAATATTGGAGCGGCAGCACGGAAGCCGGACCGGTAGCCGGCCTGAAGTGGGTGGAGGAAGGCGTTCAGGAGTTCCTGAGTTACGGCATCCCCCGCGACAAACTGATTATGGGTATCCCGATGTACGTTCGTCAGTGGAAAATAGATGCAAACGGTAAATTGGAAAGTAACAAAGCCCTGCTGATGAAAGACCTCCCGGCGTTGATCAGCAGCAAAAAAGCTACTCTCACTTGGGACAAAAATCATAATCAGTACCGTGTGGACTATAGCGAAGACGGCTACAGCTACGTATTCTGGCTGGAAAACGAAGACACGCTTAACGCTCGCGTCGAGCTCGCCAAAAACTACAATTTGGCCGGCGTAGCTATGTGGCGTCTCGGCTACGACCCTGCCGACGTTTGGAAATCGATGATTCAACAGAAATAGCACTTATAGATCCGCATCATAATAATGAGCGGCAGTTCAGGGATAGGCACTTCAGCTTCCATCCTTGACTGCCGCTTTTTTGTTGGCCTCACTTGCATTGGTACCAAATGTAGAAAAATGCAAATCATTAGGCTTTTAGTGCATTTTGTTCACCATAGTTTGTATCTACTATATTACATATAAGTTGTGTCATCTATACATAGACAACATTCAATACAAATGGTTGAGGCGGCGAGACATTCCCTTGCGGAATGGAACGGCTGATTAATAGAAATGGAAGGTGAAGTCCATTGAACGATCTCACAAGAGTAAATAACGGAACAGACAGACCTCCGGCCCTGGAAACTCATCAATCGTGGTGGGGCATGATCGGTATTGGCGAGAACGGCGTGGAATGGTCCATGGAACAAAAGCTGGAACGAATTGCGGCAGCAGGGTTCACCGGGATTTTGGGCCGTCTTCCCGAACCTCGTGACCGCGAGCAATGGCATCGGCTGTTAAGCGACTATAAGCTCAGCTTCGGTATTCATTCTTTCCCTTCTTCGCGGGCAGATTTGGAGTCGTTGCTGAAAGAAGCAAAAGACTTTGGCGTTGCGTACGTAAATTCACAAGTGATGGGCAATATGCTGCGGGATGAAGCAGCCGTGCAATTGCTGCAAGATTTACTGGGAGCGGCGGCCGAAACCGGGATTCCTTATTTTGTGGAAACGCATCGCGGGCGTATCACTCAAGATTTGCTTCGGACTGTCGATTATGTAAACCAACTGCCCCATTTACGGCTGACAATCGATATTTCCCACTATGTGCTTTCATGTGAAGTATCGTCGCCATCTATGGCGGCTGAGCTGAACCCGGCTCTTGATGTGCTGCTGCAGCGTACGTCCTCCATCCATGGCAGAGTGTCCAGCGGTCAACAAATTCAAGCAGATATCGGAGAAGCTGAACACCCGATGGCATCACCTTTCGCAGCCTGGTGGAAGCAAGGAATGTCATGCTGGCTTCAAGGTGCGCAGCCCGGAGACGTCCTGCCTTTCGTCAGCGAGCTTGGTCCTCCGCCTTATGCGATTGTTCAAGGTCCGGACGGGACCGGGCCTGAAATCTCCGACCGTTGGCAGCAAGCCCTTGTTTTGAAACGGCTCGCAGAGCAGGCATGGCATGAAGTGACGCTGCAATCGGGGATGGAGTAAAACCACAAACGGGGATGAAGTTGCCCGATGAGGTTAAACGCGCCTTCAGCTCTGAAAATCATCCCCTGCTTGCAAAAAGAAAAAGAAGCTAATTCGAGCGTGAACAGCTCGGTTAGCTTCTTTGTCGTCATCAGATTCAATTAAAGAGCTTGAATAAGCAGAGGAATAACCTTCCCTTTATTCACATCGATTAAGCCGTGATCGGTAATTTTGAGCGCCGGGCTAACCGCAAGGGAATGGGTGCTGAGCGACATAATCGGGTTATAATGGCGATAACCTAATGATTTCATAGCGCTGAGCAGCCGCTCTACCTCTTCAGCCGTCTGCTCAAGCGGAGCCTCGGTCAAGATGCCGCCTACAGGCAGCCGTAGACTGGCCAGCACCTTTCCCCCTTCGACCACGCAAAAGCCGCCCTGATTGGCAATAACCTCATTGGCCGCGAGCATCATATCCGTCGGGTTATGGCCGACGACAAGCAGATTATGATTATCATGGGAGTACGTCGTCGCCACCGCTCCCCGCTGGATCGTATCTCCACCGATCAGGCCGTAGGCGCGATTGCCGTTTCTCCCATAACGTTCGAACGTGGCAATCAGACCGCAGCCGCTTTCCTGCCACATCACATGCCCGCCCCGAACCTCAACTTCGGCTTGATGCTCCTCGATGAAGGTCGAACCATCCTTCACCATCATGACCCGGCCGGTATACCGCCCATCTCCGCCCTCTGCAGCCGGGACCACAAAATCGGTTACGGCAAGCTGCGTCAGCTTCACGCTTTCGTAAAAGTGCTGCGGGAAAGCGCGCTCGCTTGCTTTCGGCTCGTAAGGCTCGGTCACGTCATACACTTTGCGGCCGCGCTTATAAACTTGTTCCACGGTTAATTCCCGAAGATCGGAAACAAGTGAAAAATCGGCAATCTTCCCTGGCGCGACAGCTCCCCGGTCATGCATGCGCATTCTTCGGGCCGGCGTGAACGTGCTGGCATAAATCGCCATCTCTGGTTTCATGCCCATGCGGATCGCTTTACGCACGATATGGTTGAGATGTCCCCGCCGCTGGAACGAGTCGGGCATCACATCGTCGGTCACGAAGCAGAAATGCTCGGAAACGTCATGCTGGATCAAGTAATCGACGACTTCCGGCGTCATCGATTTTTCCTGGATCTCAATGAACATGCCGGCGCCGATCCGCGCCTCCATCCCCTCAATCGTTTGATGCGTATGATCGGAGTCCACTCCACTGAAGATCATCTGATGCAGCTCAAGATCCAGCAGCTTCGGTACATGCCCCTCAATGATCAGCTGAGGATAGTTCTCTCGAATGTGCCTCAGGATGTGATTTGTCTTGCAGTCCGGATCGGTGATCACATCGACATAATTCATGATCTCCCCGAGGCAAATGATGCGCTCCGTGCGCAGCAGCTCATCCATGTCCGCGATTTCAATCGAACCGCCCGTCGTCTCCATTCCCGTTGCAGGCACCGAGCTCGGAATGGCGTAGAACATGTCCGCTACGCATTCCCGGCTCGCCTTGATCATTTCCTTTACTCCGTCCAGGCCAAACACGTTGGCCATTTCATGAGGCTCCGGAACAATTGTGGTGACGCCGTTTCGAATGAGCGCGTGGGAGAACGCCTCAGGCGTAATCATCGAGCTTTCGATATGAAGATGAATGTCAATCAGGCCGGGAATCATGTAACGTCCCTGTCCGTCGATGATTTCACCCGGTTCGAAGCTCTCGGCTCCCCGCTTGCCAATATATATGAATTTCCCGTCCAGCACAGCTGCATTTCCAGGCATAAACCGCTTGAAATAGCTGTTAAAAATCCGGACGTTTTCGATCAATAAATCCACACGCATGCTGTCTGCACCTCCAAGTAAGCTACTCCACCAAAATCAACTTCTCCACGGGAAAGAGGACTCGCACCTCTTGTCCGCTAACATAAGGTTCTTCCATTTCTTTGTTGACGGTAAAATCCCCGAGCTCCGTTTCGATGACATACTGGTAGCTTCGTCCGAGGAAGGTGCTTACCTTCACACGGCCGGACAACACATTCGGTTCCGCCGCCAGTTCTTCAGGCTTACCCAGCTTCAAGTCGTCCGGGCGGATGGCTCCTTTGAGGCCCTTTTGCGCCCCCCGCCCCGCCCCTTGGAGCGCATTGAAAGAGTGGCCGGTCGCCTGAAGTTTTATCACATCTCCGTCTTCTTGCCTGCGGTCAAAAGAAATAAAATTGTTAAAACCGATGAAACGAGCAACAAACTCGGTTTTCGGGTACTTGAATATCGTCGACGGCCGATCAAGCTGTTCAATAATTCCCTTGTTCATGATAGCGACTTGATCGGAGATCGAGAAGCACTCCTCTTGATCGTGTGACACATACACTGTAGTGATGCCCAGCTCCTGCTGAATACGGCGGATTTCCACCCGCATATTGACACGGAGATTGGCGTCCAGATTGCTGAGCGGCTCGTCAAATAGCAGCAGGTCCGGCTCGATGACCAGCGCCCGGGCAATGGCGACGCGCTGTCTTTGGCCACCGGAGAGTTCCTTCGGAAACCTCTTCTCAAAACCCGACAAGTTGACGATTTCCAACATGCTGCGCACGCGGCGGTCGAGGTCCGCACCGCTTACCTTCCGTAAACGCAGGCCAAACGCTACGTTGTCATAAACCGATAAATGCGGGAACAGCGCATAACTTTGGAATACGAAGCCGAAATTGCGCTTATTCACGGGTACACGTGTGTAATCTTTCCCGTTTAAGGCGAACCGGCCCTCTTTCGCTTCCAGGAAGCCGGCGATCAGGCGCAGCGTTGTTGTTTTGCCGCAGCCGCTCGGACCGAGCAGCGATATGAGGCTTCCTTTTTCAACGGACAGGTTGAAGTCTTTCAGAATGTATTGGTGATCATAGGCTACAGCTATATTTTCCAAGGTTAACATGGCCATGGACGCAAGCCTCCATTATCGTTTGGTAAAGTAGGAAAATCCCATCAGACGCTCAATGACGAACATCAATACCGCAGTAAACAGCATGAGCAGCACGGAAATCGCGGCAACCGTCGGATCAAAGTTGTTCTCAACGTAAAGCAGCATTTGGATGGGAAACGTGCTGACTCCCGGACCGGTCATGAAAACCGAAATATCGACGTTGTTAAACGATTCTAGGAAAGCGATCAGAACCGCGGCAATAATGCCTGATTTAATGTTCGGCAGGACAACCGTGAAGAATGTTTTCAGCCTTCCCCCTCCGAGACTTAGCGAAGCTTCCTCCACGGCAAAATCGAAATTGGTCAAGCTGGAAGCGATGACACGGATAATAAACGGCAGCATGATGACGGTATGTCCGAGCAGCAGCGCCGCATAAATCGGCAAGTGATAGGTGATGATGACATACTTCAGCATCGTAAACCCGAGCACGATTCCCGGGATCAGCACCGGCGAAATAAAGATGGCGTTCAGCGTTTCCTTCCCCCGGAATTGAAACCGGCTTAATGCATAAGCGGCCGGCAAGCCCAGCAGCAACGCAAGCAAATTGCCAGCAAGCGACACCAAAATGGAAGTAATAAAAGATGTTTTGAACATCGTGACTTCGAAAATATGTTGGTACCACTTGAACGAAATGCCTTGGGGCGGGAATTTCAGCGCACTTCCCGGCTCAAATGAGGCGAAGGCGATAATCACCAGCGGTCCAAGCAAAAACAAATATATAAGAAGTGTAAACAGGCCGAGCCCACGGTTCTTCTCCTGCATGCCTTCTACCCCTTCGGATTTAATTTAGTGGCCAGTTTATTCATAAGCGCTATGATGACGAACGTGATCACCATCATGATTGTGGCGATGACCGAAGCCAAATACCAATCGTTCAGCGTAATTGCGTTCTGATACAGAAATGTCGAGATCACCCGCTGCTTGCCCCCGAGAAGCGCCGGCGTCGTGTAAGCCGTGAGACTTCCGACGAACACCAGAATGCCGCCGATAATAAGCCCCGGCACGCTGAGCGGAATGATGACCCTGCAAAACGCCGAGAATCGGCCCGCTCCCAAGCTTTCCGCCGCCTTGAGCAAGTCGGAATCGATATTTTCCATGACGCCGACCAACGTAATGATAATTAGCGGCAAAAACAAATGTACGAGACCGATCATCATCGCCGTCGGTGTATACAAAATGTTCAGCGGCTCCTGAATGAGCCCGAGAGAAAGAAGCGTATTATTAAGCAGTCCCTTTTTTCCTAAGATGATCGTCCAGCTAAACGAGCGAACGACCGAACTCGTCAGCAGCGGAAAGATGGCAAGCGCCAGCAGCAGCGCCTTTTGCCTCGGATTTCGTCTGGAAATATAATAAGCTGTAGGAAACCCAAGCACCATGCACAGCACCGTCGTCACCAAGCTGACGCGCAGAGTGGTCCCTAATATTTTCAAAAAATACGGATCCTTAAAAAAGTAAAGGTAGCCTTCAGCCGTGAAGCGGCCCTCATGGTAAAAGGTCGAGCCAACCGTCAGGAGAATCGGTATTACCATGAAAGCGGCCAAGAACAGCAGACCCGGCACAAGCAATAAAGCCAAATATGTTTTCTTCATTTCACGTTCTCCTGTTCCTTTAGTTCGCTAGCCGCGCAGAGCGCGGATAAAAAGCCGGAGAAATTCGTCCGCCGCCACTTCCAGACAAACATGTACATTTGCCGCCTGCGACAGCCGGTTCTGGAAATCGCATACCGTCTGGCCGTCGCAAAGCTCGCTTCTTGTCTCGACATCGACATAATAAGGCTTGGCGGTGACCAGCTCCCGATTCAGCGCCACGCCAACCGCAAGCGGATCGTGCAATGCACAGGCGCGAACCCCATTCCGCTCATAATAGCGCTGCATATAATCGGCCGTGCTTTCTTTAACGTAATGAGCAAGCGGCGAATCCCCCAAGGAAGCGATATGCTCCTCGGTCAGCAATGCCTTGCGTGTCACATCCAAACCGACAAGCGTGAGAGGGGAAAATCCCGCCTTGAATACAAGCTTGGCCGCTTCCGGATCGACGTATATGTTATACTCCGCCGTCGGCGTCACATTCCCGAAATCTCGAACGACGCCGCCCATCACAACGACCTCCTTCACCTGCCGTACCAGCTCCGGATATTTCATGATGGCAATGGCCAGATTGGTTAGCGGCGCGGTCATGACAAGCGTTACTTCTCCGGGATACCGCCGAACCTGATCAATGATAAAATCAACCGCATGCCCATCCTCAACTTGCTTATTCACCGGCATGTCCTTCAGCGCCCCGCCTAGTCCGTCCTTCCCGTGAATCCGATGCTCGAAATACGTGCTGCGTATCATCGGCCTGTCCGCTCCCTTGACGACGGGAATATGCTCCGCTCCAGCCAGCTGCAAAATTTTGCACGTATTGACCGTCGCCTGCTCCAAAGAGACGTTGCCGTTCACCGTCGTAATGCCGAGAATGTCCAGCTCGCCGCTGCGAATAGCCAGCAAAATGCCAAGCGCATCATCCACTCCCGTATCCACATCAAGAATGACCTTCTTGTTCATCCGTTAGTTCCCCCTCCGGAATTAATGAAACAAGGGTACATGCCGCAACATATACCCTTGTCCCTTCCTATCGCCACGAATTATTGCGTTTATTGCGTAACTTCACGGTTAAAGCGATCGATCCATTTTTTCAGGTTGGCGTTGACAAACTTCATGTCCAGCTTGTTCAGCTTGGCAATGGTATCTTTACCGTACGTAATTCCGGTCGCTTCTTCCGGAGTCAACGTCAGCGTTGTATTTACCGGAGAATCGATTTTGGCTTTCGCCGATTTTTCTTGAACCGTTTTGCCCAAATGCCAGTTGATGAAGTCTTCCGCCAGCTGCTTGTTCTTGCTGCCTTTGACGATATTGACCGTATTCATGATCGCATAGCCGCCTTCTTGCGGCGTGATGAACTTCGTTTCCGGGACGGCTGCTTTCAAATCCTTCACATACATTTCCATAATCGGTCCCGCGACGATTTCACCTTGCGAGAACATGGTGACGAATTCGGACGTTTGGCTGTAATATTTCACGACCCCGGGGTTCAGCGCCTTCAGCTTAGCCATGGCCTGGTCCTCATTAAACGCCGTGCTTCCGGCTACACGGGAAGCCGCATCCAATATCATCGGGCCGGTGGTCGATGTAATATTAGGCATCGTCAATTTTTTGGCCAGCTCCGGGCTCCAAAGATCGTTCCATGATTTGATCTCTTTACCGCCGGTAGCTTTGGCGTTATAAGCGATCCCCAATTGTCCGATCGTATACGCAGGACCGTAATCCTCGCCGAGCGGAGCTTTCGCCACATCGTAAATATCCTTCAGGTTCGGAATGCGGCTGCGGTCGATCTTCTCGAACAAACCAGCTTCAATACCTTGCTGTGCGTAGTAATCCGATAAATAGATCAAGTCTACCGAAGTGCCGCCTTGTTTCACCTTGTTCAGACGCTCCGCGTTGTTTCCTGCCTCGACGACGATCTGAACATTATGTTCCTTCTCGAATGGCGCATACAC
The DNA here is from genome assembly GCF_004307995.1 of Paenibacillus thalictri. GTDB lineage: Bacteria > Bacillota > Bacilli > Paenibacillales > NBRC-103111 > Paenibacillus_AF > Paenibacillus_AF thalictri. Next base: position 110,406 of record NZ_SIRE01000005.1, on the reverse strand, counting down.
TTCCTTCTTAAAGAAGTCGTCAGAGAAGCCCCAGGTGGAGATAACCAGCTTAGTCGGCTGACCTTTTGGCGCCTCGGCCGGAGCGCTGGCATTTCCCTGTTCTTTTGCGCCGCCACCGCCGCAGCCAGTGGCCACCAGCCCCAGGATCGTTAATGAAGCCAAGCCTTGTACCCATTGTTTTTTCATCATTTTGTTTCTCCCCTTAAAATGATCTATAATGGTAAATCGTGAAACCACTCCTAAAATAATGCATCTTCAGCGAAGAGACTTCGAATAGAAGCTTTTACTTGGTATTATCCGTCTCGGCTCCTAAACTATACATCTACCCCATGTTTTTCCAAGAAAAAAGAAAAGTACCCTTGTTTTAGAAAAAAATCTTCTAAACAAGAGCACTTTTCGTTGTAAACAACGTAAAGAGACATCCGTTTCGCTTATCCGGTTTCCTCTTAAGATAAATCAAAAGAGAAACGCCGATCGGTTAATCGTTTTCATGAAGAATAACATTCGTTATGGCCCATTGCGTGGGAGGGTCATAATCTCTTAAAACCGCTTCAATGGACAAGCTTAACTCTTTCTCCAGCCTCTCGCGGATTTTCCTTTTGTAGATCGAAGACATGTGGAAATCCACTTCATACTTCAAGGAAGGAATCTCACCCTCCAGCGCATCGGAACGCGGCGATCGGCGGTGCTTGGCATGAATGGTAATAATATTGTGATCGATGGACACCTTCAGCATTGTCGTACCGAACCCAAACAACTCTTTCGCAATCTCATTGTAGATGTGACTTAGCTTCTTCCTGTTCTCATTAGAGTCGATCAGGGGCATGAGTTCACCTTCCGACATAATGTTAAACCGAAATTTATATTCTAGCTTTTTTAATAATACATAGGATTATTGAATAAATCAAGCAATAGTTCGGCTTTTTGATAGTGAAAAGAGTTAATTATAGAGTTAACCATGTAAGAACGTACAGATTTACGAATATACAAGAGAAATGATCCGTTGTAACCTAACTGGCTCTCCGACATCTTCCGGGTCACCGAGGTTTGTTTGGCTTTAATCTTATCTCTCTTTTCATTTAATTACCCTACTCACTTACAAATTATCGAGCGCGAGCAAATCCCGTGCACGGTGATCTGAGCGTTTATTCAAGCATCTCGAGCTCTTCCAGCTCATCCGTCGGCGAATGGCAGGCAAAGTTCTCGCAAACATATGCTGTGGCGCGTCCGCCTAAAGCACGTTTGTCTTCGACAAGCGGGCATGTTCGCATAACCTCGCTGCCAGCCGGTCCCGTTGGATGCAGAATGATAATCGCATTGGGCAAAAACTTCATCTGAACAGTCTGCAGCATCGCTTGGGTATCTTCTTTGGCCGGATCGCCGGCGATCACAATTTCCTTCGTCGGACCGTATGCATAGTCCAGCGCCATCAAAAACAACGCATGTCCGGCCGGGTATCGTTCCACCGCTCCTGCGAACGCACGCAGCTGCTCGTCGGCCTTTTGCGAGAAGGCAGCGTTGTACGCATATTTGCCGAGGCGCAGCAGCAGCAGCGCAGCAGCGGAATTGCCGGAAGGCATCGCCCCGTCATATATTTCCTTGGGCCGCGTAAACAATTGCTCGCCATCTTCCCCATAGAAAAAGAAGCCGCCTTTATCGTTGTCCCAAAATAACCGAATCATCTCTTCGCACAGCTGGATCGCCCGCTGCAAATAGACCAGCTCAAACGTAGCTTCGTACAGCTCAGTCAGGCCCCATGCCAGGAAGGCATAATCGTCCAAATAACCCAGGAACGCAGCCTCTCCATCACGGTAACGGGCAAGCAGCCGGCCGTCCTCACGGCGCAGCTTTTGCTCGATAAAATCGGCAGCTTTGGCCGCGGCCTGCGCGTATTCCGGCTTTTGCAGCGCCTTTGCCGCTTTGGCTAACGCCATGATCATAAGACCGTTCCACGACGTTAATATTTTGTCATCCTTATGCGGATGAACCCGCTTCTCTCTGTGCTCGAACAGTTTTTGCCGCGAAATCTCCAATCTGCTTCTCAGCTGATCGGGGTCACCGCCTTTCAAGCGGACGAACGATTCGAGCGAAACAGCGATGAGATTCGGAATGTTATGCCCTTCGAAATTGCCATCCGCTGTAATATCGTATGCGTCACAATACAGCTCGCCGTCGTCTTCGCCTAGCACCCGCTTGATCTCATCGGGCGTCCAGACATAAAACTTCCCTTCGACTCCTTCGGAATCGGCATCTTCCGCACAATAAAAGCCGCCCTCCGGATCGGTCATATCCCGCAGAACATAGGTGCATATTTGCTCGGCCACTTCGGCATAACGGCGTTTCCCCGTAATTTGATATGCTTCAATATAAGTCATAGTCAGCAGGGCATTGTCATAAAGCATCTTTTCAAAATGCGGCACAAGCCACTGATCATCGGTCGAATACCGCGCAAAGCCGAACCCGATATGATCATACACGCCGCCGCGGCTCATCGCATCCAGCGTTTTTTCTACCATGCGCAGCGCTTCTTCTTTGCCGGTCCGCTTATAATAACGCAGCAAAAACGACAGGTTGTGCGAGGTCGGGAACTTCGGCGCATTGCCGAACCCGCCATACTGAGCGTCGAAGTTGCTCTCATAGATCGAAAACGCTTGGTGCAACGTCTCCTCAGACAGCTCGCCCTCCAAGTTGGACAACATTCTTTTCTGCGTTTCTTCGATGATCTGCTGCCCGATCAAGCTGATCCGCTCCTGATCCTCAGTCCACTTGCCCGCCAATTGCGGCAATATCTCCATCAACCCTGCACGGTTGTACCTCCGCTTCTTCGGAAAATACGTCCCGGCAAAAAATGGCTTTTTCTCCGGCGTCATCACGATCGTCAGCGGCCACCCTCCCTGCCCCGTCATCGCTTGGCAGACCGTCATATATAAGTTATCGACATCCGGCCGCTCCTCCCGGTCGACTTTTATCGCAATAAAGTCACGGTTCAGCAGCTTCGCTACTTCTTCATCTTCGAACGATTCGTGTTCCATAACATGGCACCAATGGCATGTTGAATAGCCGATTGATAGGAAGATCGGCTTGTTCTCGCGTTTAGCTATTTCGAACGCTTCTTCGGACCAAGGGAACCAGTCGACCGGGTTGTGGGCGTGCTGCAGCAGGTACGGCGACTTTTCGTTGGCTAATCTATTGGGTTTGCTGTGAGTTGTCATGGGGCATCACCTCCTTGGTGTTGGATATTATTGTTACGACTCAAGATTAGTATACCTCTGAAAAAAGACATGTTTAAGTATGAAGGATCAAGACTAAACTGTGGTAAAATTGATCAAATTTTCACTAAAAAGTAGACATGGCGTACCGATAAGAGAATACAATCAACTTATCGGAAGTTGAATTACCTGAATTAAATAAAAATGAAAAGCTGCGACAAGATGTCTCGCCATTTAAAGACCTTTCGTAGTTTTTACAAATTGGAAGCTTTGTCTCAAACAGCTATATCGTCTATGCCTCCTTCCAGGTCACAAATCATATTATTTGATGTTCATTCATAATTGAAAATTCACAATAAAAACAAGCATAGCGCATTTAGAGAATCGCACTACGGATTGTTTTTATCTACTGAATATAACTGCAGTCTCGATAAATCGATCATGAATCTACCCGGAATTAAAATGTCCAAACCAATTAGACCGTTTATCCCAGGGTATTCTCCAATCTTTCCAAAATCGATATGAAAGTCTGAGATAGAGAAAGTATCAAATAACACCCGATCAATCTTTCTTCGTATCGAGGCTTCCCTCCCGCCAATCCCTACCATGAAACGTAATTGATCCTCTGGTTCGTAGGAGTTAAAAAGAGTTCCAGCTGCGTCGATAGAAATAACGGATTCAGCGGCACCGGTATCAATGACTACATGAGTTATCATAATTGAATTTCCACGATGAACGATAGTAATTGATGAAAACAATAGACCCTCTATGTATTCAAGATTCATGCGAGGGATTTCTCTTGAGCATTGGCTTTGAGCGGACTTCGATGGTAATGGTTTCGTTAGAAGTATGGTAAACAAACCGTTCATTTTTCGCAGCAAACAATTCCTTCATAGCTTCTTGATCATCTTGAATTGGTTTGATAACCGCCACTTCCTCTATACGAAGTTTACTGTCTTCATAATGCGATTTTAACTCTTCCAACAGTACAAATTGATCCGGGAATAGATTCCGTACTTCCGCCCAAAGCATGCTACCACCTACCTTGAATGATTTATGTTCATTATATCAAAAATCCCCTATCCGTGTATTACCGGAAGGGGACTCCATTTCATTTTATGCAAACAGCCCTACATGAACTTTCACAACGGCTTTCTTGATTTTTCCAGAGTGTCCCATACCGGGTCTGTGGATGTCGTTAGGGAAAAAGACGGCGTACATTCCGGGTTTAAGATGAAGCAAGACTTCGTCGGATGCTGGCTCATACAAGGCGTAATCCTGCTCGCTGTCATAGGCCTTTACCGCATCGACATCTTCGCGCTGCGAAGACCAGCCAATCGTTTCTTCGCCTTCAATCAGATAATGGACATCGATATACGATTCGTGCTTTTCGGCAAGCAGATCGTGCATTGGTTTGGCATCGAATTCCATAAACGAAACGTACATCTGATCCCCGTTGATCTCAACTCGGCCTTCGGTTCTATTTTCTTTCAATATTTTACCAAGTTTCTCCAACGCTATCCCAATGACCGCGTGTTCGAACTTACTTTGTTTTTCCTCTAATGACATTGTGCCCAAAATCACGAATTATTCCCCCAGTAGCCACTTAAAGTAATTTCACTACCACCGACTCTGCGGTACTTTCCTTGTTCCTAATCGATTCCTCATAGGAGCGTTTGAAATACTCTACATACAACACATCCAGCAGGTAGAGCTGGGATATTTTCGCCGACAACGATCCGCCTTGCAGCGGGCCTTCATTTGCGCCGCACAACAGGGTCAAATCGGAATAGGAGGTTAATGGCGACTTTTCAAAGCGGGTAATGGAAATGACGGTCGCTCCGGAGTCCTTCGCCTTCTTCGCCACCTCGATGGAATCTTTGGTTGAGCCGGAATACGAAATGATCACGGCGACATCCCGCTTGGTCATCAATGCCGCCGACATCATTTGAAGATGCGAATCGATCGTACATTCCGTTTTGTTGGTGATGCGCATGAATTTAATCTTTGCTTCCATAGCCGTCATTAACGAGGAGCCGACGCCGAAAAATATGATTTTCTCTGCTTGAAGCAGCAGTTCAATGGCTTGGTCGATTTTGGCACTATCGATTAAATTATACGTTTCGTTTAACGCGCTGATGTTAGTTGCCAGCACCTTGGACGCGACCTGCCCGATCGAATCGTTCATCAGAACTTTATCGGTCAGCTGCGGAATTTCATTCTCCACCGTAATGCTGTGTGCGATTGCAATTTTGAAATCCTGATAACCCTTATAACTCAACGACTTGCAAAACCTGAATATGCTGGATTCGCCGACGCCGCAAATGTCCGCGAGGTCCGTTATCGACATGTAGACGACACTTTTCGGATTTTCCAGTACGTAATCCGCCACTTTTTTCTCAGTATTCGTCAGGTTATTGTATTTGGAATGAATCGTTGTAAAAATATTAATTGCGCCCAAGCTAGCACCTTCTTTAATCCAGGATTCAGACATTACGCGCAACAGTGTATCTTTTCGCTTCTCTTTCAGTTCAAGAATAAAGAGGCAGCGCCCAATAATCCGGCTTTATTCCCCAGAGAAGCCTTAAGAATGTTCACGTCCGCGAAACTTGCCATAATTAAATTTCGGGTCTGCGCCTCGACTAAACGTACGAGCTCTTCTTGCTCCATCACCCCGCCCCCAACAATGATTGCGGACGGATTAAAAATATGGATAAGCGAAGCCAAGCCGACAGCAGCTTCTGCAGCCCAAGACTGTAAGATTCGATATAATGAATCGTTTCCTAACCTTATTTTATCAAAAAAAACTTTCCCGTCCACACATTCCGGATCCGCATCCTGAGCCATCCGAATCAAAGCCGTAGCGGAAGCGTAGGTTTCATAATACGGCTTGCCCGCGCCGCCGCTTGTTTCCGTCAATGGGTGAGTAAAAATATGGCCGAATTCCGCCGCTACCCCGTTAGCGCCACGGTATATTTGTTTATTCAAGACGATGGCTCCGCCAATCCCCGTGCCAAACGTCAGGCACAAAAAATCATCAAACGATTTCGCTGCGCCGAAATAGGCTTCGCCCAATGCCGCTGCATTAACATCATTTTCAACCTTAACGGGCTTTCGGAAGCGATTCTCGACAATCTCCTTAATTCTCATTCCCGTGTAATTCGGAATATTTTCGTTCGCATAAACGATAAATCCCTCTGCCGCATTAACTTGTCCCGCGGTACTAACGGCAATGGCGTCAAAATCCTCATACGCCGCCATCTGGACAAGCAATTTATCTATTACATAAGGGCCTCCCTTATCACTTTCAGTGGGATATTCCTTAAATTGATCGACATGTCCCTGTTCATTGCAAATGCCCATCTTCGTATTGGTACCGCCAATGTCCGCCGCTAAAATCTTCATCGCCATCGTTAGGAAAGAACCTTGATGAATTTTTTAGTAATATCCATCGGTCTCGTAATGGCGGACCCTACGACTGCCGAATATACGCCCAGGTCAAACACTCTTTTTAATTCTTCAGGTGTCGAGATGCCGCCCTCAGCGATCACGGGAACGGAAACATGTTTCACGAGTTGTTCGATTAAATCAAAGTCAGGTAAAGACTTGTTTCTGGTTGCTTGCGTATAACCGCTTAATGTCGTCCCAACCGTGTCAAATCCAAGCTCAACCGCCTTAACCGCTTCCTCATACGTGGAGCAATCCGCCATAAAGAGCTGGTCTTTATACATGGCTCTAAGTTTGGGAAACAGCTCTGTAATGGTCGAGCCATCCGGTCTGATGCGGTCCGTCGCGTCCATCGCGATCATGCCTACCCCTTCGCGGTACAGATCCTCAACCTGCTCGGCGATCGGGGTAATAAACACATCCGAGCCGTCATACACCTGCTTGATGATACCGATGATCGGCAAGTCCACATGTTTCTTAATTTCTCTGATATCCGCAACGCTGTTAGCCCGGATTCCCGAAGCGCCTCCCAAATAAGCCGCATAGGCCATTCTTCCCATAATATAAGGGCTGTGCAGCGGCTCCTCCGGCAATGCTTGACAAGAAACTACCAGCTTTCTCTTTATCAATGTCAAAATATTTTTTTGTGTATCCATCTATATCCAACTCCAAGCCTCTTATTTTTACTCTTTGACGGCTCCAGCCGTCATTCCTTGGGTAAAATACCGTTGGAATACTAAGAAAATCAACAGCATCGGAATGGCAGCTACCGTAGCTCCGGCCATTTTATATGCAAAATTCGGATTGAGGTCCTGCATTAAGGTTGCGGTACCTACCATCAACGTCTTCATATTTTTCTCTTGTCCTACGACGGATTGCCACAAGTAATCGTTCCAAACTTGCACGAAGTTCAGAATAAATAATGCGCCGATACCCGGTTTCACAATAGGCAGCATAATTCGGGTGAATGTTTTCCATTCCCCTGCCCCATCGATTCTGGCCGCTTCTCTTAAGGCATTCGGAGTTGCGTCAAAGAAACCTTTCAGCAAAAACACGCCAAAAGCGGTGGCGGCGTTCGGCCAGATCATGCCGCTGTACGTGTTGACCATGCCAAATTGCTGGATGATGCGGAATAAAGGTACGATCATAATTTCTTTAGGAATCATCAAACTCGAAACAAAAATGATAAAGATCACCGTGCTGCCTTTGAAATTGATTTTTGAGAACGCGTAAGCGGCCATCGCTCCTACGATGATGACCACAATCGTCGTGACCCCGGAAACGTACACACTATTAAAAGCCCAGCGCAATGCCGGTTGGCTTTGAAAAACATCGGCATAGTTGGAGAACGTAATGGTAGTCGGCCACCAGTCCGGCGGCATCTTCACAACATCCGAACTGTTCTTTAGCGAACTTGTAAATAACCAATACAACGGGAATAAGTTTATAATAGCGAGGAGGAATATAATCACATTGGATATGACATCAAATCGCTCCAGCTTCTTCTTGTTTTTGGACTTCGACATGGTGAATCCCCCCTCACTTCTCCTTGATTAAGCTTCTTAACTGAGGCACCGACAGCAGCATCGTAATGATGAACATAATAACCCCTACAGCTGAAGCAACACCGAGCTGATTATATTTAAAGGCATTATTATAGAGGTAGTACATCAGCGTTACAGATGCATTGTTGGGTCCTCCGCCCGTTAAGAGCTGGATTACGACAAAAATCTTCAGAACGGCGATAATATTAATGATCGTAATATAAATCGTAGTTGATTGGACCGAAGGAATCAGTATTTTGGTAATCACATGCCATCTGCTGGCCCCGTCTACTTCCGCCGCTTCAAACAAATCTTTGGATACGCCAAGCATTGCGGCAATATAAAGGATGATCGCTTGTCCAACATTGGTCACAAACGTTACGAATATAATAACCGGCATAACCGTGGTTGTTTTCCCCAATAAATTAACCGTACCGAAACCCATTTCCTGTGAAAAGTATGAAATAAGCCCATTGGCAGGATTCAGCAAGAAACTCCACACCATACTCATGACAACCATGGATACCATAACGGGTATATAATAGCTGGCTCTAATAAATGAAACGTACTTGGCATTCTTGTCAAATACAGCTGCAGCAACAAACAATGAAAATCCAACCGTAAGGATGACAATAAAAACGACAAACACTACCGTGTTAATGAGCGCCTTAAAAAATACGGGATCGGTAAAAAGTGTAACGTAGTTGTCCAGTCCAACAAACTTTTCGGTTTGATAATTGATCCGATACAAGCTAAGCCTGATGCCTTCAATAATCGGATATACCAAGAAAATTAAAAATATCAGTATCTGCGGAGAAATAAACAAATAACCGGTGATACTATCTTTGATAGATTGATTACGTATTCTCATATCGGATTACCTTTCTAATTAGCAGCCTCAGGATCAACTGATCCCAAGGCCGTTAATCGTGTATTGGTTATTGTGTTATTTCTTTTGGCTAATGACCGAGCTTTCTCTATTGGTCTGAATGACCTTATTGCCTTTAGTTTGATAATCGTTAACGACCTGCTCCGGTGTCTTAGCTTGTGTGAACAGGGCTTGAAGCTCCGGATAAAGAACTTCCCTTAATTGGCTGTAGCCTGGAACGTTGCCGCTGAAGTTAAACAAATATTTGGAATTGGCTTCATATGCTGCGAAAAGCGGGTTAACGTCTTTCAGTTCTTTAACAACAGAGCTTCTTACCGGGATACCATTCTTGGACGATTTGACCAATTCCGGATCAGTGGACATGAACTTAACGAAATCTTTGGCTACTTCCACTTTTGTTTGGTCTTTGTTTTGGAATACGCTGGCTCCGACTACATAAGTGAAGGACAACGGATCGCCGCTCTCGGACGGAATGTTGGCTAGACGCACGTCAAATTTTGCGCTTTTGCCACTAGCCATATCCGCTTTCATATTGTTGAACAAGACCGGATTAATAAAGCTGATCGCCAGCTGCTGATTGCGGAACATGCCGTTTGCATCGTTGGAAGATACGGATTCAGGTCCTGGATTCGTGTAACCGGCATCCTTGACTTTTTTCAACCAGGCTGCAGCTTTAGCACCCTTCTCGTCATTCAGAACAATGTTCCCTTGATCGTCGAAAAATTTGTTGCCGAACATTCTCAAATACGCAAGGTTCCATGTATCCCCTTGATTATTCACCGCAAACATAGCCATCGGGTATGCATTGGAATACTTGTCTTTAGGCAAATTATCTTTAAGGCCTTTCAAAATTTGCTCGTATTCCGCTAATGTCCATGTTTTAATCTCATTTTCTCCGCCGAGGTATTTCTCCAGGCCGGCTGCTTTAAGCATATCCGCGTTATATACCAAAGTTCCCGGATTATGCTGGAACGGGTAGAAATAAATATCTTTGCCGAAAGTCACCGCATCCCAGTAGCTTTTCGGAATGTCCGCTTTGGCTGCGTCATCAACAATATCGGTTAACGGTGCCAAAGCTCCGCGATGAACATAATCCCCCATGGCAAAAACGCTTTCAAAGAAAACATCCGGCGCTGTTCCGCTGCTCAGATTCACGTTAAGAAGCTGGTCGCGCTGGTCTCCGGCAATAACCTCCACTTTAATCTTTGCGTCATATTTCTTGTATTGCTTTGCGAATTTATCCGCCGCCGCTTTCATGAAGCTGTCATAATCAGCGCCTGGCTCCGTCGCATCCATGACACCTTTCCATTGCGGTGTAAGCCAAACCTTGAGTTCTACTTTTTTCCCCGGAGTTCCTTGTTCGGCACCAGTTGTATTTTTCGCTTCATTATTTCCGCTTGTGCAGCCCGAAACAATGGAAGCCAATATCGTCATAGCGATAACAGCAATAGGAAAACGCTTTTTCATCATATGAACCTACCCCTTTAATATATTTGCAACCCGATCCCGTATAAACTTCGCCATTATAAGATGCCCTTCGGTATCCAAATGCATGTAGTCAACCTCATTCATGGCGACATGCTCTTTGGAGTCCGCAAAATGAATGCCTGTCCCTTGAAGCAGCTGCGCCAAATGATCCGCCAGCTCCAACGATTTTACGCTGCACTGTGTTCCCATCGGTTTGCCTACGGCCGTATCGATGTACTTCTCTCCAATCGGAGGCGGAGCAATAACTAGAACTTCGGGTGGCTGGCCGCCGATTCCCGCTTCCGTCGCCTTGGCTTTCCTCGCGAGCCTCACAATACCTTGAGCTATATTAAAAGAAGTCAGGCCGAAACGATCCTTCGTATCGTTTGTTCCGAGCATGATCACCACCAAATCCAACGGCGAATGCGACATCAGACATGGATGAATATAAGATATCCCTGACAATCCTTCGAATAACGGGTCCTCACAAACGCTGGTTCTACCACTGAGGCCTTCTTCTATCACACGGTACGAGCTGCCGAGATCAGAGGCGAGAAGGCCCGTCCATCTTGTCTTCTCATCAAATCTCGAACCTGTTTCCGCGTTGTAACCCCATGTGTTGGAATCCCCAAAACATACAATGGTCTTGGTGAGCGCTTGCTTCATTTGCAAAACCGTTGAATCGCCTTATCGATCATTTGAACAATGCCGTCAATTCGTCCCTTATCCTCTTCACTAATTCCTTCGAGCGGCGCTCTTACCCCGCCAACGTTGACGCCTCTACGCTGCAGAACCTCTTTGATTACGGCATACATGGACCCGTTCTGCGAACATAACGCGATAATGATGTCGTTGATTTGGCTTTGAATGAGTTTCGCATCCTCAAACTTGCCTTGCAGAAGGAATTCGTCCGCCTGCAGGAACAACTCCGGCATCGCTGCATACGTGCCGCCGATTCCGCCATCCGCGCCCATGATCCGTCCCGCGACGAACTGTTCGTCAGGACCATTAAAAACTACAACATCGTCGCCGCCGACTTTTTTGAACCGTTCGATATCCATCGTGGGCATCGAAGAATTTTTCACGCCGATAACCTTTTTGTTGGCAAGCATCTTCTCGAACAACGACGGCGTCAATGTGTATCCTGTTGTCTGGGGAATGTTATATATAATAAAGTCCAGCGGAGTTGCCTCGATAATCTCGCTCCAATATTTATAAACCGAGCTGTCAGGCAGTTTGAAATAAATGGGCGGAATGGCAGATAAAGCATCGTATCCCAAAGCTGCCGCATGTTTCGCCAATTCAATGCTGTCTCTTGTAGAAGGCGCCCCTACATGGGCGATCAACGTCATTTTGCCTTTCAAACGATTCGCTACATAACTGAGTACCGATTTACGTTCTTCTAGGTTCTGGTAAATACACTCGCCGGAGCTGCCGCCGACATAGACCCCATTGACCTTTTTTTCATACAAATAATCACATAATGCGTTGGTTCGGGCTTCTGAGATGTCCCCTTGATCGTCATAACATGCATAAAAAGCCGGTATGATTCCACGGAATTTTTCTAATCTCAATGAATTCCCCTCCTATATGTTTATAATGGCTTGGCACAATTAACAGTATCATAAAATTTAAATTTCGTAAATTAATTTCACCAAAAATAATATTTTGAAAAATATTTTCACCAATGATTTTCTTCTCGAGCCAATTCATTCTGAGCTGCAAATTCTCATCGGAGGTCATTTTCCTCCTTTTTACCACTTAGTATGGATCCTTTATTTCCGCACTATGCAATTTATATAGCTATTCCTCCGGGTTCCTCGCGTGAATTTCCTCATAAAAAAAGCTCGCCGCGGCCTCTCCAAGCCGATTTTATTGTAGGTCTAAAGAATCATAAATTCCCCTTGAAATCGTCCCGGTATTTTCCGATAATACACCATAGCAGCCTCTTTTTTCTTATGAGGCAATCGGCCAAGCCGGCGAGGCGACGCATGATGCTTCAAATGCACCATGTCTGGGGAGTGGGAAGATGAAAAAGTTTGCTGCTTGCTTGCTGATCGGTCTGATGGTGTGGTGCAGTATGCCGCCATCGGTATGGGCAACGGGACTTGAACTAAATACACAGGCGGATCAGCGGGACTTGCGGCAATGGCAGCCGCGGGAAGACGGAATCGTCTCCTTGAACGGGCCTTGGGAGTTGTATTGGAACCAACTGCTTACTCCGGGCGACTTCGCGGCAGGCTCACATGCAGATGCGCTTACCGTTTCCATTCCGGCACAATGGAAGTCGTATACGATGAACGGGCAAGCATTATCCAATGAAGGTTACGCGACGTACCGGATGAAATTCACCCTATCCAGTGAGGTGGCCGGGCAGCCGCTTGGTTTGTACTTTAATAATGTAGCCACCGCTTACCGCTTCTGGATTAATGGAGAACTCAAGCAGGGCAACGGGACCGTTGGCACCGATAAGAAAAGTATGGTTCCGAGGAATTATCCGAAAGTATTTTTCTTTCAGCCTCGTTCGGGGGATAACGAAATGGTGATCCAGGTTTCAAACTTTTCTCAGCGCACCGGGGGCATTTGGGAAGGCATCGACTTGGGCGATGCAGAGGAGATTGCTTCACTGCACAGAAACCGCGTGATGGTCTGGACTTTTTTGACAGGTTGTTTGCTGCTCATGACGGTGTTTTCGTTATTTCTGTATATCTTCCGCAAGCAGGAGCAAGCCGCGTTATGGTTCGGACTTATTTGCCTCGCCATCTGCACACGCTCTTCGCTGCTGGGAGAATCGTTTGTATATGTGCTGTTCCCGGGGTTATCCTGGGAATGGGGAGTCAAGCTGGAGTACCTTTCGGAGATTGTCACGATTCTCAGTTTAGCGGCATTTGTGAATAAACAGTATCCGCAGGAAGTGATTCCGCGTTTGTTCCCCCTATTCGTTTGCGCTTTGGGCATGTTCGGAGCCTTTGTGCTGGCAACGCCTGCCAAGGTGTATACCTTGTACATGGTACCCTACATTCTCGTGCTGCTGCTTCCTGCTTTTCTTTATGTCATGTACATCTACATTCGCGCTGCGCTTCGCCTAAGATCGGGATCACGAACGAACATGCTTGGCTTTCTCGTCTTTTTCGCCACGGTTGTCCATGAGATATTGTACTATACCGGCATCGTATCGTTCGGGGGGCTCGTTTCGTTTGGACTGTTGTTTTTTCTGCTGACTCAGCTGTTGAATTTATCGCTGCTGTTTACAAGGGCTATCGCCCAATCGGAAATGCTCTCGATCCAACTGAGCAAAGTCATTGAATCACAAGAAGAGACCATTAGGCAGCGCACCTCTTCCCTGCAAGAATTAAATGTGAGGTTGAAGCAAGGCAACGAGGAATTAAGCCGGATCGAACTTGTTCGCAGCACATTGCTGGCGGAAGTGTATCATGACTTGTCGACGCCGATTACGGCGATCAAAGGTTTTTCCAAAGCGATGAAGACGGCTGTCATTGCCAAAGAGGACGCCCCCCGTTACGCCGGCCGCATCTACGAACGCAGTCTGATGTTGGAAAAACTGATCGACAATGTCATCGAGTTAAGCCAATTGAAAACGGGAGAAATCCAATTTCAGTTTACTCAAGTGCCGCTGTTGCCTTTCTTACGCCAATTAAGTTACAGATACGCCGAAGAAGCAGAGTCACAAAAGATCGCATTGTTATGGGAAGAACCGCAGTGGGTGCTGCCTCCTTCCAAGGAGCTTCGGGTTACGCTGGACCGGTTCCGGTTTGAGCGGGTATTTGCCAACTTGATTTCCAATGCTGTAAAATACACTCCCGCTGAAGGAACGATCAAGATTTGGGCTGAATTCCGCCCCAACGACCATTCGGATACAGGGCATGTTGTCATCCATGTGACCGACTCCGGAGCAGGCATTCCCGAATCCGAGCTGCCTCACATCTTCAACCGCCATTATCGGATTCCCAGCACAGAAACGACGAAGACAGGAAGCGGTCTGGGGCTTGCAATATGCACAGAAATCATGGCACGGCATCAAGGCGAAATCAGTGTGACTAGTACGATGGGCGCGGGCAGCGATTTCTTTCTTACGCTCCCTGCACAGCTTGGGAATTTCACAGCCGACACGGACCCGATAAATGAAGGAGGAGCACATGGAAACGACCATTCTGCTGATTGAAGACGATGCCGACATCTGCGAGATTGTCGCCATTTATTTGCGGAAAGAAGGATTTCGCGTTGACATTGCCAACAATGCGGAGGATGGACTTGGCATGTTTCGACGTTCGGATTACGATTTGCTAATTTCGGACATCATGCTGCCCGGCTTGGACGGCATGAAGCTGGTGCAATCCATACGCAATTACTCGGATATCCCGATTATTTTTATCACAAGCAAAAAATCGTCGCAGGATATCGTGGCCGGGCTTAACATCGGCGGCGACGACTATGTAACCAAGCCGTTCGAGCCGGAGGTGCTTGTTGCGCGCGTACACGCAAGGCTCAGGCAGCATCGGGCTTTTAGCGCGAATACCGGAGACAGCAGCGCCTACGTGTGGAATGATGGATGGCTAACCATTCATAAGAAACGGCTGGATGTATTTGTGGACGGTAAATCTGTCACCTTAGCGGCCAAAGAGCTGCAGCTGCTGCTTCATCTTCTGGAACATCCCCAGCAGGTGTTTAACGTAACCCAGCTTTACGAAAGAATCTGGAGCTTAAACGGAGACAGCGATGAGCGGACGGTGATGGTCCATATTCATCATCTCCGCAAAAAAATCGAGAAAGACCCGGCTAACCCGAAATATATATTGACCATCCGCGGCTTTGGCTACAAATTCGGCGGAGAGAAATAAAAACAGACAAACTTGATAGCGCAAAAAGCTCCAAGCGATTAAGCTTGGAGCTTCTTACATTGCATCCGGTTACGGGCGGATAACCTTTTTTACAACAATCGGCTTGGAGCTTGTCTGTAAATCTCCGCCTTGGACTTCCTTCAACTGCTGCTCGGACAATTCCTCCGACAAGTCCGTCAGTTCAACGGAACTGACTTCGTTTTTCTGCTGTTCATTATTTTCAGACATGACCAAAACCTCCCTTTTGTGATGGCATCATTATAACGAATGAAGTTTAAGTTTTGTTTAAGTCACGAAAAATAAATGAATCGCTAAATATTGGTTTTGCGTGCTAAGATATATCCATGAGCTAACGAATGTGAGGAGTGAAATATTGGATAATGCCCCCCTCATTGCACTCCGTATTAATCATAAAACATTAACCTTGAAACAACTGCTGCAACGACTGCGCATAGACGCCTCATTGGCGGCGATCAGCCGCTGCAAGGATGATTTGACGATCGAATGTTGGGCCGAATCGCTTGGGCTTACCGCCGACACCGCCGCTCTGCAAACGGCAGTGACCCGTTTTCGCCGGGCAAACGGCTTACTTACTTCCGCTCAGGCCAGCCAATGGCTCACAAACCACGGCATGGAGTTGGAAGACCTCGCGTCTCTATTCAGACCGCAAGTGCTTAAGGAGTCTATCGCCCAACACCTTGTAAGCGATGATGAAGTGAAGCGGTATTTTCTCGAATGTGCACACCAGTATGACCGTGCCGAAATTTCAACGATTGCAACGGACGAATACGGTATAGCTCAAGAGCTGCTATTCCGGGTGGAGGAAGGCTCCGATTTTCACGCGTTGGCACGTGAATATTCGTCGGATGCGGAAACCGCAAAGTCCGGAGGGTATGCCGGCTTAATCGGGCGAGCCGATTTGAGCCCCGAAATGGCGGCGGCCGTTTTTAACGCAACCAAAGGATCGTTATTGGGCCCATTCGAGCAAAGACGCAAATACAACCTTGTCTTAGTAGAAGCATTGTACCCGGCGGAACTAAGCGAAGAAATCGCAGTTGACATTCGGCAGCAGATTTTTCAATACAAGTTGGAAGATTATCAGCGTACGCTTAACATTCAGGAAGAGGTATGGAGATTAGGTGAGGGATGAGCTTGTGAACGGAAACCACGTGCATTATTTGCATCAAATTTCGCTTTTTGACGTGTTTACTAATGAAGAGAAGCAACTGCTCGCCGAGCAGTTTCAACCGGAAACTTATGCGATGGGGCAAACCATCGTCGACCCTGCGAGTCCGTCGGACTACTTCTATATCATCATCACCGGCAAAGCCAGAAAAATCGGCACTAACACCGCAGGCAAAGAAACGAACCTGGGCTTGCTGCAGCCAGGGGAGCATTTCGGCGAACACAGTTTGCTGGGCGGGGAGTCCGGCCCTCCAGTCACCATCCGCGCTTCCACTTCACTGGACGTGCTGCGGCTCAGCCGCCGCCAATTTCAGGAGATGATTGACCAGTACCCGGCCATCGCTAACTACTTCAGGCAGTTTATTTCCTCCGATGTGATCCGCACGTTTTTGAAAAACAACACCGTACTGACACATGTCGACCATGCTGCGCTCCGCTCTCTGCTCGACCGGCTTGAGCTATTCACTTACGATCCCGACTCCAGCCTTGTCCGTGAAGGAGATCTCGGCGACGCCTTCTACATCTTGAAATCCGGCTCAGCCTTTGTGGAGAAAGGACCGGAGGCTGCGATCGTCAACCGGCTGTACCCCGGAGATTTTTTTGGGGAGTTGGCTTTGTTGACGGGAGAACCACGCAAAGCGACAATTCGGGCCGCCGAGACGGTAACGGCATTCCGCCTGGCGAAGACGGATTTTGATGAGCTGATTCAACAATACCCGGTTATCCTGGAATCGATCCGCCGTATTTCCGCCCACTATACGGCTAAGGCGATGATCATGGTTGAAGCCCCCGAAGAAACGGATCGCGAGGCTGCTGACCCGAACGGAACTCCTGCGAACGATGATGCGGAACCTCCCGCCAAGCTCCTCGATAAACCGTGGAAAACCTGGAAATGGCGAAGCAAATTTCCTGTGCTCATGCAGCAAAGCGAAATGGATTGCGGCCCCACCTGCCTCACCATGATCGTCCGTTATTACGGCATGAACGCCAGTGTGAACCGGATGCGCGACCGTTGCAACGTTGGAGCAGAGGGAACCTCGATGCTGGGACTTATCGAAACCCTCGAATCGCTCGGTTTTACCGCCAAAGGTCTGAAAACCGCGGGCAGCCTTCTGAAAGAGCTGACGGCTCCTTTCATCGCGCATTGGAACGGCAACCATTACATTATTGTGTATGAAGTGCGCGAGCACGACCTCGTTGTAGCCGACCCTGCTCTGGGTTACATCGACACCATGTCGTTTGATGCATTTACCAAACATTGGACCGGCTTTGTCATCACGATGCAGCCGACAGACCAGTTGGTTTCATTGGACGATAAGGAAATGTTGTGGAAACGTTATCTCCACTATGTTCAACCTTCTAAGAAGCTGCTTACGTCGGCCCTGGGGTTATCCATAGCCATCGAACTTGTTTCCCTGCTGTTTCCCGTGATGACCCAGCAAATTTTCGACCGTGTATTGGATGTCGCAAATTGGCCGCTGCTTCATATTATTGTTGTTACTCTGCTTGCACTCGCCCTCTTCAATACCGTGAGTATCGTGATTCGCCAGACACTGATCGGGCGACTTGCCTACGCCATCGATCACTCGATGCTGGATAGCTTCTACCGTTATTTATTCCGTCTCCCCTATTCCTATTTTACGAAACGAACGTCCGGGGATATTTTGACACGAGTATACGAAAACGAGAAGCTGCGAAGATTGATGACCGATCATGCCATTGAACTGCTGCTTGATGTGTTGACCTTGTTCGTGTATGGAGGGCTGATGGCCTATTACCATCCCGTTCTGGCGTTCATCTCGTTTGCCTTCTTGCCGCTGTATGCCGGCCTCTATAGTTATGTTTTGCCAAAAATGCGCCGCAATCTCCGCAAGCAGCTTATCGCCGAAGGCGAATCCCAGACACAGATTGTGGAAGCTGTACATGCGATCGCTACCGTCAAAGGGGTATCCATGGAACGGGTTGTCCGCAGCAAGCTGCTGCACAAACTGAGTCGTTTGCTTGCATTGCGGCTGGAGGGCAATCGATTGGAAACAATCTCCAATGCCGGCGCAGCCATAGTGCGCTCCTTAAGCAATGTGGCTTTGCTTTATTTTGGCTCCAGATATGTTCTGGAAGGTCAGCTGAGTGTCGGTGAGCTTGTTGCGTATACGGTGTTGTTCACCTCTTTTATGTTCGCCCTGCAAATGATTTCGCAGCGGATCGGCGAACTCTCGGAGGCGCGCATTTCCATGGAACGGCTGAACGATGTATATGAATCGACTCCGGAACACCCTCATCCCGACAAGATGCGAATGCTTCCGGCGATTCAAGGCCATATCCGCTTTGAGAAAGTATCGTTTCAATACTACCGCGGTGGCAAAATGATTTTGCAAAATCTCGATCTGGAGCTTAAACCGGGTCAAACGGTTGCGCTTATAGGGCGGAGCGGTTCGGGGAAATCGACGATCGCCCATCTGCTGCTCAAGCTTCTGGAACCGTCGGGCGGAACCATCTTTGTCGACGGTTACCCGCTTCGCGAGGTACATGCCACCTCCATCCGCAAGCAGGTCGGCATCGTACAGCAGGAAACCGTGTTATTCCGGGGCACCGTGCGTGAAAATATTGCCTTAAGCGGCGAAAACGTCACCAGCGGAGAGATTGAGCAGGCCGCCCGGCTTGCCGGTGCCCACGAGTTCATCGAAGCTTTGCCGCTTGGTTACGATACAATCATTGGCGAAGGCGGCATCCGGTTGTCCGGCGGCCAGCGTCAACGGATCGTCATCGCACGCGCGCTCGTCAACAATCCGCGGATTCTCGTATTCGATGAAGCGACAAGTGCGCTGGATACGGAGTCGGAGCGGATCATCCAGCAGAATATGAGTGAAATGCTGCATGGCAGGACAACGCTCATTATCGCCCACCGGCTTAGCACCATCCGCAACGCGGACTTGATCGTCGTATTGGATCAAGGCGCCGTTGTCGAAAGCGGCACCCATGAGCAGCTGCTTGAGCAAAAAGGCATTTACCATTATCTGCTTCAACAGCAGACGTTGTAGCTACGTTAAGTGTCTTAACCACGCCAAGCCAAGATTTACGGCTTCAAGATCATTAATGCGAACAGCACAACGCCAAGCACGGATGCGCTGTAATACAACCGGTTCGCTTTGGCCAGAAGAGAACCCGGTTCCCTGGGAATCTCGTCTTCAGGTGTCAGCACAAACCCGTCAAGTTCTTTGGAAAGCCGGCCCATGACCGGTCCCATTATGCCTACGGCAATAACCTGAATTGCAATATACAACAGCAAGGACGCCAATATCCAGAAGGAAACGAACTCCCAGCCGTCCAGCCATACGAGCAGCAAGCCGGATAAAACGGCAATCGTGCCGCCGATTTTTGGAAAAAAGTTTAATTTTTGAAAAAGCTCCAGCGATTTGCGAAGCTCTCCGACCGACTGGTTTTTACGGAATAAGGGAGCAGCTATTACACGGAAGTAGTATTTAAGTAGTAATCAAGGGATTCGGTACGTGGTACGGAGACGCAAAAAAGAGGAGCACGCATCTACGCGCCCCTCTTCGCTTCATCCTTGGCTGTTTATTTTGCTCATATATCGATTGATCAATTGGGCTCTGCTTTTCACATCCAGCTTTCGGAAAATGTTGCTGACATGCTTTTTGACGGTCGTTTCGCTCACGTAGAGGGTTGCCGCAATTTCCAAATTTGAATGCCCTTTTACAAGCAGCTCGACCACTTCCTTCTCACGGCCGGACAAAACAAGCAAATCGTCATGTTCCTGAGCTTCTTCCTGCGGCAGAGACAAAGAAGCAATCATCTTATTCAGAAAACGATGCAGCTTGCCCCCACTTGTGTCGATCATGTACATCGGCGTCGGCGTGATTCCGTCATAATCGCGATGTACGGTTGTCTGCTCGCAACCAAGCCGAAGATGAATGTGCTCGAACATGGGATTAGCCGGAGGTGCCGCAATACATACACCACGCGACAGCATATGATTGATAAACGTAATGCCCGCCGCTTCCCGCATCATCAAATTACTGAAATCGGCTATATCGATGGTTTTTACAAAATATCCGGCTTTGGTATCCTTCGCTACTCGGAATTCCTTAAGCCGGGCTTCCGGAAGGCTTGAAAAATAAGCGGAAGACAATGGTTTCGTCCGCAAATATTCCAGCGTGTGCGCATTGATCGGAATGATTGCCGACAATCCCAGAACGGTTCCTTCCGAATCGCGAATAAGTTTTACGATAAAGGGATCCAATTCGTGCAGCTCGTGCAAGTCGATAAACTTCAATGTATAGAGGTTTTCTTCCGCCGTAATGACATATTTGTAACTTTCATTCGAATCCGGGCAGCTGTAATGGATGACCGTATCTTTGGCTTGCAATCGCCGATTGCGGATATATTGCTCGGCCTCCGCCCAATTGGCCGCATTCAGCGGCTCCCAATAATACGAAGCCGACTTCTGATAGAAAAATCCGCGTATCCATTGATCTCCGGCGTAATAAATCCATTCTTCGCTTTCCCAGCTGACCGAATTGTTCCTGGACGAATCCCTGATCTTCTCGTAAAAGTATAAAATGCAGCGCTTGCGAAGACGGTCATAATAATCGGGCATGCGGTGACGCAGTTCCAAACAAATAGCGTCCCGCATAAGATCATGAAGAAGCCAACCGCGGTCAACCCTCCGGACAAACGATAACCCGACCAGCTTCAGGAAATGCTCCGTTGGGATCGGCCTTTCCATCACATAAGCAAGCAATTCTTGATTGAAATGACGCAGCACTGCAGCCAGTTCCACCAATTCCCGAAGTTGTTCGTCAGGAACTTCCTTCAACCATATATGGACCACGTAAGCGAAAACATCGGCGCTGTCTAATTCCGTAACGCCTTGGAATTGATGGGCGAGCGTCGTGGAAACCAACAACGATAAGGTTAACGGGTGCCCCCTCGTCTTGTTCCATATGCGAAAAATTGTTTCTTCCTGTTTAATTCCAATTCTCTCCAAATAGGTGCGCACAGAAAGATAATCCAGATCAACGATAGGAAGACGCATAATCAGCTGCCGCCAAGCCGGTGATGAGGCCCAAGATCCCTGCAGCGGGTAGCGGCCCGAAATGATGATAAACGTGTCTTGGGGCAGTCGGGGAAGAAATATTTCACGGAGCCAATACTCCATCTCTCCCATTTCCTCAAACGTATCAAAAGACAACACCAGTTTGCTTTTATGTGTCTGTTCCGTAATAACTTCCAGACAAAGATCTAATACTTGGGCAGGGTCATGAAGCGAATTCGGTTTCGGAAGCGGGTAACGGAGCATCCTGAGGAGGTGAATACAGAAATCATGCGAGTTTCGGGAAAAATCCCGGCTGTCAAGAAGTAGAAATTGAGCATGATGATGTGTTGATAATCTCCGGAATTCATCAAGCAAGTAACTTTTTCCAACGCCACCTGTGCCGTACAAATTGAGGATGGAGCCTTTGGTGCCGGGGGTTAGCAGCCGGTCAAGAAAAAAGGCGATTTCCTTCTCGCGTCCGACCAAATGCTGTCGTTCCACCTGATCAATCTCATTTCCGAAATTCGCCTGATTGCTGCCGACGGTTTCTTTCCCCATCATCTTTCGGCTTGCACCTCTCATCCATTAAATCGCAAGGATCCATGCGGCGAAGCCGCTGTCAAAGCATCAATATACCGCCATTGACATGAGTACAGGTCCCGGTCAAAAACCGGCTCTCTTCACTGGCAAGGAAAGCAATTACACCGGAAATGTCATCCGGAACAGCTACTCTTCCCAATGGAGTTGCCATAGCGATCTGTTCTTTGACCTGCTCGGGAGTATATCGGGAGGCATCTGTCTGTACAAGTCCGGGCGACACCGCATTGGCTGTGACGCCATGTGGGCCTAGCTCCTGCGCAATGTACTTGACAAATCCGTTCAAAGCCGCTTTAGCGGCTCCATGCGCTCCCAAATAAGGAGTGGGAAGATCGGCGGAAGAGCTGGATACATAGATAATTCTTCCATAGTTTCTTTTTATCATGACAGGGGTTACAGCTTGTGTCAATACAAATGCGGCTTTCATTTCATCATTCAGCTTTTGCGAGAATTCCTCCCAATTCATCTGAAGAATCGGTTTCATCACAAACTGCATATTAGCGTTACTGACCAAAATGTCGATGGCTCCGAACCTGCTCTCCGTTTCCGCGACCATTTGTTGAACCTGCTTCTCATCCCGAACGTCCGCTCGTACGGCAACAGCGTCTCCCCCTTGTTGGGCGATTTGATCGACCACGTCTAACGCAGCGTCTTCCCTCTCGGCAAAGTTGACCACAACTTTGGCCCCTTGTTGGGCCAGCAGCTTCGCTGCCGCAGCACCGATCCCTCTTGCCCCTCCGGAAACCAAAGCTACTTTCCCATGCAGCTGTATCGAACTCATTTATCATGCACTCCTCGTCATCATTTATCGTAATGCCCGAAAGCAATCGTAACATGACGAAGGGAAGTGGTTCTATGACACGATGGTAGTATATTCGGGGGGAAAGGAGTATCTGTAGCCCATTCCCGGATAAGACGCAGGGTACGAAGCCCCCAGGAAATTCATGTGAACTTAAAATTCGCACTCAGATTAGCGATAACGACAATGCTCCAATGATAAATAGCAAAATTCTGACAACCTGAATATAGCCCTGAATCGGCTTCAGCTCGGATATTTCATAAGTTAAGTCTTGCAAAGTACACAGCTGCAGTTGTTCTAATCCCAGTTTTATAAGCAAATTTTTAATAAACCCATACTCTCCTCCGTCTCTTCAGGGTGGTGTATCAAGTTTATAATGACCTATTGGGACTTCGATCTCCAAGCCATTTCTCAGAACTACATGCTGACAAACATGCCCGACGATTTCTGTATATGGAGCTTCCCTCCGGAAAGAGTCATCTTCTCTTCTATGTATTCCTTAAAGCGGTCGGCCAAACGCGGATCCATGACAAGCCGTTCCGACACCAAGCCGTTTAGTGACAACACATAGTTCACAATGGCCTCGGGCTCCGTCACCAGCAGCGAATCCTCATACAGCCTCAACTGCACTTGTTCAAAAAAAGGCGACAGTTGTTCTTGCCCATTATCAAGCGAAAAACGGTTTTCGATCGAGCCCAGCGCGTCAGTGTAATTAGATTCGGGATTAAAGTCTTGGACCCATTCCTTCATCTCCATCATGTTCCGGCTACCTACCGTACTTGCATAGAAAACGCCTCCGGGTTTGAGCACACGCCTGATTTCCGCTAAAGCGCGCCCCCTGTCCCCCACATGATACAGCATATGATTGGCAATAACGATATCGAAGGCGCCATCAGGATAAGGAATGTTCCCGGCATCCATCGCCTCGAAGCGAAATCTATCGCTTGCGCTTTGCAGATTGGACTTGGCATCCTCAAGCATGCCCGCAGACAGGTCGGTTACCGTAATATCCCACAAGGCAGGAATGCGCTGAGCATTAACGGTCCACAGGAGCCCGTTGCCTCCCCCAAGCTCAAGAACGCTTGCTTGTTCCTTCTTCATGAATTGATCGAATACCCAACATGGCCATGGATACGGATTTGTGCTGAACTTCCTGTGCAAATAAATGCGCGCATTAAATTTTCCTGGATCAGCATATTGCGCTTGCTGAAGTTTCCCCTTATTCTCCATGCTCCACACTCCCTGCCTCCGATTTAATCCTCCATTGTTCCATCGCCTCGGCATAACCGGTTAACTTGTCGGCAAGCGACTTGACTTCTTTGTCGTCCCATCCTTCAAGAATACGGGCCAATCCTTCCACGCTTCTTTCCAAAAATTGCAACAGTGCCTGCTCTCCATAGTCCGTTAAACCAATAAGACTTGAACGTAGATCTTTCGGATCCGAATGGATAGCAATATACCCGGATTGCTTTAATTGCTGGATACGTCTAGTAATCGAAGAAGGATTCATTTGCAGCTCTTGAGCAATATCCGTTAAACGAATTTCTTGCCGCGTTTTAATCAAAATAAGCACTTCAAACGTTACCCGATCCAGATCAGCTCTTCGGTCCTGTGCATGTTTAAACTCCTTGACCAGCTTTAATGTTGCTTCAGCCAGTTTGCGGAGTTCCCCGGTGTTTTTGGTCAAAACGGCCATCACCTCAGTATCATTGTCGATGTTATAAGTTTATCTTAATTTATTTGCTTGCGCAATGCAAATATATGCAATCTTTTCACTTCCTAGTTAAAAGGAAAATCCAGACGCATCCATCCACGTCCGGATTTTCGGATTATGTGTTGTTGCAAAAAAGCCCCATCGCCTCGACAACACCCTCTCCGTAGGATTGCCGGCATACATAGGAAGCTTTGGCGATTAAACCGGGATGACTGTTCGCCACAGCAACTCCAATTCCCGCGGTTTCGATCATTTCCACATCGTTCAAATGGTTACCGATCGCCATAACCTCATCGGGATGCACATTCAGCTGTGCCATCAGCCGCTGAAGTGCGTTGCCTTTGTTCTGTCCGATAGGGATCATTTCCAGCGAATGATCCCCGGACTGTACGATCGAGCACTGATCCTGCAATTGCGGCCTATAGCCGTTCCAGATGCCCATCAATTGCCGCATATCGCCAATCAGCAGCAGCTTTTGCACCCGCTGCCGCTCCCATTCATCGTCCGGCGGCAAACATGGGTGATTTTCGCACGCCTCAAACTCTTCTACCTCCAAGGTCCGGCTCAGTGCGCGGATGCCGCCGCTTTCCGGATACATCAATACCGTGAGCCCGGCAGCATCCGCATCCTTGAGCAGCGCCGCAAATGGCCCGATCGGCAGCAAAGCCGCTTCCACAATGCGATCGCGCTTCGCCATTACGCTGCCATTGCATAATATAAGGGGAAGATCGATATCCAGTTCATCGGCAAACCGGATTGCGTTTCCTAAATATCTGCCTGTAGCGATTGTGAACAATCCGCCGGACGAACGAAATCGCTCGACCGCGGCAATCACCTCACCCGTCAGCTTGCTATCCTCCGTCAATAAAGTGCCGTCCAAATCGCTGACTACCAATCGGATTTTGCTCATGTTATGCTCCTGTCTCCCAATTATACGGCCCGGTCAAGCTTTCCAAATCCGCAGCATCGCGTCGGTTCTCTACCCCGTTCGGCCTATTGCAGCCTGAGCAGCAGCTCCAACTTCCATTCGCTTCCTTCCAAACTGAAAAGTCGGGAAGCAGCTCTTGAGTGATCTAGAAATCCGGTCAATGCCGCTGATCGCTTGTATGAACAAAATATCCGGCTTTTTCACAAATGCCCCTTCGTTAGGCACGCTTCTCCAGCTCGCTCCGAATGCTGAGGGCGGCCAGGGGATTGTTGCAGGTCATCCGGTTGATGCCACAGCTGACCGCATACCTGGCCTGCTCCTCGCTATCGGGGCAATACGTGCCGACAAGCAGTCCCAGCTCGCGGAACTGCTTGACACGCTCCGGGGTCAAGTCTTTTATCGCGATGCCTACGGACCACATTTTGGAATATGTCCCGTGCTCTTCTGGGATGAAATTTTTCATTTTTTCACTGGGGAAACCTTGTGTCTTCAATCCGTACGTATCATAAATATGCGCGACCACATCGGCATCAAATGAAGTAAACACACATCTGGGCAAATATCCATGCCGCCCCAGCTCAGCAACAGCCATATCTGCAGCCTTTAGCGCTTGAAAGCCGGGTTTGATTTCTACATTCAACAGCACATCGGGACTGTTCTTCAGCAATTCGCAAAGCTGCTCCAGCGTCGGGATTTTCAGCCCGGCAAATACGCTGCCGAACCATCCTCCGGCATCAAGCTGCTGCAGCTCATGGAGCGTATACTCGCTGACCGGTCCGCTGCCGTTTGTTGTCCTATCCACCGTCTCGTCATGAATGATGACAAGCTGATGATCACGAGACAGACGAAGATCGAATTCAATGACATCAACCCCGATGTCCAGCGACTTTTGGAAGGACAACAGCGTATTTTCAAGATACTTCTCTTTGTAGCCCCGGTGCCCGACCACAAACAACTTCTCAAGATTGGCTAATCGCTCAATGGTCACGAATGAACCTCCTTTCATGATAGCGCATACACTCGCATTTAATACAACTTCAATTCTCCGAAACAAGTGATGATAACGCTTCGGCAAACCATTTTCAAAAATGAGCAAATTCAAACACAGAAAATCCAGACAATCCTCATCACGCTATCCCCAAGCTCTCAACACCACTATTCTAGTGCCAAATCGAAATCCGCGTCAATATGCAAGTTCAAAAAAAGCACAAATTTACACAAACTTATTATATAAGTGAGAATTGAAAAGCGAAATTTCGCAAAATTATCGTTTGTTATTGCTTATTTTTGTTTGAATGCATTTATCTTTACCTTCAATAAAACGCCTCGTTAGCGCTTCTACCATCGTTTCTCACGGCCAGACGGATTTCTGGTACCGCCATCCAGTTGTTTAATTGATCCTCAATGTTCAGAATACCAACGTTTTCACCGGCATTTTCGTTTACACGCCCGGTTATCGGGCTACACGGTTACTTCAATCACGTTCCTGCGTAAGGAGCGACCTGATTTCAAGCGTCGAATGCGCAAGGAGATGCGATTTCAATCCACGCTCCTGCGTGAGGAGCGACAGCGAACATCGGTAGGCCTTGCTGCGTAAGACTTGTGAGCCTCAAAAGTGCGAACCGGATAAAAAGGTCCTAATCTTAATCTCATTTTACCGAACAATCAGGCAGATTTCCACATATGACGTTTGGTGCGAATCTCCCAGGAAATTCATGTGAGCTTGGGGTTCGCACTTCACGGCATTGTTATGGCACTTGTTACCATGTCAAACATACGTCTTAACTGGAATAGAACATCCTATAATCGACTTGCTTGATGCCGAAAGCAAGTCGATTATAGCCGGTTGGATTCTGGAATTCGCGGAGACCAATTTCCGGTACAATGATCAAGATAGTTTCGAAAATACCGGACAACCAGGACAGCCTTCCGTCATCTTTAGATTCAACTTGTTCTCAATGCATACAGACGCTATGCATCGATTTGTTATCGTTATCTCGGCCAACTCCACTCGCGAAGATCGTCGCTCCATGCCAAGCCGATGCAAGCATGTGTATCAAATATAATATGCTCATCTTCCGGACCGCTTCCGTGGAAAAACATCAGAAACTTCTCGATGCCCTGTACTTGTCTGCAATCCAATACAAAACCGGCAGTTATTCTGCCTCTCGCCCAATCCCATTCCCGCTGGCCAAATGTCAGCAGCACATCATCATGCGTCCAATGACGCAGATCGGACGACCTCATGATCCCAATTCCGTTTTCAGGCGAGTGAAACATGACATATTGATCCTCTAAATTCAGAATACAAACGTTTTCACCGGCATTTTCGTTTCCACAAAACGTCCATTTCTCTAAATCGTAAGAGCACGACACGCTGACTCCATTCTGCTTGTAAAAACAATACCATTTTCCTGGCTCGTCATTGCTTTCAATTAGGTAAGGGTCGATCATGCGGCCCATCTGCTCCACAGGCACGTCATCCCCCTTTACCTTAAGCAGTTCGGGCGCCGACCAACGATCAAGGTCAGTGCTTTCCATCATCCAAATACGTGAGGTCCGGTTACCGTATTTCTCCCCGTTTGGCCGCGGATAAGTCTGAAGACACATCACCCATTTGTCCCTAAAACGGATAATGTTTCCCGGACTGGAGAAGTTCAGACTACGATCCCGCGGCGTCAGTTTTTTCGGTTCGGTCCACCGCAACAGATCGCGGCTCTGGCTCATCGCCGTATACATATATACAGTTCCGTCCGGCTCCGTCTCGGTCAATGTACAGTAAAGCCGAAATACTCCATCTTGGTAAATGACCGCGGGATCTCGATAAGCGATACGTTCGTTGCCTTGAAGCAGAATGGGCGACGGAATGTCACTTAGTTTGAAGCGAGTCAATAAGATTCTCCTCCTTAGGCCGGATTCGCAGTTCATCATCGAACTCCACCTTGAGTATCCCCGGTCTTTCACGAAAAGGAGCATTTGCGTTATTGCCGAAAAACGTGCTCCACCACTGTCCGTCCCGATCCCGGAAAAACATATTGTGCCCGCCATGCGGTATAACGAGATACCTATCACCGTAAGGGCCGTACAGATGATCCGAGCTTGCGACCAAACAGTGGTAATCGCCGTCTACGAATTCCGCGCCGGCCAAATAATATCGCCCCTGCGTCTTGAACAAAAACGTTCCCTCGAAGCCGACATGTTCTGCGTTCGACGGACTTAACAGCCGCAGCTCCTCCGCCAGCGCCGTCATGTCTTCGGTCATTCGGGCGATTTTGCCGTTGTCGCACAAGTAATAGACGCTGCCATCGTCGTCTTGAAAAAGCGAGGCGTCAATATACGGGCTAATTGGCGATTTCATCGAAATGTGATCGACATAAGGCCCTTCCGCGCGGCCGCTAACGCTTCGCAGCAGGCCGCTGCCAAGCCGGGGAATGCAATACGTCAGCCAATAAGTGCCTTTCAAGTAATGAATTTCAGGCGCCCACAACGGACGAAACGGAGCTCCGTCCCGAAGCGTAATTTCCTTCTCCCACGTACCGTCGCGGTCAATGTTCCAGACGACAGTTCGCTTGCGCGGCTCGGTAATGATTGGCGTCCATTCCTGCAGGTCGGCCGATTTCCATATTTGAATATCTCCGGTCACCGCCCACCAATCGGGAAAACCGGTCGTTCCGGTCATGTAGTAATATCCGTCATGTCCCAGACAAATCGACGTGTCGCGCAGCGGGTAATCGAATAACGGCTTAAAATGCGCCGGCAATTCAGGATTTTTGTTCATCGTGTTCATATCCTTCCATCGTAGGTAGTGTGCAAAAAGCAGGAATTCCGCCGAAGTCTCGGCGGATTCCGATAAGTCCCCCATTATTTGCCCTTGCTCTTGTTGTAATCTGCAGTGAATTCTTCGATGATTTTGTCGCCGCCGCTCGTGCGCCATTTGGCAACGACATCGTTCCAGCCTTTTTCATCCAACTCGCCGAGCACGTATTTCACTTGCGCGTCGGTAACGGCCTTCTTCAGCTCAGCGCCTTTTTGCGAGTTGGTATCCGACAGGAGAGAAGCGCTCAGATCCACGACACCAATCTTCGTATTGTCGATGAACAACTTATCCACCTTCTGCTCAAGCGGCGTTTTCTCGATTTGGATTCCGCCGAACTGACTGCCCCATCTCAAGTTTTGCCAATCTTCGGAGCCTTTCGAACCGGCGATTTTCTGAGCTTTGCCGTTTTCCGCCTTGTAGTCTGTGCCTTCGATCCCCGCATTGATCAGGCTCAACATCGGATCGTCGCCCATTTTATCCAGAAACGTGAGAATTTGCTTCAGCTTCGCTTCATCTTTGACACTCGACTTGGGAATGGCAATCAGCGAGTCATATCCAGTCGTTCCTCTTACACGTTGACCTTGAGGGCCGTCGAAGTTTTCCGCGACATCGATCTTCACTTTCGGGTCCTGCTTCATCATATCCGCATGGCGGGTAGTCCCGTCATCGATGACGGAGAAATACATGCCGGCCTTGCCTTGGTTAAAGTAATCATATTTTTTGGCAATCGCGAAGTCCGGGCTAATTATTTTTTCGCTGACCATTTTCTTGTACAGGTCAAGGGCGGACTTGAATTCCGGATACATGAAATCCGGAGTTACCTTGCCATCCTTAAGTCCCCAGACGTTCGGGCCGCCATTGTAGATCGTCAACTGCTTGAGCAGCTCCATCGTAGCGTCTTCCTGAATGCCAAACGTATTTTTTTTGCCGTCTTTATCCGGGTCGTTTTCGGTAAACGCTTTAGCCGCCTTGTAAATATCGTCGGCTGTTTTCGGCGTCTGCAGCCCCAGATTGTCCAGCCAGTCCTGGCGGATAATCATGCCGTAACGGGACAATACGCGCTCGCGCGGAAGGCCGTACAGCTTCCCGCTGATACTTGCATTTTGGACGGCAACCGGACTCATTTTGCTTAAATTTTTGTAATCCTTAAGGTATGGGGTGAGCTCCCAAAACACACCGGACTGCTGTGCGTTCAAGTTAGGCGACTCTTTTGTTTTCCGAATCAGAATCACATCCGGCATATTGCCGGAAGCGACGGTTGCGCTGACCTTGTCGTCATAAGCGGTTCCCGCTCCCGGAACCCAAGTAATATCCAGCTTTGTATTCGTATATTCTTCGATTTTTTTCAAAAACGGGCTGTCTTTTTTCGGCGGCTCCGCGAGTTGCTGGATCATCATCACTTTCAGTTCAAGCGGCTTGGCCGCTGCGGCCGGAGTCCCCCCGGGCTGCTGTGCAGCCGAAGGTTCTTTCTTGGACGATGTGCACGCTGCAAGCAGAGAAGCGGATAAACAAGTGATGCAAATAACGCTGAGCAGTTGGATAGACTTGCGGGATGCATGATTTTTCATATTCAATCTCCTCTTCTTTAGTTCATTTAGCCTTTCACTGACCCCAAAAGCGCACCTTTGGCAAAGTGCTTTTGCAAAAACGGATACACAATCAATATGGGCAGCGTCGAAATGACAATGACCGCCATCTTGATCGTTTCCGCCGGCGGCGGAACAAAGTCCTCGCTGAATTGCGTTGAATCGCCGATCCCCCCTTGCGCTAATATCACAATTTGCCTCAACCAAACCTGGATAGGCCAGTAAGTGCTGTCGTTGATATAAAGAATCGCGTTAAAATAAGTATTCCAGTGCCCTACCGCATAAAACAAAGCAAGCGAAGCAAGAACCGGCGCCGACAGCGGGAGCACGATACGAAAAAGAATGCCTACATCGCTGCAGCCGTCAATCCTTGCCGCTTCCTCCAGCCCATCGGGGAGCTGCTGAAAAAAGCTTCGCATAATAATCAGGTTAAAGGCGCTGATCAGGCCCGGCACGATCAGGGAAGCCGGGCTGTCAAGCAGTCCCGTCTCCTTGACGACCAGATACGTCGGGATCATTCCGCCGCTAAACAGCATCGAGAATACAACAAGCCTCATAACGAAGCTGACGCCCATTAAATCCCTTTGCGCAAGCGGGTAAGCCATCAAGGCGGTAAATAACAAATTCGCCAGCGTTCCGGCTACCGTAATGAAAATGGACACGCCCAAGCTGGACAAAATCGTATCTGTGGACAAAATATACTCATACCCGATCAACGAAAACCGGGTAGGAAATAAAAGAAACCCTTTTTTGATCAGCTCCGTCGGTTCCGTGACAGATGCCGCCAAAATATAGATGAACGGCAATACGCAAGCTGCGGCAACAAGCGACAATAGCAAGTAGTTGATTCCATCCAGCAACCGGCTGGATAAAGTTCTATCCGGCATAACATGGCTCCCTCCTTCCTTAATAAATGCCTTCTTCGCCGAATTTTTTGGCCAGCTTGTTGGCGAAAACGACAAGCACAAGTCCGACGACCGATTTAAACATGCCGACCGCGGTGCTGTAGCTGAATTTTCCCTGGGTAATGCCCGTGCTGTATACATAAGTATCAAACACTTCCCCTACCTCCCGGTTCATCGGATTCACCATCAGGAAAATCTGTTCGAAGCCGGAATCCAGAAAATGTCCGATCCGTAAAATCAACAAAATAATGATCGTGCTGCGGATGGCCGGCAACGTAATATGCCACATTTGTCTCCAGCGCCCTGCCCCGTCAATTCGTGCGGCCTCGTATAACTGCGGGTCAACCCCGGCCAATGCAGCGAGAAAAATGATCGTACCCCAACCGGTCTCCTTCCAAATAACCTGCGACGTAACGATCGTCCGGAACCAATCGCGGCTAAGCAGAAAGTTGACCGGCTCTTTGCCCACGCTGTTCAGCATCGTGTTGACGATGCCGCCTTCCGTGGAGAAAAACAGAAAGCTGATCCCAACGACAACAACCCAGGATACGAAATGCGGAATATAGATCAGCGTTTGGACAAAACGTTTGAAAAACTCTTTGCGTACTTCATTCAGCAGCAGCGATATGACGATAGGAAGCGGGAAAAAAAACACGATGTTGTACACCGCAAGTATAAACGTGTTGCGAAACAGCATCCAAAACGCATCGTTCGTAAAAAACGTTTCAAAATGCTTGAAACCGACCCAACTGCTTCCGAAAAACCCCTGAAACGGCTGGTAATCTTGAAAAGCAATCAATATTCCCCACATGGGCAAATATTTGTAAACGAGAAAATAAAGCAGACCCGGTAAAAGCATGATATACAACCAGCGGTGACGCTTCAACCGGCGGGCGAACGTTTTATTTGTAAATGTCATCTCCAGGGCGATTCTCCTCCTTATCTTTTGTCCCCTTTGTTCCGGTATTTATTCGGGTGACTCCAATGTACTTATATTGCGGATTCCTGTCGATAATCTCCATAGCAGATGATGGCTTCATAGAGGAAAACCCCCGTCTTTCGACAGGGGATAATCCAAAGGGCATATCCGGATAATCATTGTGGCATATAAGCAAAAAAGCCTGGTTTCCCAAGCTTTTTCGTTGCCTATGCGATGGATCGCCGAGTGAACTCGCTTCAGCTTTGCTGAACATCGGATAGGGACTCTCCCCCACCTGATTCAAGGCCCGCTTATCGAGGCGTGAGCATCTTCTCGGAAAAAAAAGCCCTTGAGCCAGGCTTTTGTTCGTTGAATTACCGGTGCTTTTCGCGGTATTGCCCCGGAGTCATATTTTCCATTTTGCGGAAGTACCTTATGAAATTTTGCGAATTCTGGTACTGCAGCCTCTCGGCGATTTCATTGATCTTCATGTCGCTCTCCACCAGCCACTTCTTGGCTATGGTGAGCCGATACTGAGATAAATAGTCGCTGAAATTGACGCCGGTCTCTTTACGGAAGACGGTCTTGATATAATTCGGGTGGTAATTCAATCGCGACGCGCAAAGCTCCAGCGTTAAATTCGAAGCAAACTCATCATGAATCATGTCCAGCATCCGGTTGGATATTGTCTTATTTTGGCTTTCCCACTTGTGATGAAGCGAGTCGATCATCGGTTCAATGACATTTCGGAAAAACCACATCTCGATGTCTTCAGCGGTTCGCAATCCCAGCAGATGTTCGTGAATAGGTTTATCCATCACTCGCAGGGAATTGCCTCTCTCCCCAGCCTCCTGCCATTCTCTCAGCAGGTCGATCAGGAATCGCGTCAATACCATTTGAAGATCATCATAACGCGGATAATCTGCGATGACCTTCTGGATAAACTCATTTAGCAACTCCTTGGAGCGGGCCCGGTCTTCCATTTTGACGGCATCAAGTAGTTCCTTTTCCAGCCAATCCGGGTAAGCGGCCGTAATGGAGGTAGCCGGCAATACATGCATGAACGGCAATATCGCTTGCTCTCCGAAGCGCACCCGGTACTTCAATGATTCCAAGCTCTCCTTGTAAGCTTGATGCGTCTGGTTAATATCGGAATAAAGACGGCTTATGCCAATGCTGATTTTTAATCCGAGCAGGTCATCAACCGTTTGTTGTACTTGCTCGGCATATTCGAACAGCATTGCTTCGAAATTCGGAGCCAACTGTTCTTCGCCGCGGCATATCGTTACCTGGTTGTCCACCATGACCACCGGTTCCAGCCTCCGCTCGGGCTGAATCAGCTCGCCGGCAATATTATTGATAGCAAACATCAGCAGATCGATATCCTGATCGCCATATCTCGTATGCTCTAAGGTATCGATTTGAACGGTGAGGACGGCAAACATGGCGGGGCCCGGATCGTAAGCGAATTGGCTCCAACGTTCCCTCGTTTCGCTGGGCCTGATTTCCCCCTGCAGCAACCTGCGTATAAAAAACGCTTCCAATTGCTTGGAGTGGATGCGAAGCTGGTCTTTCATATGAGTCTGAGAAGTCCTGAGCCGGTTAATTTGTTCTCCGATGACCTGAAATTCGTCCTTATGCTCACGTTGATTCTCCGAATCGCCACCTATCGCCACGGAAACGACGCGACGAATCGGCAGGTACATCCTCTTGGAACCAATCCAAGCCATGAGCAAAATGAAAGTAAACGTCCCTGCCGAAATATATAGTGTGTACCATCCGATCGAGCGGGAATCCCGGGTAATATCGTTCAAGGAAGAAAAGGATAAATAATACCAACCGTTATAACTTGATTTGGAAAAAATCACACTGACCGTTTCATGATTGGCGTTAAATGTAAAATATCCACTCTGCATATCTGGAGACTGCTGAATCCGTTCGACCGCTTGCGCAAGTTCGTCGGCAGACTTCATCACGCTGCCGAACGGCTGGGTAAGCGGGTTATATTGGGCATCCAAAATGACCGTCTCCCGCTTCTCTCCCTCGTTAAATACGAGCTTTTCCAATTTGTTGTGAGAAATTACGCCTATAATAAGCCCGGAGCCGGAGATTCTGTATAACGGCAGCCTTTTGACAAGACGGACTCCGGAGGCCGCCCCGGTGTCACCGGGCTCCGAGGAGATCGTCGCCCAAAATGAAGGTTTATCCGATTTGGCGTATTCCCGAATGATGTCTTTCATTTGTGATTCATCCAAAACTCCGTACCCCTGATTGGACAATACCCATCCATGCTCCAGATTCGCCAAATATACGTTTTGGATGCCGAGCTCATAGGGCTGCATTTTGTTCAGACCGACGGCAAGCTCGTTCATCAATACAAAGTTTTTGGGCGAAAATGGCGTCTGTAAAGCTTCATTAACAGTTGACGTTGAAATGTACTGAGTCATCAAGTTTTCGAACAGTTGCAGAACCTGTTCCACATTTAACTGGGTTTGCTGCAATAGCTGCATGTTGCTGTCATTCACTTTTTCCTGCACGCTGTTTTTTGCGCGAATAAACGACAAGCTGCCTAAGGTGACTACGGGAATCGTCCCTATCAACAAAGTCAACAGCAATAACCGTACCAAATATTTTGATGAAAACAACCTGAATATACGCCGCTCCACTCTGCAACGCCTCCAACTAAAGTCGCTGAAACTATCCCGATTCACGCAAACTTCGAATCAAAACACCGTTTGTTTGCTCCGGACTCAAGCTTCCCTGCACGATACAAGAATTGTACGTACATTTCAAACTTGCAACTATTATAGCAGAAATTGCTTATCAATGTCCTTCCAAGATTCTGTCCCCTTGTATCCGGCTCGTATTTTCAGATCATACAATCTCTTAAGGGCTACACAAGCATGGCGTTCATTCATTTGCATCCGGGAATGTTGTTTACTGCGGAGGCGAACGGACTGGACCCTTTTACTCAGTGTGCAGGATGAAATTGGGAGCGTATCATCGATCCGGGAGATGTGGAGAAAATGATTTCACTACACAGAAACCGGGTCCACGACCGGTTTCCTTTGCTTATTCCGCCCGCAGAAGCACGTCGCATGATGTTTTTTTTCTACGACTGGCCAATTAACGCACAATACTTAGATTCAGTCTCTTGTAGGTACTTTTGCGGGTCGCGGCGGAATCGACGACGTTTTGTTGTTTCTTCCAAACGGTTAGACCATCTGGAGCGTTCTTCGCGAAACGCTTCGTAACTAACACTCTGGAGTCGTCTAAGGAGATCATTTTGGCGAAGAGCATCATCGACGAACACAACAAACTCCCCAGACCGAATGATGCATTCGTTCCAGCTTCTCAGTCCTGTCATTCGTCGATGACGTGTTTTGGTTTTACGGAAAAATCGCTCGTGGTCGTTGTTGGTACGAGGAACGTGTGGGTGGTCGTAACAAGTGAAGAGCCCTTTCCAAAAGCCTTTTGTGTAGCTCATGAAATTTTTAACCATCGGCTGGTCAGCCTCTTCATTGTACGTTTGCTCTAACCACTTCAAAAGGTAATTCATTTGTAACTGCACAGACTCACTAGATTGATCGAGTGCTGGATTCAAGATGTTAGCTACGTGATGTAAAGGTTGTGACCAGCGCTTTACTTCTTCGTAGAGCCCGCGAAATTCAGTCAGTTTGTTGAATATTCTGAAAACGTTTTGAAGTTGCGAGGGCCCCTTTTTTATCCAGGCATGTTTGTAGAGATGCCTGAATGACTTCGGCGGTTTCGTAAATCTGAATTCCGGGCAAGTCCAATGGTGGGTTACCATCCTCGAGGAGCACAGAACGAACGGCTGCCAAATAATCCTGCACAACTTCGGATTCTTCGAAAGCACTCTTGTCGAGTTTCCTTTCGATCTCTCGAATGCCGCGCAGACTTTTCTTTATGCCGGTTTTGAGTTTACGGTCCAGATCGACGATGGGCTTAGCGATATCCTTTAAGTAGTGATACTGGCAGTACTGATACGGGACATCGGGAAGCAACGACTCCATGGCCATACGGATAGATTGCTGACCATCCGTAACAATGCCGATGACGGGGAAACCGAGATCGATGACGGGTTGGATGAGCTCTTTCAGTTCTTCTGCCCCGCTGCTCTTTAGGCTTTTAGCAACCAAAATAGTGCCACTAAACACCTCTCGGACAACATAAAGCGTCTCATTTCCTTTCTCGGGTTGAACACCGTCCATGGAGATCATGATTCCTCCGTGCGAGTTTACCACTTGCTTGAGTTCTTCTTTCACATAATCCGTTACGCTAGAACGCAACAATGTTAAATACCGCTCATACAAACGTTGGGAATTACGTTCGGATGTAGCAACACCGCGGCCTGAAAGCTCCTCGGTTATTTCGGCAATGGTCATATGTTGCTTGAAACGGAGTTGACCAACAAGGGCGAGCACGTCGAAACCGTAAGAAGTATGTTTCATAGCGAGCAGATCCGCTTCTGCGGACTTGTAATAGGTGTTGGGAAATTCGCAATTTACATTGGAACAGACATAAGCCATGCTCCAAGCCTGGATAACTCCGTGGAGAGTAGAGATGTTCTTTTTCCAAGCTGTATGGCTTCTCTTTAGTTTTGCACCACAGTGCAGGCAATGTTCAAACTCGGGTCTGAAGTACATCTTATCTTTTGGAACAATTCGATTTTTCGGCAGTGGCATAAAAAAGAAACCTCCATCAAAGTGGGTAGTTACTACTTCGACAGAGGCATATGGAAATCCTTGTTAGTTAATTGGTCAGTCGTAGTTTTTTTATAGGCCAGTTGTATGAGGTCTGCTATGCTCGGAGAATTGTTCGAGTATGTGCTGTTTCCTGAGTTGTCCTGGGAATGGGGAGTCAAACAGGAGGGGGTACTTCCAGAAATTTACATCAAACGACATCCGGGAAAACGGGAACCGGACGCTCTTACGTGAGGAGCGACATCTCTTAAGAGTGCTGACTGAAACCCCCAGAAAAATTTCAATCCACGCTCCTACGTGAGGAGCGACTTAATTTGCATCGTACCGCTATTTGCCATATGCTTATTTCAATCCACGCTCCTACGTGAGGAGCGACGAAGCAATTTCAACAAGAATACCCGTCGTTTGCGATTTCAATCCACGCTCCTACGTGAGGAGCGACAAGATTTTCCGGGCGATCTATTGAAGATGTACCAGATTTCAATCCACGCTCCTACGTGAGGAGCGACTGAACATCAACTGCGCCTTGAGATTTCAGAAAACATTTCAATCCACGCTCCTACGTGAGGAGCGACAATCTATTGACACAAATCAAGGACGTTCTAGCGATTTCAATCCACGCTCCTACGTGAGGAGCGACACTTTTACCAACACCCGAAGCCGACGTATATAACAATTTCAATCCGCGCTCCTACGTGAGGAGCGACACCGATCGCTGGCCGGGCTCGGATACTGCAAATTCAATTTCAATCCACGCTCCTACGTGAGGAGCGACCGTTATCGGAATAATTGTTTTTGAGCCCTGCTAATTTCAATCCACGCTCCTACGTGAGGAGCGACACTGTCGGCGATTTGCAAATTACTTCGCAGACTGATTTCAATCCACGCTCCTACGTGAGGAGCGACGGGCACAATTATACCTTTTGGATATCCATTCATTATTTCAATCCACGCTCCTACGTGAGGAGCGACTGTAGCCATGGGAGAGTGGCTACATGTTTACAACGAATTTCAATCCACGCTCCTACGTGAGGAGCGACGCCAATTGGGACACGCGGCCGCTGTCTCCGGCAAAAATTTCAATCCACGCTCCTACGTGAGGAGCGACGTCATTTCCAGCGTCGCTATCTGCGACTGCAAGGCTATTTCAATCCACGCTCCTACGTGAGGAGCGACTTTTTCCTTAGCGATAAATGCCCCGATCAATCGGATTTCAATCCACGCTCCTACGTGAGGAGCGACAGCGAGTCTCGGCAGGCCTTGCTGCGTAAGGCTTGCGAGCCTCAAAAGTGCGAACCGGATAAAAAGGTCCTAATCTTATCTCATTTTACCCGAACAAACAGGCAGATTTCCACATATGACGCTTGGTGCGAATCTCCCAGAAAATTCATGTGAGCTTGGGGTTCGCACTTCACGGCATTGTTATGGGAATTGTTACCATGTCATCCAAAACATACGCCTCAACTGGAATTCGCGGAGACTAATTTCCGGTACCATGATCAAGATAGGTTCGAAAATACCGGACAGCCAGGACAGCCTTCCGTCACCTTAAGATTCAACTAGCTCACAATGCATACGGACGCTATGCATCGATTTGTTATCGTCATTTCGGCCAACTCCACTCGCGAAGATCGTCGCTCCATGCTAAGCCGATGCAAGCATGTGTATCAAATATAACATGCTCATCTTCCGGGCCGCTTCCGTGGAAAAACATCAGGAACTTCTCGATGCCCTGTACTTGTCTGCAATCCAACACAAAACTTGCAGTTATTCTGCCTCTCGCCCAATCCCATTCCCGCTGGCCAAATGTCAGCAGCACATCATCATGCGTCCAATGGCGCAGATCGGATGACCTCATGATCCCAATTCCGTTTTCTGGCGAATGAAACATGACGTATTGATCCTCGATGTTCAGAATACAAACGTTTTCACCAGCATTTTCGTTTCCACAAAACGTCCATTTCTTTAAATCGTAAGAGCACGACACGCTGACTCCATTCTGCTTGTAGAAACAATACCATTTCCCTGGCTCTTCCTTGCTTTCAATTAGATAAGGGTCGATCATGCGGCCCATCTGCTCCACAGGCACGTCATCCCCCTTTACCTTAAGCAGTTCGGGCGCCGACCAACAATCAAGGTCAGTGCTTTCCATCGTCCAAATACGTGAGGTCTGGTTACCGTATTTCTCTTCGTTTGGCCGCGGATAAGTCTGAAGACACATCACCCATTTGTCCCTAAAACGGATAATGTTTCCCGGACTGGAGAAGTTCAGGCTACGATCCCTGGGTGTCAATTTTTTGGGTGAGGTCCATTGGATCAGATTATGGCTTTCACACATCGCCGTATACATATATACAGTTCCGTCAGGCTCCGTTTCGGTCAATGTACAGTAGAGTCGAAACACTCCGTCATGGTAAATAACCGCAGGGTCGCGATACGCAATACGTTCATTGCCCTGGAGTAAAATAGGAGATGGAATGCCGTTTAAATTGAATTGTGTCATAAAGTGCCTCCTTGGGACAACATTGCTCACAGCATTTACGTGAGGAGAGACATCGTCAAGGTCGTCTGCCCTTCCGTCGTAATATCATTTATTTTAATTCGCGCCCCTGTGTAAGGGGCGACTTATCTAAGCCAGTTGTTTTACTGCATTCGATCCTTTATTTCAATCCACGCTCCTACGTAAGGAGCGACGCATAATTGTGACCATATGGGCTGCTCATCGGTAATTTCAATCCACGCCCCTACGTAAAGAGCGACTCTGGCGACTCAACATTTTGTTCACCTCCTCAACATTTCAATCCACGCTCCTACGTAAAGAGCGACCGAGATAAAGAAGGCAAACATCTGAATGTACTCGATATTTCAATCCACGCTCCTACGTAAAGAGCGACTTTATAATGTCGATCGTTATAAGTTCGATTGCCTGATTTCAATCCACGCTCCTACGTAAGGAGCGACGGCGGGTGGTTCCAAGCCTTATATATCAAGGCATGCAAGCCCCAAAAGTGCGAATCGATACTATACTTCCAAAAACGACCAGTTTATGCATTTAATTATGTAACAGTTCCTGAAAAGAAGCAAGGTGCGAATCCCTTGGGGTTTGCATGTGAGCTTCAGGTTCGCACCAAATCTATCAACCGACTCTCGCAATATCGGCGGCGGCAGAAGCCTCTCTTCCGCCAGATCACTTCGACATCACCAATGCCGGTATGTATTCAAGCGCCAAGCAATTGATTGAAGCTCCCCTTTTCTGACCGATTTACTTTACCCCCACCCTACCTCAACAAATGCGTCAAGCAGATCATCGTCAACAACCCAAAAATAAACGAAAAGGTCGACGCCCTCTCGTTTCCGTCCCCATGACTTTCCGGGATCAGCTCCTTGTAAACGACAAAAAGCATCGCTCCTGCGGCAAACGCTAGGCCATACGGAACAACACCCGAGAAGAGTCCGGTAAAAAGATAACCAATCCAGCAAAAAAGCAATTCCAGCATGCCGGTGATCGTTGCCAACAAGACGGCCACCCATTTATTTACACGATGTGTAATGAGAAATAACGCGATCAGAAACCCTTCGGGAATGTTCTGCAGTCCGATACTTAACGCAACGATAGCGCCTAAATCCTGATCCGCGCTTCCATAACTGACGCCTACGGACAGCCCTTCTGGAAGATTATGAAGCGCCATCGCAGACAGAAACAGAAATGTGCTTGCCGCATGGGGAGATTTTGTTTTCGCGTGTTCGGGATCCTCATGAGGCACAATCAGTTCCATTAAAGTCAGTATGATCGTCCCTAATAAAATGCCGATCGTTAATACAACGAGGTTGGAAATTTTTAAAGCCGATGGAATGAGTCCATACGTAGATGCCGACACCATAACTCCCGCTGTAAATGCTAAAAGAATGTCTCTTCCGCGGTGCGTTACATGGGTAAATAACATCGCAGGCAGAGCGCCTAGCACCGTACACAGCGATGAGGCTGCGGCTCCAAGCAGAATGGTATTCATGAACGCCTCCTCGATTAGGACATGGTTGTTGTCATCATATGAGGAAACAAGCTGTTTAAGACTTGCTGCGGCGTTGTTAAACCGAAGAACAATTTTGCATAGGGTAAATTTTTTGTTGTACAGGCAATTATTTTGGTGTAGGATAATAATGTGGTAGTAGGCGATACAAGGGCCGCTTATTTTTTTGCCCCGAATGTTTCCTTAAGGAAACATTCTTACTCTAAGGAAAGAGAGTTGATAGATGTCAAGAACCCGTTGTAAGACTTGAGCAAGGCTAACTATTTAAAAAGAGGAGAGATAAACGATGCGTGTCCAATCATCTTTAAGATTAACAAGTCGGGTTCAACGGTTGCTTTTTATGATCCTAATTGTCGGCAGTCTTGCCGTTATGTCCGCATGCGGCGGCAGCCCAAACGCTTCACCAAGCGAATCGGGAAAAATTAAAGTGACAACTACAGTCGGAATGATCACCGATGTGGTCAAGCACATTGGCGGAGAACACGTAGAAGTAACGGGGCTTATGAAAGCGGGCGTTGACCCTCATCTATATAAAGCTTCACAAGGAGATATCGCTAAGCTGGATAAGGCGGATATTATTTTTTACAACGGGCTTCATCTGGAAGGAAAAATGGTTGAAATTTTTGAAAAAATGGCCAAAAAGAAGACAACTGTCGCCGTATCGGACAACATTCCCCATAACACGCTGAGATCCGGAGCCCAAAACGGGATGGACACCGAATACGATCCGCATATTTGGTTTAATGTTAAGCATTGGATGAAGGCTGCGGAGTCAATTAGAGACACGCTTGTCCAACATGATCCGAACCACGCTGAAGATTACCGTAAAAATGCCGACGCCTACCTGAAGCAATTGCAGCAGCTTGATGAAGAAGTGGCACAGAAAGTTAAGACCATTCCAGAGAAAAGCCGGGTATTGGTGACGGCGCACGATGCTTTTGGTTATTTCGGCGATGCGTACGGTCTCAAGGTTATGGGTTTGCAGGGCATCAGCACCGCTTCCGAAGCGGGTACAAAAGATGTCACGGATTTGCGCGATTTTCTGGTTGAAAACAAAATCAAAGCGGTGTTTATCGAGTCCAGCGTTCCCCGTAAAGCCATTGATGCCGTCATCGGAGGCGCCAAGGAAAAAGGCCATATGATGCAGATCGGCGGCGAATTGTTCTCCGATGCCATGGGCGAAGAAGGAACGCCGGAAGGTACGTATATCGGGATGGTTCGCCATAATGTCGATACGATTGTAAATGCCCTTAAGTAAACAAGAGGAGATGTACATCATGCACAAATATCCTTTGATTATCCAAGATCTGTCCGTTGCTTATCAGAAAAAACCGGTGCTGCGAGACATTACGTTTCAGGTGCCGGAAGGACAGCTG
Source organism: Paenibacillus thalictri (assembly GCF_004307995.1). Taxonomy (GTDB): domain Bacteria; phylum Bacillota; class Bacilli; order Paenibacillales; family NBRC-103111; genus Paenibacillus_AF; species Paenibacillus_AF thalictri. The sequence continues at coordinate 67,360 of NZ_SIRE01000005.1, read as the reverse complement.
ATTGGTATCGTCGGTCCGAACGGAGCCGGAAAATCCACTTTAATTAAAGCGGCGTTAGGCCTCATTCCCCGGTTATCCGGCAATGTAACCATCTATGGAAAACCATACACCGAGCAGCGTAAACTGGTTGGTTACGTGCCGCAGCGGGAATCCGTCGATTGGGATTTTCCCACCAATGCGCTGGATGTGGTGATGATGGGACGGTACGGACATTTGGGCTGGTTCAAACGCCCAGGGAACGCCGAAAAAAGAATCGCCATGGAGTGCCTGGCGAAGGTCGGCATGGCGGATTTTGCCGGCAGGCAGATCAGCCAGCTGTCCGGCGGACAGCAGCAGCGGATTTTTTTGGCAAGAGCGCTGGCGCAGGACGCCAAGCTGTATTTTATGGATGAACCGTTTGTCGGCGTCGATGCCGCTACCGAAAAAGCGATCATCACACTGCTTAACGAACTGAAAAAGCAAGGCAAAACCGTGCTGGTCGTTCATCATGACCTCGCCACGGTCAAAGAATATTTTGATTGGCTGATGCTGCTGAACATAGAGCTTATCGATTTCGGACCAACGGAGCAAACATTCACGACCTACAAACTGCAGCAAACGTATGGCGGCAGATTAACGATTCTGGATCGGGATCATCCGTCAGCCCTTATCACCAACGGGAGGTGACACAGATGCTCGAATGGTTTAACGTTCTCCATGACCCCAATGCGCGGTGGATACTTTTCGGCTGCATGCTCCTAGGTTTAAGCAGTGGAGTGATCGGCAGCTTCGCCTATTTGCGCAAGCAGTCCTTGATGGGCGACGCATTGTCGCATGCCGCTCTGCCTGGTGTTTGCATCGCCTTTATGCTCAGCGGTTCAAAATCGATCTTTCTGTTTCTGCTCGGAGCTGCTGCCGCAGGCATAACGGCCACCTTTGGAATCGGCTTCATTACGCGCCATACAAGAATCAAGCAGGATTCCGCGTTGGCCATCGTTCTCACCGTATTTTTTGGTCTCGGCATCGTACTGCTTACCCAAATCCAGCATTCCGGCAGCGGCAATCAGAGCGGGCTGGATAAGTTCCTTTTTGGGCAAGCCGCTTCCATGATGCAATCCGACGTCATGATCATGGCTGTCATTTCCATCGTGCTGGTTGGCATTTGCAGTCTGCTGTTCAAGGAATTCAAGCTGCTCAGCTTCGATCCCGGTTTTGCGCGCGGAATAGGTTATCCCGTTGCTGTCATGGACCAGCTCATGATGTTTCTCATCGTCATAGCCGTTGTCGCCGGCATTCAAGCGGTCGGCGTCGTGTTAATGGCGGCTCTGCTGATCACCCCTGCCGTGTCGGCCCGATATTGGACGGATAAACTGGGACTTATGGTCGTGCTTTCCGGATTGTTCGGCGCTCTCAGCGGCTCTATCGGTACGTTGATCAGCGCAAGCGGCAATAATTTGCCAACCGGACCCTTGACCGTACTTGTCGCTACTTGCTTGTTTGTTGTATCGGTCATCGCCGCTCCCCGCCGGGGCATTTTATCCAAAGTACTGCTGCACGCTTCCGTCCGCCATAAAATACGCATGGAAAAATCCGTGCTCCAAGCGGAACAAAAGGAGAATGCGCTATGAGCACACTATGGATCATCTTAACCGGTGCACTCGTGGCGAGCGCCTGCGGCATTGTGGGCTGCTTTCTTGTCTTGCGCAAAATGGCGATGATCGGAGATGCCATAAGCCACTCCGTGTTGCCGGGCATCGTCATCGCTTTTCTGATCAGCGGGTCGCGAGATTCCTTGTTTATGCTGCTTGGCGCAGCCGCCATCGGCCTTATTACCGTGTTCTTGATACAACTGTTCCACCAAAGCGGCGTCCAGTCGGATGCGTCAATCGGCGTCGTATTCACCGCCCTGTTTGCGGTTGGCGTTGTCCTGATCAGTATGTATACGAGAAATATCGATTTGGATCTGGATTGCGTGCTGTACGGCGAAATTGCTTATGTTCCCTGGAATACGCTTCATGTAGCCGGCATGGATATCGGACCAAAAGCGGTCTGGGGTGTCGGTATGGCGCTGCTGTTGTGTGTCGTTGTGATTTCCGCGTTTTACAAGCAATTTAAAATTTGCTCGTTCGATCCGGCTATGGCTGCTGCGGCCGGCATTCCTGTCGCTTTGTTTCATTACTTGCTGATGGGGCTTGTTTCCGTCAGTACGGTCGCTTCTTTCGAAAGCGTCGGGGCCATTCTGGTCGTTGGCATGCTTGTCGTTCCGCCCGCCACAGCTTATCTGCTCACAGAGAGATTAAGCCGGATGATCTTGTTAAGTGTCGCCATTGGCTGTCTCAGCTCCGTGGCCGGTTATTTTGCAGCTCGCGTACTGGACGCTTCGATTGCCGGAAGCATGATTTGCGCAGCAGGCGGTTTCTTCCTCATCGCCTTGCTCTTCTCACCGACACATGGTGTGGTTTTCCGCAAATGGCATCAAAGACGTCTGGTCAAATGACCTTCTTATAATCGCCGTTCATAATGCTCATCACCAGAGACGGCCAATTGGAATTGGCCCCGCAATATTTACGTGCAATCTTCTCAATGCTTGTAAAACCTTGTTCGATATAAAACTCGGAGATGATGTGGCCGAATTCCTTGACGCTCTCCCCTTTTGTTGTGAAGCTGAGCGCGCTATTGTACGAATCGTTGTCGATCGCGTTAAGACCAAACAAATTGTTTTTATTTCGGGCCAATTGGCTTTTTCCGTGGCCGCTTTCCAGTTTCATCACCGCAATCGTAAAATACGAGTTGATTCCGTACGTTTTTTCGATTTCCAAAATCGCTTGTTCCAGCCCTTCGCCTTCCAGAGCAGTGTTTTGGATAATTTTGGAAATTTGTTCTTCAGTCAGGCCGGAATCGGATTTTACCGTAGCATTTGGTTTTTTGGGTTCGGTGGATTTGACTTGCAGCTCTGCTTGCAGGGCAGGCTGTGGAGGGGATGGTATGGCAGCGACTGCTTGCTCTGCGGCCTGTTTATCGGCTGTCTGAGCGACTTGCACAGGAGGCCTGTTGGCGTCTTCGCTGAGCTTTTTGGCATAGCTACCATGGATGTATCCTTCGTTTTTTAATTGGAGCCACCCGTTGCCGGTTTCGCTTAGCACATCAAGAATGCTGCCTTTCTGCACGACATTGATAATTTTGGACGTACTATCCGCTTGTTCACGCACATTTAAATAATACGCCGTTACTTCGTATTTGGCTTCGATGGGGTCAATACTCGCAGATTGGGCTTCAGTGGGGGCGATATGCGCTGATTGAGATTCGACCGGATCCGTATTCTCCGGTTCCTTCGCAAGTTCGGCCATGAGTGGGTTTTCGTCTTTTACTTCGGAAAGCGCTGCCGGTTCTTCATATGTGACAAAAGCAAGCGGTTCCGGCTGATCTATGAACGATTTGTTAACCATTGAGGTGTGTTGCTTCGAGTCGTGATCCAAGATGTTACGGGCAGCTGTCTTCGTATGACTGTTCGTCCAAGTATCCATATCAAATCCCATGGTAAAGAGTAGCGTCACGCATAGCAGATAAACGAATATGTACTGTTTAAGTGGATTACGCATGTAGGGCACCCTTTCGTTTGTTGATTTTTTTACACATCCTTGTATTTGCTTGTCATACCACCCTAGTAATATATAACGTTAGTACCCTGTTTATTCCACAAAAAACGAAGTAGAAGACAAGTTAACCTGATTGTACACAAATTCGCACGAGAAGCTTGTCACTTTAGCGTTGACCGTTTGCAACTTAATTTGTCGCATTTGTATGCAACCCGTCAGAGAACATAAGTTTACGTCACATCGCTTTGAAAAAAATGAACAAAAAAAGCATCCTCTCGGATGCTTTTCCGTCTGCATTATCTCAACGGTTTCGTAGAAGATCTCACATATTGAAATTCATAAATCCCGCTGCCTGCCACGTAAATATAATTTACATCAGGCCCGCTTGTCAACGATATCGAATACCGGTTACGTTCCTCTGCGTCTTATTCGATCCCCGCTGCTTCCGCCAAAAATTCCACAAGATGAAGCACCCGAACTTGCCCCGATTTCTGTTCCCTTTCTACGCCCAATTTCATCTGCAGCAAACATCCGGGGTTAGTGGTGATAATCGTAGCCGCCAACGTATCGTTTACATACTCCATCTTCCGGTCCAAAATGTCCATGGAAGCATCAAAGTTGACGATATTGTAAATGCCCGCCGAACCGCAGCACATCTCGGCTTCCTTCATCTCGACGAATTCGACGTTTGGGATGCTGCGAATGAGCTGGAGCGGTTCTTTGTTCACCTTCTGAACGTTGGTCATATGGCAGGAACGCTGGTACGTCACCCGCTCCGCCGAATGCTTGGCAACCGAAACGCCGCCGCACCATACAAGCACTTGAGAAATGTCCTTCGATTTCTCCGCAAACCGTTTGGCACGCTCCTTCCACTCCGGTTCGTCCGCCAACAGATGGCCGTATTCAACCAGCAGCGCCCCGCAGCCTCCGGCGTTATTAACGATGAAATCCGCTTCGACCTGTTCAAAAGCGGCGATATTTCGTTTGGCCAGCCGCTTGCTTTCGTCCAGTTCGCCGGAATGGGCATGCAGCGCTCCGCAGCATGTCTGATTATCGATCACGACAACGTCGCAGCCGGCGGCGGCAAGCAGCTTCACGGACAAATGATTGATGCGTCTGAACATCGCATCCATAACACAACCTGTGAAAAAAGCGACCGTGTACTTCTTCGCTCCCCGGGCCGCCGTGAACCGCGGCAGCCTGGAACGTTCCAGCGGAGATACCGCCGGCGGCGCGATCACTTCGAAATCGCCCAAGTGCGAAGGCAACTTGGCAATGACGCCACTTTTGCGCGCCAGCTTTTGCACGCCGCTTTTTTCATAAAACCACTTGGCGTTGCCGATCAGATTCATCGCTTGACGGCTGGGAAATACTCTCTTGAATAACGTATGGCGTAAAATCCTCACCGGAGCGGAATAAGTCTTTCTGCGCGTAATAGCGGCGCGTGCCGCCTCCAAGATGGAGCCGTATTCCACCCCCGTGGGGCAGACCGTTTCGCAAGCCCGGCAGCCGAGACACAGATCCATCGGTTCTTCCAACACGGAAAGATCCGTAATTTTCCCTTCGCCGACCATCTTCACCAGATTGATCCGGCCGCGCGGCGAATGCGTTTCCTTGCCCATCGTGGCATATGTCGGACAGGCCGGCAAACAATATCCGCATTGCACACACGAATCGGTTTTGTCATATTTCAGTTCTTCGCGCAGCGCTTTCAGCTTGTCGTTCATTCGCTAAGCACCAACTTTTGGCCCGGCTCGGGAAAAATTTTTCCGGGGTTCATAATATGGTTCGGATCCCAAGCGTCCTTGATGCGTTTCATCATATCCAGCCCTTCCGCTCCAAGCTCCATTTCCATAAACGGCGCCTTCATCGTGCCGATGCCATGCTCGCCGGACAACGTCCCCCCCAACTGCACGGCCGTTTCGAAAATTTCCGCAACCGCCTGCTCCACACGCCGCATTTCCTCTTTATCCGATTTGTCGGCCAAAATGTTCGGATGCAAATTCCCGTCGCCGGCATGGCCAAAAACGACAAGCTCGAGGTTGTATTTGGCTTTGATTTCCTGCAAGCGGCGGCACATTTCGGGAATTTGGCTGCGCGGCACGGTCGCGTCTTCGGATATTTTGGTCGGTTTGATCCGCACGATGGCGGGAGATACAAGCTTGCGCGCTTTCCATACTTCGTCTTTTTCCGCTTGTGTCCGCGGCACGCGGACTTCTCGTGCTCCCGCTTCTTTGCATACCCGCGATACTTGCTCGGCTTCGTCTTTGACGGCCAAGGGATGCCCGTCCAGCTCGATCATTATCATCGCTGCCGCATCGCGTGGCAATCCTGAAGGCTCGTAATTCTCCACAGCGACGATGGAAGCCTGATCCATCAGCTCCATTTTGGCAGGCAAAATGCCGGACGTTAATATTTTCGAAATCGCCGTTCCCGCATCGACAAGACTGTCGAAAACCGCCATTACCGTTTCCGCCGCCGGAGGCTTAGGGATCAGACGTAAAATCGCCTTCGTAATGATGCCCAGCGTGCCTTCGGAACCAACGATCAGCTTGGTCAAATCGTAGCCGGTGACGTTTTTTACGGTGCGGCCGCCCGTGCGGATCAGCTCTCCTTGCGGCGTAATGACTTCCAGCCCGATCACGTAATCTTTGGTCACTCCATATTTCAGGCCGCGCGGGCCTCCGGAATTTTCCGCCAAATTGCCGCCGATCGTAGATACGTGGGAGCTGCTCGGATCGGGAGGGTACATCAGCCCTTTTTGCTCGGCCGCTTTATGTATGTTTGAAGTGAGCACTCCGGGGGACACGACGGCAACCAGATCATCGTCGTGAATCTCAAGCACGTCGTTCATCACCGACAAATCCAAAACTATGCCGCCGTGAACCGGAAGCGGCCCGCCGCTTAAGCTGGTCGCTTGACCACGCGGGTATACCGGGATACGCTCGCGGTTGGCCATTTTCACAAGCGTAGCCAGCTCTTCCGCGTTTTTCGTCTGAATCACCACATCCGGCAAATAAGTGCCAAACGAAGCGTCAAACGAATAGCTGTAACGGTCGCTTTCATCGGTCAACACACGGCCGGTTTTGACGATCGTTTTCATTTCTTGAATATGGGATGTTGTCATCTTCGTCACGGGTTCCGTTCCTCCCCTTCGTTCGCTAATACAAGACGCTTAGAAATATAAGCTTAATTTTTTCTCCGCATTTTTCAAATGAATGGCGCATTGAATTTTGGCGAGCTCCGGCTCTTCCCTTTCGATTGCGGATAAAATGTCCCGGTGTTCTTGATGCACCGCTTTGCGTTTTTCGATTAATCCCAGATTGGGCCGGAGCGTAATCTTCAGCGCCCGTTCATATAAGGCGGATAAGCTCTCCGCCATTTGAATCATAATCGGGTTTTGGGTCGCCAGCATGATGAGACGGTGGAATTCGATGTCGGCCTCCGATCCTAACTTGCCGGTATCGGCGGATTCGCTTTCCAGCCATTGCAGCGCCCGGTTCATCATCTCCAGCTGCTCCGGCGTGCGTCTGAGCGCAGCCAAATAAGCCGCTTCCGGCTCCAAAATTTTCCTCATTTCAAACAAATGTTTGATGGCTTCCACATCGTCGCTTTCAATGCGAATCTGATGCAGCAAAGCCGAACCTCCCGACCGCTCCTCGACGTAACTTCCCCCGCCCTGGCGCGAGCTGATCACACCAGCTGCCCGCAGCACGCTAAGCGCCTCGCGGATCGGCACCCGGCTTACGCCAAACTGTGCCGTGAGTTCCATTTCCGTAGGGAGCTTGGAGCCGGGAGGAAATTCGCCGGATTCAATTCTTTGCAGCAGCTCGCGGGAAATCGTTTGTGATACTTTTTCTTTCTCAGCCATAGTTCATCTCCAGATTATCGCCATACTCACTCAAAGTTGTTATACAAATTATTGCATAACAAAAAAAAACAGTCAATAATCCGCAGATAAAATCAATATATCAAAATATATGTAATACAAATATCGCAAATGTTAGCATGGGATTACAACCGTAAATAGCGTAGACCATCGGTGTAAGCGGAACCAAATGTTTGTGAAGGAATGGAAGTCGACTCATCATGCCCGTCGTGAACTCCGTGTGATCATTAAAGACGGGCAATCATCGAACCGATAAGCGGGGCTTATGAAAATGAAAAGTAAAGCAGCGGGTGTACGGGGCGTACGGTTGGAACCGAGACAGCGATGGACGGCTTGCCGCCGTCCGTCCCGAGCGCGTTATGGCGCTGCGCGGATGTTCGGTTCAAGATTGGGTGAGAATGGAGGCCGGAATCATACCATGTTCATGCCGCAGCGGTCAGTCGGTAATATTGTCCGTGTAATACTCGATGATATCTTTGCGGCGGATAATTCCGATAAATATGCGTTGATCGTCTACAACAGGAACGAAGTTTTGATCGGCAGCGAGTTCAAGCATATCTTCCAAGTGGGCATTCACAGATACACATTCGTTATGAATGCGGCGTTTGATTTCGCAAACCTTCACCGTATCCAAGTTCTGAAAAGTTAATCCGGGGGTGCATTTCATCTTCCACAATAAATCGCCTTCAGAGAGCGTACCCACGTATCTGCCTTCGCCGTCAATAACGGGAATAGCCGTGTATTGGGTCTGCTCCAACTTATTCATTGCCTCCAGCATGTTGGCGGATGAATTGATGTAAGACACCTTTTCCTTGGGGAACAAAAAATCGCATATTTGCATCAGGCAAAACTCCCTTCTTAAATCAATCTGAACATATGGCTGAATTCAAGTTTACCATACCCCAGCAAAAAGAAAAAACCTTGGCAGGGCGCAGCCAAGATTTTGATCGTCATGCAGCATGAAACTATCTTTTTAATTTGGCATACCTTAGAATCCTTCTATACATCGTTTTATCTTTTAACGTGTTAAAAATCGACATATCGGGTCCGGTGTTGATTTCCAGAATCCACGGTTTCATGTTGGAATCGATGGCGATATCGACGCCAAAGGCCGGCTTGCTTTTATAGCTTTTCCGCAAGACGCTGCTTGCTTTTTTCCCCAGCTCCTTCATCCTGCGAATATATTCCTTCCTAGCTTCTCCTTGCAGGTGAGATTTGAGCAGCGTATCCAAGGGCAGCGGGGTCCCCCCGGAATGATAATTGGTTACGATCTTGTTTGCCTTCCCCAATCTTCCGATAATCCCCGTGGGAACCAATTGTTTGTTGCGATTCTTCTGCACCATAACCCTGATATCAAACGCCCGTTTGTTATGTTTCAACAAATCGATGCCCCGTTGAGCGACAAACTTATGTTTGGATAAGACGGTTCGCAGCGAACCGTATAACGCGTCGATGGAATGAAACGTTCTGGTGGATTTCCCGCCTTTTAGCGAATAGCCGTTCTGGAGTTTCGTTATTTTCAATATGCCGTGACCGCCCGTACCTTCGTCCGGTTTGACATAAAGCGAATCATACAATTCCAGCATCGCTTTGATATTGGATTTGGTGGCCAGCCGGGTATCGGGGAGGAATGTATTGATTTGGCTGAACTTTTTCATAAAATTATACTTTCCTAATTTGCCCATTCTGTACTTTACTTTCTTCACACCTTCAACCTCCTCAGTTTCGCCAGGTTAATATATGTGATGAAGTAAATACGCGGTACAGGCTACAGTTGGTTTTTGCAAAATTGGCGAAGCGGGCCTCCCCCCCTCCTCTATCGGTGCTGCGTTCGGAATGTGCCGGGGGTCATCTGTGCATTGCGCTGAAAAATGCGAATAAAGTTGCGCTCCGAATAGCCGACCGCCGCGGCAATTTCACTGATCCCGTGGTCGGTTTCTTTGAGCAGCCGTTTGGCTTCAAGCATCTTCGTTTCAACCACATATTCCAAAAAATTGGTGCCCGTTTTCTTCTTGAAAATACGGCTTAAATAAGATGGGCTGACGCCTGCAATTTCGGCGCATTGCACCAGCGACAGATCATTGCCGCAGTTCGCGCGGATATACTGGCACACCTGCTGGACCGCGGTGTCCGACGCCGCTTCCCTGTCTTTGCGGGTCAGCCAGGAATACAGCGGAAACAACGTTTCTTCAAACCAGCTGCGGATTTCTTTGGACGTTTGTTTGCTTTTTAATTGGCCGAACAAATTGTGTTCCATCAAATCGGCTCCGTTGACGCCTTGCTTCTCTAATGAACGAATCAGCGACGCTAACAGCACATGGTAGCCTTGATATATAAGCACATACGACTGAGACCGCTGCAGCACCTCGGCAAACTGGGCAAAATGCTGGACGGCGGACGGGAGATCGTCCTGCTCCAGCGCTTCCAGCACGGCCGACTCGGCATCCGCGGGAAAACGCAGCAGCGTCTGTTTCTTCACATGCTCCACCTCATCGATAAACAAAGCTTGCTCCGAATCGCGAAAAATCCGGTATTGCAGCGCGTTCTCCGCTTCTTTATACGACACCGGCACGTCAACCACGTGCTCATAGAAGCGGCCGATGCCCACGCTAATCTCGAAGGACAAATACTGCCGGAACGTATCGGACAAACCGCTGACATAAGCCAATGTCTGGTCCAGCATCGCCTTGTGGCTTGTATCGGATTTATATTGCAGGATAGCGACGCCCCGGCCTTGATACGGAACGGCATAACCTTGAAGCGCGTCATTGCGCAGCATCTCCTGCATGACATTGGCCAGCGAAAATGCTACAATGCCTTTCTCTTCCGGCCGGAAGCGTTTTTCCTTATAGATGTTTTCGGCCTCGACGATCAACACCACATGAGTAAATCCGGCTTCAATGCCATGCGTCTTGCAATCTTCCAGAAGCGTAGAATTTCTTGTATAGTAGCCGCTTAACAGCTGAAATAAAAACTTCTCGCGCAAGGAAGGTTCGATATTTTCGATATAGGATCCGAGCTTGTCGGTTTCGTTGCTTAAGTAATTGAGCGAATCTTTGATAAAATCCAGCTCGTCCTGCTTATGCTCCATCCCGCCGGAACGGAGCGCGCGGCTGTGGCGAAGCAGCTGTTCAATCGGATTGTAAGCTTTTTTGGAAGTGGCGTACGTCAGAAAAATGCCGACGCCGATAAAAACAAGCAGCGTTTCCACCATCACCTTGCGCATCCAATTAAACTGCTCGGTCATCGCCTGCTCCGGGATAACGGAAACATACGTTCTGCCAAACACATTTTTGACGTACCGGTATTGCGCCGTTTTGCCGTCAATGCCTTCCGCCCAAAAACGCCCCGACGTTTGGTCCGACGATTTGATCATCTGCAAGCCTTTCAGCTCGGCGCTTTTTCGCAAATGAACGGCGTCAAGCCGGCTGTTCTCGGCAAAAGGGTTATTTAATTTGACAATGGTCAGTTCCTGATCGTCTGTCAAAATGGCCGTATCGGTCTCCAGAAACTTGCTCAGCGCAGAGGTCTCGATTTCAAAGCTCAGAACGCCCTCCGGTCCGCCTGTACCAATCAGCGGCAGCAATCTGGCGAAGGTCACATAACCTTCCCGTCCTTTAAGCTGGGTCCATTGCGTCGGATGCGGGCTGCCTAGCAGCTGGTCGATATTGTCTTTATATTTATAATCCTGTTTGGAGACGGCGCCGAATTCATTGGATAATATTTGCTTATCCACGCTATTGTACAATACGATTTCGCTGATAAAACTGTTTGAATTTTTGACCAGTGCGATTTTCCTCAAGATCTCCATGTTCAAAAGGCCGTTTTCATTTGGCATCGCGGTAAATTCTTCCTGCACCATGGGGTCCTTGGCTAATTGAAGCGATTCCTGTTCGATTTCTTGCAACACCCGCTCGGCGCGATCCTTCATGATGGTCATGGACGATTCGCTTTCATTCTGAATATATGTTTCCATCCGGTTCATGGAGAGCTGGTAATAGACCAAGCTGACCAGAATAACGGGAATACATGCAGAAATACAGCCAAGCCAAATCAGCTTAAACAAATACTTACGCGGATTGGTCAATCGCCCGATACCCAGGTATTTCAAGAATAGTTTACTCCAATGAATCATAAACCGATAAGCCCTCCCATTTTTGCGAAAACAATTCCATCGGGCAGTATGCCGCAGCACGCAATGATGATGAAAAGCGGGAAAGGAACGGCTGTCAGCCGATCCGGTATGACCCAGACCGCACAGCCGTCCCTTCGTTATTCGTTTATTTGCCGAACTTTTCTTTGTAATCGGCGGCAAACTCCTGATAAGCTTTCTTGAAATCCGGACTGTTGTTGATCTTGTCGACGTAAGCTTTATATTCGTCCATGGAAATTTGGCCTACGATCGCTTTAATGACCATCGACTGCCACTCCGTGGAATATTTCGGCCAGCTGGCAATCCATGCGTTTGAGTTGATGATGGAGAACGGATCGAACTTGCCGACCTTGGCGTATTCCTCCACCGACTTCATCTTTGCGTCGTTATATGCTTTTGGCGCTGCCGGGTTCAGCACTTTCATCTTGTTGTTGTAGGCAAGCGGGAAGATCGCCCCGGTGCCGTTTGCGGTCACTTGCTTTTTCCCGAGGTCGGTTAGCTGCTGCTGGCCGTCGGCGAGCTGATAATGGACGCCTTCGATACCGTAGTAGTTATAGTCGGTTTGCTCCATCGTTGTTGTTCTTTCGAAGAAATCCAGAATTTGCTTCACTTTCTGCTCTGGAACTTTCTTCGAGATATAAAACGCGCCCGAGAACGGCGTGGACAATTGGATGCTCAGCCCGCCCGGACCTTTCATCGGCGGCAGCGATATGACCTGCGCTTCCGGCTGCACCTTCTTGATTTCCTGCTCGAAGGAATAGTCGCGCCAAATGTTGCGGGCATATGAAGCGGCTCGTCCGGTATTAAACATTTCCTCGGCTTGCGTTTGTTTGATTAAAGAGAAGTCTTTGGACAAGATGCCGTCGGTATACAACCCGCGGAAATAATCGACCATGCTCGTATAGTTCGGAGTGAGCTGCTTATTGATCAAGCCGCCTTCCTTGTCGTAAATCGGATCCAACCCGCCGAAAGCCGCCAGGAAGCTGCCGTCGCCGTCAGCCAGCAGGAAACCTTGGCCGATCAGGCCAACGGTATCTTTTTTGCCGTTGCCGTCGGGATCGCCGTTGACGATCGTTTTTAACGCTGCGGTATATTCATCCAACGTCGTCGGCATCGGAAGCTTGAATTTGTCGAGCCAGTCTTTTCTCATCTTGATGCTCACATCGATTTGCGGACGGTTGCGCGGTACGCCGTAAATTTTGCCGTCCGTCTTCATATAATTCCAAACATCTTTATAGCTGTTGTTTTTCAAATTGGGGTATTTGCTGAAATCGCCGAGAAACGGCGTCAAATCCCAAAACGCCCCCTGCTTGACGGCATTTTGCAGCGTCGGGCGCGTAATGTTGTTGGCGACGATCACCTCGGGAATGTTGCCGGAGGCCAGCACCAAATCAAACTTCGTGTCGTAGTCGCCGGACGGGATCCATTCGACATCGAGCTGGGACTTGCTTTCCTTCTGAAATTTCGACCAATATTCGTTGTTCATATCCGGCACATCGGCATATGAAGGAACCATAAATTGGACTTTCAGTACGGGACCTGCGGCGGCATCTTTTCCTGCAGACGCTCCGGAATTTGCATCTTTACCCCCGCTGCCGCATCCTGCGGCAAGCCCCATGGACACTGCGAGCAGCATGGACATCGTGACAACGTTGCGATTTCTGTTTACGTTCATAATAACCTCCCAAAAACACCTGATATGGTATGGCAGCCATAGGATTTCGTCCGTCTGACAGCGTTTTCGAGATTGATTATTGCAGCCGCAGCGACTGCATGGAAGTGACAGTTTTTGAACCGCCGATTTTTAGGCTTCTGAACAAGATTTGTCATCGTAAGACAACATTTAGCCGGAGCATAAGACTAACATACCACTTAAACGCATTGGATAGTTATGCATAATACGCAGCATATTTACCCTTTTCACGCATAAGCGGCTGTCCATAACTGCTCTTACGTTTTAGCGAAAATCCAACACTTCAAACACCAGCTTTGTATCGCATCGCTCCCCCGGCAGCAGCTGTTGAAACGTGCCGTGCTCCAAGGAATCGTCGAATCCGGCGAAAGCGTCGTTTGAAGGCTCCAGCCCAACTGTATATAAATCCTTTGTATGATTCGACCAGTAACGGATGAATGGAAATATCTGCAAATCCCAATGCAAGCACGCTCCGATCCGCAGTCTGCCGCTCATCAGCTTGACCCATGGTTCACGAACGTGTTTCAGCACGATAAAAAACGACTCGTTCGCCGTCTTGGGCGGCACTTGCAGCAAATTCCGGCTGCTTCCGTCCGGCAGCGTGACCCGGTCGACCGGCTGCTCGTACCGGCGAAGGTCCGATTTAAACGCGCGATCATAACTGCGAGCGTGAAAAGCGACGCAGTCCGGTGGCACCTCGATGGTCACCTGCTCGTCCAGAAAGGAGCCGCCAAAAGCGGCGTGCTGCGTCCACGTAAACCGCATCGGTGCCCCGCCTCTATTTTGCAGCCGCTCGTCAATGTACAGCTTGGCCTCCCCGGACTTCAGCATGTACGTTTTCTCCACATGGATCGGCATTTCCGGCAGATCGACAAAACAGCGGATACCGGCATAACCGTCATCGTCCCGGCAAAGCTCGTATTGCCACGGAACTGTCGCTGCAATGCCGCCGTTCTCTTGCGTAATCTCGACATCCTCATAGCGGCCCCGGTGAGGCAAACAATCCTGCCAGCCCCCGGGATAAAGCTCAGAGTACATCTTCAGCCGCGTCTCGGCAAGATTTCTCCCTTCGAAAACACGCAGCCCTTCCTTTGACTTCACAAGGAAATCGGTATTCGTAGGCTGGTATATAATATCATAGATATCGGCGCCTTTTCCAACCAGTATGCTGACAGACAACAAGCCGTTGTCCAGTTCGACGACTTGAATGCCGGCAACCGTCGTTTCCCGGACCGTGCAAGGCGTCATATGGTCATGGGCAGACAATCGTGATCGCTCCTTTCCGATTGGAAGAAAGGGGATCCCTTCGCCAATGCGGCGGATCTCCCCCTTCCCCGTTCAATTTATATAGAATCTCTTGGCCGGCATCTACGAGTCAGCTTTTTTTAAACATCGATACTTCTTTCGGAGGCGGGAAAATGTCGTCGAGCCGCTTCATGGTTGACTCGTCCAGCCGAATCTCGACCGCGCGCAGCGAGTCCTCCAGCTCTTCTACCGTGCTCGGACCGATGACCGGGCTCACAACCGCCGGGTTGGCAAGCTGCCATGCCAAAGCGACATTGGCTTCCTTCTCGCCGAGATCCCGACACAATAAGGAGAATTGCTCCATCTGCGCACGCCGGTTCTCCAGCAGCATCTGCGCGTCTTCGGTCAGAGTGGGAGGAAGCGGCTGGGTCATATCCACCGCTAACAACCCGCGGGCCAGCGGGCTCCAGATCGTAATGCCGATGCCCAGTTCCCGGGCTGCGGGAAGCACGTCCGTTTCGGGGAAACGGTTCAGCAAATTGTAGCCCTGCTGCTCGGAGACAAGCCCCATAAACCGCCGTTCCTTTGCTTCCGCTTGCGCTTTATGCAAATCGACGCCGGCGAAATTGCAAGATCCGATATAATCGACCTTGCCGTGCCGCACCAGGCCTTCGAATGCTTCCCACAATTCGTCCCAACCCGTATGCCGGTCGACATGGTGCATTTGATACAACTCGATATGGTCGGTTTGCAGTCGGCGCAGCGACGCTTCGACATGCCTGCGGATTTTGTACAAGGATAAGCCTTGGGTTTTGTTCGGGCCGTCCAGCTCATCCAACTCAAACACCCGCCCGACCTTGGTGCCGAGCACCACGCGTTCGCGCCGTCCGCCGCCTTGTGCAAACCAGCGGCCGATCATTTCTTCGGCCGTTCCTCTATGCCCCACACCGCCGTACACATTGGCCGTATCAAAAAAATTGATACCCGCGTCCAGCGCCGCATCCATCATGCGAAACGCTTCCTTTTCGCTTAAGCTGCCGTATTCGCCTTGCTTGGCGACATACCCGCCGAAGGCTGCGGTACCGAGACAAAGCCGGCTGACCCGCATGCCGGTGCGTCCTAAATAGGTGTATTCCATCGCTTATCCTCCTTGTAAGAACTTTCCACGGGAAAGTTCACTTCGCAAGCATTCGCTCAGCTTTTTTTAAACATCGACACTTCCTGGGGGCGCGGGAAAATCTCGTCAATACGCCGCATAACGGACTCATCCAAATGGATGTCGACGGCCCGCAGCGTATCCTCCAGCTCCTCCACGCTGCTTGGACCGATCACCGGGGAAGCTACCGCCGGATTGGCCAGCAGCCACGCTAACGCGACATTGGCTTCTTTCTCCCCGAGGTCCCGGCACAACGCCGAAAATTGCTCCATTTGCGCCCGGTAATTATCAAGCAGCATCTGCGCATCGTCGGTTAACGTCCGTGTGATCGGGCGGGTGACGTCAAGCGCCAGCAGTCCGCGAGCCAGCGGGCTCCAGATCGTAACACCGATGCCCAGCTCCTTAGCCGCCGGCAGCACATCCGTCTCCGGATAACGGTTCAGCAGATTGTACCCTTGCTGCTCGGAGATCAGCCCCATAAAGCGGCGGTCTTTGGCGACCGCCTGCGCCTTCTGCAGGTCCGTGCCGGCAAAATTGCAGGAGCCGATATAATCGGCTTTGCCTTGCCTCACCAAACTCTCAAGCGCTTCCCACAACTCATCCCAGCCTACGCTGCGGTCGACGTGATGCATCTGGTACAGCTCGATATGGTCGGTTTGCAGCCTGCGCAGCGACGCTTCGAAATGTCTGCGGATTTTGTACAAGGACAAACCTTGCGCTTTGTTCGGACCGTCCAGGTCGTCCTGCTCAAATACACGTCCGACCTTCGTGCCGAGTACTACCTTCTCCCGCCGATTGCCGCCTTGGGCAAACCACCTGCCGATGATTTCTTCCGTGATGCCGCGTTGTCCCATATCCATGCCGCGGTGCCGCACACCTCCGTACACATTGGCGGTGTCAAAAAAATTGATACCGGCGTCCAGCGCCGCATCCATGATGCGAAAAGCTTCCTTTTCGCTGATGCTGGCGTATTCGCCTTGCTTGGAAACTAACCCGCCGAAAGCGGCAGTGCCCAGGCACAACCGGCTGACCCGCATGCCGGACCGGCCCAAATAACCGTATTTCATATATCCTCGCCTCCTTGTCCGTCTTATACTTGATGTTCTTCCATCGCTTCGATCGCCGTATCATCCAGCTCAATCCCCAGCCCCGGCTCACTCGGCAAAGACAAATAGCCGCCGGAAGGAACCATTTTGTTTTTGTGAAAATGGTGCTGCTGCTTCTGGTAGCGGATCAAATATTCCAAATAAGGGCAAACAAAAGGCGGCAGCGAAGCGATTACGTGCAAATTGGGGATGACCGTGCAGCCGTGGGGAACGAATTTGACGTCATACGTTTCCGCCACCACGGCGATTTTGCGCAGCTCCGTAATGCCTCCCGTCCAATCCGGGTCCGGCTGGGCGAATTGCAGCAGCCCTTGGTCGAAAAAAGGCTTAAACTCTTTCCGCGTATACAGATGTTCGCCGGCTGCGATGTTGAGATGAGCTTTTTCCTTCAACACCCGGTAACCGTCGATTTGGTTAGGCAGCAGCGGCTCCTCCAGCCAAAGCGGCCGCACCTCGCGCAGCCGTTCCATCATATCCAGCGCGTAAGGTACGTCCCAGCTCATCCAGCAGTCCAGCATCAGCTCGTAACTGAAACCAAGCGCTTCCCGCACCTCCTCCGCCAAACGCAGGTTGTCCGCTTTGCCCTGGGCGCCGCTGGACGGCCCATAGCGGAAAAACCATTTCTGCGCCGTATACCCTTGCTGCGCCGCCGCTTTCGCCTGCTTGCCCGCTTCGCCCGATTGCAGCGAATGCCCGAGCATGCTGGCGTATACGGGAATTTTGTCGCGTGTCGCCCCGCCAAGCAGACGGTACACGGGGGTGTTGTAAAACTTGCCGCGCAAATCCCACAGCGCGCAATCAACCGCGCTGACCGCCATCATGTAGTAGCCGCTGCGGCCATGCCGGTCGTAACGCAGCTGATCCCACAATCGCTCGATGTCGAGCGGATTTTGGCCGAGCAGCTGCGGTTTTATTTTTTTCACGATGATGTCCGCTTGCTCCTCGTAAACGATCGGCCCGTATATGCCTTCCAGACCTTCGTCCGTATGGATGCTCACATAATGGCGAACAATGCGGACTTTGCCGTTAGCCGAATTGATTTGTTCCGGCTGCGCCAGCGCCGCATATTCCGCGTACATATCCCGGGGCGCCGCCGAACGTTCGCTTTCGCCTTCTTCGAGTTCCATCCAACCGCTCACGCGGTATACCTTTACATCGGAAATTTTCATCATAGAACTCTCCTATACGGCGCCGCATACGTTCAACTGCAAGCTGTAGACGGAAGTGGATGCGGTAATAAACAACGTTGTGCCGACGGGCGAATCCGCTGGCGTACCAAAGCACAAGTTGGCCGCCACTTCGGGCATTTCGATCCGTCCCAACGTTTCGCCGGACAGCGCGTAAATCCAAATCCCCCCGGGGCCGGTAACGTACACATTGCCTCTGGCGTCGCATTTCATCCCGTCCGCCGCGCCCGGACCCGCGCTTGTGTCAAGTTCGGCAAACATCCGGCCATTGCTCACGCCTCCGTCCGGCAACACTTCATATACCTTAATATGCTGCTTGTTCGTATCGTTGATATAAAGCAGCCGTTCATCCGGCGAAAACGCCAGGCCGTTGGGCCGTTCAAACTCCGCAACAACCACGTCAACCTCGCCCGTTTGCGGGTTCCAGCGGTATACGCCGTTAAACGGCTGCTCCTTCGTATCTCCCATCGCCGTGCTGTAAGGGTCCGTGAAATAAACCGCACCGTCGCTTTTGACGATCACATCGTTGGGGCTGCTTAGGCGGTTTCCATTGAAACGGGAGGCCAGCGCCGTCACCGAGCCGTCCGTTTCCGTTCGGGAAATTCGCCGGTTTTGCGATTCGCAGGCGAGCAATCGGCCTTCCGCGTCCATCGTCAATCCGATCGCTCTGCCGCTGGGCTCTCTGAACAACTTCACGCCTTCCGAGCGGTTCCATGTATAAATGCGATGGCATGTAAAATCCGTAAAATACAGCCGTTCGCTGCGGGCGCACCAAGCCGGCCCTTCCGTAAAACCAAATCCGCTGGCCAGCTGATCGAAAGCGGCGTTTTCGGAAACCAAGTCAAACATCGTGTCTGAATAACGTATCAGCTTCACTTTAATTGCCTCCTTTATCCGGATTTCCAGCCATTTCAATCGTGCTGGCCAGCGGGGAATAATAAGGTTTGGCTGTAATCGTGCCGCTCCGGTGGCTGCCCAATATACGTACCCGCTTCACTTCCCCCGGCAGCAGATCGAAATAATTGTCCTCGAACAGCCAGCCGAACTCGTCCCCTTGATCGCTGCCGGACAGTTGGACGCATCGGGCGAACTTGTCGGTTGTGACGGTCAGCACATTCCCCTTCATCGTCAGATGCAGCTTGGCTTCGGGGAAACGCAGCTTTTTCTCGATATCGACAAAATCATTCGTCCGGCTCACAACGTCTCCGTGCTCGTTCACGAGCTGCGCAAACAGAATATATTCCCGCGAAAACTGCTTGAACTCGTTAAGATCGCACACCAGCTTCGACTCTCCGGCCCCGACACGCACCTTCCGCTTGATTTCGTTCACGAAAGCGTTGGCGCTGGGATGAAACAGCCGAACGTGCAGCGTTCCCGCCACATCGTCTGCGCTGTCGTTGACGGCCCAGCAATAAATGAAGTTTTGCACGTCAAATGTAAGCAGCACCGGCTCGTAAGCTCGTTTGACCGCATAATAAGGCATGTACGGCTCCAAATAATAGTCGATCATGCTGCCGTAAATGACCTGCCACGAATCGTTCCATCTGCATACAAAATGGCCCTTGCATATTCGTTCGCCTTCCGGATTGGAGGACGGTTTGCCTCTGCGGTTGTTTTCGATAATGTTGCGCAAATAATAGGCGTGGGCGGCGCCGAATTTGTACACCGCGGATTCCAAGCTGTCCGAATCGTAAAACAGCTCGATCGGCGGAATCTTTTTCCACCCGAACGCCGACGTGCGCTCCGTCCAAGTATCCGGCCACGGATACGGCGAACGGCTTGTGATCATGCCGGAGTAATCGGCGGGCCACGCCTTGTCTTCGCCCATGTAGCGCAGGAAGCTTTTCACAGCCGGCGGCGACGTGCGGATTTCTTCCGCGATCATAATCGGATAGTCGGCTCCCGGCACGTACCATGTATTCGTATAGCTGTGCGTATCTCCTGCGAGCGGATCGTTGCAATAAGCCCCGCCATAAGGCGAATTGATGTGGTAATAGCGGTCCGGGTCCAACGTTTCGCAAACGCGTTTATAGTCCTCGAGAAAAATAGCGCCGCCGATATAAGGAACTCCAGGCTGCTCGTATTCCGCGCCCATAAAACATTCGTTGCCCCCGCACCAGAAAAGCAGCGAAGGACGATGCTTCAGCCGTTTCACCTGGTACTCCGCTTCCTTGACGCACAACTCGCGGTATTCCCGGCTGTCGGGAAACATCCCGTAATCGTGGAAAAACTCCTGCCAGAGCAAGATGCCTCTGCGGTCGGCTTCATCATAAAACGCATCGTCGTACCTGTCCGCCCCGCCCCATATCCGCTGCGCGTTCATATTGGCATTTTCCAGCAGATCAAGCAGCCTGTTCGACTTTTCGTTGTTCCAGCAGTGTGTGATCCCTTGAATCTGCGCCGATTGAGCCCCCCACAACGTAATGCGCCTGCCGTTGATTTCAAAATCAAACGGCTTCGCCATGCGGACATGCCGAAAGCCGATACGTTTCACCACGCGGTCTCTAGCTTCGCCGACGTTCCATACAGCTGCGGATACCTCGTAGAGCGGCTGTGATCCGTGCCCTCTCGGCCACCATAAAGCCGGCTGCGTAACGGTCAATTCAGCCGTTTCACTCCAGGTCCGGTCCTGGCTGCCGTCAACGCCGCCCC
Organism: Paenibacillus thalictri; assembly: GCF_004307995.1. Classification (GTDB taxonomy): domain Bacteria; phylum Bacillota; class Bacilli; order Paenibacillales; family NBRC-103111; genus Paenibacillus_AF; species Paenibacillus_AF thalictri. The sequence goes on along the minus strand of NZ_SIRE01000005.1, from coordinate 46,704 downwards.
GCAAAGGCAATTCCCGCTCCTCCACAAGCTGCCCGTCCGGATCTCTGACTTGGACTTTCAGCACACTTCCGTCCGTAAAACCTAAGCCGCTCACCTTAAAGCCAATCCGTCCTTGACGGTAATCGTCAGACAGCTTGACGGCAATATCGGCTTCGGTTATTTCAATCCCGTCGATCACTTCCAGCAGCACCTTATCGTAAATGCCAACCCGAGTAACATACGGCTTGGGCCCCAAATAATCGACAAAGTCGTGTTCGCTTTTGCGGATCAACCGGCTGGGTCTCATTTTTCCCTGCCACTCTTCAGGCAGCTCCGCATGTTTAATAAATTCATGCACGGAATGGAAATGCAGAACCAGCTCGTTGCTTTCCCGCAGCAGCTCGGTCACTTCCAGCCGGATCGGCACATACATATCGTTATGATATGCCAGATGGGTACCGTTCAAAAAAATATCGACCAGCGTATCCAGCCCCTTGAAATGGAGATACGCTTTTTTCCCCGGTTCCGTGTGCTTAAAGACCGTGCGGTATATCCAATCTTGTTCCGCGACCCATAGACACTCCTTGCCTTTGCCGTAAGCCGCCGGATCGTCGATCAAACCTTCCCGGAGCAGCACTTCATGGACTTGGGACGGTACATGAGTCGGTATCCAGCCCCCTGTCTCCAACTGTTCCCCGTTTAAGGCGGCAAACGGTTCAAAGCTGCGAATTTCCCATGTTTCGTTTAATTCGACAATCGTCTTCATGGTGCTAAACTCCTCCAATCACAACACTTCACAATTATCCTTTAATACTTCCTCCGACCAAACCGCGGATCAAATGTTTGGAGCCGGCGGCGAACAGGATCAAAATCGGCAGCGTCGACAACGTCAGCGCCAGAATACGCGCCGCATAATCCGTCCGGTATTCGCTGCTGATCAGCGATATCGCCAGAGGGATCGTGTACAGCTTTTCTTTGTTGATAATGACAAGCGGGGTCAAATAATTGTTCCACGACCATAGGAAAAACAGCATAAACAACGTAATAAAAGCAGGACGGATGACCGGAAAAACGATTCTGATAAAAATACCCATCTCGGAGCAGCCGTCCAGCCGCCCGCTTTCGATAATTTCGTTTGGCACGGCGCTGGATATATATTGCGTCATCCAAAATACGCCAAAAGCGTTGGCCAAACCGCCGAGGATCAGCGGATACAGCGTATTGACCAGCCCGAGCCAGCGCATCTCCACAACAAACCCGATCAGCCCAAGCTGCGGCGGAATCATCAGCGTGGCGATCACGAAATAATACAGCAGCTTTTTCCCTTTAAATTGATATTTGGCAAAAGCAAACCCGGTTAACGCGCTGACCAGCACCGCCAACGTCGTATTTACGACGGACACCAGCAGGCTGTTGCCGTAAAAATGCAGGAAATTTTGCGACATGACGGTTTTGAAATTTTCGATGAAATAATGTCCCGGCAGCAGCTTGAGCCCGGTATATAAATCTTCGCTGACGTAAGTGCCCATAATGATCATCGTATAAAATGGGATGAGGGCGAACAAAGACAGCACCGCCACGAATAGATACACCGGCAGCTTGGTGATATACGTCTTCATGATGACTCACTCTCCCCGCGGTTCATGATGCGAATGGACAGAAACGAAAAAATCGAGATAACGATAAACAAGCTGTAAGCGATGGCCGCCCCGTAACCAAAATCGAAATTGCGGAACGCGACATCGTAATATCTCATCACGACGGTAAGTGCGGCATGATCCGGACCGCCGATCGGCTGCGACGCAGATTGGAACAGCAACTGAGGTTCATCGAACAATCGGAAGCCGGTGATAATGCTTGTCGTTACGACAAATACGAGAATCGGCCGCAGCATCGGAATCGTAATATGCCAGAACGCGTCTTTCCACCTAGCTCCGTCAATTTTGGCCGATTCGTACAGCTCATCCGGGATGGTCGACAATCCCGACAAAAACAACACCATCTTGTAACCGAACACCGTCCACGTCTGCATCACAATGACGACAACACGGGCCGCCCAAGGAATTCCCAGCCAATAGACCGACTCGAAGCCTATCTTTATTAACAAGGCGTTGACGGAGCCGTTTTTCCAGTCAAACAATATTTGAAAGATGATGCCGACCGCAACCGGCGTCGTAATATACGGCAGAAAGTTGATCAACTGCAGCACATTTCTCGATCTCTTGAAAAAATCTTTCAAAAACGTCGCCAGTAAGAGTCCCAATATAATTTCCAGCGGAATCGTAACGACGATAATCAGCATCGTGTTGTACAACGACTCATAAAACAACTTGTCGCCCGTAAACACGCGAACGTAATTTTTCAGCCCGATCCAGGACATCGTGCCGATGCCGTCCCACTTCGTAAAGCTGATATACAGCGAAAACAAAATCGGAAACAAACCAAATGCCGCATACAGCAAAAAATACGGAGAAATCATCAAATAAGGAGTCGCTTTTTTCCCAACCCGCTGCAATAGTCTCACCTTCAAACCCCGTTAATGTGAAAGAAACAGGGGGCTCGCCGTTGCCGGAGTTCAAACTTCCCTGTTTCCGCGTTGCTCTAAAATCAGCTTGTTTTCAGATCAGGCTGCTTGTTCTTCAGATCGTCTTCCATCTTCTTGATCAATTGGTCGACGCTTACGTTGCCGTCGCTTGAGCCGTTGATCGTTTTGATCGCAATATTGATCGTATCGTCGATATCTTGATCGTATTTGCTGGGCAAACGGACCGATTTGATTTTCGGGAAGATGTCTTGGGCAATTGCCTTCAGCACGTCTTGACCGCCAAAAAAGGCGTCTTTCGCCGAGTAAAAATCGGACTTATTATAAATCGGCTTAAACGGGGAGAAGTTCCCTTTGACGTCGCGCGCCAGCTCCGAACCTCGTTCCGTCAGGAAGAAAAACTTGATGAACTCGACCGCGCCTTCTTTGTTTTTCGCTTTTTTCGGCACGCCTTGCACCGTTCCGCCCCATGGGAACGGACCGCCCGGAGGCACCATAAAACCCCAACGGCCGGAGCCGTTTTTATCGTTGGGCTTCACCGTAAACTCCACGGACCAGTTGGCGCATGGGTAGAAAATATGCGTATTGTCGGCAAACGTTGCGTTGGCCGCAGGCGAGTTGTAATCGAGCACATCGATAATGCCGGCTTTTTTCATTTCCAGCAGCTTCTCCAGAATCGGCCCCATGCCTTGCTTCAGGTTCAGCGTATTGCCCTGCACAAACGGCGTGCTGCTTTGCCCTTTCAGAAATTGGAAGGCGTCGCCAAGACTCGGGAACATGTATACGCTTCCATTTGATTTCTGCTTAACTTCGATTCCTTTTTTGATAAACGTATCCCAATCGGTAAATATTTTTTGCAGCTCCTGTGGGTCGTCCGTGCCGAAATACTGCTTGGTCAGCGGACGTTTGTAAGCCATCCCCGCTACGGACGGCGCTTCCGGTCCGACATAGACGCCCGATTCCGTCGTTTCCAGCGGAATCAAATAATCTAGCACTTGGGATTTGTCCAGGCTGTACGGCGCTTTCGAGATATCCTCCCAAATGTCAAGCGACAGCAGCTTGCCGCGATACGTTTGCTCCAGCCAAGCGATATCCGGCAGATCCGCACCGGATGCAAGCGCTGTCTGCAATTTCTGCGTCATGTCCTTGCTTTCTACGGCAGTCAGCACCACGTTATATTCGGGATGCAGCTTCGTAAACTCTTCGATCATTTTCATGCGCGATTCCGACTTGTCCCACATCCAAATGTTAATGTCTTTCTTTTTGGCTGCGGTTCCCCCTTGCGCCGTAGCGGCTTGACTGCCGCCTTCCGTTTTGGCGGCCGGCTGGTTATCGCTGCTGCAGGCAGCAAGCCCCGAGCTTAACAGCGCCGTGAGAAGAATAGCCGGCAATCTTTTGAACAACATCTTCTTCATGATTCGTCCTCCTTTTTTCTGATCATGCGGCAATGTAACAATCTAAATATAGCAAGGACGAATTTCATAATATATGTAGCAAAATTATGAAATGTTATACTTTTTATCGTTGCTTTAGGAAATCTTCGTTTCCCGGGGAATGTGGAAAAAGATGCTGGTGCCCTCCTGTTCCTTGCTGTCGATCTGCAGCACGGCGGTTTGGCCAAACAGCAGCTTCAGCCGATTGTTGACGTTATGGATGCCGATATGGTCGAGATCCTCGTTGATGGACGGCGATGCCATGTCCCGCTGCAGCTTCTCCAGCTTCTGCGCCTCAATCCCCACGCCGTTATCGGTCACGCTGACGTTCAGCTTGCCCGTCTGCTCCGTGATGCGAATGCGGATCCAGCCCTTCTGCGACGATGGAAGAATGCCGTGAAAGATGCTGTTTTCCACCAACGGATACAAAATCATGCGGGGAATCGCATACGCCTTGCACGTTTCCTCGACCTCCCATAGCACTTCCACGCGGTCGTCGTACCTGTATTTGAGGATCATCGTATAATCGTCGATATACTGGATTTCCTCTTCGATGGAGGAGACCATTTCGGGACGGTTTTTAATCGTCCTTTGCAGAAACGAGATAAACGCCTTCGTTAACGCAGCAATGTCGGCGGCGTCGATTCTTCGCGCCAAATAGATGACGCAATTGAGCGTATTGTAAATAAAATGCGGGTTGATCTGGTACATAAACGCTTTCAGCTCCAGCTCGCGTTTCTGCTGTTCCATCCGCACCGATTCTTCAAGCAGCGACTTGATATCGCCGACCATTTTGTTAAAGACCTGCGATACTTCCTCGATTTCATCGCCGCTTTTTACGACAATCCGGGTATCGAGTTCCCCCTTGGACACCTGCCTCATCCCGCGAATCAGCTTCACCAGCGGTTTGGTCACGTTGGATACGACCGGGTAAATCAGCATCGACATGATCAAAAAACAAATGAGCGTAATCGAAAACAACACGTAGTTGATGTACTTCATGCTGGCGTTGATTTTATCCGTCGATACGACACCGATCAGCTCCCAATGAGCGGGGGGAATGGGTTCCCTGATGTAATACCGGCCTTCATTTAACATGACATCGTCCGCCGGGCTGCCGCTATTGTTCGCGGGCCGTCTGAAGTCTTTTGCTTCCGTCCAATTGTCCGGATACACCAGATGATTGTGTTTATCGAAGCTGACAATGCGGATGCCTATAGACGGATCAATTAGCATCGGCTGAACAACGACATCGTATTTCAAATGGATGAGCAGCTTGCCCAAATACGTGTCCGGATTTTGTTTATCATAAATATTCATCACGTAAGTGACGACGTTAAACTGGGAGGTGTTGGCCCGGTTCGATACGACGTGCTGCTTGGAAAAACCGTTAACCCCGGCATTGTACCGAAATTCGTCGTACCAATCCTCATATAACGTGCTGCCGTACAATTCGTTGATTTCCAGCGCTTTATTGCGGCTGTCCACGACAAACATATCGATAATGACGTTATCCCTCAACATGCTGTACTCTTTTAAAATTGTTTCCAGCCGCAAGTTGTAATCGTAATAATCGTATCCCGACATGCCTTTCATTTTTTTCAGCGTTGTCTGAACCTGATCGTTGATGACAATACCTTTGGCATAATTGACTACATCCTCCATCAAATAAGCGGTTTGCTGGGATATTTTCAGTACGATCGCTTGATTGTCCCGGACGATTTGCCTGCTCAAAATCGGATTGACATACAAATAAATCGAAAAGCTGCTTAATCCGACAGACAGCAATATGGCAAAAAAAGCGACAGCCGTAATTTTGGCTTTGATTCTGACCGGTCTCAGCGCTCTGGACATCGTTCCCGCCTTCCTCCTTTCAGTAATTCAAGTCGCCCGGATTTTTGCCGGTCAATCGCTTAAACGTTTTGCAGAAATAAGGAACGGTTTGGTAGCCGACCATTTCGCTGACCTCGTACACCTTATATTTGCCGGTTTCCAGAAGCGCTTTCGCTTTCTCGATCCGGTACCGGGTTATGTAGGCGACAAACGGCACCCCCACCTCCTTCTTAAACAGCTGGCTCGTATAAATGATGCTGAAGCCAAGCCGGTCCGCAGCCTGATTCAACGTAATATCGCCTTGATAATTTTCATGGATATACTGCAGCAGCTCTCTTATTTTTTTGCTGTATTTGGCATTAAGTTGCTCCTCGAGCAATTCCACAAGTCGCTTGAACCGCTCTGCCAAACGGTAAACGTTCAGCGATTGGTGAACGTCTGGCAGCTGTTCCAGCGATTCTATGACGGCCGGATTCAGATTCGATATGTCGCGCTCATGAAACATTCGAATCAGCTCCATAACGACATTACGCAGCATCGAAACATTTTGCGCCAAAACGAGGTCCCGCGTGAAGAGCTGCTGCAATTGAGCCTTAGCTTGGTCATATTGACGATGCGCCAAGCGTTCACGCAGTTCGCTTAATGCTCCGGTGACAAAAGCAGGCGGTATGGTGACGGCTTGCGGCAGCTGTATTGCCGTTAAGATACTTCCTTCCTTGCTGAACACCCGCAAAGAGAACAGCTCCTTTGTTTTTTGAAAACTTGCCTCCAGCTCGCGGAAGTGATGAAACACCGGCCCTATCGCAACGGTGGCCGTCCGGCCGAATGTTTTGGCGATTTGGCTTTGCATACGCGAAGCGAATTCATTAGTCATCTCGTACGTTTTCCGTTCGCTGGACTGCTCGGAAACCCGAATAAACATCACATACATATGATCGCTGAGATCCACCAGCTCTCCTGCGGTATCCGCAAGGACACGGGTATGAATGCACTCCATCAGTTCGCGTTTGTCCATTCCCGCCTCATCGTCCAAGCCAAACACAAACACCCCCGTTTTCCCTTCCCAGCGAAAAATGTGACCCGGCTGCCCGATGTCCTCGGCCGATTCCAAGCCGGGGTTACGCTTCAGTCGCATTCGAAGCAAACCCATCCGCGCAAGATGTCCCGTACTTTTCTCCTCATGAAGCCGTTGTTTCAGTTTATTCAACTCTTCAAGCAGCAGCGAGCCGTCCAGTTCATGCTTCAACACATAACTGCCGATACCCAGCTTAATCGCTTCCCGGGCAAAATCGAAGTCCCCGTAGGCCGTCAGCAAAATAAACTTGGTGTCGGGCTGCTTTTTGATCATCTCCTTAACCATGTCCAATCCGCCCATAACCGGCATCTTGATATCCGTAATCACAATATCCGGGTTGATCTCATGGAACAAGGCCAGCCCTTCGCCGCCGTTTCTCGCTTCCGCCGCAATGACGAATCCTTGACGCTCCCAATCGATTAGCCGCCGGATGTCTTCCCTGACAATATCTTCGTCTTCCACCAAAATTACTTTCATCATCTCCATCACCTGCGCATCCCCAGAATGGAAAATAGAAAACCGGTTGCATGGAAGCTACCGGTTTCATTGTTTTTCATAAGTTCATTATAATGAACCTTGTTCAATGATATAGTTACAACAATATTAGCATTAACTTCATCAGATGGTCAATGCTGGATGAACGCTTTTATGCGTAGTCATTTTCCTGGAGCCTGCAGCGCTTCGACAAAAGCGATATCTTCCCACACTTGTTGACGAAACAGCTCCCATGTAAACGGTGTTTTGCCCAGATGCATCAGCGGCTGCTCCTTATAATGGGCTTTGGTTACCCGGATCAAATCGTCCCAATGCTTGGCGGCATGCGGCTCGGACAACCACGTCAGCGCTTTGCTCCGCTCCGCTTCGTCTCCGGTTCTGGCAAACAGCTCGCAGTTCACTCCGGCGCGCAGCTTAGCCGCAAAATAAAGCGATAGGTACGCCCATGCCTCGATATCCGCTTTCTCGCAGCATAACGCAGGTGACTCCCCCGAGACCACGGACAATGCCGCCAAACCGCGGCTTGCATCCGCCTCCAACTGATCGGCCAGCTGCAGCGGCGTGACGTAATCTTGGACCGGTTGCTCGCTCAGCAGCCGCTCGACATAGTGGCGAAGCGACAAGAAAGACGGGTCCAACGTCTTGCCGTTCAGCAGATCCTCCAGCGAAATAAACGCTTTACCCCCGTTGTATTCGGACTGGTCGGTAGCCAGAAACCCTTCCGCATACAACGTAAAGTCCCATGTAAACGAATAAAACGACCCTAGCGCCATCGGCATTTTGCATACGTGGGAGTAAGCTTCTAGCAGCGGCTGTCCCGCAGAGGGTCCGAACCTCCGGGTGAGCGCATCGGCAAAAACGGCGTCCGGCGTCGACGGATCATACAGCAGTCTTCCCCACAACATGTAATACAGCCAGTGCTTCTCAAATGCGTACGTCCAATGAATATGCGGGCTGTCCGGAATATGCGAGTAATCTGCACCGGGGATAAAACATTCCGAACCGACATAATAACCGCCTACGTAATCTTGACCGTTCTCGGCGATATGGGCGCGGATAAAATCGGGCTGGGCCCAGCGAAGCGTGAAAAAGTCCTCATTGCGCACCATCCAGGTGATCTTGTAGTTTTGCGGCGCCGGATTCCAGTAGCCTTCCATGCCGTTTGATCCTCCGTGCGTCATTAGCAGCTTCGGCGAAGAATACGCATGGGACCAGTTGAACTTCACTTCCACCCACACCGGCTCCGGCAAAAAGCCGTTTGTTTCGATGGACGTCCGCGTAATTAGCGGATCGACGGAAAACGGCGCACGGTGAATGAATTTGACCGTCCTTCCCGCCTGCTTCAGTCCTTCGTAATACACGTCTTCGATCCATTGCTGCCGGTCCTGCGGTGTCATATCGTTCATCCGCTCGCCCAAAGAAATGCCCAGCCCGGTCAAATCCGGATATTCGCGGATCAATTGGGTGACGCATTCGCGGGTATATTGCTTAATTTGCTCGGTCGAATACGAATCGCCGTAGTGGAAAAAGGACTCGTCGCTGATCGCATTGGCATCGTAATGCTCGCGGAACGACTCCGATACAAAAATGTTCCAATCGACCAAATACGTTTCGATCCCCCGCTCCTTCGCCATCCGGAACAAAGCGGTCCAATACGTTTTCCACTCGGCCAACTCTTCATCCGTAAATGGAGTCGCCTTAGGGAAACCCGCCGTTCTGAACATATACGGGAACGGGTGAAGATTCCACAACGTCAGCGCGTTGTAGCGGTTTTCCGCCATCATGTCCAGAAACTTACGCCAAAAGGCCAAATCTTTTACCGTTTCCCGCTGCAGATCAAAACATTCGTTCATCCGGTAGCTGGACCAAGGCAGGTTAAACTTCAAGGCGCGGAACGGGAATCTGGCATTGATGACGCCTTCCGCAATCTCAGTGAAAGCTCGCCCTCTCCGCAGCTGCTCAGCCACCTCAAAAGCGCCGTACATCGCACCGGTTTCATCGGCGGCGAGAATATACAGCACTTGCGTCCCGCCTTCATCCGAGCGGCGAATTTCATAACCCTCCGGTTCAACGGAGCCGTCCAAGGTGAGACTATGTGATGCCAGCTCGGCGTTGCCTGCTACGATAACGATTCCGGCAGCTTCAGCCGGCGTACCTCCTGCAGTATGATCGTTTAACGCTTGTTTTAACTTTTGAACGGCCAATCCGATTTGCGTCGAATGTTCCGAATAGGAGATTGGTATGGTCATGTCTGCCACCTTTCTTTAGACTGCTGTCATATTGTCGTTGTCGGCGCTTAATATCCCGCCGTTCGGTCCACCCGATTCATCATCTCTTCCCCGGACAAAAAGCGGCGCAGATTTTGCCGCAAGATGCTGACCCGGCGCTCTTCCTTACGCGGGGTAACGCCGACGGAATGAGAAGTGATCAGCACATTCGGCAGCTCCCAAAGCGGGCTGATCTGCGGCAGCGGCTCTACATCGGTCACATCAAGCCCGGCACCGGATATATCGCCATTTTGCAGCGCGCGGATCAAAGCGCTTTCATCGACGGTTGGTCCCCTGCCGACGTTAATGAGCACGGCGCCTTTTTTGATCCGGCCGATCCGCTCGGCGTTCAGAAAACCTTGCGTCTCCGCCGTCAATGGCAGCGCCAGCACTAAAAAATCAGCCTCGGCCAGCAGGCTGTCGACATCTTCCAAAGCGTACAGTCTATCGACAAAAGGCGGACACGCCGTCACCGTACGCTTTACCGCGATGACTCTCGCGCCGAGACCTTTGGCCCGCTGCGCTATGCCTCCGCCGATATCCCCCAGCCCGATGATACCAACCGTCGAATCCTGGACCTCCAGGCAATAAGGATTGCGCTTCCATATTTTCCGCCGCTGCTGGTCATAATGGACATGCAGCTGCCTTGTGAAAGCGAGCATCAGCGCAATGGCATGTTCTGCGCCGGCCACGCCAAATACGCCGCTTGAATTCGTCACTATTACGTGCTCGGCCAAAGCCGACCGCTGCGTATATCCATTGGCTCCTGCGCTGGGCAGCTGAATCCAGCGAAGCTCCGGCAGCGCGTTTAACTGATTTTCGTCCGGCCAACCGACAAATACTTGCGCATCTTTGACTTCTTCCTTGCGCTGCTCAAACTCCCCTTTGGGCAGATCAATAAAGTGGACTTCCGGAAACTCCCGCTCCAAAGCTTGTACAAGCTCCCGGCCCGGATTATAGTCGCCCGTACGGCATAAGATAACTTTTGTTTGCTGCATCCGCAGCCCTCCTTCTCCGCATATTCTCCTCCATCATAGGGGAAAAAGCCTGGTTGCGGAAGAAGTTTAGTAGAGGTGCTTTAGTTACATGAAGGTAAGTGAGCCGATCAGATAGCGGATCAAAGCAAAAAAACAGAGCCGACATGAAGCCGGAGCCACTGAAAAATTGAACGCTGCATGAGCGAATTATTCCTCCGATCGCCAATTGTCTGCGAATTTCTTGGATTAAACCCGCTTAAGGCGGGTGAAATTCGAAGACAAAAGCGAACGCTGGCGCTTCTCCACAATAATTTCGCTCACTTCGCTGCTTTTTCAGTGGCCGACTTGAAGTCAACTCTGTCTTTTTCTGCTAACCAGCTTCATTTGCCCGAACAGGCCGTATGGCTGGAGCAGATATTCCGGCGTATATGATTGATCTGTCGTCCGGAATGAGCTCCAGTCCGTTGTAGGCGTATGCCCTTCCGCATTGTGGAACGGGCCGAACATATTGCGCGGGCTGCCCATCACTTCAATGTCCAGCCGGTTGGCCCCTTCTTTCAGCCATGGTGTCAGATTCACCCCATCGGCCGCTTTCCAAGGAACATGGCCTGCCGTCTCTCCGTTAACCCGCACCTCGATCGTTACGGCGGAATAATCGCCAAGCTGTAGCAGCAGCTTTTTTCCCGCTTCAGGCTGATAGTGATAGTCCGCATGATAAACGATACTGCCATTGTAGTGGAAATACCCTTGCATGCACCAATCGCCGAATCGCAGCGTCTCCGGCTCCTTTACGATACTGCGCTGCAAATCGACGCCAAAATCGCCTATGAGGAAACAATCTTCAATTTCCATCGCCAACGTATAGGCGCACACCAGCTCCAATTCGTTTTCGCCGGTCAGCACGCCGCTGAGCGGCACACAGTCCATCGAACGGTCAACATACCATCCTTCCGCCTTATTTGAAAGCGGATGGCCATTCAGCCGGATTAGGAATTGCTGAGCGCCTTCGATGACAAGACGTATGCCTGCTGCCGGCACTTCCGTCACATGGAATTTCAGCTTCAAGCTGACAGGTGTTCCGTTGTTCGGGTGCTCGTCGTGAATCCACTTGTATCGCTGCGTAATGCCGTTATAAAAAACTTGCCTCATGCCCAGCGTTTCACGAACTTGCTGCTGCGCGCGCCATATTTCCAGCTCTGCGGACCAATCCGCTTCCCCTATCCGGTACTGGCATGTATCGAGCGTAAGCACATTCGGGTTCGTTCTCGTAAACCGGAACAACGGCGGGAAGGCGTGCTCCAGCTCATCGCCGGTAATCACAGCCAGCGCTTGCTGCGGCTTGGCTGCCGCAAACGCATGATCCGCTGCACTCCCTTTATGAATCACATACAATTTGGAACCGGCCGGACCGAATTTCGCCTGAAACTGCAGCCGCCCGTTTCTGCTTTGTGCCTCCACCGTCGTAATGTCTCCCGTCAAAGCGTCCCATTCCTCAACGAGTCCTTGACACGCGATAGAGAGACTGACCTCATGTGTTTGCTTGCGGTCGTTGTTCACGACAAATAATGAATAGTGGTTTTCCGCCTCTTTGAACAAATACAGCAGTTGTTGATCCTCCGCTGCAAACGGCGTGCGAATGCTGACTGCACGCTGCTGGGTGGCCTCAATGCTGCGGATAAGCTCCTCCCTGCTGCCCACTACGATCATCCCCGGATGGTCGTATAACTGCGCAGCGCCGCCGCTCTCCTTGCCCTCGATCATTGCAGCTATCGGAGCGATTGCAATGACTTTTCCTCCGGCATTCAGGAAACCTAAGAGCAAATCGTGAGTGCTCTGCAGCATCGTGCGTATGGGCGGCAGCACAACCAGCTTGTATGCGGCCAAATTAATCCACAGCTTTCCGTCGCGAACGGAACCCGTTTCCGCCATAATCGTCTCATCGCCCAAATCAAAATCGTAATGGACGCCAAGCAGCACCCGCAGCAAATCGTTAAATTCATAGCCGTATTGGTCGACGGCCGCGATATCCCTGTCTTTCCCGCGCGCAGTAAAGCCATAAGGACTTGTGCCCAGCATGGACCAAGCGGTCGACGCCGGATGCAGCACCAGAATATCTCTGACCGGACGGCCTTCGGTCATCACCGCGCCGATTCTCGCAAAATAATCTTCGACGATCCGGTTATATTTCCACCAGCTCGCTTGGTAATTAAAGAAAGGCGGATAATCCCGCTTCCGGCAGCCTTTAATCGAATATTGCATCAAATGCTGCGAGCGGAGATTGACGCCGAGCACATACTGCCAGTCACCGATCCACTTCTGCCCTTCAAATGTAAATTCCCACCCGGCGCAGCCGTAAGTCTCTGTCAGCACATAAGGTCTGCCGTACTGATTCGCTACGCTCGTGCATTGTTTTACCGTCATATATTCGTCGGTCTGCTCACAGAGCATATCAATACCCGGCACATGCTGGTATCGGTAATGCGGCATGATCGATCCGCCGACGCGGGTCGCTACGCCCAAAGCGCTCTCCCATAAATAATGCCCGGTAAAAGCGAGCTTATTCGCTTCGCACCAGTCTCCAAGCTGCTTCGTATAAGACTCGCAAAATTGATCCGACACGGTGCGCCAATAATCGTGGCGCGCCGACGTCGACAGATCCCCGTTGAAATATACGTATGGGATCACATCCAACACATCGTATCCCCGCTTCTCCAGAAAATAGGCGGGAAACGAATACGTCCACGGAACCCAGCCGCGGCCTGCGGTAAATTTGCAATGCCGGTCATGCACGCTGGGTTCGTCGGTAAAAATCCCGGCGATCGCACGGCCGAACTGATCGCCATGCCGCTGCTTGTATACTTCGTACGTGGCGTCGATAAAGCGGCGCACCGTGTCCGCATTCAGGCTGTCCGGCGGCGTTTCGTCGTTAAACCATTCAGCAGGCTGCGAAACCTCAACCCTCATGATAAGCAGCACTTCGTCTTGTGCCAGCTCCAGCGGCGATGCTTGCATATCCAGACGCTCGCAGCGGCTCATCTCCATACCGTTAATGACCGCCCTGTACACCGCAACGACGCTAGGATCTTCGCGGACAACACAACCGTCCGCCGATACTTCCATCGTCAAACCTTTGGAGCGGTATTCATCTCCTTGTGCCGGCACACCGCCTCCTGCCGAACCGGACGGCCAGCGGTCCTCGTCGTAGAGCCATGCCTTGAGTCCAAGCTGCTCCGCCCGTTCGACGGACACCTTCACGGCGTCCATCCATTCGGGCCCGAGATAAGGCGTCTCCAGCCCTTCGCGGGAGTGCATGAAAAATCCGCCCATCCCTTGTTCTTTCATATCTTCCACTTGGCGCGCCAATTCCTGAAGATCCAACTTATCGTTCCACGACCAAAAAGGAAGGGAACGGTAAGCGGAAGACGGATTGTCGAACTGTTTTCTTAACTGCTCTGCCTTGGACATGTCGAATTTCACCTCAAACCATCATTTTTTCCAGTTCCATACTCCAACATACGATTCTTTCCCGTCTCCAGGTGTAAGTTACATAAATGCGGTCGCCGTCGGCAATAACGGCGGGATAAGAATATTCGCCGTATTCCAGCGGCAGCGTATAAGAGATATATTCGCCTTCCAGCGCCTTCAGCTCTTCCCATGTTTCGCCGTTGTCCTGCGAAGCGCTGAGTAGCAGCGGCATGCGGGGACCGCGATACATGCCGATCGGATTGTAAGCCAACACCAGCGTACCGTCGTCCATTCTGGCAAGATCGATGCCGCTGTTATTGTTCGGCAAATTCGTCCGGTAAGCCGGACACCACGTTTTTCCGGAATCGGCCGAATCACTGCGGTAAATAAATCCGCCTGTGCTGCGCATCAGCATATGCACATGCCCCGGCTGCGATTCCCACACCGTCGGCTGAATAATGCCTTTGCCGTGCAGCCGGTATTTGGCTTCGGCCGCCTCCGGTCCGCGGTGCACCGGAATAGTGGCGCTAGGCGTCCAAGTTTCCCCTTGATCGTAAGACAAGTCGGCAAAGGAGTCCCAAACCTCACCTTCGAGAGAGGCCGGAGCTACCCAAGTTCCATCCTGCAGCTGAATCAGCTTGTTTTTCACCGGTCCTCTGCCGCCCGCATCCCCTGGAACAAGATCGACGGGTGAGCTCCAGGTTGCGCCCTCATCGTCGGATACCGTGACTCGCGTATACCATACGGGAATCGGTGTCCCCACTTTGTAATGGAGTACGATTTGCCCGTTGTCCTTACGGAATAATACGGGATTCCAATGAACAAGCCCCTCTTCGTCGGCGACCAGATAAGGCTTCGACCACTGGCCGTTCACACGTTTGGAGCACCATATCGCCACATCCGCATTACCTTCCTTCGATCCTGCAAAATAAGCGACAAGCAGATCCCCGTTTGGCAATGCGACGATGGTGGAAGCATGGCAGTTGTTAAACGGGCGCTCGTCTTCAAATAAATATTCTCTGGTAGATTCCTTCAGTTTCATTGCATTGTCCCTCTCTTCGGTGATTTGAATGACATGGTGCGGCATCTCGCTTACGTGAGCCGCAGCGGAATACCGCACCATCTATCCCATTATTTCTTCAATCTGGCTAAAGCGTCGTTATATATTTTCTCCAGCTCGGTTGCGCCCATTTCGCGCGCTTTTTTGATGACGGCGTCGTATTCGTCGATTTTTTTGACGCCCATAATAAACTTGTCGTATTCCTGGTCAAGCATCGTGTTTAACGTCACGTTTAGCTCCCGTACGCGCGCCGCTTCCTGCTTGTTCAGCGGAGGATCCATCACCGGCTCCACGTACGCCTTGTCGCTGCCGACGATTTTCCAGTATTCGTCGTTTAGCGCGTCCCAGTTGCCGGTCATTTTCTCCACTTGGAACTGCGTCATCGTGTTGGTGTAATACGGCGTGAAGCTGAGCTGACAGCAGCCGAGGTCCGAATAAAGCGCGTAATACGGCGTCGGTGTCGACGTTTTGAACTTGGCTACGTAATCTTCTTTGAATTTCGGCTGGCCTTTCTCATCCAATGTGTAGTTGGTGCCTTCGATACCAAAGTTCATCAGGTTGGAGGCCGGCTCCGAATACATCCAGTCCAGCAGCTTGATCAGCTGCTCCGGATCTTTGGCTTTGGCGCTGATCGCAAACGTTTTGCCGGTGAACACCGTCGCATAGAAATTGGCGCGCGCTTTACCTGGAGCATACTCCGGAATCGGCAGCACCTGGAAGGTTGCATCCTGCTGCGATTTGCGCAAATCACGCGTATTGTTTAGGCCGAATCCGCTGTTGTCGAGGAAGAAAAACGATTTGCCGCTCGTCAGCTTTTCAGTCCATTGCTGCTGGGTGGAAGTCGCGTAATCCGTATCCAATACACCCATCTTGTACGCTTTGTTAAAATAAGACAGCACGTTTTTAAATGCAGGCGACGCCGGGCCAAACACGTATTTCCCGCCTTCGACATCTTTATCGAAATACATCGGATTCCCTTTGTTGAATCCGCTTCCAAGCATATAAGCGCTAGTTGCCAGCAGTTGCTGCGTGCCGTTGCGGATCGACCAAGGCTTCGAATCCGGGTAAAGTTCTTTAAGTTTGGCCAGCACGGTCAGCAATTCGTCGAACGTTTTCGGTTCCGCGAGCTGATGTTTCTTCAGCAAGTCGGTACGGATGACCGGCCCGAAGCCGTTTTTCGCTTCGTTGCGGGCAATTGCCGGGAACGCGTACAGCTCTCCGTCCACCGTCATCTTCACCATATCCGGGTTAGCGTCCCAGAACTTTTTGAAATTCGGCATAAGCCCTTTTTTCATGTAATCCAGCAGCGGCAGGAATACGCCGGTGGAGCCGAAGTCGTTTAAATCCTGCTTATCCAGCTGGATAATATCGGGAAGATTGTTTGTGGCGATCAGCGTTTTTTTCTTATCCGTGTAATTGCTGGTCGGAATCGCTTCATATTCCAGCTTCATGTTTGTTTGCTTCAAAATTTCCTGCTGGATGATGGAATTGTTTTTGATCGGCTGGTTCGGATTTTCCGCAAAAACAACTCTTACCGTCCGCTCCTTATCGGAAATTTTCGTGCCCGACGCCGCTTGGCTGTTAGCCGGCGCGCCGGACGCTCCGCCTTGCGCCGTTCCGCTGCCACCGGTTGTAGACGCTTCCTGGCCGCTCGAGCAAGCGGCCAAACTCCCTGCCAGCAGTACCCCCGTTACCGAAACTGTAAGCCGTTTTGACCATTTTGATGACATATCTTTGCCTCCCCAAATAATAAATGCGTGACGCCTAGCCTTTCAGCGCGCCTATCATAACCCCTTTGGCAAAATATTTTTGCAGGTAGGGGTAAACCACGAGAATCGGAATGATGGTGATAATAATTACCGCATACTTATAGTTGGCCGCTACGACCCGAAACCCGGAGCCTACGTTGCCGATTTCCCCCTGCTGGTCGGCGAATTCGCCGGCAATGACGATGTTTCGCAGCAGCACCTGAACCGGATACATGTCCTTGTTGTTCAGATACAGCAGCGCCGGGAAAAAGCTGTTCCAATGCTGCACTGCGTAGAACAAAATCATCGTGGCGATGATCGGCATGGACAGCGGCAGAATGATACGCGTCAATATTTGAATATCGTTAGCGCCGTCGAGAAACGCCGACTCCTGCAGGGAAATCGGAATGCCTTCAAAAAATGTTTTCATAATGATCATGTTGAATGTATTGATCGCCGAGGGCAGCACGATCGCCCAGACCGTATTAATCAGCCCCAGCTTTTGCACAACCAGATACGTAGGAATCAAGCCGCCGCTCAGGAACATCGTAAACACAATCATAAAGATGAACACGTTGCGGCCGTACAAATCTTTGCGCGACAAGGAAAACGCGCACATCGCCGATAAAATGACATTGATCGTTGTGCCCAGCGACGTATACAGCAGCGTGTTGGCGTACGAGTGCCAAATATCTTTATTTTTCAAAATGATCATATAAGCGGCAAGCGTCATGTCGTGCGGAAAAAATTTGACAAGCCCGCGGTTGATCGCGCTGCCGTCGCTAATCGAGACGATAAAAATGTAGTAGATCGGATACACCGTTATAAATACAAGCACCACCAGCAGCAATATGTTGATGCCGTCGAACAGCCTGGAGCCCAGTGTTTTATGTGTGTTCATTCGTTTTTCACCACCTTGCCTCTACCATAAACTGGTTTGACTGATTTTTTTTGACGTTTTGTTAGCGGTGTACAGCAGCACCAGGCCAACCAGCGCTTGGAACAGCTCTACCGCTGTGGCATAGCTGAAATCCGCCCCAAGCAGACCCCGGCGGTATACGAAGGTCGATATGACGTCCGCCGTTTCATACGTAGAACCGTTGTACAGCAATATAATTTTCTCGAAACCTACCGACATCAGCCGGCCCAAATTCAGGATCAGCATAATCGAGATCGTCGGGGCGATGCTCGGCAGCGTAATGCTGAGCAATTGCTGCCAGCGGTTGGCGCCGTCTATTTTGGCGGCGTCATACAGTTCGACATCAACGCCGGTAAGCGCGGCCAAATAAATGATCGAACCCCAGCCTACACCCTGCCATATATCCGAAGAGATAAATACGGTTCGGAACCATTCGGGCAGCATCAGGAATTTGATCGGCTCATGGCCGAACCACTGTACGACCTGATTGATCAGCCCGTCCGACGACAGGAAGTTGACGATCATGCCGGCGACCACAACCGTAGAGATAAAGTGCGGCAGGTAGCTGACGCTTTGCACAATCTTTTTGAACCGTTCGTGCCTCAGCTCGTTCAGCATTAACGCGAGTATGATCGGAGCCGGGAACGCCCAGAATAACCCGTACACGTTAATGAGCAGCGTATTGCGGATCAGCTTCCAGAAATACGGGTCTTTCAGAAACTTCTCAAAATGCTGGAACCCGACCCAAGGACTGCCCGTGATACCTTTGACGATGTTGTAATCTTTAAACGCGATGATGATTCCGTACATGGGCCAATAATGAAAGAGCAAATAATACATAAACGGAAGAAACAAAATGATGTATAAATATTTGCTTCTTTTGATGCCGCGGATAGCCGGATGGTTCATCTTGCTCCGCCCGACGGAAACCGTCCGTCCGACCTCTTGATGTGCGATTGTGATCTCCTCCCTAAATATGCCTTGCTTGTGACAGTTGAAAGCGACGGGTTATCACACCCTTAACCGCTTACCGATGCTGCAAGTATACGCAGACGGACAATCGTCTGAAAAGCTCCAATACCCGACGTTTGATGCAGATTTCGCACACTACGGGCGATGATTCACATTTCGCACACCGTGCATTTGTCGCACAAACCACGCAAAAAAACCATAGACCAGCTGGTCTATGGTTGATGAAGGCGTCGCTTATGCCGTTGGCGGGGGCTGTCCCATTTTTCGATGGATGGAGCGGTAGTCGTTGGGCGAGACGCCCTCCATTTTTTTGAATACGCGCAAAAACGTCGTCCGGCTGTGAATCCCGATTTGTTCGGCTATATCGTTCACCCGCATATCGGTTTGCGCCAGCAGTTCCTTTGCTTTCTCCAATCGCAATTGATTGATGTAATCCGTTAAATTGACGCCGGTCTTATCCTTAAATACCCGCGACACGTATTTATCGGAAACACCCATCTCGGCGGCGATTTGTTCAAGCCCCAAGTCGCGCGTGTAATTTTCCTGAATGTATTTTTCGATCGTCGATACTAAGCTGCCCGCTTTCGGGGCGTTGTCCGGCCTGGTTGTTTCGATGATTTTACGGTAAAAGGCTTGCGTTTCCGCCAGCAGCTCCTTAGTCCCGATGAACGAATTGACACGGCTTGTATCCGCCAACAGGCTAAGTGAGTCGCCGAATTCCAAGTGCCGCGCATCGACGCCCCTTTCGGCCAAAAAGCGGGTCCCGGTCATATACAGCTCTTTGAACAGCAGCAGCAAATATTCGTACGAGATACTGCGCTGCAAGTTGGCCGCCACAATATCGTCGATGATGGCCTGCAGCCCGGCTGCGTCTCCCAGTTTCAAGTGATTTAATATTTTTTGCTCCTCGGAAAAAGAGTAAACAAAGCGGTTTTCGATCAGCAGCTGCTTGGAATCGACAATCTGGAAGCGCTCCTCTTTGTTCCGCTTTTCGACAGCAGTCATCGCTTCGTTGTAAGAAGCGCCGATCTCGTTAACTCCGGTATAAAACGTGCCTATGCCAATCGTCATATCGTAATACATATGAATGTCGAACTGGAACAAGCCAAGTAGCTTCTGGAACGCCTGATACAGCAGCTCCGTTTCCTCCGGCCGCTCCAAGTTGACAATACCGACAAACAGATTATGCCGGTATTCCAGCACGTAAGAAGGAGCTTGCTCGCCAAGCAGCGTCCAAACGATTTTTTTGATCCCGTTCATCACGTACATCCGGTCCGTATCCTGAATATCGCGGTAAAACGCCTCTTTCAGATCAAAAAATACGGTGCAGCATACAAAACCCGCCCGATCAAAACCAAATTCCGCCTTCAGCGTTTCTCTTAAAATCTCCTCTTGGTTTAACGTATGGCCCTTCAGCAAAAACAGGAAGGAGGACTGCACGTATTCGTTGGTATGCTTATCGTATTTCATTTTATATTCCATATGGTGGTCGGTCAGCCGCCGGATGCCTTGCTGAATCTGCTCAAACTCGTTGGCCGGCTTGGCCGCTACGTTGTCGCCGCTCCACATGTCGCTTTTGTCCGCAACGATATTGCGGATATTGCGGATCGGGCTGTAAATACGGAAGCTGAATATAAATGAAAAAGCAACGCCCATCACCATCAGCACGAGACAAAGCAGCAGCGTCATCTGCAGGATACTGAACGTATGTTTGTTAAACTCGCTTGCCGGCGTAAACGAATAATATTTCCAGCCGTATAAGCTCGATTGCGCCCGCGACACCTCGTATTTGGTCCCGTTCAGCTTCAGCTCGTCCGTAGCCGCGGCGCCTTCCTCTTGAAGCTTGAGCTGCTGAGTGAAAACCGCATCCTGCAAATAACCGGCCGGATCGTAAAGCGCTTCGCCGTACCCGTCGATGACGGCAAATCCGGTGGAGTCAAACACCGTATTGCCTTTCAGCGTTTTCTCAATCGCGTCAACGGCGATGTTCAGCACCATGATGGCCGTATGATTTTGCACGCGGTCCTTAATGACTATCGGGATCACCTGCTTTTCGTGGATGCCCTCCTGCTTGATGGTCGCGACGGGCAGCAGCTCGATGTATTTGTCGGAAGTCAGCTTTTTGGCCCAATAAGCCGTGTCGTATTTGTCATAACGATACATGCTGCCGAAGAAGGAATCGAACCGGTTGACGCCGCCGCTCACATACACTTCCTGATCGTCGATATATGCGAACATCCGATCGGTAAAATGACTGACGACATTTTCGTTGCGCTGAATAATTTTGGGCAGCCGCCATATCTCCGTTTTAATCTCCAGGCTCTGCTGAGCTTTCGGCATAAACAGCATGCGGACCATGTCGTCGTTAAAAAAATCGAGGCTTGTCTCTTGCGCGGCTTCCATATTGGTGTCTACCGAATTAACGGCATTTTGCAAATTGGTTGTAATCCGCTCGTTAAAGTCTTTTTTCATAATATGTACAGAGTACATATTGGTCGATATTCCGATGATAACAATCGGAACCAACAAAGATAAGAAATAGGACAAAATTTTCAAGAACAGCCGGTTTTCTTTGTTTCCGAAAATTGAGCTCTTGCCCATCGTATAAGGCCTCCGTTCCCTCCTGCTGTAGCTTGACCCGCACTTGTCACCATACTACCGAATCATTCTGGACATTGCGCTGTTGTATATACTTTCCAGCTCGCCCGCGCCCTGCTCCCGCACACTGGCGATTACCGCATCGTATTCGCCGATCGGCTTGAGCCCCATCATAAACTTGTCATATTCCGGGTTCAATATGAAATTAAGCCGGTTGTTAATCTCCTGAACCCGTGCAGCCTCCTGCTTGGTCAGCGGCGGTTCCATCACCTGTTCCCCGTAAGCCGGATCGGATGCAACGATCTGCCAATATTGCTCGTTCAGCGCATCCCAGTTGCCGGTCATTTTTTCTATCTGGAATTGCGACATCGTGTTCGAATACCACGGAGTAAAGCTGAGCTGGCAGCAGCCCAAATCGGAATAAAGCGCATAATAAGGCGTCGGCTGGGCCCTTACAAACCGGTCGACATACGACTTTTTGAGCTGCGGCTGCCCTTTGTCATCCAGCGTATAATGCACTCCCTCTACGCCGAAGTTCATCAGGTTGGAGCCCTGCTCCGAATACATCCAGTCGATCAGCTTAACCAGCGCCTCGGGGTCTTTGGCTTTGGAGCTGACGGCGAACATTTTGCCGGAGAACGTCGTCGGGTACAGCTGCGCCCGCGCGCTGCCCGGCTTGTACGCGGGGATCGGCATAACCTGAAACGTACCTTCGGGTACGGATTTGCGCAAATCTCTCGTAAAATTAAGGCCAAACCCGCTGTTGTCCAGAAAAAAGAACGACTTGCCCCCGGTCAGCTTCTCCGTCCACTGCTGCTGGGTCGTTACCGGGTAATCCGGATCCAGCACCCCCATGCTGTAAGCCTTCTGAAAATACGCCAGCACTTGCTTAAACGCCGGCGTCGCCGGACCGTACACAAATTTGCCGCCTTCCACGTCCTTATCGAAATACATGCCTCCGCTTACGTTGTAACCGCTGCCCATCATATAAGCCGCAGCCGCCAGCAGTTGGCTTGTCCCTTTACGGATCGGCCATGGAACCGAATCCGGGTACAGCTGCTTCAGCTTGCCCAGTGCGGTGAGCAGTTCATCAAACGAGCGGGGTAGCGGAATATGGTGTTTTTCCAGCAAATCCGTACGTATGACCGGACCAAAGCCGTTTTTCGCTTCATTGCGGGCGATCGCCGGAAATCCGTAGAGTTCCCCGTCGACTGTTAAGCGCTTCAGATCGGGCAAAGCATCCCATTGCTTTTTGAAATTCGGCATCAATCCCCGGTTCATATAATCCATCAGCGGCAAAAAGACCCCTGACGAGGCAAAATCGTTCACATCTTGCTTTTCGATCTGCACGATATCCGGCAGATGACCCGTAGCCAGCAATATTTTCTTCTTCTCTCCGTAGTTGCTCGCGGCAATCGGCTCATATTCCAGCCTGATATTCATAAGCCTGGCAATTTCATTCTGTATCGGCGAACCGTTATTCACCTTCTGGCTCGGCGATTCGGCGAACATCACCTTGACCGTCCGCTGTTTACTGTCGTTTGCAGAGCCAGCCTTCAGCCCGGCGGAGGAGCAGCCCGATACGACCACCAGACCGGCGGCGGCAGCAAGCAAAAACCGCTTTTTCGTCATATACAACTCTCCTGCACAAAATAAGGATAAACAAGATGTGTTTGCTTCAGAAGATTAGATCCTTCGGACCTTTCCGCGAGATCCGGCTTAAGTCGGCATAGGGAGTATAAAGCGAAACAACGTGCCTTTACCTGCTTGAGATTGAACTTCAACCGATCCATGCAGCCGTTGTGTCTCTTCTTTGACGGCGGCGAGGCCAACTCCTCTGCCGGAAAGCTCGTCCGCCGCTCTCTTCGTGGAAAAGTGATTGTGGAAAATGTAATCGATAAGTTCGCTGTCCGACGAGCGAGCGGCCGTCTCTTGGCTGAGCAGTCCTTGCTCCACCGCTGTTGCGGCAATGAGAGACGGCGATATTCCTCTGCCGTCATCGCCGATCTCTATGACCAGGTTGGGCATGCGATCCACAATTCGCAGCGTAATTTGGCCGTGATTGTCCTTGCCCAGTTTGATCCGCTCATAAGGGTATTCAAGTCCGTGATCGATCATGTTGCGGAATATATGAACGATCGATTTGGCGAACGAATGATACATAGCATGATTGACCAGCATTTCCCCGCCTTCGATCGTTAACGGGGCAATCGCTTTGCCGTTGCGTACCGCCAGATCCGCTACATAATCGGGGTAAATTTTCAACAAATCCTTAAACGGTTTATCGGCCAGCCGTTCCAAGTCGCTTATGATGATGTTCGCTTGCTCCGGTGGAAACTGCTTGTATATTTTTTGTTTCAGCTGAGCCAAACGTTCCGGGACGATCACCATTTTGTTTCGTTCATCCAAATAACTTTCGCCTAAAATGGAATGCAAATCTTTCAATTCCTCTTCAAGCCAGCTGTTATACGGCAGCTGCAGCAAATAGGCTTCTAACGCTCCGCTTTCGGCATCATCACGGTCGTCCAGCAGACGCGTCTCCAGCTCATGCAGCTTGTTGACGAGTCCCTTCATATGGTAAATGCCAAAGTTCCCTTTGAATGTATGAATCGCCCGGCATATTTCGCCGAACTTTTTTTCGGAAGCATCGTCGTGTTGCAATATTTCCGGCAATCGCTGATTGGAGAATTCCTCGTATTGCTCGGTCAACTGTTTAAAATCATCGTATTGAGTGACCACCTTAACGACCATCTTTAACATGCGCTGCTCCCGCTCGACTTCTTCGGCCAGCGCTTTTTGCTCCGTCACATCGGTAATAATCGTCATTAACTGCAAGCGGTCAATGACGCGGTAAGCCAGATGAATATCCAAAGCGCCAAGCCGCATTTCGGCAGGCAGCAGCGTTAAGATCAGCTCACGTTTCGCTTCGTCCGTTTCTGCAAAAAATGCCGTTAATATTTCGGTAAGCTCCTGCCGTTCGGCTTCATCGTCGTAAAGCAATTCCGGAAACGTCAGCTTATCGATCGTTTTACCGAAAATTCTGCGGCATTCCAGGCTGTAATCCGAATCTACCGCCAACCCGGGGCCAAAGGACAAAAATCCTTGGCCGGCATGATTCAGCAGATTTTGAATCGCACTCGTCCGCTCCTGCACTTTGCTTTCCAGCTCATCGACAGACAACTTGATTTTGCCCGCCATCACTTTGATCTGCCCGGCAATCCAGCCTAATTCGTTCTTGTCCTGAACTTCTAAGCGAGCGTCAAAATTGCCGCGGGATACTTGATTGATGTAATCGCCGATTTCCTGCACCGGCTTTAACCTTCTTTTGAAAATAGTGCGGATCATCAAAATATTCAAGCACAACGCAATGCAAATGACAGCAAAAAAGATCAGCGTAAAGGTGGTCTGCAGCTTCTTTTGCGCGGAGGTGTCGATAACGAGCATTAACGCCCGCTTGTCGGGCAGCGGAATGTAGCGTTTTTCCAAGTTGGCGCCAAACTCTTTTAACTCATACGTCTGTTCTTTACCTGTCTTGGTCAACTGGGTCAGAGCCGCTTTGTCATCGGCGGTTGGAAACTTATTATCACCCACAATGACCGCCGCGTCCGTATCCGGCCTGATCACTTTAGCGGGTTTGTCGGCCAAGAAAGGTTCGATGTTGACGACAGTGACATTTTTAATCTGGCTGTTATCGTCAAGAATGCTGTTCACCAGCCGGTTTGTTCCCCCCAGCGTCTGATCGAACAAGTTGTTCGCTGTAACATAAGGATTCACCATAAATGGAGTTGTTCCGTCATAATAATAGCCGTACAAATAATATTCCGCATTCCAATCCGCTTTGCTCGCGGGTCCGACCCAATAATTCGGTCTTGTGAACCCTTCTTTGGTCGTAACCGGCACCCGGTCCATCAGCTCTTGAAAGCTATGATTCCACAAATCTCCCCAGTCCTTCGTGTTCTGGTCCATCTCTTCCGGTTCCGAAGATTGGACGATACGAAAAAAAGAACCGTCTTTGACAAATAAAGAAAGTCCGTGCAAATCCCATTTCTTCACGATACTCTCCAATAACGTCCGGTCAACATTATCCAGCTGCTTTCCTCTTAGCTCCTCGGTAATGCCTTTGGCAGCCGTATACAAATTCGCATCCAGCACTTCCTCGATCGTTTTGTTTCTGCTTTGAACCTCTTTCATCGAGCTCATTACCATTTGGCTGGTTACAAAATTGCTATGTTCCTGAATTTTATTCATATTGCTTCCCATTAAAGCCGATATGACAATGGCCGTAACCAGGTCAACCAAAAGCATGACCGCTCCCGTTCTCCAAATGATCTGCCTGCTGACCGAATTTGTTTTCATAATTCCCCCTATTTTCTCTATAACAGATTACCGCATTGGTGAAGAAACGTAAGTTTGCTAAATCCTGTTTTCATAAGGTAAATACGAGTCAATTATACAATACTTTGTGAGTTTGCCCAATGTAAGTTTAATAAAGATCGGATAAAAATATCTGCAATCTGACATTCCAGCTCCATGCACAAGACGCTTTCAAAACCACTAAATAAGTGGGCTTGAAAGCGTCCTTTTTGTTTGTTTATTCTTGTTTAATACGTGCTTGAAACATCCGTAAAACAAGTAAGCTAGGGAATGCCTCTCCCACTTCTCATTTCCTTTTTCCGTATTGTGAACCTCATGTTCGGCCGGATGACGGTACTTACAGCTTTAAATCCTCCAGCTTCAGCGGATCGGCCAACTCGAAGGGCACAACACCCCAAGCACCGCCATCCTTATGGCCGGAGCGGATAATTTCCGACTGTACGCCAAAAAACTTTTCCAGATTCGCTTCATTAACAATGTGCTCCGTCGGGCCGGCGATGTGCTCGTTGTTCCCGATGATTAATGATTGCGAAGCCACTCGTAAAGCATGGGCGGGAAAATGGGTATTGATAATAATGCTCAGATGCTGCCGGTTCAGCCATTTGATGATTTCCAGCACCTTCATCTGATTTTTCATATCCAGATTCGATTCCGGCTCGTCCATAATCAGCACTTGCGGTTTCTTGATCAAAGCCCTGGCGATCAACACCATCTGCAGTTGACCGCCGCTGATCTTGGTGCACGGCTTGTCCGCGATTGCCGATAAGCCCAGGCTGCCCAGCATCTCGCGGGCCTTATTGTAATCTTCTTTTTTCGGCGCGCTGCCAAGCGCAATATAAGGCGACAATCCCATGACCACCATATCCGTCACGCTGAATCCAAACGTCGCGTATTTGGCTTGAGGCACATAGCTGACCCGCTTCCAGAAAGCGGAGGGTCCTTGCGCATCGGCTCTTGCCCCGTCGATCCGCACATACCCCGATTTCAATTTCAAGAAACCCATCAAACATTTGATAAACGTCGTTTTGCCGGCGCCGTTAACGCCAAGCACCGCCAAGGTTTCCCCTTTCTTTACGTTTAAGGTTACGTCCCGGAATAATGGCTGAGTTTCATCGTAATAAAAAGCCGCATCGGCAACCTCAATCACTCCATGCGCCTCCCGTCTTGTACAGCATATATCCGAAGATCGGCGCCCCGATCAAGGCGGTCAGCACGGACAGCGGAATTTCGGCGGACGTCAGCGTTCTTGCCGTCGTATCCACGGCCACCATAAACACCGCCCCCAAGGCAATGCTGGCCGGGATTAAAATCTTGTTGTTTGGCCCCACAACCATTCTCGCAAAATGAGGAACGATCAAACCGACAAAGCTGATCATGCCGCAAGTCGCTACAGCTAGCGCGGTAATGACCGTTGTCGCCAAAATAACGGCGATGCGGATCCGCTTCAAGTTTATTCCCAAGGAAACGGCTTCTTCCTCTTTGAGCGAGATGATGTTCAGCTGCCAGCGCAATTTCCAGATCAACGCGATGCCAAGCACGATTAAAGGAATCGTACTCGTCACATCTTTCATCGTTGCGCCGGCCAAGCTGCCCATCAGCCAAAACAAGATGCTTGGCAGCTGTTTTTCCGGATCGGCGATATATTGAATCAATGAAGTCAGCGCGGCAAATACCGAGCTGGTGATCATGCCCGCCAAAACAAGCTTTAATATGTTGACCTGGCCGTCCTTCTTGCTGATATAATAAGCGATGACCATCGAGAGCAATCCGAATATAACAGCCATCCCCTGAATAAGCACGGTTTGGCTGAACAAATAAATACCAAGCGCCGCGCCAAAGCCAGCGCCGGAAGAAACCCCCAGCAAATGCTCGCTGACCAGCGGATTGGAGAACATCGCTTGCAGGCTTGCTCCGGCTACGGCCAATCCGGCGCCGATTACGGCGGCGACAATCACTCGGGGCAGCCGAATGCTCCAAATGACGGTTGCCCCCGCATTGCCCGGCTGTAAGCTGGCTGGAGAAAAGATCGATTGAAACAACTCACCCGGCGTCATCGTATATCTGCCCATGCACAAAGACGCAGTGACAGCGACAAGAAACAAGGCGGCGGTGACGGCGAAAAAAACGGCATGTTTATTCGCCATACTAATTTCGCCAGATGGACAGGACGTAAACGTCCATTAAAGCGGCGACTTCTTCGCGGTTAATATACATTTTCTGGCATATGTCCATCGCGATTTTATGGCGTGTATCGTAATCCAGCTCGGCGATTCGCCGCTTCAGCCTTGTATGCACCAGCTGGCGTTCTTCCTCGGTATACGGCTTAAAGCTGGCGAAGGAATCCAGCGCGTCCTGCACGTCGCTTTTGTTGCGCAAACCGACAAGCACGCTGTCCACATACGGACTGGACAGCATATAATGGATCGCTCCTTCAACGATGCTCTGATGATCACGGATACAGATGGCGTTAAACACGTGCTCATATTGCGGAATAATACCCGTGCCCAGCGGATTCATCGCGATATTGCCTACGCCGAGCCCGTGGGAAGCGCGCATCCCTTCGGTTCTCCACGGGGCGTTCAGCACATTATAACCAACGATGTTGATATCGAATCCGTATTCGCTGAGCACCTTCCGCAAATCCTCGCTAGGCATGTGGGTCGTAATGGAAACGTGCTTGATCAGCCCTTCTTCCCGTGCTCTCACCATCTGATCGACAGCCCCGAACCTTACACATTCCAGCCAATCCCCGTAACTTTTGACGCCCCATAAGTTGGTGAAGAAATCGATTTGCTGCAAGCCTAATCTCTGAAGACTTGTTTCCAGCTTCTCTCTGAAATTGCCGGAATCCCCGTAATAACACTTCGATGAGATATGAAAAGGCAGTTCGCCTTTCTTCATTTCCTGTATGGCATCACCCAGTATAAACTCGGACTGGTCGGCACAATACAGCATCGCCGTATCGAAGAAATTAATGCCGTTGTTATAAGCATGCAGCACGGTTTCCACACACGCGTCTCGGTCGTGCGGGTGCTCGAAGCGCTGCGCCCCGAAGCCGATTCGGGATATTTGAATGCCTGTGTTTGCTAATTCTCTATATTCCATCGTGGTTGTAGTTCTCCTTCGGATCAGTTTAATTTTTGAACTTGCTTACGTACAGCGCACTATCCTTATTGGCATCCACTCTGAGCACCTGATCGACCTCTTCGTCCTTCAGGGCGATGTTGTAAGAGAATTTGTAGCCGTCTTTAATTACGTTTCTCATATTCACCGTCGAGAACTTATCCGGATAAGCCAGCGCCCCGTACCAATACCAGGTGAGCGATGCCATATGCGACATTAAAGCGAATTCGGGGAGCTTGTATACTTTTTTGTTTTTCGCCGCCGTCAGCTCTTTAAGCTGCGGGTGCTCGTAAATTGCTGACGGGTTGACGCCGACCGCGCCTTCATGGATCACGATCATATCCGGGTTCCAGGCCAATATTTGCTCGACGCTCACCTGCATCGTGTTTTTGGATACCCCTTCTTGGTAAGCGGCATTTTTCACACCGGGAATTTCATGATAAAAGTTGCTGTCGCCGTGAACGGAAATTTTATTGCCTTCCATCGCGCTGATCAGCAGCATTTTGACACGTTTGTCCTGCGGAACGTCCTTCACGAGCTGTTCAATTTCGGCTCTGGCCGCATCCTGGTTTTTCACCAACTGCTCGGCGCGGTCTTCATTGCCAAGCGCCGTACCC
The DNA here is from genome assembly GCF_004307995.1 of Paenibacillus thalictri. Classification (GTDB taxonomy): domain Bacteria; phylum Bacillota; class Bacilli; order Paenibacillales; family NBRC-103111; genus Paenibacillus_AF; species Paenibacillus_AF thalictri. Next base: position 17,227 of record NZ_SIRE01000005.1, on the reverse strand, counting down.
AACATACGGATTGTCGCCATTTCTTTATCCCATGGTCCCCATCCGATCGTTACGACTTGAATCCCCGCTTTCACCATGGATTCGTAATATTCCGGCTTGCCCATATTCCATTGGAATACGACATCCGGCTTAATGTTCAGAATCTCTTCGATATTCGGCACAAATCCGCCCTCTACGGTAAACGAAGAGTTAATTTGGTTGATTTGCGGATAATATTTGCTCAGCACCCTTTGCGAAATTAACGTTTTCGACGCGGGATGAATCCCGACCAAACGATCCACGCCACCGGCAATTGCAATCGCCGTTTCGGCGAGCGGCTTCGGAAAGGTCAGAATCGTTTTGGCCGGTTTGTTAAAAACAATCGTTTCCCCGCGATCATCGACAATTTTTCGGCTTACGGCGGGCGCAGCGGTTTGGCTGCTCTGCGTGTTATTCTGCGACACCTGCGAGCTTCCGCCCGCGCCGTTCGAATTTGGCGTACTTGCGCATGCAGACAGCAGCAAAGCAACAATCAGCAGCAGATTGACGGCCATGGGAGTTTTTTTCCTAAATGTGTTCATTTGTAGTGCCCCTTTACGTCTATATTGATAATGATTCTCAACACCATTAACAATATAACGCCCGAGCCGGCGCTTGCCAATGGACGATTCGGACACGGCTAATGTACGATTCGGACGAACGGGCTGCGCCACCTGCGCTTTGTAATGATTTGGGGAGATGCCCACATGTTTCTTAAATAAACGGCTGAAATAATAGCGGTCCTGGTAGCTAAGTCCGTGCGCAATTTCCTGAACGGTCGCGTCCGTCGTGAGGATCAAGCGTTTGGCAATCTCCATCCGCACCTCAAGCAAATAATCCAGCGGATTTTGCCCAAGCCGTTCCTGGAATAACCGCACCAGGTGCCGTGGACTGCAGCCGAACAGCTCAGCCAGCGACTCCAGGGATATCGGATCCGCATAATGCTCGTCCATGTAACGGAGAGCTTGCGATACGAGGTCCGCTTTTTTGATCGGCACATCTTGTGAATGCAGCTGCCGCAGCACATCGTAAACAAATTGATAAAACAGCGCTTTGACATGAAACCGTTCCAGCATGCCCGATTGCCGCCATTCCTTGTCCATTTGTTCGAGCTTGAGCAGCAGCGGAACCGGCGAATACGGCTCGAATCCATATTGCATTTCAAATGGATTGCCGCGCTCCAGAAGCTGCTGCAACTCTTGCCGGCTAGGCAGCGAAATCGCCGCACTGTAGAATACGAGATAATACTCGAAATCGTCCTCCGTCCGGACAATATCCAAATATGTACCTTTGCCTCCATGCAGGACATGCAGCGGTTTCATCGGATAAGCCGTTCCGTCCAAACAAACCATGGCGCTCCCCCGCGTAGGCTGCAAAAATGCGCTGGCAGGCAGCCGGTAGCCATGCAGCTCTTCACCGTCCGTCATCTTCAAGCGGCGTACATCCATGACCTTGATCACCGCATAGTTCCATAACATAATCTGATCCTGAATATTCATCACAACGACACGCCCCAGGCATTGATAATAATTCTCATTATAAAGCCTGAGATCAAGAAAAGGAACTATCCGCATGTGTAAAACGATCATGTTGCGTGTGTAAACATTAATTTAAGGGCCGATCCCCTAGGAACGGCCCTGTTTATCGGCACTTTATTTTTTACGCTGCATGCTACTGGCGCGGAGGGACGTCAAGCACCTTCTGAACATAAGAGGATGCCACACGCTCATCCTGAAGTTTGAAATAACACAAAGCGATGTTATATTCGACAGCAAGGGACGAAGCGTCGGAGGCAAACGCCCGCGATTTTTCGAACCAGCCGGCGGCCAGCGCATACTTGCCCATTTTGAAGCACAATTCTCCGCATGTAAACGCCAAGTCGTCGCATGGACTGTCCACATAATATCCGTCCCATACGCGGTCGATGACTGCACAACATTCCGTCTTTTCATGTTCGTCGGCTTCTTCCGTGATGTCCAAAAGCCTAGCGGCGGCAGCTCGCAGAAAGTGGTCGTCATATCCGCTTAAGCGAATCCAGGCGATAATTTCCCTAACCCCCATACCGGGACAACGGCTTTTATATTGAAGCATCAGCTTGTAGAAATCGCCGGGATGAACATGCTGCAAGCAGCGCCCGTACGCCAATTCCGTATTGCGGTACGCTCCCGGCCAAGGAACCGCCAGCAGAGTGGCCATAAACAAGCTATTTTCCGAAAATGCCGTGAAATGGCAAGCGGTGCCGAACCGCAAATAATAAGCTTCGATTGCATGATAATTCAGGGTGAGCGGACATTGCTTTTCTTGCACGGCAAACATGGCCGGGGTTCCGTAACGCTCGAGCTCGGAAGCCGTTGTCAGCGCCTTATCCGCCGATAACAACAGCATCCCTTTTTCCCGCGACAGTCCGCGAAGCCGTTCCAGACAGCGGATCGCCGTATATGGAAAAAGCAGGTGCGTATTGTGCAGCGATTGCTTATACAACTCCAGAAGCTCGTTCATATACGGCTCTTTCTCGTAATATGCTCCGGCATGTATCGGCTCGTAGGTCAGAAGCGGATTTCGCGAGCCAATAGCCTTATCGCCGTTGCAAGTTTCCGGCACATCCGCCGGCACCGAACAGGTAAACAACTTATCCTCGTTGAAATAAAGATGGTCTTGGGGCATGCCCTCGAAAAAAAAATTAGCCACAACCACAACCGGATGATCCAATTGACCCGTATCGATGGTTTCTCCCTGAATAAACAATGAAAGGCGGGTATCCGTCACCGCGTCAAATAAAGCGAAGTCCAGCATGCCACCCTCCGTATACGGCTCCAATTGCCGATGGGATAACCAAAAATCGATGCTTTCAGCGGAGTTGGCGGTCATAATATAACGGAAACCCGAAGCGGGAAACGCTCTGCGTTCGCATAGATAGATCAGATGCCGCAGCAGTTGAAAGGAGAACCGCCCCGTTCCGGCGCCAAGCTCCACAATATATACCGGCTGCTTGCTATGTTCGCACAACTGAGCTCTATCGCGCATAAATTCAAATATCATTTCCGCGTAAGAAGAAGCAATAACCGGATTGCTTGTCATTAAGAATGGCGCTCCTTCGCCAGTCTCCGTATGGATGCCATGTTCTTCGTCATGATCCTTCTGCCATGGCCAAAGCTCCGATTGCGACACCCATGTGCTCATATATGGATATTCCCTCCTGCCGTTTTAACCCAATACAACTGCGGATCATCCCACTGAGAAAAAACCTAACTGACGTTAGGTTTTTTCTTAAGACAAATGCTCTCAATCGGCCATATGCGCTCACGAGGCTTAAGAAGATGGCCTCCATGGCATAATGATGCTTATCGAGTAAGTATAGGGCAGGAGACAACGATCCGTGCAATGGGGGATTGGCTACGAACCACTTTCCTAATCTCAATAAGCAGCCTTATGTATGGCAAGTTCAGTATGAACGCCCAAGGTTAAATTGTGGTAAAATCCAAAAAAAATTTTTCTGATCGGCACGGACTGACGATCCGCTGCTGTTCATAATCGCTGCGCAACCTCGCCTTGCAGCCAAATATAGCTGTTCTTTTGCCGAAAAATTGTTAAAATACATAAATAGAAAGATCATTTGTTTGCGTACGATAAGAGGGGAAGTAAGTCATGGCGGCAACAATTTTAACAGTGGATGACGATGTTCCATTTCAAGAGATGCTGCATCTGTTTCTGACGGCGGAGGGCTTTCATGTCATACAGGCCTTTAATGGAGAACAATGCATGGCCCAACTTCATAACAACCAGCCGGATTTAATTGTTCTGGACATTCAAATGCCGGATACGGACGGCATCACATTATGCCGCAACATCCGCAGCATCTATCCGCTGCCTATTTTATTTCTAACGGGCAATAAACTGCAAAGCGATAAATTAATTTCCCTGCAGGCGGGCGGCGACGATTATTTGACAAAACCGTTTGATCAATTGGAGCTGGTGGCAAGAGTAAAGTCGCATATGCGCTGGGGGGCGCTGCTGACGGCAACCAAACAAGCCGGCAACAAGCTGACGTTTCCGGGGCTGGAGATCGATTTGGACCGCAAGACGGTCATAGCAAACGGCGAACCCGTCACTTTGCTGGCCAAGGAGCTTCATCTGCTCATCACACTGGCGCAAAACCCGCAGCGCGTGTACCACCCCAGACAGCTGCATGAGTTAATATGGGATGATTTAAATAACGGGTATTCTTCCGATTTGATCAAGGTGCATATTCACAATTTGCGCAAGAAACTGGAAATCGATCCGGCCAACCCGCGTTACATTCAAACCGTAAGAGGGTTCGGGTACAAGTTCGACTACGCCCGATAATAAGATGAGCCCCATCCATTTTGTTTGAAACTCGCTTTATATCCGACAGGATTACTTGCCCGCTTCGTCTTAAAAAGCAAAAGCAGCCGACAGGAAGGAAACACTCCCCGTATCAGCTGCTTTTTTACGCGTATAGACTGCAAGCGTATCCGTCTCGCCCTCCGGTAATTTCGCTCAACGGACGACCGGCAGCGTGAAATAAAACTTGCTGCCCTTCCCCGGCTCGCTTTCCACCCCAATCTCGCCCCCATGCCGCTCAACGATTTCTTTGGCTATCGCCAGACCAAGCCCGCTACCTTGAGCTTCGCCTTCTCTATAATAACGCCGGAAAACGTGCGGCAGCTGGTCTTGCCCAATCCCGGAACCGTTATCTCCCACCATCATGCGGACGGAACCGTCATTCACCGCTGCCTGCAAAGTAATCACGCCGTCAGCCGAGGTAAATTTGCACGCATTATGTACAAGATTGGACAGCACCCGTTTGATTAAATGCGGATCCATCCGTACGTCGGCATCCGAAGCGGAAGGCATCATGAGCTCGCACCGCCGTCCGGCGAATTCGATATCCGCGGCCAGCTCTTTGGCGATTTCCTCGTACCACTCGTCAAAAATAACCAATTGCCAATCGGCGCTGGCTGCGGCGTTTTCTTTGCGGCTTAAGTCCAACAGGTCATCAATGAACCGGTTAACATCAAGCACCTTGTCGTACACATTTCGTAAAATTCGCTCCTGCTGCTCCGGCCTTGTTTCGAATTTATGGAGCAGCGCCTGCACACCGCTTTGCACGTAAGAAAGCGGACTGCGCACATCGTGCGAAATATTTTGCAGCATTTCCGTGCGGAATGATTCCGATACAAGCAGTTCGTCATTCGCCCGTTTCAAGCTCTGCGTCTGTTCTTCCACCGTCTTCTTCAAACTAACGTTCCAATCCGACAACGTCTTGACCAACTGCCGCTGCGCCGTTTCCTCCTTAATGCGCATTTGGTTCATAAGGGCATACATCAGAATCGCCATAAATACAAAATCTCCGATTAAGCCGAACTGTGAAGAAATTCGCGTAAACCCGGTGGTAGGGAGCGAACCGTACAGCAGCAGCGCTTTGGGCAGGACGGTCGTCAGAACGACGGGGATTTTCGGAATGATCAAATACAACGCGATTCGGCTGCCTTTACAAGCACATAAGATAAGGACCACTACCGCCAGAAATAAAGTCATGTATTTAAACCAAAACACGAAATTGCCCATACCTAGCGGATAAAACAACACGATGCAGCAGCAAACGACCGGACAAGACACGTTCATCAAACGGCAGATCCAATCGGCCAGCCTGGAATTTTCTCGCGGCAGTAAGATATAGGTCATAAACAAGGATCCGAACCAGCGGCCCAGCACATAGAAGAAATCGTACACCGCGGAAGGGCTCATCCATGAAGCCGATACAAGCCCCTCTCCCGTCAAACGTGCCGTTCCGAACCAAGACAGCGTAAATCCGTTCCAGATCAACAAAACGACGCAAAAGGACAGCACATTAAACAAATAAAACAAATAAGAGCGGCTGCGGGTATATAGATAAAGCACAAATTGAAATACCGCAATCACCATCAGCGTACCGTAATAAATGCCGTAAAATAACAACTCTCCGTACATCGTGTTGTACAAAGCCGGTACTGGCGTGAGCTGAAGCGGAATCAGCATCGAACCGTACGTTTCAAAACGCATGTAAACCGTCGTTGCTTCTCCGCGCGCCAAATGCATCTGATACGAGGGATAATTGCGATGCTCCGTGATTAACGGCAGCTGTGGATATACAGTGATTTTATCCATGATGGAGTTGATAACCCGGAGTTCCCAATGCTCGTTGGACGACTCATTGCTTAAGGTGAATCGTACCCAATAAGCCGATGACGTGTAGCCAAAAGAGGATTTGCCCCTGGCCGGCCGAAACAGCTGCTGAACGGCGGGTGACTGCACATCCGTCAAAGTCCACTGTCCATCCGGATCCTCCAAGACGTCCATGTCCTGATTGATCGAAACACTTTGCTCGTTGCCCGCGGGTATGGCAATGTTGGCTCCTCCGGCAGTACCAGCCGCATAGACAGCGGGAGCTGCCGTAAACGCGGCAGTAAACAAAATGAACAGAACCCAAATGATGCGCATCTCATTGTTCCCCTCTGTTGTGTCGTGATCCGTTTATTGGCATAAGAAAAAAGAGCCTCATAAGCAGACTCTTTTCATCATCGATTTTCGTAATCGTGAAATAACGAATTCTCCGAACGATCAGCATGTTGTTGTATTTCGACAGCCTTCGCCTTTATTCCTGCATGGGAGCGCCATAAATCAAATCAAAGCCTCTTGCAACAATATCAACGCTTCATTGACGTCATCACGCTGTCACTTCCGCAAGCAAATGAGCCAGCAGTGCAGTACGCAAGGCGATGCTGTCCGTCTCTACATATTCGTCCAAGGCATGCGCGCCATGGCCAACTTGCCGGCAATCGACTTCGTACAGATGAACAACCCGCGGCTCATAGATTTTTTAATAGGTGAAAAAAAGAAGCGACAACCGCTGAAGGCACTTGCGTGCAGCATCCAGGGTTGTCGCGGTTTTGTGAAGGTTTAGAAAAAAAGTTATGCAGACTTCCGCCGACGCCATAAAAAGAATGAATATAATCGTCCAGTTCGGCAAAAATGCCGATTTCTTCGACCACATCAGGAGATAGAATCGTCTCAGAGGCTCCTGTATCAATAACAACATTTTCAATCACGATGGAGTTTCCCCGGAATAAAATCTCTATCGACGTGATTAAAAGACCATCTTTATATACGATGTTGATCATATTGTCCTCTGAATCCAAATATTTGTTTGATTTGAACTTCGATTTTTTCTTTGCCCGTATGATAAACGAGGATGTCATCCTTCGACCGGACCAATTCCCGGGTGGCCTCTTTTTCATCGTCAAAAGCCTGAATAACGGCCATATCCTCTACATACCTGGTCTGATTTTCAATGTGGGATTTTAAGATTTGGAGTTTTACAAAACGGTCAGGGTACAATTTTCGAACTTCTTCCCATTTCACCATCCACACCTCTGACAATTCAATTTTATGAATACATCATACTACCTCGGTTTTAAGCATGCTATTTTGCTCTTTTTATCAGTTGATAGCTGGAATTTCAATCCACGCACCCGCGAGGGATGCGACGGTTGGGTGGTGCTGTAATGCCGCTCATTCCGATATTTCAATCCACGCACCCGCGAGGGATGCGACACACATTTAAGATTACGGCTATTGATGCGGCGGGATTTCAATCCACGCACCCGCGAGGGATGCGACATACCTCTGGAAATGTTAAGACCGGACTTTTTATATTTCAATCCACGCACCCGCGAGGGATGCGACTCGGGCAAGAGTTGCTTAATAAGATGCCGCAATACGCATTTCAATCCACGCACCCGCGAGGGATGCGACAAGAATTGGCTCTACAGCTTCACGCTTCTATCTGGTTATTTCAATCCACGCACCCGCGAGGGATGCGACTTTACATAATTTGGCATTATTTGATTGTCCGAAAATTTCAATCCACGCACCCGCGAGGGATGCGACTTTCTATTTTTGGAAAGTTGACACGGTTGACAGAATTTCAATCCACGCACCCGCGAGGGATGCGACCTAGTACCGGTATCCTCATTGATGCTGGCAAGTGATTTCAATCCACGCACCCGCGAGGGATGCGACGTGGAATAGGAGGTCCAGCTGCTGATGCACTGGAGATTTCAATCCACGCACCCGCGAGGGATGCGACCTGAATGGATGGCAGAATTACGACACTACTTTTGCATTTCAATCCACGCACCCGCGAGGGATGCGACGCTCCTTTCAAAGCAAGATCAGATAACAGGACGGAATTTCAATCCACGCACCCGCGAGGGATGCGACTGAGTTAATGCGAATTTGGCGCTCTGAAAATCGAATTTCAATCCACGCACCCGCGAGGGATGCGACCCGAAAGAAACCGGCGACAATCGCCACAAAAAATTATTTCAATCCACGCACCCGCGAGGGATGCGACTGGATAAGTTTAAGAAAGACGCGACCAGAGCGACATTTCAATCCACGCACCCGCGAGGGATGCGACTGCGATTTTCACCTGAAATATGCATGGAACTTCGTATTTCCAACCAAAATCAAAATAAAAACAATAGATTCACATATTTCCAAAAATAATTAAACACAAAAACGGATATTCATGCTACTATTCTCGGTGCGAATGTCCCGGGAAAATCATGTGAGCTTCACATTCGCACCACATATTCGCACTATAATATTAATGGACCTTCCATATCAAGCGATGGCTTCACACCGACATGTTCCACTTTGTTTTTGTAGTTGTTGCCTAATTGATAGAATCTCAGGCTATCCTGGTCTTCATCAATAAGCTCCAGCAACTTTAACTTCAACACAGCCAATTGAGCAGCGTCTACAATGCATTCGAACACGGAATTTTGAACGCGTTGTCCGTAATTTTGACATACTTTGGATACCTGCCGCAATCTTCTTTGCCCTGCACTGCTAACCGTACTGACATCATACGTGATCAATACCAGCATCCATTCATTCACCTACTTCCACATAAAAGGTGGGTATTCATCGAGATCATTACGCAAGTGTCGCGCCAACAATAAAGCCTGAGCATGCGGGACCAGCCCCCATGAAATTTTCTCGCCAAGGTAAGGATGCGTCAGCTTTTCTTGTTTCCGCTCTTGCCAAGCGGCCAAAAACTTTTTTCTCGCTTCATCTTTCATGAAGACGGCCCCGTTTTCTTTTTTCAAAAAATCTTCCTTGCCCATAATCTTCTTATTGATCAGCGACAATACAAATCGATCCGCATAGACACCCCGCAGTTCCTCCATCATATCCAGCGCCAAAGAAACTCGTCCCGGCCGATCACGATGCAGAAACCCGACATAAGCGTCCAAACCGACACCCTCCAAAGCAGACGCCACATCGTTAGCAAGCAACGAATAAGCAAATGACAACATGGCGTTTACATTATCAAGCGGCGGTCTGCGGGAACGGGAATGAAAGTAAAAATCTTCTTTTTGCTGAAAAATCATCGGGTCGAGCAGTTTATTGTAACTGCTGGCCGCTTGACCTTCCAGCCCCCGTAACCGCTCCAGGTCCTCACATTCCCTTACGTCAATGAGGAGCGCGGACAACTGCTGCGAAACGTCTTTGAACCGGGTCACATCAATCCGCAAAGGATATTCCCGCGTCATTCTTTCAATTATCCATTTATGATTGTAAATTTTCCCGCTTATAAAATTACGGGCCAGCTTTGCAGACATAACCTCGTCATCAGAGACACGGTATTGCTTCTTCCGCAAAACGACATTGCCTTTGCTTTCCCCGATGATTCTTGCCAGAAACCTGCCGCTTTGGGTATAAAAGACCAATGAGATATTGCGCTCTGCGCAATATCCCATCAGCGCCGGACTCGCACCGGTGTAGCCAATTCAATCCACGCATCCACGAGGGATGCGGCATTGATCTTGGTGCGAAATACAAGAAAAAAATCTGATGGACAACTACAAACAATGCTACAGCATCTCCATCAATTCCACTCCTGCTGGAACCGCATCTTTATGAACAGTAATCTCATACTGGCTGTACGATCTTGGAGGCTGGGACTCGTCGCGCAGCTTGGCGTCAATGAGATCGAAAAGAGTTGCAGCTGGCGCGCTGCCCAGCTCGGAATTATGCTTAAATACAAACAACTTCCGTGCCGACATTTTTCCCCGCGATGCAGAACGGTCATGATCGAACATCAGCTTAACTGCCTCGAAAAAGAAGGAGAGATCGTTTTCGGTAAATCCGGTTTTTTGGGCAAACTTGGCCGAGACGAACCCTTCGACCCGATACAACCCATACGGTATGATATATTTTCTTCCCATGGTGCGGTTTTCAGAAGCTTTTTCTTTTTCTGTAGTTGAAGCCATCCGGGTAATGGTAACCTCCTGCTGAAAAATGGGATCAACGCTTTTGGAGAAGCAAAGCTGAATCGGTCCCCGCACCTGCCCGCACTTGAAATCTCCCGTATCCATCACTGCACCAAATGCCCTCACATCGAAAAACCGTTTGCAAATATAAGCTTGCGCGGTCAACTTATCGTCCCGGTTGTCCTTCGTGGTGATGCCGACAGCCTCGTAGGCTTCCTTCTGTTTATTGTTCAGGACGGCGCCCTCGCTAACGTAAATATCGAACCCGTCTTCGCCTTCCCTGGCATACTGCGCAAAGTTCCGCACCTTGCGCTTCAAGCACACATCGCTGACGATGCCATGCCCTGTTTGCGGATCAATGCGGGGCATATTTCCAGCGTCCGGGTCACCGTTCGGGTTACCGTTTTCTACATCATAATAGAGCACAAATTCGTATCGGTTTTTTAATACTTCGCTCATGGATTAGAACCTCCCAAAGTAAATGAATGTGCATCTTCGTGTTCCAAAACCGCTTCTTCCGTCGGTTGATCTTCTGCTCCCTGTTTATCCTTGCCTTTAAAAAACATCTGCTGTTGATGGTAGAACCCGACAAGAAACTGTCCTTGTCCTTCCGCATTTAATGTTTTGGGAAAACCTTCAGGCGGAATATGTTCCATGACCTCCAGTAACAATTTTCTTGTGAAATATTTTTTGCTTTTGGAGAAATGGTTCTCCGAATTGTTCAGCAAGGTTGGGAAGACCTGTTGTGGGCTGGCTAAGGCCGCGCTTAAAAATTTGTCCACAATCGAAGCGTTTACTTTCTCCAGAGCATCCGATTGTGCCTTGTTCAGAATCGCCAATATACAACCAAGTTTATATGCAATAGAAGTTTCACCGTAATTCAAAGTCACTCCAAACTCCTCCTTTTGTTGGGATTGACGAGCTATTCGGTTCAAATAACCTTTAATAAATCCGATGCGTGTCCGGTTAATCGCTAATTTCATGTCCGCTGAGGCCTCTGCACGAACGCGGGTCAGCATAGCGATAAACAAGCTGTTCGGATACGTTGTACTGTTCATCACACTGCGAACAAGCGCAACCTGGTGAGGCGCGGGAACGTTACGGCTTTCTCTGCGAACCGCAGTTTCAATCAAAATTTTGTCAAATGACGGATGTTCGGGCTCCCATCCCGGGCCCTCTATATAAATGTCGCGATGATGCTGCTGGAAACGCTCAATGATCTGTCCAAACGTATTCACATAAAAAAAGCGAATTACCGTCCTTGTTTTATTGGCGGTTATTCCAAGTACAAAGATACGTACATTGATATCCAGTTCAAGCTCTTCCGGCCGTGTACCTTTGTACAAATGCTCCATGACGGAAGCCATTTTCCGTCCTGTAACAGCGTCGAGTTTGCTGTCGGCTTCAGGTCTTTGACCACGAATCATTGCAGCTACGGCTTGTTCCTCCAGAGGGGCTCTTTTTTCCGCCCAGAACAGCAGCTTATCGCCATGAATATTCGCACAATGATCCCTGTCGCTAATCAGCATATTTAACGCAGTTACGTATTTAAATGCCGCCGTTACGGAAACTGGCGCATTATCCCCTTTTTCTTTGCCATAGGAGACAAAACTGCTCTGATTAAAACCGACAAGGGTTGGCTTGTCCTGTCCAAACCCTTCCAGATTGCCATGGATGCGAGCGATGGGTCCAATCTTCCCAGTTACCAGACATTGTCCGATAGACGCCCCCTCGGATTTGCCGCTCAAAAACTTCTCCCAAGCATCCTTAATGGCATCACGTTCATGTATATATTGATCCGTATCCTCTTCCAGTTTAAATACGATATTTCCTCCATCGTTCAGACTACTCATATCTACATTACCGTAGTCGAGAGAACCGGGCTTGCGTTTTCTAAAAAAGGCTAATATAGCCCGCGCCCCTTTGTCGTCCACATCATGCAGCACTTGCTCGTGCAGCTTGCCGCTGGCTTCAAAACGATAATCAGCTCCAGCCTGATCGCCGTATATACCGAACAGAAAATTAGCATTTTCACATAAAAATGCCGCTTCCGGCCTGCTTCCCGAACGTTTGGGCTGCTGCGGGGTGATCATTCGTTCGGGAAAAAATTTGGTTTCCTTTTTCCCATTCTTGCCTGTAACCTCCCTTGCTATCATCCGGTTAAGGACAATCAGAACCTCGCCTTCTTCGTCAATGACAATACATTTGGAGATCGGCGTGACCGCATAACCCGGTTGAGCCACGTCCAAAGGATACTCTTCTGCCATCCGATCGTAATAGGCAACAAGCGATTGCAGAATCATAGTCCCACCTCACGTGAAACTTCAATGACTCCATTGCGCATCATAGTACGATAAAACTTGGGCTGAAACGAATACATCGTTTTCCCTTTCCCCCGCTCTTCCCCATATTCGATATCCCACAGCATCCATCCTAAATCCATTTCCTCAATATCGGCATAATGGCTGGCTAGACGCTGCTCAGTATGGTCGATCAATTGAAACCGGGCCGCAAATTCGCGGCAGCCCAAATATGGATTATGGAAACACTGTCCTTGCCTCGCGCGTCTGAGAAACATATTGTAGAACTTCTCGGGCGTATCCGTCTCCCCGACTTTGCTCGGATTCATTTCAAAATGTGCATCGATCAAATAAGCGACATTTCGTAACACAAGGGATGCCCGCTGCTGCCTATCTTCCGAAGGATATTGGTGCAGATCGACATGAGCCCCGCCCATAGCGGCGGTAACGTTGCGTGGAGGTATTTTGGAACCCACTTCATTCCGTCGGATAGATTCAAAGTCAATCCGGTTAAGCACGGTGATCCGATCGACAATCCACTTGATGGCGGGTTTCCACAAGATTGCTTCCAGTATTCCTCGGGCAGCCGATGGCGTCATTACGTCATAACTAACTCTTTCACCTTTCATCTCGGGTCTCGTGAACAAAGCATAATCGCCGCTTACTTGCAAAGTAATGCCGTACCCCATAACGTCTACTCCTCCTCCGCTTGAATGATTAATCCAAGTTGTTCGCTATAAAGATCGCTGATCTCGCCGCTTATTCCTCCCTTCAATGAAGTCAGATAAAATAGGGAGTTCTCGATATTCCCTAGTCTCCCTGTATGTTTAAGCTGCTCAAGCTCCTGGGGATATAACGATACGGTGTAACGTTGGAGCTTGCGGCTGAAGCTGCCCGGATACAATGACCGCTGCGCTTCTTCTAACAGATGGACGGCGTCGCGATCATAAGGAATGACAACGGAAACCGTATCTTCTTTAATAAATTTGAACAAACGGGACACTTCAGCAAATTGAAACGAGTATTGATCCGCACCCGCATTTAAATTGCCTAAAATGTTATATTGATCAAGTTTTTTGCGCTCAAACCCGAAAAATTGTTTAAAATAGTAATGAATCGCATCTGGCTCCAAAGGATCAGGGAATTTTCTCAATACGAGCTTGGCCAAATCAGCTTTGTCGGAAAACCAGCTTGTACGCGCAGAGGTATCGGAAAATTCAAAAAGATACATATAGCCGATCTCCAAATTGCCCTCGCGGTTGCACCTGCCCGCCGCCTGACAGATCGACTCTATACCGGCCATTTCACGGTAAACAATCGGAAAATCAAAATCAACTCCCGCTTCAACAAGAGTCGTCGCGATGACGATACATCTTGCATCCTTTGGCATATCTTTAATCATTTTTATCATCTTGGAACGATGCTCCGCGCACATCAAAGCGCTTAAATGAATGATGCCCTCTTTTTCGGGCAGTAGTTTGTACAAACGTTGTGCTTGTTTCCGCGAATTCACAATACATAAGGCCCTTTGGTGCGAAGCAAGCAGTGCAGCCAAATCTCCGGCACTTTTTTTGCCGATATTCGAAACATCGACACGTTTCAAATTACGGTATAGCGACTTCGGATCGTCGATGATTTCTGTCGGCGGCTGGATACGATCAAACCATTCCGGCTTAAGCGCAGGTTGTGTTGCTGTGCAAAACAATACGGTTACGCCATAATCGGCGCAAAGACATTGAAGAGCGGCCAGCGAAGGAAGCAGCAGTCCGCTGGGCAGCGCTTGGGCTTCATCCAAAATGATGACACTGCCTGCAAGCTGATGAAGCTTACGTGCTTTTGACGGTTTTGCGGAAAAAAGACTTTCAAACAATTGCACATTGGTAGTAACAATCAGGCTGGCTTCCCAGTTCTCGCTGGCAAGCTGTCTTGGGTCGAACTCCGTTTCCTTATCCTGATGAAATACAACATTACTGTGATGCTCAAGAATTGAATTTTGCCCCAAAACCCCTCTGTAGACGTCGGCCGTCTGTTCAATTATGGACGTGAAGGGCAGCGCCACAATCACCCGCCGCATGTGATGTTGAACCGCGTGTTCGAGTGCAAATGCAAGTGAAGCAAATGTTTTACCGCTTCCGGTCGGAGCAGTAAGTGTATAAAAACCTCTGGGCCCTTCCGCTGCACGCAAACAGCTAAGCAGTACGTTACGCCGCGCCTCAAATACATGATTATGCAGCGGCTTGCTTAACAACTCTTGTATGGTAGGCTGAAATAATGTTTGCAATTGTTCAATAGATGGAAATTGATTGCGCAGAGCTGCTTTGTCGGGCTGAAAATATCGCTCCGCGTCCAAATAATCCGCGTCAATTAAAGATGAGTACAACATACGAATCCACAGAGACGAGGTGATGCCTGGATTAGAGCCTTTTTCAAGTTGCTGTATAGCAGTAGACACGACAAGTCGCGGAAGAACAGGCTGCTCTTTATCGATAATGGAAAATTTGTTTTTCCGCAGCACTTCCTCTAGACCAATAAGAGGCCCCCGTGAAATATGATTAGGCAGTCCTCCGTGATGTCCGTATATGGCATAAGCCATAGCCAATCCATAAGGGTATGGATAATGCTGATTTACAAGCAAAGCGCCGGCAGTTTTATGATCGACACGTTTATTGGAGCCTTCCAAACGTTGCTGGAATTCCGGCGAGTTTTTGCCGTAATCATGGATGTAGCCAAGAATTTCTCCTATACTCCCGTTTTGAAAATACTCTGCATGTTTAGTTGCATTCTCAGCCGTGTCATGAAGATGCTTTGGCAGCGTGTGCCACTTCTCCTTTGGAAGAAGCTGGCCTGTCAGCGGATCGCGCTGGGAATGGGCGTATTTCACATAATCCCCCCTTGAACAAGAATGGATAGTTTTTTGTTAGCGCTTACATATCATTGGGTCTCATTCATTAATTTGCTTACATAACTGGATTTTTTGTTAAGAGTTATCGGTGAGATACCAAAATGTTCACTGATAAAATCAGATTGGTACAAAGCTCGGCGCCGATACTGATCATCGTAGTTCATCGCCACATGAGCAACAGCCGCCGCCCAAACTTTGATTCTTCCTGATTCAAGCGGATTGTCCGGATGATTTGTCATTACGTTGAGGATACGAACAACTTTTTCTTCTGGCAAGTAATCGTAAGAACGAAAAAAGGGGACAAGTAACGAAAAAAGCCTTACATGAACCAGTTTCACGCACACTTCCAACATCACCCACATTATTATAATTATTCCTAAATCCACATTAATCCAACTATTTCTGCGAGTCAATCATTTATTTAACATAAATATAAAATATCATTGAACATTAAATTTCCCAAATTAAACATAGCGTTTGTAAACAACGGATTGTTATGCTGAGTTGAGACAAATAGAAAACCACCTGCACATTCCGTAAAATGGTGGTGCGACCAATCCATAGAGGGAACGATAGATGCACTACTATTATACCATACTTTCATTAATTTACCAGAATTTTTCATGTTGGAAGTATTGGAAATCAATGAGCAATCGATTCATATTGAGGTCTGCCCACGCTCGTCTACGCAAGGCAACAGCCGGAGTTTTTGGCCCTTCGTCCGAAAAGCAGTGGTGATGGACTTAGCCCCTTATTATCATATTTGGTTTGCAGAGTGCACTCCGGAAGCCATCCGGATTGCCGACAAGGGCTGACTTTGGTGTAGAGCCACATTAAAATTATAAATGTTGCTAGCATTAAAAAAGTTTGATAATATTCTACAATGTATATTGTTACAATGTCGCTTCCCATCGTGGCTGCGTGGATAGAAACAATGAAATTTTTTAGTTTATGTTAGTCACTAGGCCGCCCTCTGATGTCACTTCGGAGGGCGGCCTTTAATTACGATGAAACAATCGATTAGGCACCATAACAATAGCGTATTTAAAACAGCTAATAGCGCGAGATACGCCGGCAACTGCTCTTTCCTACAGACAACCGGCGTTTTTGCAATTGAGTCAGCTCTGAACGTTGCAGCGTACGTATACATACGAGCTACATTCCAAAGTGATTTGATTTTCCAGAAGGATTTCCAAGTACTTTTATCGAATTTCAAATCATAGTAATTTCAATAAACGAACACGCCGTATTCGGCGTTTGTCAAGCTAGTTGTCGTTAACTCTATAAACTATGAAATGTCAAGACAAAGATTTTTCCCCAGCCTGAATAAGCGCAACCTTTTCCGGGTTGAGCCATACTTTTTCTTCCAGGTTCCAGTCGCGAATTTCGCCCGACCATCGATTCGGATGCTTGGCTTTTGCAGCCGCGTAGACTTCCTTCCGTCTATTGAACACTTCATCGGCTAGTCCCTGGTGGCGTTGGCTTGGTGTAATGAAGTTTAAGCCGCTATGACGATGCGTGTCGTTGTACCAGCGAACAAAATTCAGCACCCATTCTCGCGCTTCAGCCAGGTCTGAGAAGCCCTTAGCTGGATAGTTAGGGCGGTACTTGCACGTACGGAAAACAGACTCCGCATACGGGTTGTCGTTGCTTACCCGCGGACG